>CAZZFS010000040.1:0-1571 GCA_964653805.1 uncultured Clostridiaceae bacterium | reverse complement strand
TTAATACTATAAAAGATAGAAAAGGAAGGTATATAGGAGGAGCATCTGCTGGAGGTTATGTAGCCCTTCACAATATATTAAGGCATCAGAATTTGTTTTCAAAAGTAGGAGGACATATGCCTGCTTTAGAACTAAAACTCGAAGAAGAAGACAAACCACATTATAAAGATATGAGTCTATGAGAAAAATATGATCCAATATATCTTGCAAGAAACAATACTATATCTTCTGATATTAATGTCTATCTTGATGATGGAGATAAGGATGAAGGTAGATTTTATGAAGGCTGTTCAATTTTACATGAACTATTTAAAGAAAAAGGCATAAACACGCAAAATCATATATTCCCTGGCAATCACAGTGCTGAGTATATAAAGTCAAATATTGAAAAATATTTGAAATTTTATGGATGTTAAATCGGCGAGAATCGACAGGTGGCAGTCACCAAAATAAAAAAAAGACACCCTTTAAAGAGTATCTTTTAATTAAACACTGTATGTTTACCAGCATTCATAAAGGAGATTATATGTTTGTTTTTTATGGGCTGTCCATTAATACTATAAATCTAATTTGTGTCGATTTTATGTCAAACCTAAGGACAAACCGTTAACTATTTGTAAATTCATTGTTCATAATTAGATTTTTAAGAATTCCCACCTCAGAGGTGCTAAAACTGTTCTTTAGACAGTAGTAATTCCGAAATAGTTGAAAATCCTATCTCTGCATAACTTGAGAAATTGTTTTTATATTTTCTTGCAAAGATAAAAATAAATTATGAGATAAATCAAAGTTTGTATACCTACGATGGCAGATACAATATTTGCCATGGTTTCTTGACTTATTAGAATCAAAATAAAGATGGCAATAAACTCAGCAAATAATGTTGTCATAAAAGTGAATCTTCCACTTTTCTCAGAAATCAAAATAAATTTTTCTTCTTTTTGTTGAATTTCGAACTTTTTAAGTAGCTGAGGGTTTTTCGACATTCTAATAAATTGGATCAACTTTATAATAGAAACAACAGTAATTCCTGATGCCAGCCCTGTAATAGTGCTGCTATTACCTTCTTTGATAATATTTACAATAAATATTGCTATACCAGCAAGTGCAATTATTACAAACCAAATGATTTTTTTCTTTAACGCTTTCATAATGACTCCTCCTCATAAATAAAAATTTCTTCAATAGTCATATCAAAATACCGTGCAATTTTAAAAGCTAAAATAATAGATGGATTATACCGTCCATTTTCTAATGAGCCAATAGTTTGTCTGGATACTTCTAAAGTTGTGGCAAGCTCTTCCTGCCGAATACCTTTTGATTTTCGAATTTCTTCTAATCTATTTTTCACTTTCAAAACTCCCTTCTTAAATAACGGAAAGCTAACTTTACATAAATATTATCACACTATCTAGGGAATGTAAAGCTTACTTTCCTTAATTTTTTAAAAAAATTAGCAGACTAGTTTTTAGTCTGCTACAGCTACTATAAATAATAGTTAGATTAACACCTGATATTTGCCAAGTGTTAATCTAGCTATTGAATTTTCACAACAAGAGATTTATTTCTTT
>CAZZFS010000039.1:0-1959 GCA_964653805.1 uncultured Clostridiaceae bacterium | reverse complement strand
AGTATGTTCCTTGTGCTTCTTTTTCACCATTATTTACTTCTAATTGATCTGAGCTTGATTGTAGCCCTACCCATGAAAGTGCAGAATCGATGAAACCACCAATTTTTTTAATATAACGAGCGTCAAGAATAAAAATTACCCCTGCAAGAGCAGCTACGCCACCAATTCCCCAAAGGCATTTATTAACAATTTTATAATCATCATTTTCCTTTACTATATCAACCGACAAAATCCCTGCACCTGTCTTTTGATAAACCCTTGAAGAATACAAATTATTTTCAATAGCGCGGGCATAATGAGCAGCAATAGTAGCATGTCCACAAATTGGTACCTCTGCTGTTGGAGTAAAAAATCTCACGTAAAGATCGTACTCATCGCTATTTGAAGAAAAAATGAATGCTGTCTCTGAATTATTAAGTTCCCTAGCTATTTTCTGCATATCATCTGCCGTTAGCCCGTCAGCGTTTGTTATTACTCCGGCCGGATTTCCTAAAAATTTTTCTTTTGTAAATGAATCAATTTGATATAAATTATATTTTTTAGTCATACTTTTTTCTCCTATTGGCTAAAATTAGTATTAAGCTATTATCTATATTTCTTCATTTGACTACATTTTAATTAATTTTAAATACCATTATACTACATTTTTGTTATTTATACCTCTGTTTTCTAGTTAGTACGTATGTTGCTATAACCCTTTCACAAATCGAAAGTTTGCTGATAAGGTCTGCTCTTAAAAGTTAAAGTTCCTTTTTAAATACATAACTAGTTTTATCAAATCCCATTTTCATTTCATAAAATTCATGTGCTTCCACTCGCTGTAATCCTGATGAAAGTGCAACTACATTACAACCATTTTCTTTTGCCCACCCATTAATGAAGGATAAAAGAATTTGTCCATATTTCCTCGATCTTTGATTTATATCAGTGACTAAATCATTAACCCAAATATGTTTGCCGTAATATAGATTGGTAAGTTTAATCACTCCTGCAACTGCAGTAACTTTTTCCCCTGAATAAAGTGCAAACATTCTGTAGCCTTCTTTTTTCATATCCTCAATTAAGCTTAAGTATGTTTCTTCAACTAGATTTGTTCTTAGCTGTTTCATTACTTCAAATGCTTTAAGAAAGTCTTCTCTAGTTATTACTTCTTCAACATAAATAGTTTCTTTGTCCATGTATATCTCTCCTTTTACTTTATATTCATTGTTATAGGCATTATTTTAATATAAATATTTTCAGTAAGTATTACCTTTATTATTTACACCATTTCAAACATTTTTCGAATTTGCTTTTAAGTATATAGTAATTTCACCTACTCTTGTTGTTGACACATCTTTCATTACTCGTTAAGAATTAATTAGTTATGATTATAACACCTCTTCATATACATTTACCACTTTTTATGTAAAATATAGTATGTCTTTTTCATAACAGCACTTTAATTCTGTTCCATCAGTTTTGTGCTCACTAAACGAAATATAAAATCGCACTTCAACAAAAAAAGCACCCCGAAATTCAGCTCTGAATACCAAGGTGTTCCAGTAAATTGCTCGTTTTTTAGTTATATGATTTTACGAGTTAACCAAACATAGCATGTTATATTGGCTTAACTCAGTTTTTAAATCTTTAGAATTTGTAAAAAGTATTGCTTCAAATCCTAACTTTTTAGCACTTTCAACATTTATCTTTGTATCGTCTATAAAAATTGATTCTTTAGGATTAATTTTATATTTTTCAATCAATTTATCATAAATTTCTTTCTCAGGTTTCATAAGCTTTTCCTTATATGAAATGATACCACCATCAAAATATTGAAAAAAATCATATCTCTTAGTAACATCCTCGTATGCTAGCAAATGAAAATTAGATAAAACATAAAGTCTATATCCTTTATGTTTTAATTCTTTTAACACTTCTACGGTCTCCTGAATAGGTGTAAGTATTTGATACCAATTG
>CAZZFS010000038.1:0-2975 GCA_964653805.1 uncultured Clostridiaceae bacterium | reverse complement strand
TATTAAAGTACAAATATAATTTTAACACATTATACACATTTATTCAAGAAAACAATAACAATAATTTGTTATTTTAATTCGATTTTTGACTTTTTGACTTTTTAAAAAAAGATTTATTTTATTTATTTTATTTATTTTATTTATTTTATTTTTTTATTTATTCTTTTTCATTTCTATTATTATTATATTTCATTAATGACAATGGTGTTTATGACTATTTAATTTTTCTTGTTTAATCTCACATTTTAAACCACCACAACATTCACTTTCATATTCTATTTCCAAAGTTATATGTGCTATTGAATGATCTAGAGCTTCATGATTTATATATTTTTTTAAAATAATCATATCATTTTTATCTATATTGTCTGGTACAATTACGTGCATTGTTGCATATACTCTATCTCCATCCATAGTCCAAATATGAACATGATGGATATCTAATATCTTTTTATTATTTTCTAAAAGTTTATTTTTAAATTTTTCAAAATCTATATTACTTGGAGCCTTTTCTAAAAATATTTCAAATATACTTTTTAAATTTTTAAATACATTATATAGAATAAAAATGGTAATTCCTATTGAAAGTATAGGATCAAGTATTGGTAAATCAAATACTTTCATAAGCATACTAACAATAACAACGGCTAACCAACCTAATACATCTTCTAATAAATGTAGGCTTACAGCTTTTTCATTTAATTTTTCACCTTTAGATGTTATAAATGCTCCTGTTCCATTTATAATAAATCCTATTATCCCAAGTATCAACATTCCGTTATAATCTACTACTTGAGGATTAATTATTCTAGGTATTGCATTATATAACATTACAACTGAGCCAATAAGTAAAAATATTGATGTTATTAACGCACCAAGTACTGAATATCTCAAATAACCATAAGTATATTTTTCATCTGGTTTCTTTCCAGATTTCTTCTCTAAAAAAAATGCTATACCAATAGATATTGCATCTCCAAAATCATGAATTGAATCTGATATTATCGATACACTATTTGTTAATATACCACCTATTAACTCAATTATTGCAAATGTAATATTTAATACAAATGCTATAAATATATTTTTACTATGTTTTTCTTCCATATTTTTTCTCCTAATTAACTATATTATTAATTTTACTACATATTCAAATATTATTCAATAGTTTCAATGATTTTGCTATATTTATATAGCTTTAATATTGATTTTTCCCCCTTATTATTATACAATGTATATGGGTGATGATAATGAAAGAAAAAATAACTAAAATCTCAAAAGAACAAAGTAAAGAAGCAATAAAATTAATAAAAGAACAAGAAAAATTAACTAGAGATAAAACTAAAAAATTAGCAGAAAATTACAAAGAATTTGCAATTAAAGGTAATGCTTTAGATCTTGCAATTGGTGTTGTAATTGGTAGTGCTTTTACAAATATAGTAAATTCAATAGTAAGTACTTCAATAACACCGTTTATTAGTATATTTACAAACAAAGTTAATTTATCAACTTTATTTGTAGCCTTAAATGGTAATGATTATCCAAGTCTTGCTGATGCAAAAGCAGCTGGTGCATTAACATTTAACTATGGTGAATTATTAAATGCTTTTATTAATTTCTTTATAATTTCATTTGTTTTATTTATAATTGTTAGTTTTATAAAAAAATCAAATAAAAAAGAAAACATTGTTAAAGAAAGTACTACAAAAGATTGTCCTTATTGCTTAAATAAAGTACCTATTAAAGCTTCAAAATGCGGTTTTTGTACAAGTAAATTAGAAGTAGTAGAAATTACAAACGAAAATTAAAATTAAGTTTTAAAAGAGAATATTTGTTATAATATGTATCTTATAACAATAAAAAAATCAGTATTATATAATACTGATTTTTTTATTAACATATTCGTTAAATTATTTTTTATTTACTAATTCTTTTAAAGCTTTTCCAGCTTTGAAAACTGGAGCTTTTGAAGCTGGTATTTTGATTTCAGCTTTAGTTTGTGGATTTCTACCTTTTCTAGCAGCTCTTTCTCTTACTTCGAAAGTTCCAAATCCTACTAATTGCACTTTTTCACCATTTTTAAGTGCTCCTTCTACGCTAGTTACGAAAGCATCTAATGCAGTTTCTGCAGCTTTTTTTGTTAATTTGCTTTCTTCAGCTATTTTTGCTATTAATTCAGCTTTATTCATTATAAATCCCCCCTATTTCAAGATTACATTAAGAATATACTACAAATATCAATTAATGTCAACACTTTTTTTTGTTTTTTTTATTTTTTATTTATTTTTCTTAAAACTCTATATATCTTGTTACCATAAGGTAATTGCATAATTTCCACTTCATCCAAAGCATTTAACTTCACTAATAATAATAAGTACGTAACAACTGCTACTATAATAGATATGATAGTATTTACACCATTACGTTGATTTATGTAACCAAGCACTAAATTCACAAAAATAAGTATAATTGACATCAAAATTGTAGCAAAAATCGGTTTAAAAAACAATTCTTTTATGTTTGGTTTTACATTTAAATATCTAAATAACAATACGAAAGCTAGAGTAAATGCTATCGCTTGATAAATTACGCTTGTTATTGCTGGAACACATTCTCCATAAATAGGAATAAATATTATATTTAAAAAATACTTTATTATAGCTCCTACTAAAAGACTGGCTCCTGGTACAAATAATTTACCTATTCCTTGTAATGAACCGTATAATGTTTGTGCTAAAACTGCAAATACAACCATCCAACATTGTATTTGTAATAATTCATATCCATTTGGTGCATTAGGAAATAATAAATTAAAAATCGGATTTGCTAATATACAAAGACCTGCTGCACATGGTAATGCTATTATTGTTGATATTTTAAGTGAAAAATTTATTTTATTCAATACTTCTTGTTTTTTATTTTTTGCAAGTGCTGATGATATAAAAGGTACTAAAGCAACTGCAAAAGCTACATTT
>CAZZFS010000037.1:0-5420 GCA_964653805.1 uncultured Clostridiaceae bacterium | reverse complement strand
ATAAATCAAAAAGAAGAATTAGAAGTTGATCTTATGGATGAAGAAACTATGAGACTTAGAGAAGAAATTACAGAACAAATAAAAGCATTAAATGAATTAAAAGCAATGGCTTTAAAATATGGTTTTGATATTTCTGTACCTGCAAAAAATGCTTTAGAAGCTATTCAATGGACATATTTTGCATATCTTGGAGCAATAAAAGAACAAAATGGTGCAGCTATGAGTATCGGTAGAATATCAACATTTTTAGATGTATATATAGAAAGAGATTTAAAAAACGGGACTATTACAGAAGTAGAAGCTCAAGAATATATTGATCAATTAACAATAAAATTAAGAATGGTAAGATTTTTAAGAACTAAAGAATATAGTGCTCTTTTTGCTGGAGATCCTAGTTGGGTTACAGAAGCAATTGGTGGTATGACTAGTTCAGGGAATACTTTAGTAACAAAAAGTTCATTTAGAATACTTCATACGTTATATAATTTAGGACCAGCTCCTGAACCAAATATGACAGTATTATGGTCAGAAAATTTACCAAAAGGATTTAAAGAATTTTGTTCGAAAGTATCTATTGATACAAGTGCAATTCAATATGAAAATGATGATTTAATGAGTCAATATTATGGTGATGATTATTCAATTGCTTGTTGTGTTTCTGCAATGAAGACAGGTAAACAAATGCAATTTTTTGGTGCTAGATGTAATATAGCTAAAGCTTTACTTTATGCTTTAAATAGCGGTAAAGATGAGATTTCAGGACTACAAGTTGGACCTAATATTGAAAAAATAACTGGTGAATATTTAGAATTTGAAGATGTATTAAAAAGATTAGATGAAATGTTTGAATGGGTTGCTAGAATATACATAAATTCATTAAATGTAATACATTATATGCATGATAAATACTCTTATGAAAAATTACAAATGTCACTTCATGATTTAGAAGTTCATAGAACAATGGCTTGTGGAATAGCTGGACTTTCTGTAGTTGCTGATTCTCTTAGTGCTATAAAATTTGCAAAAGTAAAACCAATAAAAGATGAAAGAGGAATAATTGTTGATTTTGAAGTAGAAGGTGAATATCCTTGCTTTGGTAATGATGATGATAGAGTTGATGATATAGCTGTAGATATAGAAACTAGATTTATGAATAAATTAAGAAAACATAAAACATATAGAAATGCAGAACATACTATGTCAATTTTAACTATAACATCTAATGTTGTATATGGTGAAAAAACAGGAACAACTCCAGATGGAAGAAAAAAAGGAGAACCTTTTGCACCAGGAGCAAATCCAATGTATCATAGAGAAAAAAATGGTATAATTGCAGCATTAAATTCAGTTGCAAAACTTGATTATGAAGAAAGTAAAGATGGTATTTCTTATACATTTTCTTTAGTACCTTCTGTGCTTGGAAAAGAAAAAGAAGAAAAAATAGAAAATTTAAAAAACATTTTAGATGGATACTTTAAAAAAGGTGGACATCATATAAATATAAATGTATTTGATAAAGAAATTTTAATGGATGCTATGGAAAATCCAGAAAAATATCCACATCTTACAATAAGAGTATCTGGATATGCAGTAAAATTTGTTAAATTATCTAAAAAACATCAATTAGATATTATATCAAGAACATTTCATAGTAAATAAAGGGGATGTTTAAATGGATGGTAAAATACATTCTATAGAGAGTTTTAGTACTGTTGATGGACCAGGAATAAGGTATGTAGTATTTATGCAAGGTTGTAATTTAAGATGTAAGTTTTGTCATAATCCAGATACATGGTGTTTAGAAACTAAAAATATAATTTCTAGTGATGAATTAGTAGATAAAATATTAAGAGCAAAAGTGTATTTTAATGAAAAAGGTGGAGTTACTTTTACAGGTGGAGAACCACTTTTACAAGCAGAGTTTTTAACAAAAGTTTGTAAAAAATTAAAAGAAAATAATATCCATATTACATTAGACACAGCTGGGAATTTTGATAAAAATGATGATAAAATAAATGAATTATTAAAATATGTAGATCTTGTTTTATTTGATATAAAACATTTAGATGAAGTTATTCATAAAGAGTTAGTTGGAGTCGAAAATGATAAAATAATAGATTTATTAAAACACATAGATGCTATGAAAATTAACACTTGGATTAGAGTTGTTTACATACCTGGAATAACTGATAAAAATGATAACATAGAGAAGTTGAAAGTGTTGATAAATAGTTTAAATTATATTCGAAAAGTTGAAGTTTTACCATATCATGAAATGGGGAAATATAAATGGGATGAATTAAAATTGAAATATCATTTAGATGAATATAAAGTTCCAACAGATGAAGAGTGTAAAAAAGTAAATGAATACTTGAATTCTAATTTAAAAAATCAAAATATTTAGTAAATAAAATAAGATTAACTAAGTTTTTATACTTAGTTAATCTTATTTTTCATATATTTTAAATATATATTTTTGTGTTTTGAATTAAAAATTAAAATCTATATATGCATATTTTGAATCTTCATAAGATTTTAAATCATCTAAATTCTTTTTAAATTCAGTTGATATTTCTGTTACTCTGGCTAAGTTGTTTTCTGTATAAATTAATGGATCAATATATCTTTTTTTACTATCTAAAGATATACAATAAGTATCTTCAATTAAATCATTACTTCTTTTTATTTCACTCATATTTTCAAAATAATCCCAAGCTTTTTTTATAGAATCATTTTGGCTTGTTTTTATTTTTAAAATTATTTCGTTTTCTGTTGAATTAAATAAATCTTCTTCTGAAAATATATTATTTTGGATACCTGTTTTTAAAATATCACCTAGAAAATTAAGTGTTAATTTATCTTCGTTTTTTTGTAAAATGTATCCGAGTTCAATAGCTCCTTTTGTGAATTCTTGAGCAGAATTTATATTTTTAAAACCTAATTCTTCTATATTTTCTTCATTTTTAAATATTTGAATATCTTCATATAAATTCTTAATATCTTGTAATTCCCAATTTTTAAACCATACTAATTTTGAACTAAATAAACCTTCTAATCTATCTGCAGAAAGTTTAGGTCTTTTATTATCTGCAATTGGATAAAGTTTGTAATCAATTACATCTTCTACATTTATATTGTCGCTTTTTAATAAAGTCATTATTTCTTTAGAGTTTTTAATAAAATCTTCTGTTAATTCTTCAGTAGATTCTTGGTGTAAACTATCGCCATTCATAAAATCTACAGCGTGGCTAAAAGCTGGTGAAGAAATATCATGAAATAAACCAGCTAAAGTTTGTTTTTTATCTTTAGTGAAATTCCATATGATTAATGCAACAGCAATACTATGGTCTAGTCTTGAAAAAAAATATTTTAAATTACATTCTTCAAATTTAGTATAATCAATACCACAAAATTGTCCTATTCCAGCTAATCTTTGCATTTCTGGTGTGTCTACATATTCATATATAAAATCTGGTATATCGGTACTTAATATTTTAAAATATTCTTCTAATTCTTGATTATTTTTGTTTAAAATTTTCACTATATTATTCTCCTAATTTTTGAATTTTATATAAAAGATTTTTGGCTTATATATAAAGCAAATTATATAGCATTTTTATGTTTTTGTCAAGAATATACAAGAGGTTTATATATGCTTGAAATAACGAATTTTAAAGCTTTTCTTAATATGTTAAATAAAAAACAATAAATATTTAGTTTTTTGATTGATTTGTATTGATATTTAAACTTTTTTATAGTAAAATTATATTGAGTAGAAGACTCAAAGTTAAAAGAAAAATGTGAGGGATAGTTATGGTATACAAAAAATTAACTTCAATAGCGATAATGACATCAATAATAATGGCTTGTGTTTCAGGTTTTGTTTTTGGTTCAAATGAAGTTCAAGCAAATGATCAAATAATTGATGGGACAATGCAAATATTAATATTGATACAAAAATATTCGTGGCCTGTGATAACGTTAGTATTTATTTATGCATTATATAAATTTTATATTATTGGGTCTGAAATGGTAGAACATAAAATTACAGGACAAAGACTTATAATTGGAATAGCTTTATTTATGGTTATGGTACAAGCATTACCACTTTTATATGCATTTTTAGTTATAAATTAATAATAGAAAAAATATAATATAGAAAAAATAAAAAGTAAAAAAGATAAAATAATTCAAAAAATGATTTAATTATCATGTTAAGAGAGGGTATGGAAATATGAAGGTATTATTTGGGATTAATAATGACGATACTGTTAAAGGAATAGTAGAGTTTTATGAGGAAAAATATAATGAGAAACTAGAATATAAAAATGTATATTATTTCAAACATTTTATACAAGAATTATCTAATGGAGGATATGATAGAGCAGTAGTATTAGAAGAATTAGAGAAATTCCCTACTAAAAATTTAGCTCAAATTGATGAGTATTTATTTAAAAATATAGATGCTATGACAGATGTATTTGATGCTAAAAAAGTTATACTTATTTCTTCAGATAGAAGAACATTGGGAGATGAATTTTTATCTAAATTATTTAATTTAGGTATATACACTGTGCTTACTGGTAAAGATAGAACCAAAGGACGTGTTAGTGCTGCTGTAAATTCACCATATTACAAAAAAGATGTAAAAAAATATTATGATAAAGCAAATGAAGATAGTATATATAAATCTGCTGAGGTTTCAGAAATTGAAATTCAAAGAATAGTATCATATTACAAAAATCAAAATGGTGTTACAGATAAATATAACGAAATATTTGATAGGATTTCAACTCAATATACAAATGAGCAATTAAGAATAATAATTAATTTCTTGCCAGATGATGTTAAACAACATTTAGCTTTTAATAATGATAGATATAAATTAATAGCTAGTATGCCAGATGCATCAGGTCAATATGTACAACAAGAAATTAATGTAACAGGATATGCTCCTCAAGAAGTTTTAAATAGAAATAATGATGCAAACGCAATAGAGATTAGACAAGAACCTGAAATAACTGAAAGAATAGTAGTTCAAAAAGTTCCTTCTGAACCAAGAGTTGTTACTCAAATAATGGAAAAAGAAGTAGTTAAATCAGTATATGAAGTTCCAAAAGATTACAAAAAAACAGTTTGTTTTGTTGGTTCACCTAAAGTTGGTACAACTTTTTGCATAAATGCTATTGGAACAACTATAGCAAAAAATAAAGTTAAAACAGCAATAGTTGATGTTACAAAAAAAAGAGATACATATACTATATATACTTATGATAACGAAGGCAAAAGAAGTATAGCTGCAGAAAGTTTAAGATATGCTTCAAATGGTATGAATGAACCACTTGTTTATGAAAAATTAAGCATATATACTGGAATGCCTGGTGATGATAGAAAAGCATATAACGCAAGTGTTGCTATTG
>CAZZFS010000036.1:0-6132 GCA_964653805.1 uncultured Clostridiaceae bacterium | reverse complement strand
CAGTTACAATAACAAATAACTTAACAGTATATGCAAGAGAAACAGACTCAGCAAACAATGTATCAAATCAAGTAACACAAGTTATAACAATAATTGATAGAACAGCTCCAACCATTACATTTGGAACAAATGGTGGAAGTGTAGCAGGAACAACAGCAAGTACAACAGTAAATGCAATTGATACATCAGGAAGTGGAATAAATGCAAGTACATTACAATATGTATGGGATACACAAAATAGTACAACACCAGTAAGTGGATGGGCAACATTTTCAAATAATGGAACATTAACAAAAACAGGTGCATCAGGAACAACACATTATTTATGGATAAAAGTAACGGATAATGCTGGAAATGTATTTACGACAAAATCAAATGTATTTACAATAATAGGAACAACAATATACAATTTTGCATATACAGGTGATTATCAAACATGGACAGTACCATATACAGGAACTTATAAATTAGAAGTATGGGGTGCACAAGGTGGTTATTCATATCAAGCTATTGCTTCTGGTGGAAAAGGTGGATATTCATGTGGTAATATATATATAACAGCAGGACAAAATATATATATATATGTAGGTGGAAAAGGTTCAGATAGTGCAACAACCGGATCAACAGGAACATCTAATGGAGGTTGGAATGGAGGCGGAACAGCCTATTCTTCAGGATCTGGAGGTGGAGGCCGGAGGCGGTGCAACAGATATGAGAATTACAGGAACAACTTTAGCAAATAGAATAATAGTAGCCGGAGCTGGAGGTGGAGCTGGATATTTATACACTATTTCACCTTATGGAGGAGTTGGTGGAGGTTTAAACGGAGGAGATGGCGGAGCTCAAACTGACTCTTATGCAGGTGGTCATGGTGCAACTCAAACAGCAGGTGGAAGTATGGATAATTCATTACAAACATCTTTATATTTTAATGGTTCATTGGGAGTAGGTGCGAATTCCAATGGGTGGTCTTGGGGTGGTGCTGGAGGCCGGAGGCGGTTACTATGGAGGTGGTTCAGGATTTCATAGTGGAGGTGGCCGGTTCTGGTTATATTGGTAGTTTAGCTTCGGCACAAACTATAGATGGTAGTTTAACAATGCCAAATCCAAGTGGAGGAACACAAATAGGGCAGTCAGGTAATGGTTATGCTAGAATTACACTTTTGTAAATTAAATATATAAAGCTAAGACATAAAAAGATATGTAAACTCTATCTTTTTATGTCTTTTTATGGTATAATTACTCAATAAAATGATATAATACAAGGAGAGATAAAAATGAACACAAAAGATTTTTTCTATGAATCACCAAATGAATTAATAGCACAAACGCCTTTAGAAAAAAGAGAAAAATCAAAAATGATGCTACTTAATAAAAAAACAGGTGAGATTTCTCATAAAGTTTTTGAAAATGTTATAGAATATATAGAAAATGGTGATACTATTGTTTTAAACGATACAAAGGTTTTACCAGCTAGAATATTTGGAAATAGAATAGATAGAGAAGAAAGTATTGAATTTTTACTTTTAAAAGAAATAAAAAAAGATACTTGGCAAACGTTAGTTAAACCAGGTAAAAAAGCAAAAATTGGTGAAATTATTTTATTTGGGAATGGCATATTAAAAGCTAAAGTTATAGATATATTAGAAGATGGACAAAGAGTAATTGAGTTTGAATATGAAGGCATATTTAATGAGATTTTAGATAAACTTGGAATGATGCCTTTGCCACCATACATTACAGAAAGATTAGAAGATAAAGATAGATATCAAACTGTGTATAGTAAAAACTTGGGTTCTGCAGCAGCTCCAACTGCTGGATTACATTTTACTGAAGATATATTGAACACTTTAAAACAAAAAGGTGTAAATATTGTTTATGTTACATTGCATGTAGGTATTGGAACTTTTAGACCAGTTAAAGTGGATAATGTTTTAGAACATAAAATGCATAGTGAATACTTTGTTATTGATGAAGATGCTTGTGATGTTATAAATGAAACAAAAAAAAGAGGAAATAAAGTATTTGCAGTTGGTACAACTTCATGTAGAGTTTTAGAATCTGCTACTGATGAAAAAGGAATAATTCATCCTATGGCTAAAGAAACAGATATATTTATATATCCGGGATACACTTTTAAAATGATAGATGGGTTACTTACAAATTTTCATTTACCAGAATCAACATTAATAATGTTAGTTGCTGCTTTAGTAGGTAAAGAAGAAATACTTAAAGCATATAGTGAAGCGGTAGAAGAAAAATATAGATTTTTTAGTTTTGGCGATTGTATGTTTATAAAATAAAAATAATAATATAGTGGAGGATAAAATGAGTAAAAAAGCGTTAAATTTTGAAATAAAAAAAATAGATAAAAAAACAGGTGCAAGATATGGTGTAATGCATTTACCACATGGTGATGTTGAAACTCCTGTGTTTATGCCAGTAGGTACACAAGCTACAGTAAAAACAATGACACCTGATGAAATGAAAACAGAAATAAAATC
Source organism: uncultured Clostridiaceae bacterium (assembly GCA_964653805.1). Classification (GTDB taxonomy): domain Bacteria; phylum Bacillota; class Clostridia; order TANB77; family CAG-465; genus CAG-465. Next base: position 3,628 of record CAZZFS010000036.1, on the reverse strand, counting down.
AGATATAATATTATCAAATACATATCATTTATTTTTAAGACCAGGCCATGATTTAGTAAAAGAAGCAGGTGGTCTTCATAAATTTATGAATTGGGATAGAAATATATTAACAGATAGTGGTGGATTTCAAGTATTTAGTTTAGGTGATTTAAGAAAAATAACTGAAGAAGGTGTTGAATTTAGATCACATATTGATGGAACTAAAAAATTTATATCACCAGAAAAATCAATGGAAATACAAAATGCATTAGGTTCAGATATTATGATGTGTTTTGATGAATGTGCACCATTTGATGCAGACAGAAAATATGTAGAAAAATCAATGGAGATGACAACACGTTGGGCAAAACGTTGTAAAGATTATCATACACAAACAGATACACAAGCTTTATTTGGAATTGTTCAAGGAGGTTTTCATAAAGATCTTCGTAAAAAAGGTGCTGAAGATCTAGCAAAACTTGATTTTCCAGGTTATGCAATAGGTGGAATAAGTGTTGGAGAACCAAAAGAAGATTTCTTAGATATACTAAGATATACAGCTCCACTTTTACCAGAAGATAAACCTAGATATCTTATGGGAGTAGGAACACCTGATTATTTAATAGAAGCAGCAATAGCTGGTATTGATATGTGTGATTGTGTAATACCTACTAGAATGGCAAGAAATGCAACAGCTATTACTCATTATGGAAGGCTTAATATGTTAAATGCAAAATATGAAAGAGATTTTACAACTTTAGATAAAGACTGTGATTGTTATACTTGTAAAAACTATACAAGAGCATATATTCGTCATTTATTTAAAGCAAAAGAAATTTTAGGAGCAAGACTTTTATCTATACACAATTTAAGATTTTTAGTTAGACTTATGGAACAAGTAAGAGAAGCAATAAAACAAGATTCTTTACTTGAATTTAGAAGTGAATTTTATAAAAAATATGGATATGAAGAAATTTAAAAATAATAAAATAATGAATATGTAAAATATAAAATAATATACAAATTAGAGGTTTTGATTTTATTTGTTTTTTATAGAAAAGAGGTCTTTTTATGAAATATAAAATTAAAAAATTGGGATTAAGGCGTAAATTAAAAGAGAAGAAAATGATTTTAAAACAAAAAGGTGAAAAAAATATTTTTTTAACAATATCTAAACTTATACTTGTTATAGCAATATTTTTAGCACAAGTTTTTATAATGTATTTTTTATATGTAACTGCAAAAGATATATATAAATATGCTACTTTTTCATTTGAAATTATAAAAATAATAGCTATTTTATTGATTTTACATAGACATGATGAATCGGCATATAAAATATCTTGGATCTTATTTATAATGTTTTTCCCTGTAGTTGGAGTTTTGATATTTTATTTATGGGGAAATAGTAAATTAAAAAAGAAAAATGATAATAAAATAAAAGAAATTTCTTTAAAAACAAAAGATCTTTTAGCAGAACATATTCATTTAGAACAAGAAATAAAAAAATTAAATCCATATAAATATAATCAAGTAAAATATATGAAAAATGTAAGTGGTTATCCTGTTTATAGAAATATAAATGTAGAATATTTTAAAACAGGCGAAATATTTTTTGAAAATTTAAAAATTGATTTATTAAAAGCTAAAAAATATATTTTAATAGAATTTTACATATTATCAGCAGGTAAACTTTGGGATGAAATTCGTGAGATTTTAGTAAAAAAGGCAAGTGAAGGTGTAAAAATTCAAATAATAATAGATTCACTAGGATCTTTGCCAAATAGACCTAAAAATTTAGTTAAAGAAATGAATAAATTAGGTATAGAAGTTTATATTTTTAATCCTTTTAATTTTGTAATAAGTGGATATTTAAATTATAGAGATCATAGGAAAATAGTTGTAATAGATGGTGTTTGTTCATATACAGGTGGCGTTAATTTAGCTGATGAATATGCAAATATAATTGAAAAATATGGTTATTGGAAAGATGTTGGAATTAAATTTTATGGTGAAGCTGTTTGGAGTAATACATTAATATTTTTAAGAACATTAGAACAATTAATAGATGGTAAATTAGATTATACATGGTATAAAAAGAATATGGACAAAGAACAAAAAATATATAAAGAACAAAATAAAGAAATTATTGAAAACTCAAAAGGATATTTATTACCATATTCAGATGGCCCTGAAAACAGGAAATGTCCAATAGAAAATATATATATTCAAACAATAAATAATTCTAAAAATTATGTATATATAACAACCCCTTATTTTATAATAAGTGAAAATTTATTAACAGCACTTTTAAATAGTTCAAGAAGTGGTGTTGATGTGAAAATAATATTACCGCATATACCAGATAAAAAAATGGTTCAAATTGTAACTAGATCATATTATGAAGTGCTACTTGAAGCAGGAATAAAAGTATATGAATTTAAGCCTGGATTTATACATTCTAAGACATTTGTTGTTGATGATGATACTTCAATAGTTGGTACAGCTAATTTAGATTATAGAAGTACACATTTGAATTTTGAGTGTGCAACATGGATGTATAGAACTGGTGAAGAAATAAATATAAAAAAAGATTTTGAAGAAATGCTTGATAAATGTATAGAAGTGAAAATAGAAAATTGCAAGAAAAAAACAATTATATATAAAGCTATGGAAGCTTTACTTAAAGCATTTTCTCCAATGTTATAGTTATAAAAAATATGATTGTAAGAAAAAGATAAATGAAATAATGAAATAATAATATATTAATATAGAATTAAATAGTGAGGTGATTCTTTATGAAAGAATATGGATTAGTTTTAGAAGGTGGAGGAGCAAAAGGTGCTTATCATGTAGGTGCAATAAAAGCATTAGTAGAAAATGGTTATACTTTTAATGCTGTTGTTGGAACTTCGATAGGTGCTTTAAATGCAGCGCTAGTAGCTCAAGGTGATTTTGATAAACTTGCAAAAATTTGGCACGATACAACATATTCTACAATATTTAATGTAGATGAAGAAAAAGTAGAAAAAACATTAAATGCAAAGATAGATATTGATGTAATAAAATATCTATCAAAAAAATTAGGTAAAGCTTTAAAAGAAGGTGGTATAGATACAATTAAAATAAGGGAACTTTTAAATGAAAATGTAGATGAAGAAAAACTTAGGAAATCAGATGTTAAATTTGGTTTAGTAACATATAATTTATCAGATAAACAACCTGAAGAATTGTTTATAGAAGATATTCCTGAAGGAAAAGTAATTGATTATTTAATGGCGAGTTCTAGTTTACCTGTTTTTAAAACAATGAAAATTGATTCTAAAATATATTTAGATGGTGGAGTATATGATAATTGCCCAGTACACATGTTAGAAAAAAAAGGCTATAAAGATGTTTTTATAATTAGAGTTTATAAAAAACTTAAAATAAGAGATTATAAAAACATTATTGAAAGAGGTAATTTAAATATACATATAATCACACCAAATGAAAATTTGGCTGGTTTACTTAATTTTGATAATGAAACTTTAAAATATATGATCAAACTTGGGTATCATGATGCTTTAAAAAGTTTAAAAGATTTAGATGGATTTAAATATTATGTTGAATCTAAGGGGGTGCCCATAAAACAATAAAATCACTTCTC
>CAZZFS010000035.1:0-6405 GCA_964653805.1 uncultured Clostridiaceae bacterium | reverse complement strand
GTAATATATTAGTAAAAGTACTGTAATATATTTGCAATATTACAGTACTTTATTTTTTGTTTTATTTTAATTTATTATTAAATCTAAACTTTTTTAAATTCATTTATTTGTTTTTTAGCATCTCTTTCTTTAATAGATTGTCTTTTATCATATAATTTTTTACCAGTACATATAGCAAGTTCTAGTTTAACCCATCTTCTATTTAAATATACTCTTTTAGGTACTAAAGTATATCCACCTTGCTTAATATAATTAGTTATTTTTAATATTTCTAATTTATGAAGAAGTAATTTTCTATCTCTTGTAGGATTAACATTATTTATATTTCCCATTTCATATGGACTTATATGCATGTTTTTTAAAACTATTTCATTATTTCGTATTATTGCAAAGCTATCTTTTAAATTACACATACCATCTCTTATAGATTTAACTTCTGTACCTTTTAATTCAATTCCACATTCTATTGTTTCTAATATATTATATTTAAAAGATATTTCTCTGTTTTTTATAGAGATGTTATTATTTTTTTTAACATTTTTTTTGTCCATATTTTATTTCACCTTCTTCTTTTTATATTGTTGTTATTTTAATTTTATTTTATTTAGTTTGATTTTATTTATTTATTTATTAGTTAAATATTTGCATGTTGTTATTTTTGTAACTCCACAAGCAGCACAATTATCACTGCATTTTGGTGTAGTGATAGTTTTTAACGCTTTATTATATTCTCTTTTTAAAAATTCTTTATCAACACCATGCATTATATTATCCCATGGAAATTCATATTCTAAATCATATTCTTTATTTGCATAATCACTTGGATTTATTTTTTGTTCTTCAAATGCTTTTTCCCATGCTTCTAAATTTAAATTGCTTTCCCAACTATCAAATTTAGCTCCATTTTTATATGCAGAATATATAACATCAGCAATTTTTTCATCGCCTCTTGCTATTACTGCTTCTAGCATACTTGTTTTTGGATCATGCCATGAATATTTTATATTTTTATTATTTAACTTTCCTTTTAAAAATCTTTGTTTTTCTTGTATTTGCTCTATTGTATCTTGAGCGCACCATTGAAATGGTGTATGTGCTTTTGGTACAAATGTTGATGTTGAAACAGTTATATTACATTTTGCTTTTCTTCTAATATTAGATATACTATAAAAAACTTCTACTATATCATTTGCAAGTTTTACAATACCTTCTAAATCTTCCATTGTTTCTGTTGGTAATCCAAGCATAAAGTATAGTTTTATATTAGTCCAACCATTTTCAAATGCAAGTTTACATGCAGATAATATTTCTTCATCTGTTATGTTTTTATTTATTACATCTCTTAATCTTTGAGTACCAGCTTCTGGTGCAAAAGTTAAAGAACTTTTTCTAACTGATTGTATTTTTTTTAATATCTCTAAATCAATTGTATCTATTCTAAGAGATGGTAAGCTAATACTTATTTTCTTTTCTTCGCCCATTTTTATTAACCCAGTTGCTAAAGTATTAAATTCAGTATAATCACTTGTACTAAGTGATGCAAGTGATATTTCATTTAACCCTGTACTATCTAACCCTTTTTTAGCAAGTTTTAATAAATGAGATGCTTTTTTTTCTCTTACTGGTCTGTATATATATCCTGCCTGACAAAATCTACATCCTCTTTGACATCCTCTAAAAACTTCTAAAGAAAGTTTATTTTGTACTATTTCTGTATTTGGTATAACAAAATTAGTAGGATATTCTACTTTATCCATATCTTTTACAATAACTTTTGTTATTGTATAATCTTTTGTATGAATACTTGGTATATATATTCCATTCATATCTTTAATACTATTTAAAAATTCTTGTCTTTTTGAACCTTTTGCTTGCCAAATTCTATATTTATCCATAAGTTCAGTAATAATTTCTTCACCTTCACCAATTACAAATATATCTATAAATTTTGTAAGTGGCTCTGGATTTGAAGCGCAAGGCCCACCAGCAATTACAAAAGGATGGTTATCATTTCTATCTTTTGAAAACACAGATATACCAGCTAAATCTAACATATTTAATATATTAGTATAACTCATTTCGTATTGTAATGTAAATCCTACAAAATCAAAAGTATCTATACTATCTTTAGACTCTAACCCATATAATTTTATTTTTTCTTTTCTCATTAAATCTTCATAGTCAGTCCATGGAGCAAAAACTCTTTCACACCATGTATCATCTCTTTTATTTAATATATTGTATAATATTTTCATACCAAGATTACTCATTCCAATATCATAAATATCTGGAAAACAATAAGCAAATCTTATTTTTACATTTTCTTTTGATTTTACTATTTGATTATATTCACCACCAACATATCTTGAAGGCTTAGCTACACTTAATAATTGTTGTCTTGTTAAATTTAACATTTATACACATTTCTCCTTATTCCAAGTTTTTCGTTTTTTATTTTAAGTTTTTGCATTTTTTTCTAACATATCATTATATATTTTTGATATTGTAACATTATATTTTTCTAATGTTATTAATTCATTATATAATAAACTTGTTAGTCTTTGCATATCAACATTTGAGCTATAATTAACATTTTCTAAATAATTATCTAAATTATTTGGAAGTGTTAGATATAAATATTTCATTTCTGTTAAAATATTTTTATTTGTATCCGTATCTTTGTTTATTTGAGTTATTTTACTTGTAATATTAGTTATCATATAATTTATATTATCCAAATAAAATTTATTTTCTTTAGACAATGAATCTTTATATAATTTATCAATTTCTTCTAATAAAGTTATTTTTTCTTCTTTTGTTAATTCTTTATTTGCCTCTTCAGAATTTATATACTTTTCTATATAACTTTGCATTAATTTTAAATTAGAATTTAAATTCACAACTAAAGTTGAAGATTTTACTTCATACATTTTTATTTCTTCTGTTGTAGTATTAGTAGTTGTAGTATCTGAATTGGTATCATTTAAAATAGTTTCTGTTACTTGTGTATTATCTTCTTTTATAATATTTGTAACAATAGAATTATCTACATATAATTGAATTCTTGCTTTTCTAATTTTCAAATCATTATTTGCATTTTCAATCATTATATCTTCATTAATATTTTCTTTTGCTACTTTTAAAATATCTTCTAAATTTTCTAAATATTCAATATTTTTTGTTTCTAAATTAAGTAGATTTTTTTGAACAACTTCTAATTCATCACTTGTAATAAGAATATTATTTAATTTTTTTTCTATATTATATAATTCTTTTTTGTATGTTTCATATGTTTCTACTTTTGTTTTATATTCTTCTTGTTTATTTGCACATAAATATATTAAAGTTAATGTGTCAGCATCTTTTAATAATGATTTTTTTATATCACTAACTCTATTTTTATATTCTTCTACCTTAGCAGTTTTTTCATCATCTATATATTCAGTAAAAGTTTGATTTATTTGATTATCTAAAAATTTATTTACATTATCTATTTGCAAAGAGTACTGTATAAGTTTCAATACAACTAAATTTAAATCTTTTAATTCTATATTTTCATTTAACTTAACATCACGAGTACTAATTGTTATATTTAAAATTGTTTTTTCAGACAATTTTATATTTTTATTTTTTATAATTTCTTTTATTGAATAACCATTTGCAACATCAATAGTTGAAACATCTTTAGTTATTTTTAATTTTTGATTTATTACAGAAGTTAATCCAAAAATAGGAGTTTCTAAATTTAATCTTATAGCAGGATATGTTTCATATTCTTTTTTTGTTTTTAAATTTGATAATTTATTATCAATTATCTTTATTTTCTCTTGCATATTTATCAATTGTTTATCAATTTCTAATAATGCTTCTTGTTTTTGAATTTTTATTTCTTCATCTGTTATAACATTTTCTTCTGTATTTACAACATCTGTTATAGCTTCTTGAGCATATATATTAGTTAATGTTAATATATTTAATATCGCACAAAAAAATACGACTAATTTTATAGTTTTTGAAATCTTCATAAATAATTATGCTCCTTTTTTTATAAATAATTATATAAAATATATTATATCATGTAGAATAAAAGATGTAAATAGCTTTTATTGTTTTTAAGTTAACAATAAACACTATTTATACTATTAATTAATAATATTTTATATATCAAATTTTTATATAATTATTTTCAAAAAATCTCAAATCAATATTTAAATTAATTTGAGATTTTTTATTTTTATTTTAACATTTTCTTTTATTATTTTCATTAGTTTAATTAGATCGCTTTTACTATTTTTTCTTACGTATATAAATTGCTATTGCACTACCTAAGAAAATAACAATACCTATTATTGGAGTTAATAAGTACATCATATTTCCTTTGCTTAAAACAATTTTATCAGGATCATTTGAAGTATAATATATATTTAATTCTTGACCCTCTTTCATACCAATATCATAATAATTTAAAACTGCAGCATGTTTTGCACCATTTAAATCATATTCTATTATTGGAAATTTACGAACTTGATTTTCTACACTTCCTACATCTTTTATTATTGCTGTAGTTTGTACTGCTGTCTTTTTATAATTTTCAAAACTAATTACTTCTTTTATTCCATATAAAAATAAAAACAAGCCAACCATAGCAAATATAATTAGAACTAATGTGAAATTTTTTTCTTTATTCATTTTTTACCCCCTATACAATATATATTGTACTTTCTCATTATATACTAAAAAACAAAAAAAAATCAAGCAAAGTTTAAAATTATATATATTTTAAACTTAATTTTTTTATTTGTTTTTTATGATTTTGCTACTCAATTTTTCATTATTATTAATTTATTAAATTATATTCTTCTTTTAGCTATATCTACCAAATTTTCAATTAATGATACAACTGTTGTAATTCCTACACCACCTGGAACTGGTGTAATATATTTTGATACTTTAGAAACTTCTTCAGTATCAACATCGCCTACTAAAATATCATCAACTTTATTTATCCCAACATCAATAACTATTGAATCTTTTTTAACCATATCAGCTTTTATTAAATGAGGTACACCAACTGCAACAACTAAAATATCAGCTTCTTTTGTGTAAAATTTCAAATCTTTAGTTTTAGAATGGCAAGTTGTAACTGTTGCTCCTTTTGAAAGTAAAACTATAGAAATAGGTTTCCCAACTATTATACTTCTACCGATAACAACTACATTTTTACCACTAATTTCTTCACCAGTACTTTCGATTATACTCATAATCCCCCTAGGAGTACAAGCTACTATTCCATCTGTATCTAAAGATAAAAGTTTACCTAAATTTAAAGGATGAAAACCATCTACATCTTTATTACTATCTATAGAATTCAATATTTTTCTCTCATCTAAATGTTTAAAAAGAGGTAATTGAACAAGTATTCCATCTACACTATTATCTTCATTTAATTCATTTATTTTATTTATAATATCTTCTGATTTACAATTAATATCAAATTCAAATTCTATACCAATAACATTTAATTCATCACATAATTTCCTTTTATTAGCTACATATATTCTTGAAGCTTCAACATCATTAGCAATTATAACAGCTAGTTTTGGAATAATATTGTTTTTTCTTAATTCTTCTATTTCAGTTTTAAGTATATTTTTTTTATTTTCAACTATTTCTCTTACATTTATTATTTTACCCATAAATCACTTCTCCTATTTATAACTCTAATTTTCTTTTATATCTAACAATTTTACAACCCTGTATATTGCTTCATCTATTTTGTTTTTACCCTTATATACAACTTCTTTTTTTGTGATATCTAAAAAATCTTCAAAATTATATATCTTAAATCTTTCAATATTTTCTTTTAAAGCAACATATTCTAAAAGTGCATATACTATTTCTTTACTTGAATTTGCTTTTTTAATTTGTGTTTTTGATACAAGTAAAGGCATAACAACATCAATAAACATCTTTTTTATATTTGTATTTATAACAAAATTTAATTTTAACAATCTTATTATTTTTTCTATTTCTTTTACTTCTATTTTATGTAATAATTCATTATAATATTCTTCTACTTTTTCTTTCTTATTATTGTATTTAGTATCACTATAAGCATTATTTATTGTATTATTCGATGTTGCCTTTTTCATTTTATTAATTTCATTATCAATATTAATATTTTTTCTTGCTTAAGTAATTTAGATTTTTCATGAACTTTTTTTTCTGTATTATTTAATTTATTCATTATTTCTTCTTTTTCATTTTCCATTTCTCTTATCTCTTGTTTTAGTTTAGCAACATCTATTTCTGTTATATTTCTTCTTTTTAATGATACTTTTAATTCATCTATTGTATTATTTAATTTCTCTTCTTAATTAGTTAATATTTGTGTCATATCATTTT
>CAZZFS010000034.1:0-6904 GCA_964653805.1 uncultured Clostridiaceae bacterium | reverse complement strand
GTTAGTATTACTGCTGCTGCAATAATTACTACAACAATTATTGATATAACTAATACTATTAATGATACACCATTTTTTAATTCTTTTGTTTTATACATTTTTAATACCCCCATGCATTTTTATTTTATTTATCTTTAGTATATATCAAATAAAATCTTTTTTCAATATTATATAAAAAAAAACTAAAATATTAATTTTTTAAATTAATATTTTAGTTTTTTACTTTTATTTTTGTATATCATTATAATCTTTTTATATTATATTACTTTATTACCCTTTTCTTCTAAGTGCAACTATTGGATCTAAGTTAGCTGCTTTTTGTGATGGTATAATACCTGCTATAACAGATAAAATAACACATACTGCTATTAAAGATAATCCTGCTACATTACTAAGAGTTGCAATATTAACAGTTCCCATATTCATACCAGTAGAGTTTAATACACCTTGTACTGATAAATTAATAACTAAACATATTAATTTTGTAACAGCTACTCCTATAAGTCCAGATAAAAGTCCTATTATTACAGATTCTGATAAAAATATGTTTCTTATATCTTTTCTTTTCGCTCCTATTGCCCTTAAAATACCTATTTCAGATATTCTTTCAATAACTGAAGTAAATATTACAATACCTATCATAAGGATTGCTACAACAACAGATATAGAAGAAAAACCAATTAACACATTTCTTATTACATTTAAAACTGTTTCTACACTTGATAATGTTGATTCAGCTGCTCCTGTAAATTTCAATTTATCTTGTGAACTATTTAACTTATCTATTGTTGTTTTTATTTCTTGTTTATCTAAATCATTATTTAAGTATAAATATACTTCATAATATTTCATTTCTTCTTTTTTTGTACCATATAATGATTCATATAAATTAAGTGTATCCATAGAATTTTGATACATTGAATATCCCATAGTATTTACAGAAGTTATACCTACTATTTTAACTGTAACTATTTTATTATCCGGATCATCTTGACCGTATGCTCTCATTGGTCCAAATTTTAAATATAAATTTGTATTTACCAAATCTTCAATTTTTTTAGATGTATCACCACCTAATAAATATTCTGCTGTATTTAATGAAATAACAGTTTCATCTTTATTTTCAGGTGCTCTTCCATAAGTAATGCTATCAGTTATATTTTCAAATGGTTCAAATCCATTTTGTGTATAAAATGAAGTTGGTTCTATTTCAGCCGTTGTTGCATTATCTTTTGATATTGATATTTCACTAAAAAATGATTCCATTACTTTAGCTGGTACCATCCAAAAATGTGATACATTACTATCAACTTTTTTTGTATTGACTACATCATTATATTCAAAAGTTTTATTTGGTCCATCTGTTGAAAACATTTCGCTAGCTGTTTTTCCTTCATCTGCTTTAAAAGTTACAGCTACCATATTTGTTGGCATTATACCTTCTATTTGTGATTTTGCTATTTGCATAGTTCCATTAGATAAAGCAAGTGCTAAACCTATTCCAACTATTCCTATAGACATACCAATTGAAGTTGCTATAAGTCTTCCTTTTCTTGTTGATATGTTTTTTAAAGTATATCCAAAAGCTTTTAAAAACGACATTGATTTTTTTTGATTTTTTAATTCAATTTCATTTTCACTTTCTATTCCAACTTTTTCTTTTAAATCTTCAATACTTAAAACTTTACCATCTTCCATTTTTATTACGCTATCTGCATATTTTTCAACTAATTCTTGTGAATGAGTAATTATTAAAACTAATTTAGTTTTTGCAAGTTCTTTCAAAAGTTCCATGATTTCTCTACTCATTTTACTATCAAGAGCTCCTGTTGGTTCATCTGCAAGTATTATATCTGGATCATTTGCTAAAGCTCTAGCTATCGCTATTCTTTGTTTTTGTCCACCTGACAAAACATTTACTCTTCTTTTTGCAAACTTATCCATTTCAACTTTTTTTAATAAATCCATTACTTTATTTTTCTTGTTTTTTTCATTTGATAAAGTAAGTGCTACTTCTACATTTTCATAAGCTGTTAATTTATTTACTAAACTAAAGTTTTGAAAAATAAATCCTATAGTATTTTTTCTATAACTATCTAAGTCTTTATTTTTAGAATTCTTTAAAGATTTGTTATTTATAATAACATCACCTTCAAAATCACTATCTAAAGCTCCTACTATATTCATAAGAGTTGTTTTACCACTACCTGAAGGTCCTAGTATACAAACTATTCCTTTGTTTTTTATTTCAAAAGACACATTATCAAGAGCTTTGAAGTTTTCGTTTTTCATTTTATATATTTTTGATTTTATATCTACTTTTAACATATTTCATTCTCCCCCTATTCGTCTCTTAATGCGTCTATAACGTTCATTTTTGTTGCTTTTCTTGAAGGTAAGTATCCTGCAATTGCAGAAACTAAAGCACTAAATAAAACTATTGTTATTATTGTTGCAAATGGGAATGTTATATCTGTAAATGGTACTTTAGAAAGTGGTATTGTAACTATACCAGGTAAATCTAGTTTTAACACACTAGATATAACTTTTTCAAGTATTGGGGCAAGTATAAATGATAATCCCATACCTACTATACCTGAAAATAATCCCATAAGTATTGCTTCACTTTCAAAAATTCTTATAACATCTTTATTTCTTCCACCAACTGCTTTTATTATACCTATTTCAGTTTTTCTTTCTACAATACTAGAATAAAGAACAAGTGCTGTCATAATTGATGATACTATAAGAGCTACTATTATAAAAATACTAATAACTATTTGAGCCATCATTATAAGTTGTTTAAATATGTTTTTTATAACATTTGACATATTATTTGCACTAAATCCAGCTTCAGTAGATCCAACTCCAAACATTGAAATTTCACCTGTTCCACCATTTTCTTTTTCACTAATATAATCAGATACTATTTTAGTATTTGCAATATCAGATACTACTAATTCATATATAGGTGCTTTTTCTACTATAGTATCATATAAAGATTTACCACCTAAATCAATTCCTTTTAAGAATTTTATCATATCATTATAATTATAATATGCTGTTGGAGCTCCTAAATCTAATTCATTAACTATTCCTGAAACAACAAATTCTTTGTCATATCCAACTTGCATACCTTCAACAGAATATGTTAATATAACAGTTTTATTTATAATTTGTTTTAAATCATCTGTATTAAGATCTAATGATTTAAGTAATTTCCTAGCTGTTGCTTGATTTACTAATATTTCATTTTTACCTTCTACTGGAATATTACCATCTATATTTTCTTTTAAAAACTCTAGATTTTTTTCACTAGCTAAACCATAAATACTAATTCCACTTTGTTCATTAGCTTTATTTTGTTCTTCATTAAGAGTTGTATCTTTTATTTTTAATTTTGAAGTACTAAAATCTATATACATTCTTTTTTCATCTATTTTAGATTTTATAAAATCATTATTTAAAATTTTGTCATAATCTGCAATATTAGTTGTTGGAACTATTGCTTCATCTGCTGTCCCTGCTTTTTCTTTTACTGTTTTATCAACGATTAAAATATTAGCTGTACCAAATTTATTTAATTGTTTATCAATATATATATTTGCACCATTTCCAAGACCTGTTATTAATGCAAAACCTATTATACCAATACAACCTGCTAATGTTGTTATAACAACTCTACCTTTTTTCTTTTTCATATTTCTAAGTGATAATTTAAAAGCTTCATAAAAAGACATTACTTTATTCTTCTTTTCTAAACTTGTTTTAACATCATTTATTACTTCTTCTTTTATTACTTCATCACTTTCTATTCTTCCATCTCTTACTTTTACTATTCTATTTGAATATTCTTTTGCAAGATCATTATTATGTGTTACCATTATTACAAGTTTTTCTTTTGCAATAGAAGTAATTAATTCCATTATTTGAAGACCAGTTTTTTTATCTAGCGCACCAGTTGGTTCGTCAGCAAGTATTATATCTGGATCATTTGCAAGAGAACGTGCAATTGCAACTCTTTGTTTTTGCCCACCTGATAATTCAGAAGGTTTATGATTTATATGATTTTCAAGTCCTACTTTTTTTAGTAATTCTATTGCTCTTTCTCTTCTTGATTTATATTTTAAACCAATTAAATTCATAACAATTTCAACATTTTCCACTGCTGTTAAATGTTCAATTAAATTGAAATTTTGAAATATAAATCCAATATTATTTTTTCTGTATAAATCCCAATCTTTTTTCTTAAATTTTTTTGATGTTTTATCACCAATTATTAATTCACCACTTGTTGGATAATCAAGTCCTGCTATTAAATTAAGTAATGTTGATTTACCACTTCCAGATGGTCCTACTATAGATACAAATTCACCTTTTTTAAAATTTAAATTAACATTTTCTAAAGCTATGTATCTTTCAGTTTTAGATATTTTAAAACTTTTATTTATATTTTTTAATTCTAATAACATTTTATTCCCTCTTTCATTCAAAAATAAGCTACTAAAGTGGCTCATTACTAAAGTAGCTTATTTAATTTTATTTAGAATTCTCTTCTTGTTCTAAGTATTCATCATATGTCATTCTTTTATCTATAATTCCATTATCTGTTATTTCTATTATTCTATTTGCTACTGTTTGTATAAATTGATGATCATGTGATACAAATATCATTTCTGCAGTACTTCTTTCTAGTCCATTATTTAAAGATGTTATACTTTCTAAATCTAAATGATTTGTTGGTTCATCTAAAAGTACAAAGTTAGGATCTTCTAACATACATTTTGAAAGCATACATCTTGCTTTTTCACCACCAGATAAAACATTAACTGCTTTTAATGATTCCTCACCTGAAAACAACATTCTCCCTAAGAAGCTACGTATAATTGTTTCATCATTTGTACCATAATATCTAGCAATCCATTCTACTATTGATTCATCTGATTTAAAATAGCTTTCATTATCCCTTGGAATATATGAAGTTTTTATTGTTTTACCAAATGTTATTTTACCTTTGTCTTGTTTATCTTCACCCATTAATATTTTAAATAATGTTGTTTTAGCTAAACCATTCTTACCAACTAAAGCAATTTTATCACCTTTTAAAACTTTAAAAGATACATTTTTCAAAACTGTTTCACCATCAATTGTTTTACTAATATTATCTATTTCTAGAATTTCTCTACCAGATTGTTGTTGTGGTTTAAATTCTATATATGGATATTTTCTAGTAGATGGTACAATTTCATCTAATTCTATTTTTTCTAAGATTTTCTTTCTTGAAGTAGCTTGTTTAGATTTTGATGCATTTGCACTAAATCTACGTATAAAATCTTGTAATTCTTGAATTTTATCTTCTTTTTTCTTGTTTGATTCTTTCATTTGTTTTAAAGCAAGTTGACTAGATTCATACCAGAAATCATAATTTCCAGGGTATAATTTTATTTTTCCAAAATCAATGTCTGCTATATGAGTACAAACTTTATTTAAAAAATGTCTATCATGAGATACAACTAAAACTGTATTTTCAAAATTTATTAAAAATTCTTCTAACCATGCAATAGCTGCTATATCTAAATGGTTTGTAGGTTCATCTAGAAGTAATACATCTGGATTACCAAATAAAGCTTGTGCTAAAAGCACTTTAACTTTTTGTGAACCACTTAAATTTTTCATATATTCTTCATGTAATTCTGTATCAATTCCAAGACCAGTTAAAAGTTGTGCTGCTTGTGTATCAGCCATCCACCCATCTAATGCTTCAAATTCTGCTTCTAATTCACCAGCTTTTATACCATCTTCATCATTAAAATCTTCTTTTGCATATATTTCTTCTTTTTCTTTCATTATTTCATAAAGTCTAGCATTTCCACGAATAACTGTATCAATTACTTTTACGTCATCATATTCATAGTGATTTTGTTTAAGTATTCCAAGTCTTTCTTTACCTGAAACATATACATCACCTTTACTAGGTTCTATTTCACCAGATAATACTTTTAAAAAAGTTGTTTTACCAGCTCCATTAGCTCCTATTATACCGTAGCAATTACCCGGCAAAAATTTTATACTTACTTCTTCAAATAAGGTTCTTTTACCAAATCTTAAAGTTACGTTATTTGTTCCTATCATTTTATCTCCCCATTTCATTTAACACCTTATATTTTACTATATTTTAACAAAAAAATCAAGAAATACAGAGTATTTAACTAAAATACCCTGTATTTTCAACTTATTTTTCTTTTTTATACTGATTCTTTTATTTCTACTTTTGTTTTAGTTAATTTACTTTTAACAAAAGCTATAACCATTGGTAATACAGAAATAAAAATTATTGCAAGTATTATTGTTGAAAAATTCTCTTTTACAACTGGTATATTTCCAAAGAAATAACCTGCAAATGTACATATAGAAACCCATAAAATACTACCAATTATATTATATTTTATAAAATCAGTATATTTCATTTTCCCTGAACCCGCAACAAAAGGTGCAAAAGTTCTAACTATAGGTATAAATCTTGCTAATATAATTGATTTACCACCATGTTTTTGAAAAAATTGTTCTGTTTTTTCTAAATGCTCTTTTTTTATAAATCTCTTGTTTTCTAAACTTTCTACTTTATTACCTAATTTTTTACCAATATGATAATTTACTGTATCTCCTAAAAATGCTGCTAAAAGCAAAACAAAATATAATATAAATACATTTAAACTACCCATAGCTGCAAAAGCACCTGCTGCAAAGATTAAAGAATCTCCTGGTAAAAATGGTAAAAATACAAGTCCTGTTTCACAAAAAACAACTAAAAATAAAATAACATATGTTGCTGGACCGTAACTTTGTAGTATTGTTCCTAAGTACACATCTATGTTTAATATAAAATCTACTAATTTAAGTATTA
>CAZZFS010000033.1:0-7115 GCA_964653805.1 uncultured Clostridiaceae bacterium | reverse complement strand
ACTATATGATACTTGCATTCCCATCTTGTGTGTGTTAAACTACTTTCATCGACTTTCATGTCGCTACACTTCCTTTCATTTTTATATTTGGCTGTCGAACCTAATATATTATATCAAAAGGGAGTGTTTTTTCAATCTGTTACTCTACTCAACGCTAAAAGCTTTTTTGTACCACATGCATAGCATGTGGTTTTCTCTAAAAACAAAAATAAAAGATGCTAAAAATTAGCATCTTAAATATATTTTTTAAATTTCATTTTCTGTTTTATTTTATATTTTTTCTTCTACTTCTAAATTGTCAGCTAAACCAAATCTTGAAACAGATAATTCATAAGCAACTTTAGGAATAACAGTTCCATCAGCTAATTTTTTTTCATAATTTCTTGATTGAAATCTACCTACAAGTTTTACTTTTGTACCAACATCTAATGTTTCACAAAATTTAGCATTTCTTCCCCATAATATACTAGGCACATAATCAGATTTTTTAAAAGTTCTATTTACTGCTACTAATATATCTGCTATTTCTCTTCCAAGTGGTGTTTTTCTATATATTGGTTTTTTACAAATATGTCCTATAAAAGTAACTTCATTTAAAGTTAACATATTTTCATCTTCAATTTTTTCTAAATCTTTTGCAAAAATATATATAACTAGTTTACTTCTTCCATCTTCAAATTTATTATATGATCTTATTTGTCCTTTTATATGAATAATTTCGTCTATAGCTATATTATTTATATCAAATAATCTTTCTGATATTATAATAGGTATTTCATCATCAAATTCACTTAATCTTTTTGTTTTCACATATAACTTATAAAACTTTTCATCAAAAGCTTCATGATTTATTTCAGGTAATTTTGATACTCTCCCAGCTATTTCAACATTATTATTATCATTAAAATTCTCCATAAAATTTCCTCCTTTGAATTTTATTTTTTTATCTTATGTTTATAAATAAAAAAATTACTATGATATTAACATTATACCACAGTAATTTTATTTTGTAAATAGTTTATGTAAACATTGACGTTAATTTAACTTTATTTTTTTAAGCATAAAGCTAATATATATAACAATGCATGTTGTAATGGAAAAATCATATAATAAATATTTTGTATTTTTTTATTCCTTCGACCTAATTTTTCGTTATATAAGAATATAAATATAAGCGAAAGCCCTACATATTCTGAATAATTTGACTCAAATAAACCACATATTATTATAGTTAAAGAAATACCTAAATAATAAATAATTGAATTAATATATTCAAATTTTTTAATGTCTTTTAATTTTAAATATTCATATAAACTTAAAATTAAGTATATTCCTAAAGCCATAAATGGTACTATAAAACCATAATCTACTTTTACATATACATAAATTGATATAATTATAAAAACAAGTAAAAATCTTATGATTATTTCTGCTAAATTGCTTATTTTTTTATTTTGAAATTCAATATTTATTATCTTTGTTTTTTTATCAATTGCAATAAATAAAATAATTGTAAAACAAAACGAAAATAATATATTAAAAACTTTTGCTATACTAATTGAATATTCTGGTACACATAAAATATTTATAACATATATTAGTAATATAAATATTTGAGTAATCATTGCATATATTGATAATCTAAATAAATATTTTTTTACATCACTTGTTTTTTTATAACCTTGTACTAACAAAAATACAAAAATAGGCATAGCTACTCTACCAATAATTCTCATTATATCATATACATTTTCATCTAAACAAAATGAAAAATAATAACCAATATGATCTATTATCATTGCAATTATTGCTATAATTTTTAAAGTATTCGAATTTATAATTTTTGGCACATTACTTACCATCCTCATTCAATAAATCCATCATATTTTTTTTGTATGCTTCTACTCCAGGTTGATCAAAAGGATTAACACCAGATATATAACCACTCATTGCACAAGCCTTTTCAAAGAAAAATATAAGTTGTCCTATATTGTACTCTGTTAAATCTTCAATATTGATTACCATATTAGGCACACCACCATCAATGTGGGCTTTTAAAGACCCTAAAAAAGCTTGTTTATTTATATAATCAATATCTTTGCCAGCTAAATAATTTAACCCGTCTAAATCGTCTTTTATTTCTGGCAATTTAATAAAACTTCTATCAATATTTACATTTAAAACTGTTTCAAAAACATTTCTTTTTCCTTCTTGTATTATTTGCCCTAAAGAATGTAAATCTGTTGTGAAATTAACACCTACAGGGAATATACCTTTACCATTTTTACCTTCACTTTCACCAAATAATTGTTTAAACCATTCTATAAAATATTGAAAAGATGGTTCATAACTAGCCATGATTTCAATACTTTTACCTTTTTGCACTAATACATTTCTGTACGCAGCATATTTATAACAATCGTTATTATTTAAATCCTTTTCATTAAAAATATATGATGCAAACTGAGCCCCATCTAATAATTCTTCTATATCAATATTTGCAACAGCAATTGGTAATAATCCCACTGGAGTAAGAACTGAATATCTACCCCCAACATCATTTGGTATTACAAAAGTTTCATATTCTTTTTCATCAGCAAGTTCTTTTAAAACACCTTTTTCTTTATCTGTTGTTACATATATTCTTTCACTAGCACCAGCAATACCATACTTTTCTTCTAAAAATATTCTTAAAGCTCTAAAAGTTATTGCAGGTTCTAAAGTTTTTCCTGATTTTGATATTACATTTATAGCAACATCTTTATCTTGAACATATTCAATTAAATTCCTTAAATATTTACCACTTAAATTATTTCCTGCAAATATTATTTGAGGATATTTTCTTTGATTATATGTTTCTAAATTACTAAATGTATTTTGTAATAATTCTATAACTGCTCTTGAGCCTAAATATGAACCACCAATACCAACAACTATAAATACATCGGCTTGTTTTTGAATTTTTGCAGCACATTTTTTTATTCTTTCAATTTCTTCATCATCTCTTTTAGTTGGAAGTTCTAGCCAACCAAGCATTTCTTTACCTAAACCAGTTTTTTTATTTATCATTTCATGTGCTTCATTTACTTTATTTTCAATTATTTTTAATTCATAATCTTTAACAAAATTATTTAAACCTTTAAAATCTACTGATATTGATTGCATATCAATCCCTCCTTACTTACAAAAAAATCAAACTATTTTTATACATTTATCTGTTAATTTCTTAACTATTTTTATAGATTCTTCTTTATTATTATTAAAATCTATTTCACTTAAACCTTTTTTGTTTTTACATAACACTAAATCTATTGCTTCAGCTAATTCAATCATATCTTCTTCATTTAATCCTTTTGTAGTACAAGCTGCTGTTCCAATTCTTATACCACTCACTTCTTTAGAATTAAGTTTATTATCATTTGGAACAGAATTTTTATTTACAGTTATATTAACTTCATCAAGTAATTCTTCTGCCTCTTGTCCTAACATATTACTAGATGTTAAATCTACAAGTATTAAATGATTATCTGTACCACCTGACACTAAATCATATCCTCTTTTTACTAATTCTTCACCTAAAACTTTGCAATTTAAAATTACTTGTTCTATATATTTAGTGAAACTTGGGTCTAAAGCTTCTTTAAAACATATTGCTTTAGCAGCAATAATATGTTCAAATGGTCCGCCTTGAATACCTGGAAATATTGTTTTATCAATATCTTTTGCATATTTTTCTTTGCAAAGTATT
This sequence comes from uncultured Clostridiaceae bacterium, assembly GCA_964653805.1. GTDB lineage: Bacteria > Bacillota > Clostridia > TANB77 > CAG-465 > CAG-465. The sequence goes on along the minus strand of CAZZFS010000033.1, from coordinate 3,367 downwards.
AAGCCACCTCTTGGTCCTCTTAATGTTTTATGTGTTGTTGATGTTACAAAATCAGCATAAGGTACTGGTGACATATGTTTACCAGCACAAACAAGACCAGCAATATGTGCCATATCAACTAAAAGATAAGCGCCTACTTTATCAGCTATTTCTTTAAATTTTTTAAAATCAATTTTTCTAGAATATGCACTAGCACCTGCTACTATCATTTTTGGTTTAAATTCTATTGCCATTTTTTCCACTTCATCGTAATCTATATATCCTTGTTCATTTAAGCCATATGACATAACTTCATATATTTTTCCTGAAAAATTAACTCTACTCCCATGTGTTAAATGTCCCCCACTTGAAAGTTGCATACCAAGTATTTTATCACCCGGTTTTAAAACTGACATATATACAGCCATATTTGCTTGACTACCACTATGTGCTTGAACATTAGCATGTTCTGCACCAAATAATCTTTTTACTCTATCAATTGCTAAACTTTCTATTTTATCTATATTTTCACATCCACCATAGTATCTTTTTCCTGGATAACCTTCAGCATATTTATTGGTAAGTATTGTCCCCATTGCTTCCATAATTGCCTTACTAACAAAATTTTCAGACGCTATAAGTTCTATATTATTTCTTTGTCTACTCTCTTCTAATTTTATAAATTCATATAATTCTTCATCACTTTTTTTAATTTCTTCCATTATTATTCCTCCTTATAGTATAGATAAATCTTATCACATTTGAATAAAAATTACAATCTATTATAGTGTTTTTTAATCCAAAATATAAATTAAAATTTATTGACTTTACGTAATATTTATTGTATAATAAACGAGTATTAATATTTTGTGTACCATTAGCTCAGTAGGTAGAGCAGTTGCCTCTTAAGCAATTTGTCCAGGGTTCGAGCCCCTGATGGTGCACCATTTTTTATATAAATTATATTAAACTTATTGGAGGTATTTTCTATGAATATATGTATTTTAGTAAATTCATTGACAGGTAATACATTATCTATAGCTGAAAAATTAAAGATCAAATTAGAAAAAAATAATAATCTAGTTAGTTTAGAAAAAATAGAACCTATAGGTGGAGAAAATGTAAATGAAACTAATATTTCAAATATAAATTTTGAAAAAATAATAGATTTTAATAATTATGATTTAATCATAATTGGATCACCAGTTAGAGGATTTTCAATTTCAAATACATTAAAATCATATTTAGATAAAGTAAATTCATTAAAGAATAAAAAAGTTTCACTATTTGTCACACATTTTTTTCCTTTTTCATTTTTAGGTGGTAATCAAACAATTAAACAAAATATTAAAATTTGCGAAGAAAAAGATGCAATTATTTCAAATACTGGAATTATTGATTGGAAAAACAAAAAAAGAGAAGAACAAATTGAAAATTTAGTTAATACTTTTTCAAGAAATATATAATATTTTAAGCAAAAAAACTTGGAAATATATCCAAGTTTTTTGTTTTTAGTTTAAAATAAATATTTTTTTTAACTAATAATCAAGTTTTATATCATCAATACCATTAAATTCTTTAACTATAATTGATTTTATATTTTTTTTAATACCATTAGGTAAATTTATATAAACAATCTCTCTATTTTTTAAATATTTTATTAATAAATTAGGCAAAAATTTATATTTGTTTTTAATCCACTTGCCTATAGATTCGCAGTTATCTTCTATTATAATATCAGGTGATTCTTTTTTAACTATTTCTTTATACCCAAAATTTTCACTTCTATAAAAAACTGGAGCAATTGGAAAATTATATTTATTTAAAACTTCTATATCATTTTTTACATTTATCATTTCTTTATGAGAACTCATATATATAATTTCTATACCATTTTTTACCCAATCATTTAAAATCTGATTCGAGTTTCCAATAGGAATATATTTATCAAACTCATATATTGTATTGTCGTTTTCATCCAAAACTTGATTTATTCTTTCACTAGGCTTCTTATCTTTTCCACTTGCATGCATTAATATTGTTCCATGTAAAAAAATTAATACTTTCATAAACATTTACCTCATTCCTATTATTTTATATAAGAATTTTTAAATTTCATATAATTTTTCTTCATAATCTTTTACAAAAAATCTTTTTCCTTTTTGTATTATTTCATGACCTTCTAATACTAATAGTAATCTTTGAGAATCAACCCCACCTGGGTATTTTTCATTTAATTCACCATCTTTTTTTAAAGTTCTCCAATATGGTGTTACTGCTTCAATTCCTTCCAATTCGCTTTCATTTGCTGCATTTGCAACTATATTTATAAAAATTCCTGCTGTTAATTGACATGTAAAATCAGCACCATATTTTTTAGCTATTATTTCTCGTATTTGAGTTGATGTTATAACTTCCCCTTCGGGTATTTGTTTCATAATTTCATCATAATCTATTGCAGGAGCTATAACCATATTACCACTTCCAAAACGTTTAGCCATTTTTGGATCATTTCCTACAAATTTTATTTTTGGTAAATCACCAGAATTATTTAATTTTTCTGTATAAGTAGTTTTTGCCATTTTCATCTCCTCCTAAAATATTATATAACAATATATCACAATTATACTAAATCAAAAATAGTTTGTCAAATAAATATTTAAAACTAATTTATTACTTAAATAAAAACACATTAGATTAAATTTAACTTTAATCCAATGTGTTTTTATAAATTTTAATAATTAATTAAAGATTGGCTACTACTTGACAAAATAATAGTTGCTATTACTGCAATAAAAATAGCTGCACCAAATTTCACAGCTAAGTCCATTATAATTCCTATTATAATAAAAGCTAAACCGTCTAATCTTTCAGAAATAATTCTTAAAATAAGAACTACTACTAAACCAATTAAAAGAAACATTATAAATACCCCTAAAACACTCAAAAAAGATATTGAATTAATATTAAATAACATCATTATTACTGTATTAAATAAAGTATAAACTATAACTTCTGTTATATAAGATGCCTCATAATCAAAAATTAAAAATTTTAAAATAAACATTAAAATTATTGATAATATTATTGATACTATAATCATAAAAACCTCCTAAAATTATAAATATATAACCTTAGATATTATATACATAAATACAAATTATTTCAATAATAATATATCAATTTATTAATATTTTCTAAATTTTAGTATAATGTAATAAAAATTACCATTTATTTGTTTCGTTTTTCATCACATTTTCAACATATTTTAACATTTTTCACGTATTTTTTTACATTTTTTTGAAAAAAGCATAAAAAAAAGACCTTCATCGTGAAAGTCTATCTCTCTTGGCTCCTCAAACAGGACTCGAACCTGTGACCCTTCGGT
>CAZZFS010000032.1:0-8291 GCA_964653805.1 uncultured Clostridiaceae bacterium | reverse complement strand
ATACAAAGGTGACTTTAACGAGATCAAGAATAACATTAATGCATGTATCGATGGACTTGGAGCTTTAGTTGAAGGTAATGATGTATTAGCACTTATGAGTAAAAATGATCTTTCTAAAAAAATAGAAGGCGAGTATTTAGGAATATATGCTGAAATTTCAGAATCAATTAATGAAATTTGGAAAAAATTAATTCATATTGTTAGTATTTCAAATAACATTTCTGTTGGTAATCTTCTTGATTTAGAATATTTACAAACGACAGGAATTCAAAGTGAAAATGATGAATTAGTACCAAGTTTAACAAAAATGATTGAAAATATTGTTTTGTTAGTTGCAGAAGCTGATGAAATGGCAAATCAAGCAATAAATGGAAATTTAGATTACCGAGGTGATGAAAACAAATTTATGGGTGAATACTCAAAAGTAATTTCTGGTTTTAACAAAACATTAGATGTTACAATTGAACCTATAAAAGCAGCATCATATACATTAAAAACTTTAGCACAAGGTGATTTAAATACTTTAATGGTTGGTGATTTTCAAGGTCACCATGGCAAAATCAAAGAAGATATGAATAATACTATTATGTTTTTAAGAAATTATGTAGAAGAAATTACATATAAATTAGAACATATTAGTGAAGGTGATTTAACGCAAGAAATCACAAATGATTATCTAGGTGATTTTGCAAAAATTAAAGATGCCATTAATGATATTACTACAAAGTTAAGTTTTGTTATGTCTGATATAGGTAATGCAGCCGAAAATGTAGAAATGGGTGCAACTCAAATATCTGATGGTGGCCAAATGTTATCTCAAGGTGCAACTGAACAAGCAAGTGCGATTCAAGAATTAACAGCCTCAATAGAAGAAGTTGCTGATGAAACAAAACAAAATGCAAGAAATGCAAATCAAGCAAATGATTCTATTAAAGAGGTTCGTGCAAATGCTGAAGTTGGAAATGAACAAATGCAAAAAATGATGGAAGCTATGGAAGCAATTAATGAATCATCAAAAAATATCTCAAGAATAATTAAGGTAATTGATGATATTGCTTTCCAAACCAATATTTTAGCATTAAATGCAGCAGTTGAAGCAGCAAGAGCTGGACAACATGGCAAAGGTTTTGCAGTAGTTGCAGAAGAAGTAAGAAATTTAGCTGTAAGAAGTGCAGAAGCAGCAAAAGAAACTACAGCATTGATTGAAGGTTCAATTGATAAAGTTGAAACAGGTACTAAAATTGCTGATGATACTTCTGAAAGTTTAAAACAAATTTTAGATGAAATTGAAAAAACTACGCAGTTAGTTAATGATATTAATAAAGCATCTAATGAACAAGCTTCAGAAATTGCTCAAATTACAAAAGGAATAGAGCAAGTATCTGTTGTTGTACAATCTAATTCAGCATCTGCTGAACAAAGCGCAGCTTCAAGTGAAGAATTACTTGGACAAGCTGAAACTTTAAAAAACATGGTATATACTTTTAAAATTAAGCAAAATTAAAAATAATATTTTAAAACTAGCCTAATAAATAAAAAATACAAATTGGATTAATTTCTAATTTGTATTTTTTTGTTTTTAAGTATGTTATTGAATAATTAATCTTGAAAAAGTACAATAGATATAGTAAAATGTTGATATAAAATAATAAATTTTTAGAAAAGGAATATTAGAATAGATGGATTTAAAATCAAAGCAAAAATATATTGAAAAAGTAGAAAATTTTTTTAATGATAGAGAAAAAACAAAAAAAAGTATTTTTAGAGCAAATAGAAAATGTTGTAAAGGCTGAAAAAGAATTTAAATTACCTAAATCTAAATATAAAAAAGGTGAAAAAGTATATTTGGAAAAAGGTACATTTATGCATGGAATAAGAGAAGTTAATGTTAATAATTTAGATTCTATTATTACAGAGGGAATTATTAGTTCTGATTTTCAAGGTGATTATAATCCAGATCAAAAAACACCTTGGTGTATTAGTGTATGGAATATACAAGAAGAAATATTGCTAAAAGAGTATATATATATGTATAGTGGTGCAACTATTGAGTTTAAATTTCAAAAACCAAGAATAACTAAAATGGTTCCGTTTGAAAAAATAGGAGATGAAATTGCTAAATTTCAAAATAGTGGTTATGGTTCTTGGAGAGCAGAGCAAACAAAAGAAAGTAGATATCTTCCTAGTTTAACTTTAGATACAGTTCAAATAGCTTTTATAATAAATACAGAAAGTGAATATGCAAAAAATATTATAAAAAATGATCTATTTAATTTAGATTTTGATAAAAACATCTTAGAAAGTTTTATTTGGAAAAGTTTTATTGAAGGAATTTTAGTTGGCAGAAAAATAGAAAAAAATTTGAATGAATTAAAAATCTTGAAAAATAAATTTAAAGACGTATATATATGTAATTTAGAAGGTAAGATTATAGTTGAATAAATTTGTATAGGAGAGTGTATGGAAAATAAAATTATAGAATGTCACGAAGTTTTAAATAATATTTATGATAAATCAAAAAACTTTTTTGATATTTTAGAAAGTAACAATGTCAAATCTAGTTTAAATTCATATAACAAACATTATATAAAAATAAATAACAAGTATGAATTGCAAAAATATTTTATGCCTGTTATTTCAGTTTATAACAAAGGTGATATTTGTTTTAATTTAGATGGTACAAGTCTAGAGTTTTTTATAGATAAGAAAAAAATATTATTAATTGATAATTTATTAGATATAGTGGAAAAACATAATTATAATTTAGAAATTTATAGTAATGAAAATTGTTTAGAGGATTTGTATTTTAAAGGAATTTCAGATTTGAAATTAAAAGAAAATATATTGAATTGTAATGATAACACTATTGGTATAACTATTAATTGTCAAAAATTATCAAATAATGAAGTGAAGAAATGTTTTAATGATGTTTGTTGTATTTTGAACATATAGACAAATTAACCTAATAAATGTAAAAAAGAACACTTGACAAAGTGTTCTTTTTATTATATAATAGTCAAAGAAAGTCAAAGTTAAAATAGGGGGTGTTTTAAATTGAGTTTATCAGATGTAATTGAGCAATATATACAAGATTTTTTTGAAGATGAAACGAGTGTTGAATTAAAAAGAGCAGATATTGCTACTAAGTTTAATTGTGTACCATCTCAAATTAATTATGTTATAGCAACTAGGTTTATTCCACAACTTGGTTTTTATGTTGAAAGTAGAAGAGGTCGGAGGAGGATATATTAAAATCAGTAGAATTGATTTATCTGAATCTGAATATATTTCTGATATTTTAAACAAAATTGGAAATCAATTATCTCAAAGTCTTTTAGAAATATATTTAAAAGATTTTATAAGATATAACGTTATAGATGAAAAAACAGCGCATATTATTAAAGTAATGCTATCTGAAAAGAGTTTGCTTAAAATAAATAAAAATATTAGAGATAACATTAGAGCTGATATGTTTAAGAATTTAATAATTAATTTAGTTTAAATATAAAGAAGATAAAATCGAACAAGTAAAAAAAACGTAAAAATAAATTTTAAAAGGAGGGATGGTTTTATGAAATGTCAAAATTGTGAAAAAAAAGAAGCTACAATTAAATATTTTGAAAATATAAATGGTAATAAAAAAACATTTAATCTTTGCTATGATTGTTATAAAAGTTTAAAATTTTCGGGTTTTTCAAATACTTTTACACCAACATTATTTGATATTCCTGAATTTGTTAAAGAAAAAAGTAGATGTGAATTATGTGGAAATACTTTTGAAAATTATGCGAATACTGGTTTGTTTGGCTGTCCTAATTGTTATAGTACTTTTGAAAATAAGTTAGATAAGTTATTTTTAAAAATTCATGGTAAAAACAGACATGAAGAAAGTTTAAATAAAAAGATTGCTAATACTAATATTCAAAAAGAAAAAAGTAGTAGTAAAATTAATACAAAAGAATATAAAATCGAAACTTTAAAACAAGAAATAAAAGACTTGATAAAAGAAGAAAATTATGAAAAAGCGGCGATAATAAGAGATGAAATAAAAAAAATAGAAAATAGTTAGGAGGTGTATTATGTGGTTTAGACAAATTTCAAAAGATTCTGATGTTGTTATATCATCAAGAATTAGATTAGCAAGAAATTTAGATGGCTATAAATTTCCTCATATGTTAAATGAAAAAGAGTTAAACAATATAATAGATGTTGTTTCAAAATCTGTTGATAAAAAAGAATATAATGTTTTTAAAATGGAAGATATAGATGAAAATACAAAATATAGTTTAATAGAACAGTATTTGATATCTAAAGAATTTATAAAAAAAATAAATGGTGGATTGATATTAAACAAGGATAATAGTCTTGTTACAATGATAAATGAAGAAGATCATTTAAGAATACAAGCTTTTGAAAGTGGATTTAATATAGATAAATGTTATGAGAAAATTTATAAATTTACTAATTCTTTAGAAGAAAAGATTAAATTTGCAAAATCAAATAAATATGGTTATCTTACAGCTTGTCCTACAAATGTTGGTAGTGGAATTAGAGTTTCTGTTATGATGCACTTACCGGGACTTGAAAAAATTAAGTTATTACCTAAAATATTTGATGAAATTATAAATATTGGAGTTTCGGTAAGAGGTATATATGGTGAAAATACTGAAGGTGTTGCTAGTATGTATCAAATATCTAATCAAAAGACATTAGGAATAAGCGATGAAGTTATAGTATCAAATATGAAAGCAATTATTAATTCTATAATAGAAGAGGAAAGAAAAGCTAGAGAAATTTTAAAAAATAATAGTATATATTTAGAAGATGAAGTATATAGAGCTTATGGAATACTTAAAAATGCAAGATATATGTCAGAAGAAGAAGCTTTTGAACTTTTATCTTTATTAAGACTTGGAGTAACGCTTAATTTAATACCAGAGGTAACATTACAAAAAGTTCAAATGTTATTAGTTAATATAAAGCCACATACTTTAAGGATTATACTTAAAGAACAATTTACAAAAGAAGAAGAAAAAATTAAAAGAGGTGAATATATAAGGGAGGAGTTGAATTAATATGTATGAATTTACAGATAGAGCACAAAAAGTGTTAGAAATAGCTAGAGCTTTTTCAAGAGAAAATAATTATTCTTTTATAGGTACAGAACAAATATTATATGGACTTGTAGAAGAAGGTGAAGGGTTAGCAAGTAAAATTTTAAAAAATCAAGGTTTAACATCTGCGTATGTAAAACAAGAAATATTAAGTATAGATGGGGTTATGAACACTGTTGCAGGTGATATAGAATTAACACCAAGAGGTAAACGAATAATAGAAAATAGTATAAAAGAATCTAAAAAAACAGGACAAAGTTATGTTGGGACAGAACATATATTACTTTCTTTGATGAAAGAAGTAGATAGTATAGCGGTAAGAATCTTAATTGATGCAAATATAGATCCACAAAAAATATTTGCTGAATTACTAAGATTACTTAGTGAAGAATCACCAATAAATAATGTTAATGAAGCTCAAAGTAATTTAAACAATATGTCAGGCAATACGCCAACATTAAATCAATATGGTAAAGATTTAACTGTTTATGCTAAAGAAAACAAATTAGATCCTGTTATAGGGAGAAATGAAGAAATACAAAGAATTATAGAAATATTAAGTAGAAGAACAAAAAATAATCCAATACTTATTGGAGAACCTGGCGTTGGTAAAACAGCAGTTGTTGAAGGACTAGCTCAAATGATTGTTGAATCAAAAGTTCCAGAAATCTTAAAAAATAAAAGAGTTGTTAGTTTAGATATGTCTTCTATGATAGCAGGGGCAAAATATAGAGGTGATTTTGAAGATAGATTAAAAAAATCATTGCAAGAAATAAAAAAAGAAGGTAATGTTATTTTATTTATTGATGAAATGCATACAATAATAGGTGCGGGTTCTGCTGAAGGTGCAATGGACGCTGCTAATATTTTAAAACCACTTCTATCAAGAGGTGAAGTTCAAGTAATAGGTGCAACTACTTTAAACGAATATAGAAAACATATTGAAAAAGATACTGCGCTTGAAAGAAGATTCCAAAGTGTATTAATAAATGAGCCAAATGAAGAAGATAGTATTACAATATTAAAAGGTTTAAAAGATAAATATGAAGCACATCATAAAGTTAAAATATCAGATAGTGCTATTGAAGAAGCTGTTAAATTATCAAAAAGATATATCAATGATAGATTTTTACCAGATAAAGCTATTGATTTAATAGATGAAGCGTGTTCAAAAGTAAAATTGAAAACGGATACTATGCCAGATAGTATTACAAAATTAGAAAAGAAAATAGAGAAAAATTTAAAAGAAAAAGAGGAAGCTATAATTTCTCAAGATTTTGAAAAAGCTGCTAAGTTTAGAGATGAAGAAAAAGAACTTAGAGAAAAATTAAAAAAAGAAAAAGAAAAATGGGATAAACAAGATAAAAAAATAGAAGCTGTAATTGGTATTGAAGATATTTGTAATGTAGTTTCTAGTTGGACTAAAATCCCTGTTTCAAAACTTACAGAAACAGAAACGCAAAAACTTAAAAATCTAGATAAAATTTTAAAAGAAAGAGTTATTGGTCAAGATGAAGCTGTTGAAACATTAGCAAGAGCAATAAAAAGATCAAGAGTTGGATTACAAGATAAGAAACGTCCAATTGGATCATTTATGTTACTTGGTCCTACTGGTGTGGGTAAAACAGAACTTACTAAAGCGTTAGCGGAAGTTTTATTTGGTGATGAAAACTCTATGATTAGATTGGATATGTCTGAATATATGGAAGCTCATAGTGTTTCTAAATTAATAGGTTCTCCTCCTGGATATGTTGGATTTGAAGAAGGTGGTCAATTAACAGAACAAGTTAGAAGGAAACCATATAGTATAGTTTTATTTGATGAAATTGAAAAAGCTCATTCTGATGTTTTTAATATTTTACTTCAAATACTTGAAGATGGTAGACTTACGGATTCAAATGGTAGAGTTGTTAATTTTAAAAATACAGTTGTAATAATGACTTCAAATGCGGGCGCTAGAAATATAGTTGAAAATAATTCTATAGGTTTTATAAATAAAGAGGATAAACAAAAAGATTATGAAAAAACAAAAACAAGTGTTATGTCTGAACTTAAGAAAATATTTAGACCTGAGTTTTTAAATAGATTAGATGATATAATTGTATTTAAAAAATTAAATGAAGAGAGTATTGAAAAAATAACTAAATTAATGTTAAAAGAATTTGAGAAAAAAGTTTTAGAAAAGAATATGAAATTGAAAATATCTGATGATGTTATAAAATACATATCTAAAGTAGGGTTTGATAATACTTATGGTGCAAGACCTTTAAGAAGAGCTATACAAAGTAAAATTGAAGATGCATTTGCTGAAGCTATACTAGATGGTGAAATTAAAGATTCTGATAAAATAAATATTGAATTAAAAGATGATAAAATTATAATAAAAAAATCTTAAGTGTATTGATAAAAAAATAAATATATGATATATTTTAAATATTATGATAGTTTGTATATCATAATAAAGGGGGAAACATTAATGGAATTCATGAAAAAAGTTGATGAAATATCAAAAATAGTTGGTAAGACAGCTTCTGATACGTACAATACAGTTGCTACTAAATCTGGAAAAATGATTGAAGATACTAAATTGAAAATTGCTGTTTCAGATAAAGAAAATGAAATATTAAAAATATATGAAGAAATGGGTAAAACTGTTTATGATTCATATAAAACAGGTGAAGATGTTGGAAAAGTATTTACAAAGGAATCTAAAAAGATTGATAAATTAAATACTGAAATAGAAGAAATGGAAAAAAAGATACTATATAATAAAGGTTTAAGAGTTTGTGAAAATTGTGGAGAGTTAGTTTCTATTAATAATTCTTTTTGTCAAAATTGTGGAGATAAGTTAAAAACTATTAAAATAAAAGAAGATAAAAAAGAAGAAAAAGCAGAACCAGTTGAAAAAGTATGTCCACAATGTGGAAATATTTGTGAAGCAAAAGCTAATTTTTGTCCAAAGTGTGCACATAAATTTACCAAATAGATTTTAAAAGTTTTAAAAGGGAAATAAAAGTAATAAAAAAAATTACTTTTATTTCCTTTTTATTTGTAAAAATGTATAAAAAAATTAGCTTAAATATAGTGAAAATAAGAGTTTAAAATAAATTTCAAAAAAATATAATAAATTTCAAAAAAAAGATTGACAAATTAAACTAAAGATTGTATAATAAAACA
>CAZZFS010000031.1:0-9227 GCA_964653805.1 uncultured Clostridiaceae bacterium | reverse complement strand
AAAAATTAAAAATGAAAGTTAAAAAAATAATAAAATAAGTCCGGATGAAACTTTAAAGGTAGAACAAGAATTGTAGGAAAAAAAATTAGCGACTTACCCAAGAACTGATGCAAGAGTTTTATCTTCTGCCGTAGCAAAAGAAATTGGTAAAAATTTAAATGGTCTTGCTAAATCTAAACTAGATGAAGATATAAAAAAGAATATTGATATTATGATAAAAGAAAAATATAGTACAAAACTTGAAAAAACAAAATATGTTAATGATTCTAAAATAACAGATCATTACGCGATTATACCAACAGGTCAAGGTTTTGAAAATTATGAAAAATTAGATAAATTAAAATTAGAAATATATCATCTTATAGTAAAAAGATTTTTAAGTATATTTTTTCCGCCAGCAGAATTTAATAAAGTTAGTGTTGTTGTTGGTATAAAAGATGAGGAATTTATTGCAAATGGTAAAGTGTGTATAAAGCAAGGATATTTAGATGTTATAAAAAAAGATAAAAAAACAGATAATGAAGATCTTTCAAAAGATGATGATAAAGAAGCTAATATAGATATTTTGGCAGAGTTAAAAAAAGGTCAAAAAATAAAAATGATCGATATAATTATAAAAGAAGGTGAAACATCACCACCAAATAGATATTCTTCTGGTTCAATAATACTTGCTATGGAAAATGCAGGTAAATTAATAGAAGATGATGAATTAAGAGAACAAATTAAAGGTAGTGGTATTGGAACTAGTGCAACTAGGGCTGAGATTATAAAAAAATTAGAAAAAATAGGATATATATCAAGTAATAAAAAAACACAAATTTTAACGCCTACAAAAAAAGGTGAAGAAATTTGTAAAATAGTAGAAAAGACTATACCAGATATGTTAAATCCAGAACTTACTGCAAGTTGGGAAAAAGGATTAAATATGGTTGCTGAAAAAAGTATTGAAACTGAAGAGTTTATGAAAAAATTAGAAAAATATATAAAAGATAAGGTTGTAAAATTAAAAAAAGCTAGAAATGAATATTTATATGGAATGTAATATGAATTTAATGATTTGATCAATTATATAATGATATTCTTGATTTTTTTACAAAATGTTGTATAATATTAATGATAGTGAGAGGGGAATAAAAAATGGATTATAATAATGTAGAAGAAAAAATGCAAAAAGTATTAAATTATTTAGAAGATGAATTAGATGGAATAAGAGCTGGGAGAGCTAACCCTGCTGTATTAAATAAAATACATGTTGATTATTATGGAGCTTCAACAGCAATAAATCAACTTGGTACGGTAGCTGTACCGGAAGCTAGACAAATTTTAATAACACCTTGGGATAAAACTTGTTTATCAGCTATTGAAAAAGGAATTCAAAAAGCTGATTTAGGAGTAAATCCAATGAATGATGGTAACTCTATAAGACTTAATTTTCCTGAATTAAATGAAGAAAGAAGAAAAGAAATTTCTAAAGAAGTAAAAGGTTTAGGTGAAGAATCTAAAGTTGCAATTAGAAATGTAAGAAGAGAATTTATAGATATTGCAAAAGCAGAATTAAAAAAATCTGAAATAACAGAAGATGAATTAAAAGGAATAGAAGAAAAAATTCAAAAAATAACTGATAAATATGTAAAAGAAATTGATAAAATAATTTTATCAAAAGAACAAGAAATAATGGAAGTATAAGAGGTAGTTAAATTGAAAAAAAGATTGATTTCTGGAATAGTATTTTCCTTAATATTAATAGTTTTAATTTTTGTAAATAAGCCTATAGTTGATACAGCTCTTGTTATTGCTTTATCAGTAGTTGGAATTTATGAATATAATAAAGCTTTTAAAACTGCTGGTAATAAACCTATATCTTGGGTTGGTTATCTAGGGTGTTTAATGATATTTGTAGTTGGTGGTGTTATAGAAGATTCAAGTACTATAGTGCTTATAAAAATTGCATTACCAGCATTACTTATAGCAATATTTATGTATATACTAGTTGCAAATTTAAATAGATCTATTATAGATGTTGCAATAACAGTATTTTCACTTTTATATATACCATTTATGTTTTCATTTATGAAATTAATTCTTATGATGGAAGATGGTAGATTTTATATATGGTTAGTATTTTTAGGAGCTTTTGCTTCAGATACTTTTGCATATTTAGTTGGTAAGAAATTTGGTAAAAACAAACTTTGTCCGGATATAAGTCCTAACAAAACTGTTGAAGGTTCAATTGGTGGCATATTCGGAGTAATAATTTCTTATACAATACTTACTTACTTTGGTAACAAGGTTTTAGGTTTGGATTTAAATTATTTATATATGGTTATTGCAGGTATAATAGCTGGAATAGCTGGACAATTTGGTGATTTATCAGCTTCAGCTATAAAAAGATATTGTGGAGTAAAAGATTTTGGTAATTTAATACCAGGACATGGAGGTATATTAGACAGATTTGATAGTATACTTTTTGTAGCTCCTGTAATATATATGTTTTTAAAAGTATATGTATTTATGTAAAAATTGAGGGGGATAAAGATTGATAGGATTTATTATTACAATTATAAAATTGTTATTGATATTAGGTGTTGTAGCTACAATACATGAACTTGGCCACTTTTTAGCGGCTAAGTTTTTTAAAATAGGTGTAGAGGAATTTGCTATAGGTTTTGGTCCTAAAATTTTTCAAAAAGAATATAAAGGTACAAAATATTCTTTAAGATGGTTACCGTTAGGTGGTTTTTGTGCTATCGAAGGCGAAGAACGTTTCTCTACTAGTGAAACTTCGTATACTAATCAAAGTGCATGGAAAAAAGTAATAGTTCTTTGTATGGGTGTTGTTTTTAATGTAATACTTTCAGTTATAATATTTTTAATAGTTGCTGTAAACTCATACACACCTACTACAAAAATAGAAGAGTTTTCAAAAGTATCAATTTTAAGTGAATCTGGAGTTCAATTAGGTGATAAAATAACATCTATAAATAATAATAAAACAATATTTGCAAGTGATTTGAGTGACTTGGATAATATAAAAGGTTCAGACTTAAATGTAAAATATTTAACTAATAATAATGAGGAAAAAACATTAGTTTTAAAAGATGCTGTAAAAGATATTGGATATATTGGTGCAACATTTGTTTTAAAAGAAGAAAATAAAATAGATTTAATAGCATCAGGTGGAGCAGCAGCAAAAGCTGATTTAAAAGCAGGAGATGTTATACTATCAATAAATGGTGTTGTTTTGGAAAATCCATCTGCGATTGTAGATTATATAAGATCAAAACCTAACGAAACTTTAAATTTTAAAATAAAAAGAGGTAATGAAGAAATTCAAAAAAATGTTACTACAGAAGTAAAAAAATCATATGATTTAGGTATTCAAAAAACTGAAGTAGTGAAAACTACTATACCAATGTCTTTTTCAGTAGCATATAAAAATGTTGAAACTATAGTTGGTTCATATATTGATTTATTTAAAGGAAAAGTTGCAATAAATGATATGTCAGGAATAGTAGGTATTGGTGAAGTTGTTTCAAAAACAGATGGACTACTTAGTTTCTTTAACTTAATGGCTATAATATGTTTAGCAGTAGGTGTTGCTAATATAATGCCATTCCCACCTTTAGATGGAGGAAAAATTGTTATAGTTATTTGTGAAGCTATAGTAAGAAAAAAAATCTCAGAAAAAGTAGAACTTATAATTTCATATATAGGTTTTGGACTACTTATATTACTTACAATAGTTGTGACATATAATGATATAGTTAGGATTTTATAATGAGTATTAATATAATTTAAGTTGATATTAAGATTAAATTATAAATTGTTTGGTAACATAAAGTTGAAAAAATAATATGTTTATGGTATAATGCGAATGAAAAATAAAAAAATAATACTTTTAAATAAATATTTGGAGGAAATTAAAATGCGGGATAGTTCATTTTACGAATTAGATATGGGCTTGGATATTAATTGGGGTTGCGAAGAAATTCAAAATGAAGTGGTGTATGATATTGAGTTGAGAAAAAGTCATTTAAAAGAAACTTTAAAAAAATTGAGAAATTTATTTGTTGTAAATGGTTTAGCTAATTTAAATAATGATGAAAAAACTATTTACTTGACAAATAAGGCTTTGGAAATGAAAATCAATGGTAAAACTATTGATTGCGAATTAAATTTTCCTAGTGAAATAATAGTGGATGAAAAATCTAGTTATTCAAATTTCATTTCTGGCATGTGTTATAAAAATAAAACACATACCACAAACCCAAAAAATGTTAGGCGTGTTGATTTTGTTGTAAAATTAAATGATGTTTTTTTTGTTGTAATTGTGGAATACAGTTGTGAAGGCGAATCGATTATTTTTGAAACAAAGAGAAATGAAGTTGAATATTATTTAACAACAGATTCAAATTCGTTTTTTGTGCCAAAATGTATAACTCTTTGCTTAAACAAAGATATTTTTGAAACTGTAAATTTAGTTTTGCCAAAACCAGACAAATTAAATGAAGAAAAAATTCTTAATCTTTTTTTAGAAAAAGATTGTATTGTTGGTCTTGTAAAATCCGAAGAGAAAAAATTTCTTCGAGAAAAAGAAGCTGTTTTAAGTGAGTATGTCAAAGTTTGTGAAAAAATGAATATGAATAATTTTACAAGCGTTGAAAAAATATTGCTTAATGATGAATTGAATGAAAGGTTTCCTATTACTCGAAATACTTATATAAAAGTAAGTGTTTTTACTCAAAAACAATCTTTTCAAAAATATATTAGTACTTATTTAACAAGTGGTTTGGTAAATAAAAAAATTATTAGATTAACTTTAGTAAGTAGTAATGTAGAAAAAGTAATGAATGAATTTTCGTTTGTGTGTTTGGATGAGATTTTTGATATTGAAAATTTTGTTGAAAACAGTAAAATTTATTAAAAAATAAAAAAGTGCTAGAATTCTAGCGCTTTTTTGTTTTTTAGTATTACTTTTAATTAAGTAATTATACATATTAAATTTATATTTCAGTTAAATTACAAAAATGTTACAAAATTTTATAAAAATACTTGATTTTTTTATAAAAAAATAGTATCATATAACTAGCTCGAATTAGGGGGTGTACAAAAGTGGCTATTGGCGATATTATAGTTGGGATTGATATAGGAGTTTCTAAGGTTAGTTGTGTTATAGGTCAAGTAAACAAATTTAATGAAATTGAAGTTGTTGGTTATGGACTATCTAATAATTTAGGAGTGAAAAAAGGTCAAATAATAGATCCTCAAAGGGTTTCACAATCTGTAAGGAGTGCACTTGATTCAGCAGAACAGTTATCAGAATTATCTGTTAATTCTACATATGTTAATATAAAAGGTATGAATGTAAGAATTGAAAGAGTAGTAATGGAGTGTGATGTTGAAAAACCTGATGATGGGATGACAATAAATGATATATATAATATGTTTACAAAAATTCAAGTTGGGACAAAATTAGGATTAAATGAACATATTATTGATATTTTACCTTATGAATATAGGGTAAATGGTAGAGTATATAAAGAAGAACCAATAGGCGCTTTTTGTAGGACTTTTTCTATGGAAGTAGAAGTTGTAATAGCTAAAGGTGATTATATTTCTGGTATACAAAAAACTTTAAGTTTAGCTGGAGTAAAATTAGATGGATTTATTCTAGAAACTCTTGCTACTTCAAATGTAGTTTTAATGCCAGAAGAAAAAGAATTAGGTGTGTTACTAATAGATGTTGGTGGAGGACACGCAGATGTTTCTGTGTATAAAAATTCCAAATTAGAATTTTATTCTACAATACCTGTTGGTGGTGATCACATAACGAGTGATATTGCTTTAACTTTTGATATTAATACAGAAGAAGCAGAAAAATTAAAAAGACAATATAATCTAGCAATAATGGCTATGATAACAAATAATCACGATGTTAAATTATCAACAAAAATGTCTGATGAATCAAACAATATTGTTAAATGTAGTGAGATTGTTAAAGTTATAGAAGCTAGAGTTAAAGAGATATATCAAATTATTAAAAAAATGTTACAAGAAAACAATCTTAATGGAAAAATAGAGTGTATGGTTATTACTGGTCAAGGAATAAGTAATATAGTTGGGGTTGAAGAACTTGCTATGCTTACTTTAAAATTAAATCAAGTAAGAGTATGTAGTCCAAAACTTATAAATATAATAAAACCTCAACATACTGCTGTGTTTGGAATGGTAAGATATATAGCTAGTTTAGGTTTAAGTAAACATGTAAATAGTGATGTTGAAATAATAACAGATCCTAGTATAAAAGAAAAATTTTTAGATAAAATTATTGGTGTAAAAAATAAATTTAAAAAAGCGAAATAGTTTAAAAATAATATAATATTTTTTCGAGGAGGAATAATAATGGAAAACATTGATCAAGCTGGTAATGCAAGTATAAAAGTAGTTGGTGTTGGTGGAGCAGGTAATAACGGTGTTAACAGAATGGTGGAAGCCGGTCTTAGAGGTATCGAATTTATAGCAGTAAATACTGATAGACAAGCTTTAAATATGTCAAAAGCAAATAAAAAAATACAAATAGGTGAAAAGCTTACTAGAGGACTTGGAGCTGGAGCAGATCCTGAAGTTGGAAAATGTAGTGCTGAAGAGTCAAAAGCAGAACTTGCTGAAGCTTTAAAAGGTGCTGACATGGTTTTTGTAACTGCTGGAATGGGTGGCGGAACAGGTACTGGTGCTGCACCAATAGTAGCTGAAGTTTCAAAAGAAATGGGGATATTAACTGTTGCAGTTATAACAAAACCTTTTCCTTTTGAAGGCAGAAGAAGAATGTTACAAGCAGATGCTGGTATAGAAGAATTAAAACAAAGTGTAGACACTTTAATTATAATACCTAATGAAAAATTATTGCAAGTTGTTGAAAAACAAACTTCAGTAATGGAAGCTTTTAAAATGGCTGATGATGTTTTAAGACAAGGTGTTCAAGGTATATCTGACCTTATAACAATACCTGGTTTAGTAAATCTTGATTTTGCCGATGTAAAAACTATAATGATTGATGCTGGTATTGCACATATGGGAATTGGTAGAGCTACTGGTGAACATAGAGCTCAAGAAGCAGCTAGACAAGCTATACATAGTCCGTTATTAGAAACATCAATTGAAGGTGCTGGCGGCGTTCTTATTAATGTAACTGGTGGAAGAGATTTAGGTTTATTAGAAATAAATGAAGCAGCTGAATTGGTTCAAAAATCAGTTGATCCAGAAGCAAATATTATATTTGGAGCTGTTATTGATGAATCATTAGAAAAAGAAATTGTTATTACTGTTATAGCAACAGGATTTTCTAAAACTCCATTTCAAGATTTAAAATTAGATAGTATTGTTGGAGAAGCTTTAAGAGCTGCTGTAAATAATAGTAATGATGAATTAAATTTAATGGGGAATTATAATCAAAAACCTCAATACCAAGAAAATAATATTAAACCACATACAAGCTCATCATCATATGAATATAAAATAGATTTAGATATTCCTCCTTTTTTAAGAAGAAATAAAGGTGAATAAATTATAGAATTAAAAACTCAAGTTTAAATTTTTAAACTTGAGTTTTTTTTATTTGATGTTGTTTGAAATATATTAAAACATATTATTGTTAATATATTAAAAATATGATAAAATTAACTCAGGTGATTAAAATGTTAAATATAAAAGAATTAATAGAAGCTACAAATGGAAAATATATAAATGGGGATTTAAATATTATACCAAGAGAATATGTTATTGATAGTAGAGAAATTGTTATAAATGATTTTTTTGTTCCGATTTTAGGGCAAAATATAGATAGTCATAAATATATTATAGATTGTGTTAAAAAAGGAATAATAGGTTTTTTTATTGAATCGAATTATATAAATAAAGAAAATGTTATAAAAGAATGTATTGATATTAATAAAGATATTTGTATTATTGAAGTTGAAGAAACTAGTGATGCTTTATATAAAGCTGCAAAATATAATAGAAATAAGCATATTGATATTCCAGTTGTTGCTATTACAGGTAGTGTAGGTAAGACTAGTACAAGAGAAATGATAGCTAGTGTTTTAAAAAAAGAATATAACTTGTTAATTACAAAGAAAAATTACAATAGTTATGTTGGTTTATATATGATGTTATTAAAAATAGATAATCAAGATATATGCGTTTTAGAAATAGGTATTGATAGATTTGGTGAAATGGATGTTTTAGCAGATTTAGTAAAACCTGATGTTGCTGTTATAACAATGATAGGTACAGCACATATTGGGATTTTTGGAAATAAAGAAAATATATTTAAAGAAAAATTAAAAATAACTAATAATATAAAAGGTATATCTAAAATTATTGTTAATGGTGATGATGATTTTTTAAATCAGTTGGTAAACAATGAAAAATATTTTGTTGAAAAATATAGTATGTCGGAAGTTAAAAATATAGATATTAAAAATGATAGTTTAGAATTTGAAACAAAAATATATAATGATACAGAAAAAATAAAGATAAATGAAATAGGAAAGCATAATATATATAATGCTTTGTCAGCTATTAAAGTTGCTGAGATTTTTAAAATGAAATCAAATAATATTATAAAAGGAATAGAAGAATATAAAAATTTTTCAAAAAGATTAGAAAAGAAATATATAAAAGATAATATTTTAATAATAGATGATACATATAATGCTAGTATTGATTCTATGATTTCTGGACTTGAAAGTGTAAATAACTTAAAAGGTGGTAGAAAAATAGCTGTGCTTGGAGATATGTTCGAATTAGGTGATTATTCTAAGGAGTTACATTTGAAAATCGGAGAGAAATTTAAAGATTTGAATTTTGATTGTTTATATACTTTAGGTGAAGCTGCTAAAAATATTTCTTTAGAAGCTAAAAAATATATGACTAAAGATTCTGTTATTATATTTGAAGATAAAAAAGAATTGATAAAATTTTTGAAAAATAATTTAATTAAAAATGATATTGTATATTTTAAAGCTTCAAATGGGATGAGATTTTTTGAAATAATTGAAGAATTAAAATAATAAATGTTATATGTAATTACAAAAATTTACACAAAAAAGAGCTTTGAAATATAGTTTTTTCGGGATTTAATTAAGTATAAAAAATAAATTCAAAAAAAAACAATAAATTTCAAAAAAAAGATTGACAAATTAAACTAAAGATTGTATAATAAAACA
>CAZZFS010000030.1:0-9484 GCA_964653805.1 uncultured Clostridiaceae bacterium | reverse complement strand
TGTGAAAAATATGGTTTAAAAATGAGTTTTGATAAGATAATAGAAAAATTTGATTTTGATATATGTATATTTGGCCATATACATAAATTTTTAGATATTGAATATAAGGGACATCGTTTTGTAGATCCTGGTTCTATTGGGCAACCTGTGGACTATCCGACATATAAATATTGTATAATGGAATTAACAGATGAAGTTAATGTTGAGTTAAGAGAATTTGAAGTATCTAAAACATATGATAAATTAAGAAAAGAATATGAAGATACTGGGTTTTATAAAGAAAATCCTATATGGTGTGAATTAATAATTGAAGGTATAAAAGACGGAAAAGATTATGTTGAAAGATTTATACGACCAATAAATGAAAAAGTGAAAAATGAAAATATACTAGATGATCATGCACATATGAAGTTTTGGGAAGAAGAATATAAATTTTTTCTTGAAAATTATAACGGAATAGATTTTAAAAAATTAGATTATTTGTTTAATTCAAATAAAATAAAAGGTGTAAAAACATTATTTAAATTTATTAAAAATAATATAGAATATGGATGGGTGGATAATGTTTATAATAAACATTATGAATTAAATAATAGTGATAAATATATGTTACAATCACCTATTGAATTAATGGAAAACAAAATTGGTATATGCTGGGACTTAACAGAGTTATATAGATCATATTTCCAAAGAATAATAACTGAATTTTCTACATATCTTTTTTATTATTATATAAATGATAATTGTTGTCCATCACATAGTATATTAGTTTAT
Source organism: uncultured Clostridiaceae bacterium (assembly GCA_964653805.1). Lineage (GTDB taxonomy): Bacteria > Bacillota > Clostridia > TANB77 > CAG-465 > CAG-465. The sequence goes on along the minus strand of CAZZFS010000030.1, from coordinate 8,710 downwards.
TATAAAAAAAATAAAGTATGTTGGTTTGAACCTTTATTTAACAATGAAAAACATGATTATTCAGGAATTCATGAATATGATAATTTAGAAGAATTATTAAAAGATGTAAAAAATAAATTTATAGAAAATGGTATAATAACAGGTAATCTACCTAAAGAAATAAATGAAGAAAGGATTAGTTGTTATAAATATAGTGAACCTAAATACCATTTAAAAGAAAATGAATTTTATGAACATTGTAGAAAAGGTAAAAAAATTAAAATATAAAAGGTAAAAAATAAATTAAATTATAACAAAAAACAAAAACAATATTATGTAATATATAAAATAAATATATTATTATATAATATTGTTTTTTATATATAACTATGATATAATACAGCAATAATAAACAAACTTAACTATAAAAATATAATTAAATTTAGGAGAGTGAAATGAACGTAAAAATTACTTTTTCAAATGAGCAGCGGGAGTTTTTAAAAGAGTATCCTAAAACAAGATCTGTTTTAGAAAACTTTGATTTAAACCTTGGTAAAGTTGTAGAGGGCGAGTATGAAGGCTATGCAATTGGTGATTTGCAAAATTTATTAAATATTGAAAAACCAGAAGTAAAAAAATTCATTTCTTATTTTGAGAAGTTTTTATATGAAGGAACTTTTAAAAATAAGTTAAGAGCATACGTGGATTGGGATATGATTTATTTGATGAATTTTTTATCAAAAGAATTTTTGGATGAAAATTCTTTCAAAATCTTATCTACATTTTGTGAAGGGTGTTTTGTATACAAAGAATTTATCAGTTATGCTGATGATTTAGAGTATAAAGATTTGGAAAGTTTTCTTGGGGAATTTATCAAAATGCAAAATTTGTCTATTGCAGTTTGTTCTGAAACAGCAGAAATTTTAGTTATTTTTAAAGATATGCTTCAAAAATACGAGGCTTTAACAACAAAAGAAGCTATTTACATGAGTTATTTCAGCTTTTATTTAGATATGAAAGTAGAAGAATTTGATTCTATCTTTTTGGATGAAACAAATACTCAAATAGCAAAACTTTACATGAAGCGTGATTTAGAAGAAAATGAACAGTTTATTGGACAATTTGATAAAATTTTTGATTACTGGATTAATGAAGTTGATTTGTTCAAACAATTAAATTTATACGGTAATGTTGAACCAGATTATGATCATGCACAAGAATATCAAGTTTATTATGTATATAATGAAGATGAAGAGGATTAAATAAAATAAAAAAGAATTAAAAGCGTTTTTACGTTTTTAGTTCTTTTTTTCTATAAAATAATGTGAAATTTAAAAATAAAATGAAATAAAAAATAAAAAATTATATAAAATTTTGAGAAATTTATACAAATTTACAAAAAAATATAGAAAAATGTATAAAAATAATGTAAAATCATATAAAATTTATTAAAAAAAATAAAATTTCGACAAAATTCGACAAAAATTTTAAAACTTATATGTTAAAATATAAATATAACAAAATAGGAGGTGGAAAGATGGATTCTAAAGATGCACTTATAATTGAAACATTAAAGTCAATCGAGACAAAGCTTGAGGAAATTTATTTTACTATGGAAAATGTAGTAGTTAATACTAGGGATATTAGAGCAATAAAAGCTGAAATTGAAGATATTAACACTAAAATTGAAAAAAAATAAAAAAGAAAGGTTTGGTAAAGATATAATAACAAATCAAAAAAATCATTAAAAGACAAAGTAATATAAACTTTGTCTTTTTATTTTTGTCTAAATATATTGTTTTTTAATAATAATTGGTGACCCATACGAGAATCGAACTCGTAATTCAGCCTTGAGAGGGCTGCGTCTTAACCGTTTGACCAATGGGCCTATAATAAGTGAATTATATCATGTATAATTTAATAAGTAAATATGTTTATATATAATAAAAGTAAAAAAATGAAGTTTTTTAATACTTCATTTTTCTCTTTTTCTTTTAATATATTATTTATATAAAATTAACAACCTTCTTTTGTATTTTCATCACATGTTTTACTAGAAATTTGTGATAATAAATCTGTGAATATTTTTTTAAGTTCTGTTTTTTGAGAATCAGTAAGTGTTACTTTAGGATCTTCTTGACTATTTACTGTATCAGCATGATTTCCTAAAATCCTACCATTTTTTACAACATAAACATCTGGCACATATAATCTTTTTTTGTTTTTATCAAAAGTAGTATCAGTTTCTTTTTGAGTACTAGTATCAGTTGATAAATAATTTTTTAAGATTTCAACAAGTTTTTGATATTCAGGTGTATTATCTGCTCTTATTTGCTTTGGATTAAAATATAAAATAGTATCAATATTATTTTCATTTGCTACATCTATTAAAATAGGTAACATAGTTCTACACCAATTACATTCTGGCATTCCAAAGTAAATTACACCAGTTCCTTTTTCAAATAAATTAAATACATCCTCAGTTGTTGCATATTTAAATGGCATTTTATCTGGTAATGACATTGATATGTATTTTAAATTATTATCATCATCTTTTGTTGCATTTTGAGCTTCATAATCTTGTTTGAATTTAACTGAATCAGAAATATTTTGTTCTTGTACGTTATTAGTTGTATTTTGTTTTTTGTTGTTATTAGCATTAAAAAAATAAATACCAATTGATATAATGAGTACTAATATTAGTACTATTATTAAAGGTTTAAAATTGTTTTTTTTCATTTGTTATCACTCCTAAAAATTTGTATACAAATAGTATACCATTTATTTATAAAAATTCAATAAAATAGTGAAAATAAAAAATATATTTTTCAATAAATATTTTCAATAAATATTTTCTTTTAATATTTTTTTACTTCATTTAAACAAGTTCCTTTTTTTATTATATCAGTTATATTTTCAAAAGTATCACTAGCAATTTTATCTAAAGCTTCTTTTGTAAAAAATGCTTGGTGAGAAGTTATTACTACGTTTGGCATTGATAGTAAGATAGATAGATGTTTATCACGTATATATGAATTAGACATATCATTTAAGAAAAATTCTTCTTCATCTTCATATACATCTAGACCAAGACCGCCTATTTTTCCTTCGGATAATTTTTTTATTAAACTTTTTGTGTCAATTAATTTCCCTCTACTAGTATTTATTATTATAACTCCATTTTTCATTTTATCTATACTTTCTTTGTTTATTAATTTATCAGTTTCTTTAGTTAGAGGACAATGCAAGGAAATTATATCAGAATTTTTATAAAGTTCATCAAGAGTAACGTATTTAAAATCAAGTTCTTTTTCAAATTCTTTATCAGGATACATATCATAAGCTAATATATTTGCTCCAAAACCTTTCATTATTTTTATAAATACTTTTCCTATTTTACCTGTTCCTATTACTCCAATAGTTTTATTATATATATCAAAACCAAGTAAACCATTGAGTGAAAAATTATATTTTTTTGTTCTTTGATAAGCTCTATATGTTTTTCTATTTATGTCCATTAATAGTGTTACTGTATGTTCTGCAACTGCATGTGGAGAATATGCTGGAACCCTTACTACTTTAATATCATCTATCATATTTTCCATATCAACGTTATTAAAACCAGCACATCTTAGTGCTATAACTTTTACTCCACAGTTTTTTAGTATTGATATAGTTTTTTTATCCACTAAATCGTTTACAAATATACAAACCACATCGAAATCTTTAGCAAGTGGTGCTGTTTCTGCATTTAATTTAGATTCTAAATATTTTATTTTGTAATTGTATTTTTTATTGTATTCATTAAATACTTTTTTGTCATATTCTTTTGTATCAAAAAACGCTATTTTTATCATATTAATTACCTCCTTAAAACAATATATATTATATCATTTTTTTAAAAATAACTCAAATATAGTGGGATAAAATTAATTTTATTATTTTGCTTTATAAAAATTTTATTTATATTATTGATAAAAGTTGATTTATATGCTAAAATTATAAAAGTTGAAGAATAAAGAAAAAAGTAAACAAAAAATAAAAAATATATTAAATGTTATTATATATTTTTTCAGGAGGGGTTATATGAAAGTTTTAAATAATAAAAATAATAGATTAGGTAAAAAAATAAATAGTAGAGGTATATCTTTAATAGTATTGGTTATAACAATAATAGTTATGATAATTTTAGCTGGGGTAGTATTATTAGAATTTTCAGATGATAACCCTATAGGTGATGCTAATGAGACCAAGTTTAAATCAGATTTATCTGCATATAAAGATGAATTAGATATATATATATCAGATAAAAGAGTTGATGTAGCAAGAATGGGACAAACATATGATCCAACTGATGACACTGATTTAGATGATGTTACAGGAGCTAATGTAGCAACATATATAAGTGATTTTAAAGATTCATATTATACTACTGTGAAAATATTAGATGGGGAATTAGTATACTTTGGTACAGATACAACTGAAAGAGGATGGGCTACTGAAACTGGTATTAAAGTACAATAATAAAAATTAAAAAGATAGTAAATTAAAATTAAATTAATAATTAAAAAGATAAAATAAAAAAATAATAAATTCTTTTAAGAGTATACAGATATAATATTTGTTATAGATGTATACTTTTGTATTGATTATTAAAAAAAAGGGGGAAAGTTATGATAGATATATATAAAACTAATGGAGAAACAGGTATTTTAGAAAAGGTAAATAAATTAAGCAAAGGTTGTTGGATTAATATTTTAAAGCCAACAAATGAGGAAATTGAAAATATTGCTAAAAGTGTTGGTATAAATGAAGAGTTATTAAAATATCCACTAGATATTTCAGAAAAAGCTCATATAGATGTTGAAAATACTGAAGTACTTATAGTTGTAGATACACCAGCTACTGTAATAAAAAAAGATAAAAAAGTATACACAACTGTACCATTAGGTATGATAATTGTAAGAGATGATATATTCATAACAATTTCTCAAGTAAAAGTAAATGTAATTGAAAATATAATTGCTTGTAATAAACAAAATTATATTTTTACAGATAAAAAATCTAGATTTGTATTTCAAATACTTTTTGATATGGCTCAAGATTATATAAAATACTTAACATATATAAGTCATGATTTAGATAAATTTGAAGAAAATTTAGAAAAAACAGTTACTAACAAAGAATTATTAAATATTATGAATTTTGAAAAAACAATGATATATTTTGATGCTTCACTAAAAGCTAATCAAATTGTTTTGGAAAAATTAAATAGAGGAAAAATAATAAAATTATATGAAGAAGATGAAGATATTTTAGAAGATACTTTAATTGAAAATAAACAAGCAATAGAGATGTTACAAACATATAGTCAAGTTTTAAATGGAATGATAGATGTTTTTGGTATAGTAGTTTCAAATAAGTTAAATATGGTTATTAAATTTTTAACTTCAATTACAATCATTATAGCTATACCAACTATGTTTGCAAGTTTTTTAGGAATGAATGTACAATTTCCTTTTAGTACAAATGTAGATGGCTTTATTTTAGTAATGGTAGTTTCAATTATATTTACAATTTTAACAACAATATGGTTAAAAAGAAAAGATATGTTTTAATTTAAATTTATATATACAAAATAGGGGGAATAGATGAGCAGCTTATTAGAAAAATTAAACGATAGACAAAGAGAAGCAGTAGAATATACAGAAGGACCAATGCTTATTCTTGCAGGTGCTGGAAGTGGTAAAACAAGAGTACTTACTTTTAAAATTGCATATTTGTTGGAACAAGGCATAGTAAAACCATGGGAAATACTTTCTATTACTTTTACAAATAAAGCTTCAAAAGAAATGAAAGAAAGAGTAGAACAATTAGTAGAAAGTCAAGCTAGTAGTATTTGGCTTGGTACATTTCATTCTATTTGTGTTAGGATTTTAAGAAGAGAAATAGAAGCTTTTGGATATAGAGTAGACTTTAATATATTTGATGAACAAGATAAAGATAAAATAATTAAAGAAGCTATGAAAAAATTAAATATAGATGATAAACAATATAGCTTAGCATATGTAAAAAAAGAAATAAGTAATGCAAAAGATAAAATGATAGATCAATTTGAATATGCAAAAAATGTAACTGGTGATTTTAGAAAAGAAGAAGTTGCTAAAATATATATAGCATATCAAGAAGTTTTAAAGAAAAATAATGCATTAGATTTTGATGATATTTTAAGAATAACAGTTAAAATATTTTTAGAAAATCCTGATGTATTAACATATTGGCAAAAAAAATTCAAATATATATTAGTAGATGAGTATCAAGATACAAATAAAGTACAGTTTTTATTTATAAGCTTACTTTCTTCATACCATGGTAATATATGTGTTGTAGGAGATGAATCTCAAAGTATATATGGATTTAGAGGTGCTGATATTTCTAATATTTTAAATTTTGAAAAAGAATTTCCTAATGCAAAAATTATAAAATTAGAAGAAAATTATAGAAGTACAAAAAATATATTAAAAGCAGCTAATGTTTTAATAAATAATAATAAATCAAAAATAGATAAAAATTTATGGACTCAAAATTTAGAAGGTGATAAAATTATATGTAGAACTTTAAAAAATGAGTATGAAGAAATTGAATTTATTATTGATGAAATAGATAGTATTTGTAAAAAAGAAAAACTTAATTATTCTGATTTTGCAGTATTGTTTAGAACAAATGCGCAAGCTCGTGTTATTGAAGAAGTGTTTTTAAGATCAGGTACTCCATATAAACTTATTGGTGGACTTAAATTTTATTCTAGAAAAGAAATAAAAGATGTTGTAAGTTATCTAAGATTAATACAAAATAAAGATGATGAAGTAGCTTTAAAAAGAGTTATAAATGAACCTAAAAGAGGTATTGGTAATTCAGCAGTAGAAAAAATAGAAGAAATAGCAATCACAAATAATGTATCAATGTTTGAAGTTATGCAAAATAGTAATAATTTAATTGGAATAAGAAGCGCTGGAAATATAGTAATGTTTAGAGATATGATAAATTCTATTATCGAAAGAAAAGATACAATGTTAATTTCTGAACTTATAAAAACTATATTAAAAGAATCTGGTTATGAAGCAATGTTAAATGAAGAGCAAACAAAAGAAAATGAAAATAGATTTGAAAATCTTATGGAATTTATCGGTGTTGCTATAGAATTTGAAAAAGAACATGCAGATAATTCTCTAAGTGAATTTTTAGAAGGTATAGCTTTAATATCAGATATAGATAATTTAGATGAAAGTGTTGAAGCTGTTACTCTTATGACTTTACATAGTGCAAAAGGTTTAGAATTTAAAAATGTATTTTTAGTTGGATTAGAAGATGGTATTTTTCCTTCTAAAAGATCTATAGATGAAGATGAATTTGTAGAAGAAGAAAGAAGACTTTGTTATGTTGGTATAACTAGAGCAAAAGAAAAACTATATATAACTAATGCTTCTAAAAGAACTATGTATGGTAATACAACATATTCTTTACCTTCAAGATTTATAAGTGAGTTACCAAATGAACTTTTAGAATTACAAGGCGAACAAAAAGAAAATATTGATAATTTTAAAAGAGCAGAAATGTTTAAAAATGTTAATTCTCGAAGTACTTCTAATGGTTTTGGAACTGAAAATAGAGTTAAATCAAATATACCAGACAAATCAAATAGTAAATCTAAATTTGGGCTTAGTGTTGATAGTTTCTTAAATAGTTTTAAAACTAGTAATGTTGTAGAAAACACAAGTGAAAACAATAAAGATAAATATAAAGTTAATATGAAAGTAAAACATAAAAAATTTGGTGTAGGGGTTATAAAATCAATTGAGGAAGAAGGAAATGATTTTAAATTAGAAATTGTTTTTGAAAATTCTGGATTTAAAAGACTTATGGCAAATTATACTCCACTTGATATAATTGAATAGTATTATAAAAATTGAATAATATAGATGCTTATGATTTTACAATAAAATATAAAGTTGATTAAATATAAAGAAGGAAGTTATACTTTAAAAGTATGGGTTCCTTTTATTTTATGATAAATATTTCATATATATTACAAGAATATTTCACAAATATTAAAAAATAACAAAAATAGTTAAAATTTCCATTTTCCCCTTTTATTTATAAACAAAAGGTGTATAATATTTGTAAATATGGAAAAATTTTGGGAGTTGTGAAGTTATGATAATTAAAATTAATGATAAAATAAATAATTTAAATTTTAAGAAAGGTGTATCGTTAATAGTTTTGATGGTAACTGTTATAGTTACCGTTATTTTAGTATCATCAGTTTTTTTGACTTTAAAAAGTAAAGAAATTCCTGAAACTTTGACAGAATATACAGCAAGAAATACTATAAATACAATAAAAGAAAAATATGATATAGCATATGGTAAAGCATTGAATTCTGTTAATGGAAGAAAAGATAAAATAACTTTAGATTATTTTGAAAATGTTGTTCCGGCTGAATATAGTAGTGAATTAGAAGCAACAGAAATCGGTTTGTTATATATTGGAACAGATGAAAAAGTAATCCAAATAGCTAAAGAAATGGATTTATTAATTCCAGAAGAAGTAATAAATGAAGATCCAAATATTAGAGAAGTTGTACTTACTTCGAATATTAATGAAATATCAGTACTTGTTAAATTAAGTGAAAATATAAAAGATGTAAAAAATTATATATATAATGTAAGAG
>CAZZFS010000029.1:0-9879 GCA_964653805.1 uncultured Clostridiaceae bacterium | reverse complement strand
GAAGTTTTACATTAACAGCAACAACAGCAATAACAGATAATGCAAATAATGTAATAAATTCAAATGTTGTAAGTACAACTATAACAGTTACGACAACATTTACAAGCGTAACTTTTACTAATGCTGGAGCAACTGGAAGATATGGTCCAACACAAGCCCAAATAAATTCAGCTTATTCAAGTACATCTTTAGCAGGTTTAGTTACTTCATCATCAGGAATACAATTATGGATAGTACCATATACAGGAATGTATAGGATAGAAACATATGGTGCTCAAGGTGGTGGAGCTTCAGGAGGTCAAGGTGCTATAATGAAAGGTGATTTTAATTTATCTCAAGGTAATCAATTAAAAATATTAGTAGGACAAATTGGTTTAACAGATAATGGTGGTTCTTATGTTGGTGGAGGCCGGAGGAGGAGGAACTTTTGTTGTTAATGGAAGTTCTATTCTGGTTATATCAGGAGGTGGCGGCGGTTATACGAATTATGGTAGTGTAAGTACTATTAATGCAAATACTGCTATAAATGGACTAAGTACTTATAATAACGGTGGCGGTATTAATGGCTATGGTGGTAATTCTGGTATAGATAATGGTCCTGGTTCAGGAGGAGGAGGCTATTATAGTGATGGTACAACTGGTTATGGAAATTCAACAGGTGGATTAGGATTTTTAAATAATGGTATAGGTGGATATGGTGCTGATAATTTAGGATGGATAAGTGGTTCTGGCGGATTTGGCGGTGGTGGTCGGTTGCGCTAATAATTCTTATGGAAGAAGTGGAGGCGGAGGCGGATATTCTGGAGGTCAAGGAGGAAGTTGGAATGGACAGCAAAGCGGAGGCCGGAGGAGGTTCGTATAACGCTGGAACAAATCAATCTAATACAGTAGGAAATACAGGTGATGGAAAAGTAATTATCACAAAAATAAGCTAATAAATTAAAAATATAATTAGTAAAAAACAGGTAAAAAATAATAATATGTATTTTTGCCTGTTTTTTTGTATAAAAATAAAGAAAAAACAATTAAAAAAGTATAAAAGATATTGACTAAAAAATACAAAGATAGTATAATGAGGAAGTTAACGGAGGCGAATAGAGTGAAAAAAGACAATATTATAAAAATAATAATAAGTTTAGTTTGCATAGGTTTAATTGCATATTTAGCAATATTTGGTTTAACTATAGGTGGAAAAACTATTATTAAAGGGGCAAAAAGTATTAAAACAGGTTTGGATATAAGTGGTGGAGTAAGCATTATATATCAAGCAAATAAAGAAGATGGAACAGCTATTACACAAGAAGATTTAAAAAAATCTGAAGCTGTAATTCGTAAAAGATTAGAAGCTAAAAATATATTTGATTATATAATTAGATCTGATACAGCAACAAGTCAAATACATTTAGAAATACCAGCAGATGTAAATGATAAATCAAAAGATCCTTTAGCAGCAGTAGAAGGATTAGATAAAACAGCAAAAATAGAATTTAGAGATCCAGAGGGAAATGTGTTATTAGCAGGAGATGATATAAAATCAGCTAAATATAGTGAAGAATCAACTGATAATACAGGAATGCCATCACCTCACGTAGTACTTACTTTTAGTGATGTAGGAAGTAAAAAATTTGCTACTGCAACTGAAAAATTAGTAGGTAAAACAATAAATATTTATTTAGATGAAGAAGCAATTACAACTCCAACAGTAAATGAAAAAATAGAGTCAATGACTGCTATTATAACAATGGGACAAGGTACGTATGCTGAGAAAAAAGTTGAAGCAGAACAATATGCAATGCTTATAGATTCAGGTACATTACCATTTAGTTTAAATGTTATAAATAAAGAATATATTGGACCATATATAGGTCAAAAAGCTTTAGAAGTTAGTGTATATGCAGGTTTAGTAAGTTTACTTGTAATATCATTATTAATAATTGCGTTATATAGATTACCAGGACTTGTAGCAAGTATGTCACTTGTAGCATACACTGCAATTGTATTAATGATAATGTCTAATACAGGTATAAGTTTAACATTACCAGGTATAGCAGGATTAATACTTTCAATAGGTATGGCAGTAGATGCAAATGTAATAATATTTGAAAGATTTAAAGAAGAAATAAGAAATAAATTAACAGCAAAAAAAGCTTTTGAAAGAAGTTTTAAACATGCAATGACAGCAATAATAGATGGAAATGTAACAACAATAATAATAGCATTATTATTATACATATTTGGAATTGGACCAGTAAAAGGTTTTGGAATAGTTTTAGCAATAGGTGTTTTAGTAAGTTTATTCACAGCAATAATTCTTACAAAATTCATTATGAAACAATTTATTTCAATAGCAGATAAAAACACCTTCTTATTTGGTATAAAAAAGGAGGTTAAATAAATATGAAAAATGTAGACTTTTTAAAATATAGATATGTATTTATAATATTTTCTTTACTAATAATTGTAGGCGGAATAACTTATGGATTATTAACAGGGTTTAAATTTGATATAGACTTTAAAGGTGGAACAACTATACAAGCTGATTTAAAACAAGAATTTAATAATAATGATATTGAAAAATTAGTTAGTGATGTTACAGGTTCAAAACCTCTTATTCAAAAGATGTCAGGTGGGGAATCTTCTGTAAGTATAACAACAGATCCAATATCACAAGAAACAACACAAAAAATAGTTGATACATTAAAAGCAAAATATGTTGGAATGGATGAACCTTCAACAAAAAATATTCAACCATCATATGGTAAAGAATTATTAAATTCAGCAATATTAGCTTTAGTGGTTGCAATTGTATTATTGTTATTATACATAGGTGTAAGATTTAGAACTTTAGGTTTTAGTGCAGCAATAACAGCAATAATAGCATTATTACATGATGCATTAATAATGGTATCAATTTATGGTATATTTAAACTTCCTATAAATGCAACATTTGTAGCAGTTATATTAACAATACTTGGATATTCAATAAATGATACTGTAATTGTATACGATAGAATAAGAGAAAATAAAAGAAAAGTAACAAAATCAAAAGATTTAAAAGATACAATAAATTCTAGTATAACTCAAACAATGAGAAGAACATTATACACTTCTCTTACAACAATAACAGCAATAACAATTGTATATATATTTGCATTGTTAAATAATCAAACAGTTTTAGAAGAATTTTCATTACCATTGATTATAGGTATAATAACAGGAGCTTACTCATCTATATTTGTAGCTTCATCATTATGGTACATTGTAGATCAATTAGTGAATAAATTTAAATTAGGTAAAAAAAATAAATAATAAAAAGAAATAAAAAACATAAAAATAAAATAAAAAACATTAGAAAATGAGTACTATAATAAAAAATAGTACTTGTTTTTTATATAAAATAGAAATATATATGATATATATATAAGGAGGTATGAATTATGAGAAATATAGAATTAGGTAAAGTTTACAGACATTTTAAAGGAAATTATTATCATGTTAAAGAAATTGCAATACATTCAGAAACACTTGAAGAGTATGTGGTATATCAAGCTTTATATGGAGAATATAAAACATATATTAGATCAAAGGATATGTTTTTAGAAGAAGCTGATATAAATAGAGAAGATAATATATTTAAACAAAAATATAGATTCCAATTAATTGATTTGAAATCAGGTAATTTACAAGAAGTTTAAAATATTAATTAATTAATTAATTAAAATCATAAATATAAAGATAATTGATAAAAGAAAGGTGTGAAATATATGAAAAATAATAATTTTGTTAAGTATAAAGATCTATTAACAATAAAAAGTTATAATGAAGTTACAGATAAAGAAGAATTTGTTGTATTACCTTTAGAAGATGAATTTGTATTTGGTAAATATCAAGAAACTAAAAATATGTTGGAATATGGTGATAAAATACCAGTTAGAAAAACAGTTCATGAAAAACTTATATTAGTTGCAAAAAAATTAAAAGAAATAAACAAAGATTATAAACTTATAGTAGTATATGGATTTAGAGATTTAGAAACACAAGAAAAATATTTTAATGAAATATTAGAAAATGTAAAAAATGATTTTGATGATGAATTAGAAATGTATGAATATATTCACACAAAGATTGCAATTCCAAATGTAGCAGGTCATCCTACAGGTGGTGCTGTTGATCTTGCAATATATGATAAAAAAAATAATATAATGCTTAATTTTGGAACAGAAATTTTGGATTATTCTACAGAAAAATGTTATTATTATAATGATGAGATAAGTGAAGAAGTTAGAAAAAATAGAGAACTATTAAGAAATATAATGATTACTGAAGAATTTGCTCCGTACGATGGAGAATGGTGGCATTTTTCTTATGGAGATAAAGAATGGGCTTTTTATTATAAAAAAGAAATGGCTTTATATAATCAAGTTAATATTGATAGAGTTTTCAAAAATAAATAAAAAGTAAAAATAAAAAAATATCTAAAAATGTAGTTTGAATTGTTATATTTTTTGATATTTTTTTGTTATTATAAATAAATAAAACATTTTTTTGAAAAAAATTTAAAAAAATAAAAAAAAAGATTGCTTTTTTGAAAAATATATTGTATAATACTATTCGTACACAACATTAGATTGTGAACAATGTCTTAAGGGAGTGTGGCGGAACTGGCAGACGCACAGGACTTAAAATCCTGCGAGGGTTAAACCTCGTATCGGTTCGATTCCGATCATTCCCACCAAAGTAGCACCTACATTATTGTAGGTGCTTTTTGTATTTATTTAGTATATAAAAATGTAATAAGTAATTTTTAATATGTTTTTTTGAAATTGCAATTAATGGAAAAAAGTTGACTTAGATATTAATATCAAGTATAATTATTATTAATTGAAAGTGGGTAAAATATATGAATATATTTATAAAGATTATAATAACATTAAGTTTATTTATTGTAATGATAAAATTTTATACTATAGTTTTAAAATATATTATTTATAAAGTTAAATTTACAAACAATATCTTTATTATACACAAAAAAATAAAAAAAGATATAAAAGAAAAAGATATAAATGAGTTAAAAAATAATTCAAAATATGCAATTTATAAAAACAAAATAATTTGTCAAAAATGTAATGCAAAAAATGGATTAAAAAGAAAATATTGCTGGATATGTGGTAAAAAAATTTAAAGCAACTACTTAAATGTAGAATTTTTTTTGTTTATACAATAATATTATCAAATTGATAAATATTTTTACATAATGTTTTTTTAAAATTCTAGAAGTAAGTTTGATTTTTGCTAAAACTGAATGTATGTTATATAGAGTAAACCTGTAACTAGATAAAATTTTAATATCTGTTTCTTTAAAAGTTGGATAAGGCAAACTGTATCATTTTCTAGCATAAGTTGAATATTATATTGACTTTGATTCAGTTAGTATATATAATTACTATAAATATAGAAAGTGGGTATAGATATGTTCAAGCTTTTTAATAAGAAAAAAATAATCTTTGATATATTAGATTGTTGCGAAGAAGGATTTGTTGATTTAAGATTAAAAATTACAGAAACAACAATAAAAAATGATTATTATGTTATTGACACTGAAGGGAATTATAAAGATGATTTAGTTAAATTACGCTTTTATTTAAAAAATAATATGGAAGGTATGGAGAAATTACAAAATTCAGAACAAAGTTTTAAATTTTATAAAGAAGGTATAAAAATAGAATCAATGGGAGAATATTCTAATAGATTTTTAAAAGTTCTTATAGAACTCTATGAATTAATTAATTACAAAGGAATAATGCAAAGAGAAATTATAACTACATGTGTAGCTTTACAACATTCTCCGTTAAATTTAACAGAAATAAAGGTGAAATTTAAATGTTTTTTTAATGAAGAAGAAGAAGATAAATATGCCGAATTATATATAAACTTTGATATTCCTAATAATTTAGTGGAAATTAAAGAAAAGGATCCTGAATATAGAGAAAATATTATTAAATCTCTTATACAGGTGTGATGATAGAGAATATATTTATAATAATAAAACACTCTTCAATTTAATAAGGAGTGTTTTTGTATTGTAATAAACATATATTTAAATTTATTTGATAAATAATTTTCAAACATATGACTAAATGGTCCAGTATTATAGTGAGATATATCTTTTTTGCAATATATTCAATAATTAACTGTAAAATAGAAATATTTTACAAATAAATATTGAATAAAATAAATTTAAATGATATAATAAATTCCATATAATGGGAGTGATAACATGGAAAGAGTTGAACTAGCAAAAAATGAGATGATTAGATGGCTTTCTCATCCAGCAGAATTAGGAAAAGCACCAGCAAAGATTATATGTACAAATGAATTTGAATATTTAGATATGACGTATTATATATTTAAGTTTAAAAAAAGTATATTTTCTTTAACTTGGATGCTAGGAGTTTGTGGAGGGTATGAAAAAAATTCTTTAGTGCATTGCGGACACTTATTCAGTTCATTTTTAAAGTATAATAAAAAGAGAGAAAAAGAATATGCTATTAGAATAATTGAAATGATACGTAATTATTGGATGGAAGAAGCTAAAAAAATTGAAAGAAAACAAAGAAGTAATTTGAATATACAGAAGAAATTGATGAAAAGAAATTTATTATGGTATAGATAAAAAAAATTTAATGTATTTTGATCATAGAAATGTAGAGTTTAAATATATTATAAAAGAGGAGGAATATTATGGCTATTGATAAAAGTGGTGAATTTTGGAAAGGGAATAGTATTGAAGATATTAAAGAATATTTAATTGCTTATAGTGAAGATCAGTATCCTGTAAAAAAAGTTGTGATTTCTAAATGTGATAAATGTAATTGTGAAGAATTTTTACTTGAATATGATCAAGATGAAGGTGTTGTGAAAGCTGTTTGTAATTCATGTGAAACTGTGAAATATATTGCAGATAGTAAGGAATATTTTGAAGAAGCAGAGCCTGAAGAATATGAATGCTTAGAATGTAAAACAAATTATGCAAATGTTGCTGTTGGACTTGCGTATAGAGAAAATGGTGATGTAAAATGGGTTTATGTAGGAATAAGATGTCCTAAATGTGGAATGCTTGGTTCTATAAATGATTGGAAAATTAATTATGGACCTACTAAAGAATTAGAAGATAATTTATAATAAATAAAAAATAACGAAAAAGCACCTACTTAAATGTAGGTACTTTTTCATTTATACAATACTATTGTTAAAACTATATATTTCTTTACACAATGGTTTGTCTCTAATTCCAGATGTAAGTTTGATTTTGTCTAAATCTGAATTTATGTTATATAGAGTAAAACCGTAACGAGATAAAATCTTAAAATCTATTTCTTTAAAAGCTGGACAAGGTAAAACTGTACCATCATATTTGATGTTTATTTTATCATATCCTGCAGTGCATAAATGAACTTTGTTTGAATTTAAAGGTATTCCAACCCTTATTTCTCCATTGAATTTATTTTTATAATGATTAAACAGCTCAATGAATTCTTGCATTTCGGTAGCACTTAAAATTAGATTTTCTTTGTTTTTTTCACCTCTGCCTTGTGGCACAAAATTTAATATGCTTAAATTTTTTACTTCACCAATATTTAATACTTCAATAAGGTCTGGAAACTGTTTGTAGTTTATTTTATTTGGAATATAATGTACATCTACATTAAGCCCAGAAAGACTTGCAAATAAAATTGAATCAAGCACATAACAAATATAATTTTTTGTTCCCATTAATTTGTTATATTCTTCGACATCAATAGCTTGTAGATCAAAAACAATTTTGTCTAATCCAAAATTTTTTAACTGATTAAATTCTGTTTTACTTATTTCAGAAAATCCAGACTTTTGCATCATTTCAACAATTCTTTTTTCTGCTGGAGATAAATATTTAAGTTCTCCTTCCGGAATTTTTGTCCGCTTCTTTATACCACTTGTATATATAACAGTTTTTATTTGTTTACTTTTACAAAATGAAACCATATCAAACAAGCTATGATGTAAAAATGGTTCACCACCTGAAATTGAAATTTCTTCTATTCCACCTAAATTAACAAAATGGTCAACAGTTCTTTTAAATAATTCTATATCTATAATACAATTTTTATGTATAGAAGAATTAGAAGAACAAAAGAGACATTCATTTGGACAAGTTTGTATAACTTCAAAACACAAATCTTTTAACATTCTTAATCCTCCTCAATAATTATATTTGGATGTCTGTGATATTTACATTATTATAACATAAATGTCAAGTTGAACTTTAGTATATTATATCAATATTAGTCTTAATTATGCACAAAAAATCACCTACTAATGTAGATGATTTCTGTATTTTTTAACTCATATTTTTGCCACACTTTGGACAAAAATTTGGTGCGCGTTCTCCCATACTAGGATGGATTTCTTGTTTGAAATTACACTTTGGACATTTTATATCATAACGTCCATCGTGATTACCCCAATATTCTTTAATCCAAGCATTTTGTTCTTCTTGAAGTGTTTTTGGATTTTTTGAATGCAACTCTTCTCCGCATCTTGGGCAAAAGTTAGGTAATAACTCACCTCTACGTGGGTGGATTTCTTTGTGGAAATCACAGTTAGGACACTTTATATCAAACCGTCCATCGTGATTACCCCATCTTTCTTCAATCCAATATTTCATAATACTATTCCTCCTAAATTTTAAAATCATTTAATTTTCAGCAGTTTGTTTAGATTTATCATTATTTATTTTTTCTATTTTATTATTGTTTCTTTTGGATTATCTTTTTTTGGAAAATTAAAAAAAATCAAAAAAGAAATGAAAGATATGAATTCATATGTAATTGAAAATTCAATCTTAATAATAAAAGATAGTAAAAAATATGATATAAATGTCATTAAATAAATCATAAGTATAGTGAATATCGTAAACATGAAATTTAAAGAAAGTTTAATATTTTTTTTAAACTTTTCCTTATCTTTACAGTTATTATCACTATTATCTATAATATTAATATATTTCCAAGCTAGCCAAAAGAAAAGAACACAAATAGAAATTGTATGAACTACTAAAAAAGCCTCGCCTTGTGATAAAAGCTGGGTAGCTCCAATCAATAAACTAAATACAAAAGCCACAAACCAAACAACAATGTAAATAATCATAATTTTATTCTCCTAAAAAAATATTTTGTTTTTAAAGTAATTTTATTGTATATATTTATATAAAGTAAGTAATAAATTAAATGTAAAATAATTTACTTACAAAAGAAAAATAATAAATAAGGATTTATATTTGTGATTTTTGAATTTTTTATTATATGAAACTCAAATATTTATTTGAATTTAAATTAACATAAAGTATTAATATTATATCATGTTTTGTTGTTTTTACAAGAGTTAACATAAAAAAACTTGATTTTGTAATATATATATTTGAATAATAAAATAAAATGTGATATAATCCATATACTATATTAGGAGGAAAAAGATTATGAAAGTAGCAATTATTAGTGATATTCATTCAAATAATGTAAGTTTAGATCTTGCAATAGAAGATGCATTAAAAAACAATGTAGATAAATTTATATTTTTAGGCGATTATATAACAGATGGTGAAAATGGCGATAAAGTTTTAGAAGTTGTAAAAAAATATGCAGATTATGCTGTATCAGGTAATAGAGAAAGATATATAATTAATTATAAAAAAAAGTTTGATGATAGTTATAATTATAAACCTCTAAATTATGTATTTAATAATACAAGTAAAGAATCTATGGATTATATAAAAACATTGCCAGAAGAAGATATTGTTGAAATAAATGGATATAAGGTTTTAATGTTTCATGGTGATGCATA
>CAZZFS010000028.1:0-10208 GCA_964653805.1 uncultured Clostridiaceae bacterium | reverse complement strand
TTATAGTTGGTTGTGTTACAAGTTCTGTTCCTAATTCATTTATTATTTTTATTTTTCCTGTTAAATTTGTTTCAGTTATTGTTGTGCTTGCAGTCATGTCAAATGTATATGATACATTTGTTCCAGCTTTTATAGGAAGTGTATTTGCTGTTGTTACCTCTATTGAAGGTTTTGCAATATCAGCTGGTATACCTGCATCATTTTGTGCCCAATCTCCCTTTTCTGGATTTGTACCTACATATTTAATTCCACCTGCTTCTACTTCAAATTCGTTTACATATTTTGTTTTACCTTCTAAACTTGGTATTACATCATATATATTATCTTGTCCACTAACTGATGCACCATTATATGTCAAACCGCTTGATGTCGCATTAAGTAAACTTGGATCATACTCCCCCATACGTTTTGCATATTCATTAGTTTTATACATATTTAATTCATCTTTAAATGTTGCTACATCATTTAAAAATGTAGCTTTTTTAGCCTCTGCTATTGGATTATTTTCTGTTAATGTTAAAATTACTGCTGCTGCTATTATAATAACTACAATTATTGTTATTACAAGAACTATTAATGATATACCTCTTTTGTTTTTTTCTATTTTTCCCATACTACCTCCTATAAATTTTATATATTATATGTTAATATAATATATTTTAATACATTTTTTGTCAAGGAATATATGGAAAGTCATTTAATTGTAATATAAATGTAATTTTTTTGAAATCTTTTTTATTTTGATTTGTTTAAATTAAAATAAAAATACACTTAAATATATTGCTTTGAAATCAATATATTTAAATGTATTTAAAAAATTATTATTTATTATTATTTATTTTTCGTATTATAATTAATTTTATTTATTAGATATATCATTATTTTTTTCTTTTTCAGCATAAATTGCTAAATTAAAAGCAAAAATAGAAATATTCGAAAATAATAAAATAATCCAAATTGTATAATTATGAGTTTTATTAACTAATTCAACAATCAACATTACTATACATATAATAATAGCAACAATTGAAATTATTTTCGCTATATTATTTCCTATTATTTTTTTATTCATAATTACCACTTCCTTTGTTATTTATTTTTAAATTGTTCATACAAAACAATACCTGCTGCAACACTAACATTTAGTGATTCTGCAGTATTAAGCATTGGTATTTTAAATTTAATATCACTTATATTTTGTATATCTAAACTTACACCATTTGCTTCATTGCCAAGTACAAAAGCATATTTTTTATTAAAATCAATTGAATCTATATAATTTGTTGCTTTTAAATCAGTAGTTGCTATTAAATAATCCAATTCTTTTATTTTGTACATTATAATGCCAATATCTTGTTTATCTATATATACAACATTCACTCTAAAAATAGAACCCATAGTTGATCTAATAACTTTTGGTGAATATATATCAGTTGTTCCATTTGTACAAATTACTAAATTAATACCAAATGCATCAGCTGATCTTATTATAGTTCCAATATTTCCAGCATCTTGTATTTTATCTAATATTAAAATATTTTTACTTTTACTTTTTTCTAATAATTCATCTACATTTTGTTCCTTCATTTGCATTACTGCTATTATACCTTGAGGTGTAACCGTATCAGTAATAGTTTTAAATATTTTTGATTCTATTTCAATACAATTTATTTTTTTATTTTTTTTTATTTTTTGTAATATTTTATCTCCGCCATTATTGTTTAGAAGTATATCTTTAGAATAAGCGATAAACTTAATGTTTATCGCTTCTTTCTCTATAACTTCATCTACAACTTTTATTCCTTCAATATAAAAAGCACCATATTTTTGTCTGAATTTTTTTTCATTTAAATTCTTAATATATTTTACTTTTTCATTTGAATTACTAATTATTGTATTTTCTATCATATTTTTTCTCCCACAAATTTAATTATTGCGCTGTTGTTGTTTGTGTTGTACCTTCTGTTGATGTTGTACCTTCAGTAGAAGTAGTACCACCTGTTGTTCCATTAGAATCAGTTGAAGAAGTTTTTTCTGCTTCTGCAGCTAATTCTTCAATTGTTTTACCAGTTATTTTTTTAACTAAATTATTTAAAATTGTTTGATTAATTTCTAATTTTTTATCTTCATTTAATTTATTTACAATAGTATCAATGTATGCTTCTCTTTCAGTTGTATTGTTTTTTCTACCATTTTCAGTTATGCTTTCAAGTTTTATAATATGGTAACCAGCTTCTGTTTTTACTAATGTAGCATAAACTTGACCAGCTTTTAAAGTCTTAACTGCATCTGAATATTGAGTCATAACATTTCCATCCATATACATTAAGAATTTACCACCATCTTCTTTAGTTCCAGCATCTTCACTATTTTCTTTTGCAAGTGTAGCGATATCTTCTCCAGCTTTAACTTTAGCAAGTAATCCTTCAGCTTTAGTTTGAGCTTCAGCTAATTTTTCAGCACTTAAAGCTGTTCCTTCTGAATCAGTTGTTTTTATTAAAATATGTCTAGTAACATATTCATTCATATCTATTGCAGCATCTTTTCCTGCATTAGTTTTAATATATTCTATAACTTTTTCATCTTCTGCTTCTTTAGCCATTTGTTTTATATATGCACTTATAATATAATCATTACAATATAATTCTTTTAATTTTGCTATATTTACATTTTGTGCTTCAAATTGTTTAATAGTATCTGCATTATTAAATGTTTCTTCTACTTTTGCTTTATCTTCATCAGATATTTTTCCAGCACCAGCTTCATTAGCCATTTTTAAAATTATTTTATCAACACCAGCTTTTTTAGCTATTTGTTCTGGAATATCTCCTGCTTTATATCCATAATATCCAAGCATTGGAGCAAATGTTTTATAATAAACTGTGTATTCTGCTACTGTTAAAGATCCACCATCAAAAGTAGCAACAGGTTTTGCACTAGTTTCATAATAATAATAACCAAATATACCTACTGTAACTAAAATTACAACTGCAATTATTGAAAAAATAATAACTTTATCATTTATTGTTTTTTTCACTTTTTTTACAACTGCTTTTTCTTCTACTTGTACAGGTTGTTTTGAAACTGTTTCTTTCTTTACTTCTTTAGAAACTTCTTTCTTTTTACCTTCTTCTTTTTTCACTTCTACAGATTTTTTTTCTAATTTTGTTTGTTCATTAACTTTTGTTTCTTTTTTTACGTCTTTTTTCTTTTTACTCATCAATTTTACCCCTTTTCTCTAATAATTTATTGATTTTTTTCAGTTCTATCTGCACGTTTATGAGTATATCATTATTTTTAAAATTTGTCAATCTATATTTTAAATTACTTGGTTCAAAAATTAAAACACCATCTCTTTCAAAAATTCGAGTTATACCAATGTTTCTAGCTAAGTTTCTTATTTCAACTATTTTCAATAAATTTTCTACTTCTTTTGGAATATCACCATATCTATCAAGTAATTCATCTATAACATCTAATGAATCTTCTTCTGTAATTATATCTGATATTTTTTGATACATAGATATTTTTTGTATTGGATTTTTAATATAAGTATCACTAATATATGCAGATACATTTAAATCTATTTTAACATCTTTTTGAATATTTGCTTTTTCATCATCATCTTCTTTATCAAAATCTTTTCCATCTTTTAAATCTTTTATTGCTTTTTCAAGTAAAGCTAAATATAAATCATATCCTACTTTTTGCATATGACCATGTTGTTCTTGCCCAAGTAAATTCCCTGCTCCTCTTATTTCTAAATCTCTAAGTGCAATTTTAAATCCACTACCAAATTCCGTAAAATCTCTTATTGCTTTTAATCTTTTTTCTGATATTTCACTTATTTGTTTATTTTTTTTATACGTTATATATGCATAAGCAAGTCTACTTGATCTACCAACTCTTCCTCTTATTTGATAAAGTTGTGCCAAACCTAATTTATCTGCATTTTCAACTATTATTGTATTAGCATTTTGTATATCTATACCCGATTCTAATATTGTTGTACAAACAATAACGTCCAATTTGTGTTCCATAAAATCCATCATTATTTTTTCTATTTCACTTGGATTCATTTGTCCATGAGCAAATGCAATTTTTGCATTCGGTGCCATATTTCGAACCTTATTTGTAACTTCTTCTATATCATTTACCCTATTATTTATATAGAAAACTTGCCCATCTCTTGATAACTCTTTTTCAATGGCATCTTTTATTATATTTTCATCATATTCTAATACATATGTATGTACTGGCAATCTTTCCATAGGTGGCAGTGTAAGGGTACTCATTCCTCTTACACCAATCATTGACATATGTAAAGTCCTAGGTATCGGTGTAGCTGTCATAGATAATACATCAACTGTTTCTTTTAATTGTTTTACACTTTCTTTTGCTTTAACGCCAAATCTATGCTCTTCATCTATTATAAGCAAACCTAAATCTTTAAAAAACACATCTTTTGAAAGTAATCTGTGAGTACCAACTACAACGTCTATTTTACCATCTACTAAATCTTTTAAAATTTGTGTTTGTTGTTTTTTAGTTCTAAATCTACTAAACATTTCTACTTTAACACCAAATGATTCCATTCTGTTTTTAAAAGTGTTATATTGTTGAAGAGATAAAACGGTTGTTGGAACTAAATATGCTACTTGCTTTGAATTAACTACTGCTTTAAATGCAGCTCTTAATGCAACTTCAGTTTTACCATATCCAACATCTCCACAAAGCAACCTATCCATAGGAACTTCTTTTTCCATATCCTCTTTAATTTCTTTTATTGAAATTTCTTGATCATTTGTTAATTCATAACTAAAGGAATCTTCAAATTCTTTTTGCCATGGAGTATCACTTAAAAAAGCATGACCTTTCATATTTTCTCTTTTAGCATAAAGAGTTATTAATTCTTTTGCCATTTCTCTTACATGTTTTGTAACACTTCTTTTTGTCTTTTGCCACTGATTAGTTCCAAGTAAATTTAATTTAGGTCTACTATCATCATCACATACAAATTTTTTAACAGAATCAAGTTGTGTTATTGGAACATATAATGCTGCATTACTTGCATATTCTATTTTAATGTAATCTTTTATTATTTCATTAATAGAAACACTTTCTACACCTTTATATATACCTATACCTTGATTTTCATGAACTACATAATCGCCAACTTCTAAATCTTCATAACTGTTTATTATACTTCCGATTTCATTACTTTTTTTTATTTTTGTTCTTGATAAATTAGTTCCACTAACAGTCTCTGCTATAATTACAAAATCAAGTTCCTTTATTTCAAAACCACTAGAAAGTATATTTTGTGTTATATATACTTTATTACCGATATCATCATTTAATAA
The DNA here is from genome assembly GCA_964653805.1 of uncultured Clostridiaceae bacterium. Taxonomy (GTDB): domain Bacteria; phylum Bacillota; class Clostridia; order TANB77; family CAG-465; genus CAG-465. The sequence goes on along the minus strand of CAZZFS010000028.1, from coordinate 4,845 downwards.
AGATATATCTTCAATATATGTAACATTTATTTTATTATCAATCAAATAATTTTTTATTTGATCTACCCTAAATTTTGTTGGAAAAACAAGTATCACATCTTTTTTTAAAGTATTTGCTTTTTTTACATCTTCAAGTAACAATTCTAATTTATTTTTATAAAAATAAATTTCTCTTCCATCAAATTGTATCTTTAATCTATTGTCTTTTACATTACTATCATTTTCACTTGTTATATTTTCTAAAAACACATTATTTACATGTTCTAATTTTTTTATTAATTCTTCATATAAAATATATTTATTAACATATGGAGCATATATGTACTGCCTATTTTCAAGAACTTTAATTGTTTCTATATTCTCATAATATAAATTTTTAGTTTTTTCTAAACATTTTTTAGGTTCATCAAAAAAAACAGTATAATCTTTTAAATAATCTAAAAAAGTAACACTTTCATTAGAAAACAAATTAAAATATCTATCATATATTTTATCTAAATTAACATTGATATCCGTACTTTTAAGTTTTTCAATATCCTCTAAAATTATTTCTTTTAATTTATCAGATATTTTATCTGTATTGCAAAGTTCTTCTAATTTACTAATAACTTCTTTAATTTTATCATTATCAATAAAATTTTCAACAACACTAGTTATATCCAAATTTTTTAAAGTATCAATACTTCTTTGAGTTATAACATCAAAAGTTCTTATGCTATCAACTTCATTACCAAAAAATTCTATTCTATAAGGTAATTCATTATCAAGTGTATATATATCTAATATACCACCTCTTAATGCAAATTGTCCTTTACCTTCTACAACATCAGAGCGTTCATAGCCAAATTCAATTAATTTTTTTATCACTTCATCTAATTTAATATTCATGTTTTTTATTAAATTTAACTTTGTTGTTTTTTCTACATTTGTTTTTGGCATATTAACAATTAAAGCATCTACCGTTGTTACTATTATACTTAATTTATTTTCTTTGATTTTTGAAAGAGCGTAAACTCTTTGGTTTTCAATTTCTTTACTTTCAGCTTCTAATTCATAATATTGTATAGCCTTAGCAGGAAAATATATTATATCAACATCACTAAAAAATTTTAAATCTTCTATTAATTTATTTGCTTGGGTAACACTATTACATACTACTAAACAACTTTTATTTGTGTTTTTAGTTATACCATATATACTATATGCTTTTGCAACAAGATCAAGCCCTGCAACACTTATGTTTGCAAAGCTTGTATTATTATTTATTTCATTTATTATTTTTAAATATTTTTCATTTTCACTTAATTGTTTAATTAGTGGATTCATTTATTTTATCCTCTCAACTTTTTTATTTATATTTATTTTTTGTTTTATTTATATTTAGTAAAAATTTTATTTTATTTTCATCCTTTTTTATTTTATTAATTCTAAAAATTCATCTACAGTAATAACAGGTATTTGTAGTGTATTTGCTTTATCAAGTTTCGAACCAGCGGCTTCACCAGCTATAACAAAAGATGTTTTTTTAGAAACTGAATTAGATGTTTTTCCCGCATTTAACTCAATAAGTTTAGTGATATCATCTCTTGAATAAGTTTCAAAACTACCTGTTATAACAAATATTTTACCATTTAATTTATCTGAGTCTAATTTTTTTACATCACCTTTTAAATTTAAACCTACATTATCTAATTTTTGTATTATTTCCATAGTTTTTTCTTTTCTAAAAAATTCAACTACTGAATTTGCCATTATAGCACCAAAGTCATCTAAATTATTTATTTCTTCAAAAGTTGCTTTTGACAATTCATATATATCTTTAAAACTAATACTTAATGTTTTAGCAGCTTTTTTACCAATGTGTCTTATCCCTAACCCAAATATTAATTTATCTAAAGTATTACTTTTAGTTTTATTTATAGAATCAATTAAGTTTTGTGCTGATTTTGGTGCAAATCTATCCAAATTAACTAAATCTTCATATTTTAAATAATAAATATCCGAAACATCTTTTAATAAATCACTATCTATTAATTGTTCTACTATACTATCTCCAAGTCCCATAATGTCCATACAATCTCTTGAAGCAAAATGTACAACACTCCTATATACAAGTGCTGGGCATTCACTATTTGTACATCTTAAAGCAACTTCACTATCTAAATCTTCTAATTCTTCATTACATACTGGACACTTTGTTGGTTTTTCAAATTCAATTTCATTACCGGTTCTTTTAGATTTAATTACTTCAACAACCTCAGGAATTACATCTCCTGCTTTTTGTATTATAACAGTATCACCAATTTTTATATCTTTTAAAGCAATATAATCAAAATTATGAAGTGTTGTTTTTGATACTACACTTCCAGCTATTCTTACTGGTTCTAGTATTGCCATAGGAGTAACTTGACCTGTTCTTCCAACTTGAGTAACTATGTTTAACACTTTAGTTTCTTCTTGTTTTGGTGGGTATTTATATGCTACAGCCCATTTTGGAACTTTAACAGTACTACCCATTTCTTCTCTTAAATGTAGATTATTTACTTTAACAACAGCTCCATCTATTTCATAAGAAAGATTATCTCTTAAATCACCAATTTCAGTTATGGAATTTAATACTTGTTCTACACCAACACACACTTTGCTATATTCTAAAGTATGAAGTCCAGATTTTTTTAAATATTCTAAACTTTCACTATGTGTTTTAAACTCTCCACCTTTTTGAACATTAAATATAAATATATCTAAATTTCTACTACGAACAAGTTCAGAATTTAGTTGTCTTAAAGTACCAGCAGCTGCATTTCTTGGATTTGATAAAATTTGTTTGCCCTCTATTGCTAATTTATCATTTATATTTTCAAATTCTTTTTTAGATAAATATACTTCACCTCTTACTTCGATAATAGTAGAAGTATTATCAATTATATCATTACTCAAATTTTTAGGTATTGTTTTTATTACACTTAAATTTTCTGTAACATCTTCACCAATAAATCCATCTCCTCTTGTAGAACCTCTTACAAATTCACCATTAACATATTCAAGAGATACAGATAATCCATCTATTTTTGTTTCAACAACAAGTTCAGTATTTTCACCATACTCAAGCATAACTTTATTTACAAAACTTTCTACATCTTCATATGAAAATACATCTTGTAAACTTTGCATTTGAACTTCATGACTAACTTGCAAAAATTCTTTTTTTGTTTTACCACCTATTTTTTGAGTAGGTGATGTTTCTTTAATAAATTCAGGATATTTTAATTCTAACTCTTTTAATTTTTGAGTTAAATTATCATATGCATAATCTGATATTTCTGGTTCATCATTTTCGTAATATCTTTTATTATGATATTCAATTTGTTTTCTTAAATCTTTAATCTCTTTTTTTACTTTCTTCTCGTTTTTCATATTATTATCTTCACTAGCAAATAAATCAATTTGTTCATTAATTAACACTTCTTCTTTTTTCATAAATATCTCTATCCTCTCGTTTTAACTAATTAAATTTAATTTAAAACATTTAATATAGTCAATTATACTATTTATTTATTATATCACATTTTATTTATTTTTCCACATTTAATTATTATTTTATTTCAAAAAAGTATAAAAGGTATAACAAACTAAATTATTGTACCTTTTATACTTTTTATATTATATTTATAAAAATTTAACTACTTTACAAAAGTGTGATTTTTGCATAACCTGAACCAGAATGACCTGTTTCCGTTGAACCACTTGTACTTGGTATTGTTGTATTTCCTGCAGTACAAACACCTGATGTAACTCCACCTATATATCCTGAACCTCCTGAAGATCCCATACTTTCTCCAGAACCTCCAGCACCATAATAGCCGCCTCCGCCACCATTACCAGCATAACTAGATGAAGAGCCTTGACCACCTTGTCCTAATGTACCAGCTGTGAAACCACTTCCGTTTGTTCCTGCAATACCTCCTGATGATTGTGTACCTGGTCTACCATGATAACCTTGAGATGCATCATAACTGCTTGTATAACCTTGAATCCCATTAACACCTCCGCCAGCGCCCGAATATATTGTTCCATAAGGTCCTGTGCCGCCGCCGCCACCGCCGCCTGCTACTATCACTCTATTTCCTAATGCATTTCCACCAATTCTTATATCAGTTGCTCCTCCGCCTCCACCAGCGTAATAAGCACCAGAATTTCCTACGTAAAAGTTTCCTCCTCCATTAAAACCACCTGCATTATATGAACCTGTATATGAATTGGAAGAATTCCCTTGTCCACCGACATAAATATTAATATTTTGACCTGCTGTTAAGCTAATGTTTCCACTTGAATAACCACCATTGCCTCCACTATATCCACCTTGAGCTCCCCAAGTCTCCAATTTATATGTTCCTGTATAAGGTACTGTCCATGTTTGAGCAGATCCTGTATATGCAAAATTATATATTGGAGATATCAATGTAAATGCATTTGATTTTATATTACTAAAATTACCAACAGCATCTGTCGATTTTATCCATAAATAAAATGTTCCTGGTCCTGGTCTTGTAAGTGTTGCTCCATTTGTAAATGTTGTCCATCCACTTGCTGGTGCTGTTGCATTTTGTGTATCCCATATATATTGACATACATTTACACCACTTCCTGATGTATCACTTACTGTTACTGTTGTACTTCCTATTTGTACTCCACTTGCTCCATTTGTTCCAAATGTTACTGTTGGAGCTGTTTTATCTATTGTTGTTATTACTTTTGTTGCTACATTTGATACATTACTTGCTGTATCTGTTTCTCTTGCATATACTGTTAAATTACTTGTTATTGTTAAATTTGTTGTATATG
>CAZZFS010000027.1:0-12780 GCA_964653805.1 uncultured Clostridiaceae bacterium | reverse complement strand
ATAAATAAATAAAGAAAATAACTTAAAAGTAGTTATAAAAAACATTAACAATCAAAGTAATGATGAAAATTTAAATATGGAAATCGAATTAGATTATATACCTAAAGAGGCACAAACAAAAAGTTTAACTAAAGAAGATATACAAAATGTTTTTGATAAAACAAATGATACTTCAATTACATTTAATTTATTAAACGTAGAAGTTGATGATAAATTATTTGTACCAACATCTATTTTAAATGAACTTAGAAGAATGTGTATTACAAAAATAAATAATTTTTTTGAAATTAATATTGATATATCAAAAGAAATAAATAATATAGATAATATTTTAAAAAATATATTAGATGAAGGTGTGTCAACTAATAAAATATTAAACATTAATGATAAAAATGAAAAAGAAGTAAATGAATATTTTGTAAAGAAAAAAATATTTAATTCATTATTTGTATATAAATATGATGATACAAAAGAATATATTAGCGCTTATGAAGATAAATATAAAAGAGAATTAAATAGACTTGATATAAATGTATTTGATTATATTAAAAATAAAGAGGCTATTTTTAATAAATATTTAAATAAAGTTGATATATATATTTATTTACCAAGTATAATAAGTGATAAAGCTGTAAATAGTGTTTTAAATAATTTTGAAGTTTTCTTAAAAGAAGGTGTAAAAGGATATATAATAGGTAATATTGGTTATATCCAAAAACTTATTGAATTAAAAAATAAAAAAGAATATGACTTTAAAATAATTGCAGATTATTCAATTAATATATCAAATAGATATACAGCTGCTTTTCTTAAAACAGAGTGTATTGATTCTGTAGTATTAGCATACGATAGTAGCAATGTAGATTTATTTGAAACAAGCAAGATTATTGATTTAGAATTAATTGAAAATTTTGTTACTATAATGACATCAAGATATTGTATTTTAGGAAGCTTTTTAGGTAATATAAATGAAAAATCTGAATGCTCTAAATATTGTAAAGATGGAAATAGTTATTATATAAAAGATATAAATGATTTGAAATATAATATAATATGCGATAGCACTGAATGTACAATGAAAATAACTAAAAAAGTAAATAATGTAAAAAGTTTTGATATAAAACATAACATTAATTCCATTAGATATTGTATGTTATAATTGTTTAATTATTGTATATTAGTATTTATTATTAATGTTGTTTTAAATAAAAATATATGATATAATTTTTGCATAGGAGAAAATTGATATATGGATAAAAATTTAACAAAACAGGAAAAAATATATATGATAATAAGGGTTTCTTTGTTATTTATAATAATTGGTATTTTAGTATGGACAACAATCGCTGTAATACCATTTATTAAAAATTTAGGAGATCCTGTATATAGATTGGAATTTAAAAATTATATAGATAGTTTAGGGATAAGAGGTGTGTTATTATTACTTGGATTACAAGTCCTTCAAATAGTTGTAGCATTTATTCCAGGTCAACCAACAGAAATAATTTCTGGTATGTTATATGGTAATATAGGTGGGATATTAATATCTTTACTCGGAATATTTATAGGAACAACAATAGTTTTCTTTTTAGTAAGAAAATTAGGTTCGGATTTTATACAATTATTTTTTAGTAAAGATGCAGTAGAAAAAATAAAAAATTCTAAAGTTTTTAAAAACCCACAAAAATTTGAATTACTTATGTTTATAATATTCGTTACACCATTTATACCAAAAGATATATTTATATATCTTGGAGGTATAAGTCCAGTAAGAGCAAAAAGATTTTTAATTATAGCAACATTTGGAAGACTTCCAGGACTTATTTTAGCGGTATATATGGGAGATACAATATACAAAGGTAATTTTGTTTTAGTAATTGTATTAACAATTGCAATTATAGCAATAGGATTACTTGGTTACTATATAAGTAATAAGGCTTCAAAAAAAATAGAAGACGAGTCATAAAAATATAAATAAATATAAAATAAAAATAATAAATTAAAATAAGAAAAAAGTTATGAATTTAAAATTAAATTAAATTCATAACTTTTTTATATGATATTTAAAATATATTAGTATATAAATTAATAAGTTAAAGAGGCAGTATATAAAGTGTGTTACATAAAAACGTTTCGTTATTGAAAATACAAATTATTTATGATATAATAAAGCAACAAAAAAATATATATTCTTATATAAACTTTAAAAGGAGGAGCTTATAAGTTAAAACTAAAACTTTAAGTTTAAAAAACAAAATAAATTATATTAGTTAAATAATATTTAAATTAATTACTAACATGGAGGGAAACAAAATGAAAAAATATGATATTATTTTAATGGATTTGGATGACACAATAACAGATCATAAACTTTCTCGTATGCATTCAATTGCACATATATGTGATTTAAAAGGTATTAAATATAATAACGAATACCTTGAAAATTTTATTATGTGTGACGATAAGTTTTGGGATGATGATATTATTTATCCAAGTAATGTTTTAACATTTGAAGAAAAGAAAAATTGGTCAAGAGCACAACGGTTTATAAAACATTTTGGTGATATTGAATTTGAAGAAGCATTATATTTAGATGAAGAATACAATAAAATGCTTTCTGAAAATATTGTACCGCTTGAAAATGCAGTTGAAGTAGTAAAATATCTGTCAAATAAATATAAATTGTTTATTGCAACAAATGGACCAGCAATTGCTGTAAAATCAAAACTTAGAAGAGCAGATGTTTTTGATTTTTTCTCTGGCGTTTTTGTAGCAGAGGAACTTGGTTATCTTAAACCAGCAAAAGAATTTTTTGAGATTGTTATGCAACAAACTGGATATACTGACGTTAAAAAAATAGCTATTATAGGAGATTCTTTAACAAGTGATATAGAAGGTGGAAATAACGTAAATATTGACACATATTGGTTTAATCACAGAGGCAAAGAAAAGGTAAAAGATATAAATGTTACCTGTGAATTTATTCATTTAAAACAACTATATAATATTTTGTAAAGGAGATTGTTATGGAAAAAAGAGAGATTATATTTGTAACAACAAACAAAGGAAAGATTGCTAGTGCACAACATTATTTTGAAAAAAATGATGTAACATTAATTGCTTACAATCATGAATTGATTGAACCAAGAAGTGAGGATATACAAGAAATAGCGAAATCAAAAGTTTTGCAAGCTTATGAAATTGTTCAAAAACCTTGTATTGCACTTGATTCAGGATTTTTCATAAAAAGTTTGAATGGATTTCCAAAAGCATATGTTAATTTTGCTTTAGAAAGTATTGGTGTTAAAGGGATTTTAAAACTTATGCAAGACATCGAAGATAGAGAATGCTTTTTTGAAGAATGTTTAGCATATTATGATGGGGTAGAAATTGAATATTTTTTCTCTAGACATGAAGGCACACTTTCTGAAAAAATAAAGGAAATAGAAAATAAAAAAATGTGGAGTGAATTATGGTCTATATTTATTCCAGAAGGTTTTACCAAGACTATGGCAGAATTTGAAGAGGCAGAACATGCTCATATGAGAGAAGAATCTGTATCTTCAATAAAGAAATTTGCTGATTGGTACGAAACAAAATAAAGACAAGAAAAAATGAAAATGAAAGTAGATGTGAAAATATCTACTTTCATTTTTTTATAAAAAAGACAAAAAAGTAAAAGAAATTTATATATCTTTTATTGCTAAATGGATTTTAATAATATATAATGTCTGTATATTAAATAGTTGTTTATGGAGGTGGAAATATAATGAGTATAATTAAATATAATAAGTTAGTTAGAGATAAGATACCTGAAATAATAGAAAAAAATGGTGGTATTCCAATATCAAGAATATTAGATGATAAAGAATATAAAAAATGTTTGGATGAAAAATTAATTGAAGAGGTTCAAGAATATTTAAAAGATGATAACGAAGAAGAACTTGCTGATGTTTATGAAGTTTTTATAAATATTTTAAAATATAAGGGGATTGAATTAAAAAAAATAGAAGAGATTGCTTTAGAAAAAAAAATAAAAAGAGGTGGGTTTGATAAAAAAATATATTTAGAAGAGGTTAAAGAATAAATATATTTAAAAATAACCGTATATATAGTAATGTGAAAAACCAATGTATATTGTTAAAGATTAGTGAAAATTATATATAAATAAAAAAAATATGGTATAATAGATATATGTAAGTATAGATTTAATACATACATATATTTATTTTTAAAGGAGTGATATAAAATGAAATGTCCAGTTTGTAAAGAAGTTAATTTAGTAATGTCTGAAAGACAAGGTATTGAAATTGATTATTGTCCAGAATGTAGAGGAGTATGGCTTGATAGAGGAGAATTAGACAAAATAATTGCTAAAACTGAAAGTCAAATGAGTAGTGTTAATGAAAATAACACAAGAAATAATGATATAAATAACAGATCATATGTAGAGCATAATGATTATAATGCTCATAAAAATTCTAACTATAATCAAAAAGATCATAGCCATAATAATTATAATAATCAATATATGCATAAAGGTAAAAAGAAAGAATCTTTTATATCAAATGTATTTGATATTTTTGGTGATTAAAATACTAAAAACTATAAATTTGTAAAATACATAAAAATGTGATATAATGGTGTAAAATAATAAAAATGTTTAAAAGAAAAAATTATATTTTATAAGGGAGGCACTTTAACTATGAGTGAAAAACGGCCGTGTTTTAAAGACATAAATAATAAAATTTCATTAGAGGGAAATGTTGAACTGTTGTTGAATTATGGTTTTAAACAAGGATATAAAGAAAACATAAGAGGTGATAGTTCTTCAAAAGAATTAAGTGAAGAACTTATGATTTTTTACCATGAGGGAAAAGGTCTTATCTTATATGTTGAAACTGGTAATAATAAATCAGTAATAAAACAATCCGAAGTTTACGGTGAAATTAATGCTATATTTGAAGAATTAACTTATGAACAAATACAAGCATTAGGCCTAGTTACTTTTTATGATCCAAATGATGTAACAATATCATTTAGTATTAGTATATTTGATGATATATTATTAACATTAGAGATTTTATTAAAGGAATTTGAATTTTGTTCTAAATGGCCACAAATACCGTTCCTGTATTTCTTAACTTCATTAGAAATTAAAGAAGAGGGAGAGGATTACAAGGAACTTACTGCTAAAAGATTGGCTAAATGTAGCAATGAGATTAAAGAAATTATTGGTGTAAATTAAGTATTTAAAAAGTAGATATGGTAACAATTTGTTATTATATCTACTTTTATTTTTTTATTTTATTAAATTTGACAAAGTAGACATAATATGTTATAATTTAGAGTGTAAAAAATAAAAAAGTTTTATATTTGAGTAAATATAAAAAATGATTTTAAGTGTATTTACTTAAATACAAAAGAAAAAGGAGAATATATATGTATACAAAAGAGGGATTTGTGAGTGTTTTTATGGAAATGATAGATCAATATGGTCGTGTTGTTGAAAAAGATTCAGTTGTTCGGGCAGTAAATTGTTCAAAAAAAGAAAATTTTGAAGCAATATTGGAAAATGGAAAAGGAATATTAATATTACCTGAAAATTCAAAATTTCTAATTTTTCATGAAATGAAGGATGATTTAAATATCATTCCATCAAAAGATTTTGTTTTAGAAATAAATACTGTAGTGAAAAAAATAACACTAAGTGTTGTTGCTCCTATAGAAATGCAAGATTTTGCAGATGTTTCGAAAGATTGTTATGAAGAAATACCTAGAATTAATTTTTGGAAACATTTTGAAAGATTAAAAAATGAAGGTAAAGAAATAACAGGTTTTGCTAAACATTTAATCTATGGTGATCTTTCTGAAGCTCTTGTAATTGCAACTATTGCTCCTTGAAAAAAAATAAGAAAAGTTACGCTAAATTTAGCGTAACTTTTCTTCTATTAGAGCTTCTATTATATCTATATTTAATTTATTATCACTAGATGTAGCAATTATTTGTTCTTTTGCAAATAATACTTTTGTTATTTGTAATAAATAATCTGGTATTTTAGTTTTAGCTATTTTATCAGCTTTTGTTGCAATTATAGTAAAATCGATATTTTGTTCAAGTAACCATTCATACATTAATCTATCATTTTCGCCTGGTTTATGTCTAATATCAATTAAGAAAAATATATGTGCAATATTTTTGTTAGTATGAATATATGTATTTATTAATTCATCAGTATTTTTTTGTATATCTTTAGGCATTTTTGAATAACCATATCCAGGTAAATCTACAATATAAAATCTTTCATCAACGTTATAATAATTTAAACTTCTTGTTTTACCAGGAGTTTGACCAACTTTTGCAAGTCTTTTTTGATTTGCTAAACTATTAATAAATGATGATTTACCAACATTTGATTTACCAACCATAACGATTTGTTTTAAGTCTGTATTTAGTATTTTATTTATTGAGAATACAGAAGTCTCAAATTTAATATTTTTTAACATATTTATTACCTCGCTTTATATATAATAACACAAATTTAATATAAAATAAAGTAAAATAGGTATTATTTTATGGTTTTATGTAAAAATATATGTGTTGATGATTGATAAATTCATTAAAATGGTATATAATGGATTACAATATAAAAATATTTATTAATTAACTATTGTTATTATAATAGTTATGTTTATGCTTGATTTTAGTTAGGGAAGAAAGGAAATTTAATTAATTACTATTTGAGGAGGATTTACTTATGGATTCGAGCGCACTAGGTGGTATAGTTCTTTTAATCATAGTAGGTGGGTTTATATTTTTTTCGTGGATATTTTTTACATTTGTGTTTGTGTTTTTGATTCTTGCTATTGTTTTTGTAATAGTTAGAGTTATAAATGGTGAGTGGGCTTCTTTGTTTTATTTACTTATAATTATACCAGGATTATATTATACTTTTCCTATATTTTTATCAAGTGTACAAATTTTAATTCGAATGTAAAGCATTGAGTTTACAAAAAAACTAGAAATTATTATAAAAATAATTTCTAGTTTTCATTTATAGTTATTTATATGTTTTAATATTTTATATAAGTATTTATTTTTTCATTTCTATTTTTGTTTTGCCGCCCATATATGGAACTAATACTTTAGGTATAGTAACGCTGCCATCTTCATTATAGTTATTTTCTATTAAAGAAATTAACATACGAGGTGGAGCAACTACAGTATTGTTTAATGTATGTGCAAAATAGTTTCCATCTTTATCTTTTATTTTTATTCCAAGTCTTCTGCTTTGAGCATCAGTTAAGTTTGAACAACTACCAACTTCGAAGTATTTTTTTTGTCTTGGGCTCCATGCTTCAACATCAACACTTTTTACTTTTAAATCTGCAAGATCACCAGAACAACATTCTAAAGTTCTAACTGGAATTTCCATACTTTCAAAAAGTTCTACAGTGTATCTCCACATTTTATCATACCATGTACGACTATCTTCAGGTTCACATACAACTATCATTTCTTGTTTTTCAAATTGATGTATACGATAAACACCACGTTCTTCAATACCGTGAGCACCTTTTTCTTTTCTAAAACAAGGAGAATAAGAAGTCATAGTGTAAGGTAATTCAGTTTTATTTAAAGTTTGATCTTTAAATTTACCAATCATTGAATGTTCACTTGTACCAATTAAGTATAAATCTTTACCTTCAATTTTAAACATCATAGCATCCATTTCTTCAAAACTCATAACACCTGTAACAACTTCAGAACGAATCATATATGGTGGAATGCAATATGTAAAACCTTTATCTATCATAAAATCTCTAGCATAAGATAGTACAGCAGAGTGAAGTCTTGCAATATCTCCAAGTAAATAATAAAAACCATTTCCTGCAACTCTACGAGCAGAATCTAAATCAAGACCATTAAGAGCTTCCATTATTTCACCATGATAAGGTATTTCATAATCAAAAACTTTAGGTTCACCATATTTTTGTAATTCTACATTTTGACTATCATCTTTACCAATAGGAACAGAATCATCCATTATATTAGGTATTTTTAATAATATTTGTCTAATATCTTCTGAAAGTTTAGTTTCTAAGGTTTCATTTTCTACTAAAGCATCATTTATTTTTATAACATCATTTTTTATTTTATTTGCTTCATCTTGTTTTCCTTCACGCATAAGTAAACCAATTTGAGAACTTAAAGAGTTACGATTAGTTCTAAGTTCATCTCCAAGTTGTTTTATTTTTTTATTTTCTATGTCTAAATTTATTACCTCATCAACTAAAGGTAGTTTATGATCTTGAAATTTCTTTTTTATATTTTCTTTTACTATATCTGGATTTTTTATTATAAATTTTATATCTAACATTTTTTTCATATCCTTTCATTTAATCTAAAAATTAATCTTTTGTAAGCATCTCTAATAGTTTTTCATAAATTCCTTCTGCATTTTGACTCCAATTTTTAGATATGTTTTTTGCTTGTTCTTTGTTTCCAGCATAAAGAGTAATATTGACTAATTCATCATTACCATCTTTAATATAGCAAGAAACTTTATATTCATCATTTTTAATTGGGATTATAGTTGTATTTATTGATGAATCTGTTTTAATTTCAATTATATTCTTGTTTATCATTTTTTTTATATTATATAAATTAACACCTGGAATAAATTCTAGTAGTTCTTGTAAAGAATAAATTCCGGAGGTTGTGATATTGTAAAAGACATTTTCTTCTTGTGTTGTTTTCTCAACAAATCCATTAGAAATTAATGTTTCAATATATGTACAAATATCAAAATATGTAATATCTTCAAATTCTTCGCAATATTTAACAATTTGATCTAATGTTAAAGGTTTTTTTGAATTTTCTAAAATGTATAATATTATCATTTTGTTTTCAAACAGTTCGAAATCTTTTTCTTCATTTTTCAAAACACATTTCACCAACTTTCTTTACAAATTACATGGTATATGATATCATATTTTCGTAATAAAATAAAGGGGAGGGGCTTAAAAAATGAAAAAAACAGATAAAAACTATATAATAGCAATAGATGGTGGCGCTGGAGTTGGTAAATCAACTGTATCTAAAGAAATAGCAAAGAAATTAAATATACTATATATTGACACTGGTGCAATGTATAGAGCTGTTGCATTATACTTTTTAAATAACAATATAGAAATATGTGATGAAAATGAAAACATTATTAATAGTGAATTAAAAAATATTCATATAATTTTAGAACAAAATAATAATGTATTAAAAGTTTTGTTAAATAATGAAGATGTAACAAGTAAAATTCGTGAAAATAGAGTATCTATGGCAACTTCAAAAATATCTATATATAAATCGGTTCGTAAACTTTTAGATGATCAACAAAGAGAAATGGCAAAAAATAATAATGTTATATTAGAAGGAAGAGATATTGGAACTACAGTATTCCCAAATGCAAATTTAAAAATATTTTTAACGGCTTCAGTTGAAGAAAAAACAAGAAGAAGATTAATTGATTTAACTAAAAAAGGTGAAAACTTTACTTTTGAAGAAATAAAAAAAGAAATTGAAAAAAGAGATATAAATGATTCAACTAGAAAAGAATCTCCTTTAGTAAAAGCAGTTGATGCAATTGAAATTGATACTACTACAAAGACTATTGAAGAATTGGTAAATGAAATAGTTGATTTAATACATAGTAAAATATAAGAGGTTAGATAATATGAAAAAACTTATGAAATTTTTAATAAATATATTTCTTTGTAAAATTTTTTATAGAGTAAAATATATAAATAAAGAAAACGAAGAAAAATTAAAAAAATGTGTGATATGTCCTAATCATTCTAATTTTGTAGATCCTGCTTGGATTTATGCAAAAACAGATAATTTAGCTATAATGGCAAAAGCAGAACTTTTTGAAAATAAAATAATGGCTAAAATTTATACATATTATGATGTTTTTCCAATACATAGAGGCCAAAGAGATGTTAGAAGTTTATTGCATGCAATAAATATATTTAAAGATGTAGAAGAAAAAAAATTAATTATTTTTCCAGAAGGTACAAGAATTCCTAAATGTGAAGATAGAGGTATTGCAAAAACCGGCCCGCTTTTTATTGCATATAAAGCTGGAGTGCCAGTTTTACCTGTATATATAACTAAAAATGCAAAATTATTTTCAAGTGTAAAAGTAATATATGGTGAACCAATATATATTACAGAAGATATAATAAAAGATAAAGAACAGTTAAAAATATGTGCAAATAAAATACTTGCCAAAGCATATGATTTAAATGAAATAAAAACAAATAATTAATATTAAACAAATAAGTAATAAAACTCCGAGTAAATTTACTCGGAGTTTTACTTTTTATAATAGATTCAGTAATACCATACTTTACAATTAAGTATATACATGCTATAATATCAAAAAAAATTAGTGGAAGTTTCAATATTTTGGACTTATAAAATATAAAATTAAGGAGGAAAATTAAATAAGTAAATAAAACCTATTTGTAGTGTTAGAGGGGAATTGGTTGTTTGTGATTTAAATATTTTGTTATTATTAAATTTAATAAAAACGGAGGAGTTTAGAAATGTTTAAGAAAATGAATTTACCTAATAAAATAACAATGGTTAGAATTTTTTTAGTACCTTTTTTTGTTTTGTTTATGTGTTTACCAAATGAATTAAACTTTGCTAAATACATAGCACTAGTAATATATGTTGTTGCATCTATAACTGATTTTGTAGATGGGTATATTTCTAGAAAAAACAATATGGTAACTAAATTTGGAAAGATAATGGATCCGTTAGCGGATAAATTGTTAGTGGCTGCTGGTTTTATAATGTTAACAGGTGTTGGGATTATACCACCAATTATAACATTTATAATGATTTTTAGAGATTTGGTTATAACAACACTTAGGATTTTTGGTTCTGATGAAGGTAAAGATGTTGCAGCAATTATGAGCGGAAAAATTAAAACAACATTTCAATTAATAGGAGTTCCTTTAGCTATTTTAGGATATGCTATAAATGGAAATGCATTAAATTCTATAACTAATGTTGCATATGGAGCTTTTATAAATAATTTAGACAATATGTCTACGGTACAAATATTTATAAATTTAAGTATGACAGCAACTATTTCAATTGCTTGTTTGGCAACTATTGTATCGTTTTTTGATTATTTAAATAAGTTTAAGTTATCAATTGATGTAGAAAAGTAATAATTAAAACACATTAAAATAATATTATATGTTATTTTAATGTGTTTTCTTTTATTCAAAAAGCATATAATTATGTATATTTCGTGAAAAAAATGATATTTGTAAAAAATATATAAAAAGTTATTGACTATAAAAAATATATTTGATATAATGATTTTTGAAAAAGGGAGGAATATTAAATGTTAAATAAAATGAATTTACCAAACAAAATAACAATGCTTAGAATGATATTAGTACCATTTTTTGTTATTGCTATGTGTTTACCAGAAAATTTAAATTGGGCAAAATTTGTAGCTTTAGGAATATATATAGTGGCATCTATAACAGATTTCATAGATGGTTATATTTCAAGAAAAAATAATATTGTCACAAAATTCGGAAAAATAATGGATCCATTAGCTGATAAAATATTAGTTTCAGCAGGATTTATAATGCTTACAGGTGTTGGGATTATTCCAGCATACATTACATTTATAATAATTTTTAGAGATTTCTTTGTAAATGCTTTAAGAATGTTTGGGTCTGATGATGGAAAAGATGTTGCAGCAGTTTTAAGTGGGAAAATTAAAACTATATTCCAACTAATAGGTATTCCACTTGCTATTTTAGGATATGCTATAAATGGAATGAATTCAACTGCTTTAACAGAAAATGTTGCATATGGAGCATTTTTAACAAAAGCATCTGATATGACAATGATTGATTTATTAGTAAATGTAGGTATGACAGTAGCAATAACAGCTGCAATACTTGCAACAGTTTGGTCTTTTGTTGATTATATAATAAAATTTAAAGATTCAGTAGATATAGAAAAATAAAAATATATAAATAAAAGATATTAGTAAAAAACATCTTAAAATGCAAAAAAACATTTTAAGGTGTTTTTTTAGTTTTAAAAAACGAATATGAATATAAAATTATTTCATTGATGTTTCAAAATGATTACAATAAAATTACAAGCTTATATTTTATTGACAAAAAAGGAAATAAAGTATAATATATTATGTATAGATAATATTATATTTTTATAATATGTTTTTTCTTTTATTATATTTTAAAATTAAAAATATGAAAGGGTGGTAAAAATTATGGAACATAAGAAAAAAACAAATTTTAAAAGAGGTATTGCAAAAAATACAGCAATATTAATAATTGCAATCACAATTATTATAATGATGACAATAATTGTGATTATTTTAAAAAACAAAAATGTAGTGGAAAGTTCACAAGATATAGTTGGTAGTGTAACATCAGTATCAGCACCATCGAATTTTCAAGAATCAAGCGATGGTAGTAAAACAAATACAAGTACAAAAGTAGCAGAAACAAAAAAAGTAGGAAATATAACAATAGAAGAAACAAAAATAGTATATATAAAAGGCATAACATCAATAACAGCAAAAGTTGTTAACAATTCAGAAGAAAGAGAAAATATAAAATTAAAAATAAAATTAATCAATTCAGATGGTAGTATAAAAAAAGAAGTAGAAGCACAAACTGGGAAAACACCAGCAAATGCAGTGAAATATATAAAAACAA
>CAZZFS010000026.1:2734-13216 GCA_964653805.1 uncultured Clostridiaceae bacterium | reverse complement strand
TTATTTGATTTCCATTATCATCATATGTGTACTCTGTTTGTGTATTTGTTGTATTCTCTATTGTTATTACATGTAAGTCATAATTTTTTTATTAAAACAAAAAATTATAATTAAATATAAAGGGATATTTTAGATTTAATTTATCCCTTTATATTTTTTACATTATCTAATTTGTAAATCTATATTTACCTTCATATTTTTCTTTTAAATCATCATTAACATAATCCTTTGTTATAAATGGACCTCTATCTATCGTGCCTCTATCTATAATTTGATATGGAACATTTTTTTTTATCCATCTTACTAATTTTTCATAATCTTTTAATAATCTTATATCTTTTTCTATAATTGTTCCATCATCAGCATAATATTTATGTTCATACGATATTCTTCCTATTCCTATTGTTTTTTCTTTTTCATTAAATATAGTTCTACTAAATTGTATTACAGAACTAGTAATATCACTAAAACCATATTTTATATCATTATCAAAAAATGATAATTCACCATATTCTTTATTATAAATATATATATTATTATCTTTTATTAAATTTAAATTATTTATTTCATTTGTATATTTAAGTTTTTTGTTTACATCATTTAGTTCTATAATACAAAAATTTAATTCAAGTACATACTCCATAAATCTCTTTTCAACTTCTTTATTCATGTAAAAATTTATTTGTCGTCCCATTTAATATTCCTCCTCGTTTTTTAGTTATATGATATAAAATGTATAATTGCATTTCTGCCATCATCCGAATTCATTATATCTATTAATGCTTTTCTTTCTCTTGATACTGGCAATCCTTTTTTAGTTACTCTTCCTACTTGATAAATATCAGTTATTTTACCATCAACTTTTCTAACTACATCTGCAAATCTATTAGATTTATTGCTATTTGTTACTTTTATTCCATATTCAGTTATTGTATTTTTTTCATCTAATTTTTTCACTGCATTTATAACTCCTTGATGTTTTAATCCACCTTTTTTACCAAATTGATTTGTTATTATTTTTGTACCATCTGACATATTATCAGCATTATTGGTAATTATTTTTGATAAATCAGTATATTTATTTCCATTTTCTATTACAACTTTACCGCTATTTAAAGCATCTGATATATCAGCAACTTTAGTTGCCCTATTTATATTATTGGCTGATTTGCTAATATCTAATGAATTATCAACTTTTTTTATGTTCTTTGATACATCACTTATATTATCAATCTTTTTAATTGCACTAGTACTATCAATTACTTTATCTACTTTCTTTGCTGTATTTACACTAGCTATTAATCCTTCAACACCTTTTACTCCCATTTTAGTTGTATCTATTATAGTGTCTGCTCTTGTAAATCCACTTATTATATATGAACCTGGTAGTACTGGCACAAATATTGAAACTACATCCCATGCAATAAATCCTGCTCCTAGTAATGTTGGCTTTTGAACAAAATCATATACATCATATACTAATCCTAATACATCTAATACCGTTTCCAAGACATGTCCTGTTGGATCTACATATATCATTGGGTTGTTTACTACATATGTATATAAATTTAAACTTAGTGGATCTTCTAACTCTCCTCTATATGTATCTTCTGATATAAATCTTTGTATATCTGGATTATAATATCTTGCTTGTAAGTAATATGTTTTTGTTTCTTTATCATAGTAATATCCAGCATATCTATATGGATTGTTAAATGTTCCTGTTTCTGCTTTTATACTTCCAAATTCATCATATTCGTATGTATTTAATATATTGTTGTTTTCATCTAGTATTTTTAATACATCTCCATGTGCATTGTATATATAGTATCCTTTTGTTGTTGCATTTCTTTTTATTAATGCTAAACCATATGTGTTATTTGCTATTTGTGCATTTTGATTATCTAGTTCTAAGATTATATCATCTTTATCATATACAAATTTTGTTGTTGTATTATTTACTGTTTTTTGTATTCTTTTTCCTTCTGCATTATATCCATATGTTGATTTTGTATTTCATTCTTTATATTTAATTTATTAAATATATTACTAATATTAAAAATTGTTGTTTCGAAAATAAAAATATTAGAAGAAAAAGAGAATGTTTTTTATTCTCTTTTTTCTCCTTTACTCTGTTATGATATATTATTTTTTTAACATTTTTATTGCTTGAATAATATCATTATCAAAAAACTCACTAATTATATCAATTATACTAACACCATTAAAATTTTTTAACTCTAAATCTGTTTTGTAATCTTTACAAAAATATATTAAATCTAAAAATTTTGAATTTTGAATATTTTTTTCTTTAGTTGCCTCATTACAAATATAATATAAAGGTGTATTTCCATATAGTTTGTCTTTTAAATTCAAATCTCCTCCTTTTTTTATTATATCTTTTGCAACCTCAAAAGAATCTAGTGTTTCTAAATTATAAGCTATATAATGTAATTCATTATATCCCTCATTAGAAATTATATTTATTTCAACATTTAATTCTAATAAAGCTTTAGCTATATCAAAATTTCTTCCAATTAAAGAATTTTCTAATAAACTTATGCCATTTTTATCTTTTTCATTCTTGAAACAAGATAAATCTCTATTTAATAATTTTAATTTGTTTTTTAATAATTCAAAATTTCCTAATTTAGCTATTATAAAAATGTCTGCTTTATCAATATTCATATTATAATTCCCCCTATTCATACATATGGCTTCTATTCGTACTCGGTAATTCTGGTCTATAATTTAAAGGATTTCTATACCAAGTTAAAAATTCTTTTTCACTTATAATATCATTTAAATATAATTCATGAATTTCCGAATATTTATTTCCTGGTATATGACCCATATCCCATTGTCCACTCCTCGGTTTACTAACATCCCATATTATTTCTTTACCAGATGGATCAATTACTTTACCATTAATATTTTTAGCTTTATTCCAAACAGCATTAACTTGATTTTTAGCATAAGAAGGTCGATTATTTATATAAGACTTATAATATTCCTTCTCATTCGTATTTTCATAGTATTTATCATTAAAAGCATTCCTTTTCCCAATATTACCTAAACTATTTATAACTTTAGCCGATACTGGTGCTACAACTCCACCTAATGTTCCTGAAATTAAAACTTCATTATAATTTACATTTTCTATTCCTTTGTATAATGCTTGATTTGTAAAATCTCCTGATGAACCTGCAAAAACTCCACCTACTGCATATCCTGCATATTTTGATACTCCACTTCTTAAATTACTTGTAATATTAGAACCAATTGTACTACCTACTCCAAATGTTACTGTTCCTATAGAAGTTGTTACTCCGTGATATCACAGCATTTTTTATATTCACATTACCAGTACTTATTAGTTGATTAGTTGAATTCCCTACTGCTCCTGCTCCAAAAGCCACTGATGTTTGAGTAATTAGTGATGCTCCTGGTCCAAGTAATCCAAATGCTCCACCAACTATTGCCCCCTCTGCAAATGCTCCTAAATAAGATTTTCCATTTCTATTGAAATGTCCATCATCTATGTAATCTGAAAAACCATTTATTCCTAAATTTATTATTCCACCTATCAAAGCGCCTATTGCAGCTGTCACAAATGTTGGCGTATGTCCTGTTGGATCTATATATATCATTGGATTGTTTACTACATATGTGTATGAATTTAAGCTTAGTGGATCTTCTAACTCTCCTCTATATGTATCTTCTGATATAAATCTTTGTATATCTGGATTATAATATCTTGCTTGTAAGTAATATGTTTTTGTTTCTTTATCATAGTAATATCCAGCATATCTATATGGATTGTTAAATGTTCCTGTTTCTGCTTTTATACTTCCAAATTCATCATATTCGTATGTATTTAATATATTGTTGTTTTCATCTAGTATTTTTAATACATCTCCATGTGCATTGTATATATAGTATCCTTTTGTTGTTGCATTTCTTTTTATTAATGCTAAACCATATGTGTTATTTGCTATTTGTGCATTTTGATTATCTAGTTCTAAGATTATATCATCTTTATCATATACAAATTTTGTTGTTATATTATTTACTGTTTTTTGTATTCTTTTTCCTTCTGAGTTATATCCATATGTTGATATATCTTGTCCTTTTTCTACTTGTGTTAATTCATTTCTTGCACTATATGTATTTGTTGTTACATCTGTTCCTGTTGTTTCAGTTATTTGATTTCCATTATCATCATATGTGTACTCTGTTTGTGTATTTGTTGTATTATCTATCGTTGATGTACTCAATAACTGATTTTTTTCGTTATATACATACGATACTGTTTTTAAGTTTACTCCATCTAATGTTGCTTTTGTTAATATATTTCCGGCTGCATCATATGTGTAAGTTGTTGTTTTTGCATTATCTATTGCTGTATGTATTCTATTTAATGCATCATATGTATATGTTTTTGCATTGTCTTTTAATACATTGTTATTACTATCATATTCGTAGTAATTTTCTTCTATTATATTACCAGATTTATCCTTTGTAGTCAAGCGTTTTACTTTGTTATCTGTGTAATATTCATAGTTTGATTCTGTATTTGGATTAGTTTGTTTTTGTACACTTCCATCTTGATTATATACATATTCTGTTATATCTGTTCCTGTTGTTACTTTTACTAATCTATTTACTTTATCATATTCTTCTGTTTTTATATTTCCTTTTTGATCTGTTGTTGTTTTCTTTTTGTTTTGATCATCATATGCATATGTTATTGTTTGTGAATTTTCTGTACTTGTTAATATTCTATCTAATCCATCATATGTTTTTGTTATACTTCCTATTTTGGTTTTGTTATCATTACCATCATATTCATATGTTGTTTCTTCTTGCCCTAGTGTTTCTTTTATTAATCTTCCATGTATATCATAATCATATACAAATGTATCGCCATTATTTGATATATATGTTGCCATTAATCCATTTGGTGAGTATGTCTTTTCTTCTATATTTCCAAGTGCATCTATTTTCTTAATTTCATTTCCATTTAAATCATATTGATACTGTGTTATATTATTTTTACCATCTTTTTGTGTTAGTAAGTTTCCAGCATTATCATATGTATAATCTGTTATTTCATTTAATGCATTTGTTACTTTTTTTATCTTGTTTTTATTTGTATACATATATGTTGTAACATTACCATTTTTATCAATATATTTTGTTTTATTTTTTAATTCATCATATTCAAAGTATTCTATATTTCCTTCTTGATCTTTTTTAGCAATTACATTTCCATTACCATCATATGTAAATTCTATATTTTTATTATTTGAATCAATTGATTTTGTTTGTCTTCCAAGATCATCATATTCTAGTTTTTCTACAACTGTGTTATATTCATCTATCTTTTGTATTACCCTATCTAATTTATCATATACATATTTTTTTTCATTTCCTAAATAATCTATTTCTTTTGTTTGATTTCCATTTAAATCATATTCATATGTTGTTGTTTGATTCTTTGGATTTTTTTCTGTTTTTAGATTATTATTTTCATCGTATGTATATATTGTTGCATTACCTTTTCCGTCTACTTCTTTTGTTTTATTTGATACATTATCATATTCTATACTAGTTGTGATACTTTGCGAACCATCTTGTTTTTGTTCTTGTTTGCTTGTTTCATTTCCTAAAATATCATATGTGTATTTTATTTCTTTATCGTAATTGTCTATCGTTCTTGCAACTTTTTTTAGATTTGTATATTGATTTTTTATTTCGTAATTTGTGCTTGTATCTTTTTGTTTAACCAAATTACAATTAATATCATATGTGTTTTCTAACACTTTACCAAGTGAATCTTTTTGACTTATTTTATTATTTGCTAAGTCATATGTATTTTCTTCATCTACTACATTATCTATTGTTGTTTTTACAAGATTATTTCTTTCATCATAAAAATATTTTATCTCTGTATTATTTGAATTTACCTCTTGTGTTTTATTTAAATTTGCATCGTATGAATATGTTGTAACATTACCATTACCATCTTTTTTACTTATTTCTTTTGATGCTTTGTTATATGTAGTTGATTTAGATATTCCATTTGTAGTTTCTTTTAGCAATTTATTTAAACCATCATATTCATAGTATGTTGTTATTTGTTTGTATTGTCCTACATCTACTAAATATACTTTTGTTTTTTCTACTACATTTCCATATTTATCATATAAGTATTTTGTATAACTATCTTCATCACTTGAATTTAGTGGTAGTTTTTCTTTTATAGCGTTACCCATTAAATCATATTCATATGTTGTTATTTGATTATTTGGTGCTATTTCTTTTACCATATTTCCAAACATATCATATTCATAATTTGTTACATTTGCGTTACCATCTGTTTTTGATGTTAATGTATCTTTTGTATCAAAAAGATATGTTTGTGAAGTTGTTATTTCTTTTGTATTTTGACTATCTTTTATTTTTTTACTTAACTGTCTATTTAAATTATCATATGTGTATTCAAAAGTAGTTAAATCTGGTGAAATTTCTTTTGTCAGATTATTCATATTATCATATTCATATTTTGTTTCAAATACAGTTAATTCTGTATCATCTATGTTATTTGAACTAAGCGAACCTTTTTCGATATGTTCTTTTTTAGAAGTTATTTTTTTAGCATAGTTATATGAATATTCTGTTATTTTATATCTTGAATCTGAAATTTTAACTTCTTCTTTTACTACATTTTTATCTTTATCGTATGTGTATTTTATTTCTTCTCCAGATGATGTTGTTTTTAATATCTTATTTCCATTACTATCGTAAGTATAGTTTGTTGTAATATATGTTATTGGTAAACTATTTAGTGAAACTTTTTCTTGTGATGTTTTTTCTTCTACTAAATTACCAGCTGCGTCATAACTACATCCTATATATTTGTATAGATTGTTATCTATTTCTTCATATTTAGTTGCAACTTTACCTATATTATTATATGTATAATATATTCTTTTACCTACTTCATTTTGTTCTGATTCTACAAGTCCATTTGGTGTATATGTAGTTGTTTTAACTCTATCTTCTACACTTTCACTTGTAACTTTATCTAGATAATTTACTACTTTTGTACTATTTACATATTCACTATCTTTTGTATATGTTTTTGTA
Organism: uncultured Clostridiaceae bacterium; assembly: GCA_964653805.1. Taxonomy (GTDB): domain Bacteria; phylum Bacillota; class Clostridia; order TANB77; family CAG-465; genus CAG-465. Next base: position 6,064 of record CAZZFS010000026.1, on the reverse strand, counting down.
TTTGTTGTAGTTGTTCCGTTTAAATATGAATATGTTTTTTCTTCTAGTAATATATTACTATTTTCTTTTTGTACTAAAGTTGATATATTTCTATCTAAATTATCATATGTATAAATATACACAGCAGAGTTTGGTTTTGTCTCTTTTATGATATTGTTATATATATCATATTCATATGTTGTTTGATTACCAGCTTCATCTGTTTTTTTAGTTATATTTTGATTATTATCATATTCATAACTTATTGTTTTTACATTTGCATTAATTTTACTAACTAAATTATTTTTGTAATTATATGTACTTATTGTAGGGATATTATTTTCAATTATTTTTGTATTATTACCTACATTATCGTATTCATATGTTGTTGTATATCCTTGTGCTGTTGTTTTACTTAATAAAAATCCAAGTGCATTATATGAAAATGTTAAATAATCTCCACTTGTTACATCTGTTGTTTTCGTAACATTACCATAACTGTCATATTCGTATGTTGTTTGATTACCTACTTCATCTGTTTTCTTGTTTACAAGTCCTTTTATTCCAGTTTGAGCATATTCAAAGTTTATTTCAGAGTTATTTGGCATTGTTTTTTTAACTAAAGTTGTTCCATCTGTTGCATAAAAATACTCTGTTATATTGCCAACTTCATCAGTTTCTTTTGTTATGCTATTTTTACTGTTATATTCATATGTTTTAAATGTATTATCCACATTTATTTGTTTTAATACATTTCCTTTTAAGTCTCTTTCATATGTAACTTTATTTCCAGTAAAATCTTTTTTAGTTTCAATATCTCCATATTTATTTACACCATCTGTTAATATATATGATATATTTGTTTCAAGTCCTGCTTGATTTATTACCTTAGTTGTATATCCAGATGCATCAAAATAGCTAATTGTCATTCTATTATTTTGATCAGTTATACTTGTTGTTTTATCAACTGTGTTATATGTATAATTATCTTGTTTTCCATTTATATAACTTATACTTGAAACTTTTTCATCGATTGAATTTTCTTCTAAAGTATAACTAATAGATTCAACTGTATTAATTTGATTTAAATCATTTTGTTCTTTTATACAAGTCATATATCCATTTTGATCATATTCATAATATATAGATTTTGAATTAAGACCTACTACTTCATTAAGTAATCCATTATCATTATATCCATATGTTACAGTTCTATTTAAAGGATCTGTTATACTTGTTATTTTATCATTTGTATATGATATATTATATGTTCTACCTGTATAATCTACTATTTGTGTTATTTTACCTGTATAATCAACTGTTAAATTTGTTTCATTTAAATATTTATCTACTATTTTATTTAAATAATTATATCCATTAAACATATATTTAACTTGTTCTTTTGTTGTTAAAACATATATTCCATTTTCTTTTGTTAATACATTTCTACTATCATTTGAAACAAAACTTCCATCTACTTGTTTGGTAAATGTATTAACACTTCCATTAGGTAGATATGCCCATAAAATGTTTGAATTTAGTGGATTAATTTCAATTCTTGATGAAAATCCAAAACTCCAACCTCTACCTAAAACGTTAATGGCATCATTTTTTGAATTATATGTTCTAGTAAATTTTAAATCTATATTTGGTATAGCTATATTTAAATCATCAAATGTTTTTGAATAATTTCCTGTATATCCATTTACACCAGCTTCACCAAAGTGATTTGTTTCAATTCTTTTTACATCATTAATATATGTATCTAAAGTAATATCTGATTTTATAAATGTAGGATTATATACATTCCATAAAACATTTGATTCTACTTTACTTCCATTTCCTTCATATTGATTTGTATTTGTATTAAATCTTCTTGGACCATCTGAAGCTCCCCAATAATTACAAGTTGCATCTAATGTGTCTGGATATGAAGTATTTCTTGTTACATTCCCACCTAAATAATTATATTTTAATATTTGATCTGTATTTGTTGTACCATAATATATAGCTCCACCATTTTGAGAATTTGTTATACTACTATTTAACAAATATAATTTACCTTCATTATATATAGCAGGATAATTTGAAGAATTTATACCAAAATATTTCATATCCATATTATTAATAACTGCAAATCCTGTATTTGCTACATATATACTACCAGCATAATTAGTAGCACTCTCTGTTTTATTTGTAATACTTACTACATTTTCTTTTGTACCATTTACTACTAAATTTCCTTTTACATATATAATTGAACCATATTCTAATTTTAATTTTGTACCTTCTTCTATTTCAAGTAATTTCCCGGGTAATACATTAAGTGAACCTGAAGAATATGTATTTTGTTTTGAAAGTTTTAAGTTATTATCTAAATTCCCATACATAAATATTGAATTATACATTTGATTTGAACATGAATTATTTGCTACATCTTGAAAAACACTTGGAGTCGCTTTTGAAAAATTCAAATTCAAAGGATAATTTGCACTAGATGTATTATTTTTTATTATTGGAATAGATAATGAATTAGGTGTATATTCTATTCCATCTGTTATATTATTATTTTCAATATCTACATTATTTGCAAGTGTTAAATTTGAATAATTAATTAACATATTTGTAAATGTACTATTTTTTAAATTTATATCACTTAAATTAGTTGCATATATACCATTTGAAAAATTACATCCATTTAATGTTAATATGCCTCCTGTAAAATCCGAAGGTGTTGTATTATTTGTTATTGTTGTATTGTTTAATTCTACATTTCCATTTGTTGATTTTATTGGCTCTGATATATACCATGAATAATAATGATATCCAACATTTTTTATATCTGTATTACTAAAATTTATTTTACCTGTACTTGATACATTTATTCCACCAAAATGATCACTCCAATTACTTAAATATCCCATACCTATATCATTTGTTGATGTTATTATTGTTCTTTCTTCATCAGTTCCATTTAAATTTAATTCACCATTTACTTTTAACGTTAATCCTTGATTAACTTTTAACATAGTTCCTGATTCTACATTTACTTTTAAATCTTTTAATATCTCTGCCGAATATATACCATATACTCTTTTGGGGAAATTTAATTCACCACTTATTGGTAAACTACTATTTATACCTATTTCTCCATGTTTCATTGTTGCAATATTTGTGTTTCCTGATATATTTAAAAACACATCTTTATTTGAATTTAATAAATTCATTCTTATTACTGAATAATTTGAATTTGATATTACATTGTTTTTTATTACCGGATTTGATAATACATTTGTTGTATATTCTATTCCATCTGTTATATTATTATTTTCAATATCTACATTATTTGCA
>CAZZFS010000026.1:0-2634 GCA_964653805.1 uncultured Clostridiaceae bacterium | reverse complement strand
AATTCTACATTTCCATTTGTTGATTTTATTGGCTCTGATATATACCATGAATAATTATATCCAACATTTTTTATATCTGTATTGCTGAATTTTATTTTACCTGTACTTGATACATTTATTCCTCCAAAATGATCTGTCCAATTTACTAAATATCCATTTCCATTATCTTTTGTTGAAGTAATTATTCCTCTATATTCTTCTGTTCCATTTATATTTAGTTCTCCATTTACTTGTAATTTTGAACCTTGATTAATTTTTAATATACTACCTGCTTCAAAATTTATTATAACGCCAGTTGGTATTACATCACTAGCTATATAATATGTATCCTTTGAATAAGTTGCATTTTGATTAAATGATGTTATTGTACTTGCTACAGTTATATTATTAATATCTTTTGTAAGTAATATGTTTCCGTTACTATCTAAATATTCAATTTTAAAATTATACTGTGTTCCCCCACCATTTAAATTAGTAAATAAATAATTACTAGTTGTAACATTACTTATTAATTGATTATCTTGGTACACGTTATATGTTGCTGTACCATTTGGCACATCTATATTTCCCCAAGATATATCTACACTATTTAAAGTTTTATCCTTTATCTGTAATTCATTTGATAATAGTGTTTGTGCTATTTTTACTTTAGCACTTTCGATAAATATTTCTTTATTATATAATGCCACTATACCAAACATTATACAAAGAAATGATACTAATACAATAATTTTTGTCTTTTTCTTCACAAATATTCCTCCTATACAAAAATAATATTAAATTGTTCTAAAGGATTATACCACAAATAGTTTGTCGAATTTTGTCGAATTTTGTCGAAAAAGCAAATTATTTTATTAATTTATTTTTTCACTTATAAATAACATTTATATTTCAACTCAAAAAAAAAGGATATTACTTAAATTTAAAGTAATATCCTTTTTTATTTTTTAATATTTTTACATTTTCATAATTTTATTTTATTCTAATTCCTCAACTACTACATTTTCAGATTCTTTTTGTAATTCTTGTTGTTCTTTTTTCTTCTTTTTTTCTTTAATATCTTTATCTATATTTTGCATAAAATCTCTTCTTATAGTTGAAAAATTATTAAGTAATCTTCCACTAAAAACTATAACTGCAGCAAGATAAATATCTACATTTAATTTTATTCCTAAATATACTAATAATATAGCTATTAAAGAATTTCCAAAAAAACCAGATAAGAATGTACTTAGTCTAAATTTTTTCTCTATATTTGCTGCAAATGCACCAAAAACAGAATCTAGAGAAGCAAGAATTGCAACTGCTATATATTGAGAATATGAATATGGAATTTCTACATTTAAACCTGTAAATATTCCTGCTATTATACAAATAACTAAAACTAAAATTCCAGCCATAATACATTACTCCTCTCTTTATTTGATTTCTGTAGCATTTTTAAAATCTATAGTACCATCATATTTTTGTATTTCTATATTTTTTTGTTTTGTTACAGTAACACCGACACCGTATTCTTTTAATAAATCTACTACACCATTTTTTATATTCATTGCACTTTCTAAGTATTGTGAATTCCCTATTGCTTTTATTTCAAATGGAGCAGCTACTTTTTGATAATTAACTTGTATAACTGGTCCTACACAACGAATTGCTGATGTTGATATAATTCTTTGTCCATTAACACTTATAGCTTCAGCTCCTGCAGCTTTTAATTCATTTACTACAGTTAATACATCACTATCATGCACTAAAGAATCAGATCTTTTTTCAGGGTCTTTTACATTAGTTCCATCTGTAAGAACTATAGTTATGCCTTCACCTTTTAAATCTACTGTACCAGACATTTTTGAAAGTTCATCTATTTCTAATTTCATAGAAGAAATCAAAGTATCATTAGTTGAAGAATTTGTTTGATATTCATCAACTACTTTTTGACTTGCATCATATTTTTGTTTTAAATCATTATATTTATTTTGTATAGTTACTAAATCATCAGCAAGCTGAGCTTCCCTTTTTCCATTTAGTATTTCTTCTGTGTTACTTATACTTTTCATTTGTGCTGTAAATAGCATTGCTAATATGAATAAAGCTAATCCTATTAATATATATGAAATTAAAGAATATTTTTTGAAAAACAAAGAAATTTTTTTAAACATTTTACTTAAATTAATACTTTTTTGTACTACTTCATTATTTTCTAATTTTTCTTGATTTTCGATTTTTAATTCTTCTCTTTTTTCATTTTTGTTCATTAATTTCACCTCTTTCTTTTTAGAAACTTGAAAAAACAGGATTATTTTTTGTCATATCTATTTTACCAACGGCATCATCGCCTATTTGTTTTTTTATAGTTTTTAAAAAATTTATGTTATATTTCAAGTTAGTATCATTTGGTAATACTACATTAATTTTATCATCTAATGTTATCGTTGTCAAGGAATTTTCAAAATCCACCTTTGTTATCTTACTTTTTATGTCACTTTTGCTATATTCTAACATAATTTTCTTATATAACTCTAATTTAATCAAATCGATTTCATTTATTTTTTTGTCCAATTTTACTTCTTTATCAAATGAAATACAATACATCATAATTTCATCTTTTCTTTTATCTAAAGTAATTTCTTCTAA
>CAZZFS010000025.1:0-16123 GCA_964653805.1 uncultured Clostridiaceae bacterium | reverse complement strand
TCTGAGGCTGTAGATCAAACAAGAGGATGGTTTTATACATTACTTGCAATATCAACTGCTATATTCGATAAAGCACCATTTGAAAATTGTTTAGTACTAGGACATGTTCTTGATAAAAAAGGTCTTAAAATGTCTAAATCTAAAGGAAATGTAGTAGATCCATTTAGTGTATTAGATAGTGTAGGAGCAGATGCTACAAGATGGCATTTCTATACTTCAAGTGCACCTTGGTTACCAACAAGATTTTCAGTAGATGATGTTGCAGATACACAAAGAAAATTTTTAAATACTTTATGGAATGTATATTCTTTTTATGTGTTATATGCAAATATAGATGAATTTAATCCGTTAGAATACAAAGATTTTGTATCTGAGGATGTTATGGATAAATGGATAAATTCAAAATTAAATACATTAGTAAAAGAAGTAGAGCAAAAATTAGATGTTTATGACATTTCAAATGCTGCTCTTAAAATAGAAGAATTTACAGATGAATTATCTAATTGGTATGTAAGAAGAAATAGAGAAAAATTCTGGGGGAATGAATTAACTGATGAAAAAATAGGTGCATATGTAACGTTATATAATGTACTTGTTACATTATCAAAAATATCAGCTCCGTTTGTTCCATTTATAACTGAAGAAATTTATCAAAATTTAGTAATTAATTTAGATAAAAATGCTCCTGAAAGTGTACATTTATGTATGTGGCCAGAAGTGGAAGAAGCAGCTATAAATAAAGAATTAGAAGCAGAAATGGATCTTGCATATTTAATAGTAAAATTAGGAAGAAGTTCAAGAAATATAGCAAATATAAAAAATAGACAACCTCTTAGTGAAATGTTAATTTCTATTGATGAATTACCTGTTTATTATAGTGATATAATTAAAGAAGAATTAAATATAAAAGAAATTAAACTTGGAGCTGATTTATCAGAATATGTTAATTTTGAAATAAAACCTAATTTACCAGTGCTTGGAAAAGAATTTGGTAAATTAATACCAAAAATAAAAGAAGCAATAGCAAGCTTTAATCAAATGGAACTTGCAAATAAAATAAAAAACGGTGAAGTAGAAGTTGTAGAAATAGATGGAATACAAATTGAATTAAATTCAGATAATCTATTAATTACAATGAATGGAATTGAAGGTTTTGCATTTTCAGGTGATGGTGAAATAGGTGTAGTTTTAAATACAACTATGACAGATGAATTAATTGAAGAAGGTTATTTAAGAGAAATATTATCTAAAATACAAACAACAAGAAAAGAAAGTGGTTTTGAAGTTTTAGATAGAATAAATATATTTGTTACAGGTAATGATGAGTTATTAGGGAAATTCAAGAAATTTGAAGAAATAATAAAAAAAGATACATTAGCTGATAATATAATATATGATAATCAAGATAAAGAATATTTAGATATTGTTATAAATGGCGAAGAGTTAAAATTAAAATTAGAAGTTATTAAGTAAAAATAAAAATATTATTAAAAATTTTAATATATTATTTTTAATAATAGAATAAATTAAAAAGATAAATGGATGGTTTATATTATTTAAACTATTCATTTATTTTATTATAAATATAGTATAAAATAAAAAAATATGATATACTAAAAATGTGAAAATTTAAAATTGGAGGTATAAGAAATGAATATAACAATGGTTGGAACAGGGTCATTTGCATCAAGTCATAATAGTGCTTGTGTATTAATAGATGAAAAAATATTAGTAGATATTCCAAATGGAAGTGTAAAAGAAATGAAAAAAATGGGGTATACAGTTTTGGATATTGAAACTGTAATACTTACTCATTTTCATGGTGATCATTATTTTGATATACCGTTTTTATTATTGGAGAGAAGAATATTTGGTAAAGGCAAACCACCTTTAAATATAATTTGTCCAGAATATGGTGTTGTTAAAATAAAAGAAGTATTAGAGCTTGCATTTGAAGGTTTCTTTGAACATATTAATGAATTAGTTAATTTTATATCATATAATGAAGAAATTAAAATTTTAGATATAAAGGATTATGAAATTGATAGTGTAAGAGTAAGTCATGGAGATGATATTACTTTTGGATATTATATAAAAAAAGATAATAAATCTTTATCTGTTACTGGAGATACAAGTTTTTGTGAAGCTATTGAAAGTATGGTTGCAAAAAGCGATGTTACTATTTGTGAATTATCTTTTGTAAATGGTTCTATTGAACATATGGGAATAGATAAAATGAAAGAACTTACAGAAAAATTTCCTGATAAAAAAATAATTGCTACACATATGTCTGAAAATGTAAGAGAACTAGTTTTAAATAATGAACAAATGGGATTATTAAAAGTAGTGGAAGATGGATATAAATTTACTATATAAAACAGTTATGGAAAATATAGTAAAGAAAACATAATGAAAATAAAAAAAGAAGAAAAATATATAAGATAATTAGATAATAATTATTGAAAAATTAAAAAAATGTGATATAATAAGACTAAAATTTATGTAAAATGACATTACAGTTAATGTCACAAATATAGCAAATGAAAGGGCACGTTATGAAGTTTGAATTTTTAAATGAGAGTTTAAAAAATGGTACGGATATAAGTATATTAATTGATAAAAAAATATTGGTTAATATGCAAGAAGGTTGTATTCGGAAATTATTGGAAATGCATGAAAGTGTTTTAGAAATAGAAACAATATTAATAACTGATTTAAATCAAAAAAATTATATTGAGGTTGGTTCATTTCTTTTAGCAAGAAAAATTCATTCTTTTATAGAAAAAGAAAGTATTAAAAAAACTACTGTTATTTGTCCAGAAGGTGGAAAAGAGTTAATAATAAAAAATAGTAGTAGAATTTCTGAAATTATTCAAGATATAGAAGATGAAAAAAATATTCATTTTGTATATCTTGAAAAAAACATATCGAATCAAAATTTTGATGAATTTTGCTTTGATGTGAAAAAGATCTTATTTTGATTTTTGAATTTTGATTTTCAAATTAAATTTCAAATTAAATTTTTAAAAAAATAGTAGTATAAAAAAGAAAAAAGCTGTAAACTTAATTTTAGTTTACAACTTTTTTTCTTTTTCAAATAGTTTCATTAACCCAATTAGCAATGATTTTTATTGCTGGTTCTTTACCAGGTTCATTTAAAATGCTTTTATTTCTTTTGTTACAGTTTATTGTTTCTATAACACTGTTGATGTCTTCACAGTTAGTTGCATATCCAAGTTCATGAAATAACTTTGCTTGGTTTTCTTCATGACCTTTAATATTACCGATGAATATTTTAATTGAATTTTCTAAACTGTTTATTTCAGAGGAAGTTATTCCACCAGCTTTTGCTAATACAATTTCTGATTTTTGCATTAATTTTATTGCAATTTCAGGAATAACATAGCCTAAAACAGTAACCCTAGATTTCAAATGTGGTTTTGAATCTAATAGTTTGTTTACTTGTTTTTCCCAACGTTTGTTATCTCCGCAAACAATTATTATTTCACCATCGTATTCTTCAATAAGCTCTGGAACAAATTTTATTCCATATCCAATTCCAACACCACCGCCAACAAAGTAAGTTAAGAGTCCTTTTATTTTTTTTGCACCTAATGTTTGATTTACTTCTTTTGTAATCATACAAGGCACAGAACCTAAAATGATCAATTCTTTGTAATCAGAATTAGGTGTGTGATGATACATATTTTTAGCTGACTTGTATACATCAACAGATGGAACGAATAAAGAAATATCTGATATATCTTTATATAATTCACCAAGCATTCCAACAGCACTATGATCAGTTGCAATTACACCCAAATTAGGACATACATCTTTAAATCTGCTCATAATAACAGAAGGGAAGATGTAGGTTGAAAGTAAAACTTTAACTTTTTTTTCTTTTATGAAATTTTTCATTGGTTCAATATTGGCATGTTTCATAAAAAAATAATTCTTTTCTAAACCTTTAGTGTTAGAAACTTTGTCACAAAAATAAACAAAAAGATCTTGAGCATACCTAGAAACAAATCTCCAAAATTTATCAGCTAGAAAAGCAGCTTTGTTAAGAGACATTGCAAATAAGTCAATTATTACAACTTCTTTGTCTTCTTTTTGAAGTTGTTTAGCTATTGAATATGCTGCACTAAAATGGCCTGAACCTGCAAAGCCAGTAAAAATAACTACATCAATAGAATCGATATCAATATCATTTAATTGTTTGTAATTAGTAAATACTATGGCTTTATAAAAATCCCGAAATCTCATGTTTGTAATAGTTAGATTTAAATTATTTTTTTCAATAGTAGTAAATCCATTCATATTACAATTACCTTTAGGTCTTATAATCATAAAATCCTCCTTAAAATAAAAATCTAGCTATATTTTAACAGAATTATGTCAATTTGTCAAATTATATAAAAAATGATTAATAGTAAATAGTAAAAACAAATTATGTTTTTTATGATTTAAAAAAATAAAAATAAAAAAACAGCTGTAAATTTACAACTGATTTTTTTGTTAAAGTTTTTTCTTTTAAATTTCGTTTTTGAATGTGATATTACCTCTGTATTTGTAGGGGCAACCATTACTGTACAAATAATTAAACAATTTGTTTGCTTTAAAAATTATTTCATCAGTAATCTTATTAGTTTCTAAAAACTCCATAAGCTTTGATATGCAATTTTTACCCTGATTATCTTCATCTAAAATATCTGCTCCTTTTTGATGTAGATAAATCACAGCATCAAGTTCACATTTTCTAGAAAATATTAGTACAGGAGTTCTAGTGTCATCATTAGGATATTGTTGATTTACATCCTGTTTTAATTCTTCAACAATATATTTTAATATATGCATATTAAAATTACAATGACTAGAATATTTAAGCAGTAAGTCTGGTGGTGTGGGAATCGAAAAATATTTAAGAGTTTTCATAGCATCAAGAGTTTTTGTAGCATCAAGATTCTTAAACTTATATGTTTCGTACCAGACATTAATCAACTCAGTTTTTTCACAATCATCTAAGTTGTTAAAAATCTCATTAAAATCTTCATTAAAATCATTATCAAATAATTCAATGAGATCTTGATAATGATTTAAAATCGATAACTTGAAAAATCTCATTTTATTTTCACAAGTTAAAATGAAGTCTTTTAAATCTTCGGTTTTTGAATATAAAATATATGGTGGTGAATTTTCCACTGAATATATTTCTCGATATAAATCATTCACTCTTGTCCGAAAAATAATTTCCTCTTTTGGGATTATTAATTCTTTTGGTTTCATTTTTTAATCTCCTTATAAAATTTTATTTGGTTAGTATATTTTGATATAGTAAGTATAACATAATATAAGCACTTTTTCAATACAATATCAACATATGGTTTACAATTTTAAATGTTTTAAATGTAAATTTAAATACGTTGTATTCTTTGTAATTAATACTTTTTTTAAAATAATTAATAGTATATGAAACTTATGTTTTCTTTGTGCTTTAAATTAGCATTAAAAAAAATTAAGTTTTTTTAACTTTTTTTATAAAAACACTTGCTTTTTTATTTTTTTTATACTAAAATGATAACTAAGTGGTATGAAGTGGTATAAAGTGGTAAGAAAACGAGGTGAGTTTTAAATGTTACTAGGTGAATACAATCATAATTTAGATACAAAAGGTAGAGTAAGTGTTCCTTCAAAATTTAGGGAAGATTTAGGTGAATCTTTTATAGTTACTAAAGGTCTTGATAATTGTTTATTTGCTTATTCTAAAAAAGAATGGGAAACATTTGAGGCAAAACTTAAATCACTACCAATGACTAACACTAATGCTCGTAATTTTATAAGATTTTTCTTTTCAGGTGCAACTGAATGTGAAATCGATAAATTAGGCAGAATAAATATTCCTTCAGTTCTAAGAGAATATGCTGGTTTAAAAAAAGATATAACAATAATTGGGGTATCTACAAGAATTGAAATTTGGGATAAAGAAAAATGGAATAATTACACAAGTCCAGAAAATATGGATGTTGATGAAATTGCTAGTCAAATGTCTGAATTGGGCATTTAACTTATACACGAACAAAAGATAAAATTTAAGAAGAACAAAAGAAAAGAAATTTAAAGAAAAACAAAAGAAAAAATATTTAAAAGAACAAATGAAATTTTACAAAAGATAAATTAAATTGAAATTAAAGAAAAACGAAAGAAAAAACTAGATTTTAAATCTTGGAAGAACAAAAGATAAATTAATAAAAAACAAAAAGATTTTAAATTCTAAAAAACAAAAGAATTTAATACAAAAGATAAATAACAAGTGAAACAAATGAGTCTTTAAAATTTGACTTTGTAAAACAAGCGATAAATTTAAAAGGAACAAAAGATATTAATTATAAAAATAATATTATAAAAATAGATGTAATGGAGTAACTTATGGAATTTAAACACAAATCAGTATTGTTAGAAGAATGTATAGAAAATTTAAAAATAAAACCATCTGGAGTATATGTAGATGGAACACTTGGTGGTGGAGGTCATTCATATAATATCTTAAAAGAATTAAATTCTGATGGAATCTTAATCGGAATAGATAGAGATGAAGAAGCTATTGATGCTGCAAAAGAAAAACTAAAAAAATTTAAAAATTTTTATACAGTACATGACAATCATTCAAACATATCAAATATATTAGAAGAATTAGAAATAGCTAAAGTAGATGGAATATTACTTGATTTAGGCGTTTCTTCATATCAATTAGATAATGCAGACAGAGGGTTTAGTTACATGAAAGATGCAGCTTTAGATATGAGAATGAATAAAAGTGATGATTTAACTGCTTTTGATATTGTTAATAAATATAGTGAAGAAGAACTAGCAAAGATTTTTTTTGAATATGGCGAAGAGAAATTTTCTAAAAGAATTGCTAGAAATATTTGCGAAAAAAGAAAAGAAAAAAATATAGAAACAACTCTTGAATTAGTTGATGTTATAAAAGGTGCAATGCCTTCAAAAGCTTTAAAAGAAAAACAACATCCAGCTAAAAGAGTTTTTCAAGCTATAAGAATTGAAGTGAATCAAGAATTAACTTTACTAAAAAAAGCTGTTATTGATTCAATAAAATCATTAAAACCTGGTGGAAGAGTTGCAATTATTACTTTTCATTCTTTAGAAGATAAAATTGTAAAACATACTTTTGAAGATATGCAAGGTAAATGTACTTGTCCGAAATCTTTACCAATTTGTGTTTGTAATTATACATCATATGGTAAAGTTATAACTAAAAAACCAGTTATATCAAATGAAAAAGAACTAGAAGATAATCCAAGAGCTAGAAGTGCAAAACTTAGAGTTTTTGAAGCAATATAAAAAATAAAAAGATGTTAATTGACTAAAAGAAGTAGCAATAGAAATAAAATATAGTTAAAACAGATTAGATAATATATTATATAAAATTAATTTTTTAAAAGAGGTGAAAATTAATGTCAGCTGCGAAGTTGTATGATGATTACTATGAGACAGGTTCTACAGCAAGAAAAAAAGTTCCTGAAAAACTAACTGTTGAAAAAGTAAATCGTAACAAAAACAAAAGTAATATAAAAACTGCTAATAAACATGCAAAATCAAAGAAAAATAGTGTTTCGTTATTTTTGTTTATTTTATGTGGCTTTGGCATGGCAATGATAATTACTTATCGTTTTAACTTAATAAATGAAAAAAATTTAGAAGTTCAAAAATTGAAATCAGAGTTAGTAACTGCTGAAGCAACTTTAACTGGTTCTCAAATAGAAGTTGAACAAAAGACAGATATAAATAAAATAGAAGCATATGCAAAACAACAATTAGGGATGCAAAAGCCAGATAAAAATCAAACTATATATGTAGATACTTCAGAAAATATTGAAAAAGTAGAGGTGGAAAATACTACTACATTTTTTGGTAATATAGTAGATTCTATTAAAAATTTTATACAAAATATATTTTAAGGTAAATTAAACCTAAACATCCAAGGCAAATATAAGTTTCTCGTAATGTATAACTTAAATTTGTCTTGGTTTTTTAAATCAAATATGATATAATAAAGCGTATATATAAAAGGGGTGAATAATTTGTCACATACCACTTTAAAAAGTCAAAAAAGAATAATGGGTATATTAATTTTTTGTACTCTATTAGTAGTAATATTATTAGTTAGACTTGTATATATACAAGCTATAAAAGCTAATCATTATACACAAAAAGCATATGAGCAACAAACAAAAGAGCGAACAGTAACAGCAAAAAGAGGAACTATTTATGATGCAACAGGTACTAGAATTCTTGCTCAAAGTGTTTCAGTAAATATAGTTAATGCGAATCCTAAAAATATGGATACTGAAAAAAAAGAAGCGGTTGCTATAAAACTTGCTGAAATATTAGGAATTAGTAAAGATGAGATTCTTTCAAAACTTGTAAAAGATTCTTCAAGTGAAACAATAGCAAGTAAAATAGATAATGATAAGGCAACAAAAATAGAAGAATATATTGATGAAGAAGATATATCTGGAATAAGAATAGATGAAGATACAAAAAGAGTTTATCCATATACTGAATTGCTTGCACAAACTTTAGGTTTTATTGGTACAGATAATCAAGGATTAGCTGGTGTTGAAGCATATTATGACTCTGATTTATCAGGAATACCAGGTAAAATTGTTGGAAGTATAGATGGACAAGGTAGAGAAACACCTTTTGAAAATGAACAATATATAGCGCCAATTGACGGTAAAGATGTAGTATTAACAGTAGATGCTACAATTCAAGGAATTGTAGAAAAATATTTAAGTAAAGCAGTTACAGAAAATCTTTGTCAATATGGAACAGCTGTTGTTATGAGACCTTCAACAGGAGAAGTTTTAGCAATATCAACTATGCCAACTTTTGATCCAAATACACCATTTAGTCCATATACAGATGAACTAAAACAAAAATGGGATACTTTAACTAAAGATCAAAAAAGTGAAGAATTAAATAAACAATGGAGAAATAAGGTTATATCTGATACAGCAGAGCCTGGTTCTACATTTAAACTTGTAACAGCTGCTGCAGCATTAGAAGAAAATATAGTTGGATTAGACGATAAACTTTTTAATTGTACAGGTAGTATGAGACTTGGTACATGGATGATAAAATGTTGGAAATATCCAGGTAGTCATGGACAAGAATCTTTAAGAGATGGTATAAAAAACTCATGTAATCCTGTATTTATGCAACTTTCTGAAAGAATGGGAGTTGATGTTTTTACTAAATATATAAAAGCATTTAATTTAGACTCAAAAACAAATATTGATCTACCAGGTGAAGCAACAGGAATTATGCATAATGAAAACACAATGAATTATCTTGATTTAGCAACTTCATCTTTTGGTCAAACTATACAAGTAACAACTTTGCAAACAGCAGTAAATTATTGTACTGTTGCAAATGGTGGATATTTAGTTGAACCTTATGTTGTTAAAGAAGTAAAAAGTGGTAGTGGAAATTATGATGAAAAAGTAGAATCTAAATTGAAAAAACAAATTCTTTCAAAAAACACAGCTACACAATTACTTGGTGCATTAAAAGATACAGTTGAAACAGGTACTGGTAAAACAGCAAAAGTTAGAGGATACACAGTAGCAGGTAAGACAGCTACTGGTGAACAAGGTAGAGGCGATTCTTTAAAATATTTAGCAGGTTTTGCAGGTATTGCACCTGTTGAATCACCAGAGGTTGTAGTAATAGTAAATTTATATGATCCAAAAGGTCCTTCTGGTACAGGTGGTGCTACTTTATGTGGTCCAGTAGTTGGTTCAATAATAGATGAAACTTTAAGATATTTAGATGTAAAAACTGATTATACTTTAGAAGAAAATTCAATAAAAGAAAAAATAGTATCTAATTTACAAAATAAAACGGTAGCAGAAGCAAAAGCTTTACTTTCAGAACAAGGATTCAAAATAACTTCTGATGCTAATATTTTAGATACTGATATTATAAAAGAACAAATACCAAAAGCAGGAGCTTCTTTAATGGAAGGTTCAACAGTTAGGGTTTACGTAAATGATAATCAAAGACAAACAGTTTCAGTACCTGACATTAGAAATAAATCATCTGAAGTTGCGACTAAAACATTAAGAAGTGCTGGATTAAATGTTAGAATTATAGGTGAAGGTCATGTACTTACACAAGATCCAACACCAGGAGCTATAATTCAAAAAGGTTCTATAGTTACTTTAAAATGTGTTGATACAACAGATTTACCATAAAAAAATAATAAAAAATAATAAATTTAATGTAGAATTTTGTAAAAATTAGTAGTTTACAAAATAGTGTAATATGTGATATAATTAATACTTAAGTTAAGGGGGCAAAAGTATGCTTTTACAATACTTACTAGAAGATTTAGAAAATGTAGAAATTACAGGTAGTACAGATAAAGAAATAAAAAAAATTCAATATAATTCAAAAAAAATAGAAGAGTCAGATATATTTGTTTGTATTGATGGATATAACAAAAAAAAGGAAGATTTAGAAAATATTGAAAACAAAATAAAATATATAGATGAAGCTATTTTAAAAGGTGCAGCTGCTATAATTGTAGAAAAAGATTTAGAAATAGTTAAATTAAATGAGTATATAGAACAAAATATAACAATAATAAAAGTGGAATCTACAAGAAAAGCACTTGCAATTATTAGTTCAAAATATTTTGAGTTTCCGCAAGTTAAATTAAATATTGTGGGGGTTACTGGTACAAAAGGTAAAACAACTACTTCATATATGATAAGAGATATATTAAACGCTTCAGGTAAAAAAACTGTAATAATTGGAACTATGTATAATTTATATTCATATATAAAAAGTGGTGATATAAAAACATATAAAGAGTCTTTAGAATTATATGAAATATTAAATGAATTAGTAAAAGATGAAGTTAAATATGTTGTTCTTGAAGTAGGTACAACTGATATTGAATTAGATAGAGTATATGGCATAAATTTTGCTACAAGTGTGTTTACTAATTTATGCGGAAATAAAAATAATTTAACTAAAACAGTAGAAGATAATTTAGAAATAAAATCTAAATTATTTAATATGTCAAAATATTGTTTTGTAAATGGTGATGATATATATACACCAAGACTTCTAAAAAATGTGAATTCTGAATATGCAACTTTTGGATTAGATAACTCAGTTGATTTAACAGCAGTTGATATTAGAATTAATGTTTCACATGTTGAATTTAAAGTATACGTAAATAAAATGCTTGAAACTATAAAAATAAAAATACCAGGTAGATTTGTAGTGTATGATGCCTTAGCTGCTATTGGAGTTGCAAGTTTATTTAATTGTCAAATGGATGCTATAATTTTAGCTTTACAAGGTGTAAAAGTACCAGGTAGAAGTGAAGTTTTAGATATAAATAAAATATTTACTGTTATGTTAGATTGTGCTAATTCTGTAAATAGTGTAGAAGCAACGTTAGCATCAGTAAAAAAATATGCTAAAGGTAGAATAATTTGTATTTTTGATTGTCACAGTATAGAAGAAGAAAAAGAAAAATTAGGCGAAATAATAGGTAAATATTCAGATTTTGTTATCATAACAGCTAAAATGGATAAAAATAAAACAAAATGTGAAGTATTTACAGAGTTAGAAACTGGTCTTAAATCGAAAAGATCTTTATATAAAATTTTTGATGGAAGAGAAAGTGGTATAAAATTCGCAATGAGAATTGCTTGGAAAAATGATATTATATTAATTTTAGGAAAGCAAAATGAAAATTCACAAAATCAAAAGAAAATAATTTTAGATGAAAGAATAATGATAAAAAAATTAGCTGAAAATATGGAAGAAAAAAATATAATTAGTTAAATAATATATATATATTATAAAAAAATAATCAAATGAAATAACAAAAAATCAAATGAAGAAATAAAAAAACAGAAAAATTAAATGAATAAAAAAGAGGAAACAAATAAAAGAGAGGAAGGAGAGTATAGTAATATATTTTATAAATTTTATAAATTTTATTTTATATTATTATACGAAAATTAAATGAATATACAGACAATAAATTTATTAGTATCTTTTATAGCAACTGTAGTATTAGGAATTATAGTTGTTCCAAGATTAAAAAGATTAAAAGTAGGACAAGTTGTAAGAGATGATGGGCCACAAGCTCATTTGAAAAAAAGTGGAACTCCAACAATGGGCGGAGTAATTATTCTGGTTGTACTTACAACAATATTAATATTTAATGCACTTCATAATCAAATATTATGGTTAGCAGTACTCTTAACAGTTGGATTTGGTATAATAGGATTTGTAGATGATTATAAAAAATTATCAAATCAAGATTCAGAAGGAATATCTGCTAAAGCTAAAATAGTTGGTTTAGCTTTAATTACAGCAATATTTTTAATATTGTATGTTAAAGTGTTTAATTTAGGTACAGATATAATAGTTCCATTTGTAAATCAACCAATAATTTTATCTACGTTAATGTTTGTTATATTTACTGCTTTTATATTAATAGGTACTTCAAATGCAGTTAACTTAACTGATGGGTTAGATGGACTTGCATCAGGAGTAGTAGCTATTATAATGACTTTCTTTACGGTTATGGCAATAAAAACAGGTGATACAGAAATGATTATACTTGGATCTAGTACAGTAGGAACTTGTTTAGGATTTTTAGTATTTAATTTTAATCCAGCAAAAGTATTTATGGGAGACACAGGTTCTCTTGCATTAGGTGGAGCTGTAGCAGCAATTGCTATATTATTAAAAATGCCACTTTACTTAGCTTTAGTAGCTATTGTTTGTATAATTAATACATTAGCAGTAGTTATACAAGTTACATATTTTAAATTAACAAACGGGAAAAGATTTTTCAAAATGGCTCCGTTTCATCATCATTTAGAATTAAAAGGAATGCCGGAGAGAAAAGTAGTTTATTTATTTTGGGCTGTTACAACAATTTTTTGTGTTATAGCGTATATGATTTAATAGGGGTTTATATTTAATGAGTGAAAAGATTGATATGATAAAAAATAAAAAAATGGATTTAGGTATGTTAGTTACTATAATTATACTATTATGTTTTGGTATAGTTATGGTTTCTTCTGCAAGTTCATATTATTCTTTAAGCACTTATGGTGATAGTAATTACTTGCTTACTAGACAAGTAGGTCTTGCACTAGCAGGTTTTATAGGGATGCTTGTAATTTCAAAAATCAATTATAAATCATATAAAAAAATAAGTTATATTGGATATATATTTGCACTTTTTCTTTTAATACTTGTTTTAGTACCAGGTGTTGGACAAACAAGAAATGGTGCAACAAGGTGGTTAAGTATCGCTGGAAATACCTTTCAACCATCCGAAATTATGAAAATAGTTTTAGTACTTGCAACAGCAACATATTTATCACTAAATCATAAAAAAGAAAAAGGTATAAAAGGGTATATATTTCCACTTATATTACTTGGTCTTGTAATATTAATAATGTTTTTACAAAAACATATGAGTGGTACTGTAGTTATGGTTGTAGCATCAGCTTCAGTTATTTTTGCTAGTGGTAAAAAAATAAAAGCAAAATATATTATTGTAGTAGGTGTTGTTGTTGCATTAGCCGTCACAGCATTTGTTATTTTAGAACCATTTAGGGTAAAGAGGGTACTTGCATTTTTAAACCCAGAAGAAGATATAAAAGGGGATAACTGGCAAGCTGCTCAAAGTATTTATGCAATAGGTTCTGGCGGTGTTTTTGGAAGAGGATTAGGCCAAAGTAGACAAAAGTATTTATGGCTTCCAGAAGCTCAAAATGACTTTATTTTCTCTGTACTTGGTGAAGAATTTGGATTAATAGGAACAATAACTGTTTTAGGTGTATTTACCTTTTTTATATACAGAGGATTTAAAATTGCAGCAACTTGCAAAGATTTATTTGGTTCTTTAATTGCAACTGGTATAACTAGTGTATTTGCTTTACAAATAATAGTAAATATTGCAGTTGTAACATGTACAATGCCTGTAACACGGAATGCCACTACCATTTTTTAGTTATGGTGGTACAGCTTTATTTATAAATTTAGCTGCCATGGGAATACTTCTTAGTGTATCAAGAAATTGTAAAGATCAAAAAATATAAAATAGAAAAAAATATAAAAATAAAATTAGAAAAGAGGTGATATATATGAGAGTTATTTTTGCTTGCGCAGGCTCTGGTGGTCATGTTAATCCAGCTATAGCTATTGCAAATATTATATTAAAAAATGAACCAGATTCAAAATTTTTGTTTATTGGAACAAAAACAGGGTTAGAAAATGAACTTGTAAATAAAGCAGGTTTTGAAATAAAACATATAAGTACAGGTAAACTAATACGTAAATTAACCTTTAAAAATGTTAAATCTTTTATAGATACATATAAAGGAATTGGTGATGCAAAAAAAATAATAGAAGAATTTAAACCTGATGTTGTAATTGGTACAGGTGGATATATAACAGTTCCAGTTATGACTGCAGCTAAAAAATTAAAAATCCCATATATATTACACGAAAGTAATGCATTTCCAGGTATTGCAATAAAAGTATCAGCAAAAAAAGCCACTAAGGTGTTTATTGCTTTTGAAGATGCAAGAGATAGATTAAAAAATAGAAATAATATTGTTTTTACTGGAACACCAGCAAAATTTAATAAAGAAGATATAGAAAAATTAAATAAAGAAGAGTGTAAAAAAGAACTTGGTTTAGAAAAAACAGATAAAAAAATAGTATTAGTTATGTGTGGAAGTCAAGGTGCAAAAAAAATAAATGATACTATAATGGAAATGTTAAAAGAAAATATAAATAAAGATATATATATTATTCTTGCAACAGGAAATAAAAATTATGATGAAGTTGTAAATATAAAAGAAGAAATTCAAAAACAAGTAAATTATGATTTAAATGAATATATAAAAATAGAAAAATATATTTATGATATGGATAAAATGTATAAAATTGCAGATTTATGTATTACAAGAGCAGGTGCTATGACTGTAACAGAATTAGAACTAGCAGGTAAAGTTTCAATACTTATACCACTTCCAACAGCAGCTGAAAATCATCAGTTATATAACGCAAAAGTTTTAGAAAATGCAAATGCTGGTGTTATAATTGAGCAAAAAGATCTAACATCAAAATATTTATCAGAAGTTATATCAAATTTAATTACAGATAAAAAAATAGAAAAAATGAGTGAAAATGCAAAGAAATTAATAGTTGAAGATGTTGAAAATAATATATATTTAAACATAAAAAATTCTATATAATATTAAATAAAAAATAATCAAAATAAAACAATTAAAAAGGTAGAATTAAAACAAAAAATAAATAAAAATAAATAAAAAATTTTAAATATAAAAGAGGTGATTTTTTTGGATAAAAAAGGTTTAGATAAAAAAAATATAGTAAATAAAAGAGCAGCTGTAAAAAATCAAGCTGTAAAAAAATCACCTAAAAAACCATTAAAAAAAGATGATTCTAAGCCAATTAAAACAAGAAAAATGAATAATCCAAAAGTGGTAAAAAAAGAAAATACAAAAAAAATACCAGAAAAAAAATCACAAAATAAAGAATTAGAAAAAAAAGCTTTAAATCAAGTAAAAAAATCTATTGCTAAAAATGATATAAAATCTAAAGAAAAAATAATGAGAAATCAAGAAATAAAAAATCAAGAAATCAAGAATAAAGAAATTAAAAATATTGAAAAACAAATAAAAATAAAAAAACTTGAAAGTCCTGAAGATATAAACAAGAAAAATAAAAAAATAAAAGTTATTGTAGCTTTTTTTGTTATAGGGATTTTAATATGTTTAGTTTATTTACTTTTAACATATAAGACTTTTGAAATAAACAAATATAATATTGAAGGTACTCAAAAATATAAAAAAGAAGATATATTAAAAGATTTAAATTTAAAAGAAAATCAAAATATATTTATACAATATTTTAGTATTATGTTAAAAAAAGATAATACTAATTTACCATATGTTGATAAAATGAAAATAGGTATTAAATTACCTGATCAAATTACAATTAAAGTAGAAGAAAGAGTTCC
>CAZZFS010000024.1:0-18090 GCA_964653805.1 uncultured Clostridiaceae bacterium | reverse complement strand
CAGAAGAATTTACACCAATATTTATGTCAAAAACAACAAATAGTATACAAGTAAGAGGAGCAACTATAGATAAAGCAACAGAATTAAGTGGAACAAGTGGATTAAAAGGCTATCAATTTAGAATAAATAATGGTTCATGGTCAGTAATCCAAACAGAATCAATATATAATTTTACAAATTTAATACAAGATACAGAATATACTATTCAAATAAAAGCAGTAGATAATATAGGTAACGAACAAATATCATCTGATTTAAAAATAAAAACATATAGAATACCGGATGGAAATACAAACTTAACACTTACACCAGATAAAACATTATGGACAAATACAGATGTACTTGTAACATCAACATTCTCAGAACAATCAAATTGGCCATATTTAAGAATAAGGGTAAGTAAAGATAATATAAATTGGGTAGACTATGGTTCACCAGTAGTGGTATCAAATAATAATGAATATGTATATGCAAAATTATTTGATAATACAAATCAATCTGGTTCAGAAAAATCCATACAAATAACAAATATAGATAAACAATCACCAATAGCAGGTACAATGATAATGAAACTAGGAAGTATTGCAGGAGGAAATTATACAAATAATACGTGGACAAATCAAAGTATATATCTTGTACCTGTAAATGGAAGTGATTCTGAAAGTGGACATAGTGCTACAACATATGCAGTGAGTGGAGCAAATACAGTAGCACCAGGGACATCATCAGCAACAACATTGGTAAACACTGGAACGAATACTGTGACAGTAACAACAACAGATATAGCTGGAAATATATCAGCAAGAATATATACAGTAAAAATAGATAAAACAAATCCGATTGTTGGAACAATGACAATGAAATTAAAAAATGCTGGAGGAGCAAATTATGTAGATAATACATGGACAGATCAAAATGTATATCTTGCACCTGTAAATGGAAGTGATACATTAAGTGGACACAGTAGTACAACATATACAGTAAGCGGAGCAAATACAGTAGCAAGTACAAGTGGAGTAAATACAATAAACAATAGTGGGACAAATACAGTAATGGTAACAACAACAGATGTAGCTGGAAATATATCAACATATACATATACAGTAAAAATAGATAAAAATTTACCAGTAGCTGGAACAATGACAATGAAAATAGGAAGTGCAGCTGGAGCAAATTATACAGATAATACATGGACAAATCAAAGTGTATATCTTGCACCTATAAATGGAAGTGATGCATTAAGTGGTCATAATACAACAACTTATGCAGTAAGTGGAGCAAATACAGTAGCAAGTACAAATGTATCAAATATAATAGCAAATGCAGGAACAAGTACTGTAACAGTAACAACAACAGATATGGTTGGTAATGTTATGACAAGAACATATACTGTTAATATAGATAAAACTATACCAACAGTAGTGTTTGGAACAAATGGAGCTACTAATGTAACAAGTGCGAATACAACAGCAACAGTAAGCGATAGTGGCGGAAGTGGATTAAGTACAATACAATATGCATGGTCAACAAGTACAACAGTACCAGCAAGTGGATGGACTTCTTTTACGAATGGAAGTAATCTAACGTGTTCTACAAATGGAAATTATTATTTATGGATAAAAGGAACCGATGGAGCAGGTAATGTAACGAATACAAGATCTAATGTTTTTACAATAGATAATATAGCGCCAACATCACCGACATTAAGTTTAAGTCCAACAGGCTGGACAAACGGAAATGTTTCAGTAACAATAACATATTCAGCTGATTCAGCAACAAAACAGTATAGTACAAATGGAACAACATGGAATACATATAGTTCAGCGGTTATATTAAGTACAAATGGGACAACAGTATATGCAAGAGGGTCTGATTTGGCAGGAAATATGAGTTTATCAAGTAGTATAACAGTGTCAAATATAGATAAGACATTGCCTACAATATCATTTGGAACAAATGGTGGCAGTGTCACAACTGCAAGTACAACGGCTACAGTAAGTGATAGTGGTGGAAGTGGATTAAGTTCAATTCAATATGTATGGTCAACAAGTACAACAGTACCAGCAACAGGATGGACTTCTTTTACAAATGGTAGTACATTAACATATTCTACAAACGGTACATATTATTTATGGATAAAAGGAACCGATGGAGCAGGTAATGTAACGAATACAAGATCAAATGCTTTTGTAATAAATAATGATACAACCCCCCCAACGGCCCCAACATTTACATTAAGTCCAAGTACTTGGACAAAAAATAGTGTAAGCGTAACAATAACATATTCATCAGATACATCAATTAAACAATATAGTACAAATGGTGGAAGTACGTGGAGTACATATACTTCTGCAGTTGTAGTAAGTATAAATAATACAACTGTTCAGGCTAGAGCATACGATGCAGCAGGAAATATGAGTACAAGTTCAAGACAAGTAACTATTATAGATACAACAGCACCAACTGTTTCATTTGGTACAAATGGAGGAAGTAGTTATCCTGCAAGTACAACTGTAACAGTAAGTGATAGTCAAAGTGGAGTGAATACAAGACAATATGTATGGACAACATCTACATCTACGCCAACTAGTGGATGGATAAATTTCACAAATGGTCAATCATTATCACGTTCAATAGCAGGAACATGTTATTTATGGATACAATCAACAGATGTGGCTGGAAATACAATAACAACAAGCTCTAATTCATTTACAATAGTTGTACCTGATACAACCCCACCAGCAGTACCAACATTTACATTAAGTCCAACAGGATGGACAAATCAAAATGTAAATGTAACTATAAATTACTCGGGGGATACAAGTACAAAACAATATAGCACCAATGGAAGTACATGGAATACATATAGTTCGGCAGTTGTAGTAACTACAAATAATACAACGGTATATGCAAGAGCATATGATGCTGCTTTAAATATGAGTTCAAGTTCAAAACAAGTAACAACTATAGATAAAATAGCACCAACTGTAACAATCACAACTATTACAGGAACAACTCCAAAAGCTACTGCAACAATATCAGGAAGTGATACAGGTGGAAGTGGAGTAAGTTCAACACAATATCAATGGGTAACATCTACAAGTACAACAGCACCAACAAGTGGATGGATAACTGGAACATCACCTGTATATTCAACTGCAGGAACAGAATATTTATGGGCAAAAGTAACTGATGGAGCAGGTAATTTTGTTACACAAAGAGCAGGTCCATATTGGATAACTATAGCAACTTTATCATATGAAGGGTATATTTCATCTTCTAGATGGATGGGAGTAAAAAATCAAAATGATACAAATAATATAGCTGGAAATGATAGAGCGGTTAATACAGGATCTCCAGATTATTGGGGGCCATTAAGATTAGAATGTTTAAGAATGAAAATAATTAATGCAAATGATGCAAGTAAATTAAACGTTGAAGTAGATGTTCATCTTTCAAATGTTGGATGGCAAGGATATAAACAAGTTCAACCATTTTTAGCTGAAGTTGGAGGTTTTGCTCCTGCTGGTGTTACAGGTGGTATAAATGATGGACATACACCACCAGTACATGGGGTAGAAGGGGTAAGAATGAGATTAACAGGAACACTTGCTTCTATGTATACATTACAATACATTGGTTATGGGCCAAAAGGAAAGATAAAAACTTGGGTAGATGCACCAAATGTAATTGGAGGAGAGGGTTTAAATGAAGCAATGTATGGAATATCAGCAAGATTAGTAGTTAAATAGAATATTATTAGAGTAAAGTTAAGTTGGGAATTTAGTATTTAATATTGAACTTCTAACACTATTATAAAAAAATTAAAGAGTTAGTTATAATAGATATTTAATTTTAAATCACAATTAATTTAAATGATTAATTGTGATTTTTTATACTTAAATAAAAAAACACAATATTACAATAGTGTTACAGAAATATTACATTTCTGTTAAAAAATGATATTGTGTAAGGAAATACTTGAAAAAGATTTTAAATTTGTTTATTATATTGTATAATGTTAAGAGTAAAAAAGATTTTTTATCTTTTCAAGGGGTAGTGAAATATATGAATAAATATATAAATTTAAATCAAAATAATATAGAATTAAAAAATGGAGTGTCAGTAATAGTTTTAATGGTAACGGTAATAGTTACCATTATTTTAATATCTTCGATTTTTTTAACATTAAAGGATAAAGCAGTACCAGAAACTTTAACTGAATATACTGCAAGAACAGCTATAAATACAATAAAAGAAAAATATGATATAGCATATGGTAAAGCATTAATAGCTGCAGATGGTAGAAAAGATAAAATAATTTTAGATTATTTTGAAGATGTTGTTCCACCAGAATATAGCAGTGAATTAGAAGCAACTCAAATAGGTTTGCTATATATTGGAACAGATGAAAAAGTAATTGAAATAGCTAAAGAAATGGATTTGTTAATACCAGAAGAAGTAGCAACTGAAGATCCAAATATTAGAGAAGTAGTACTTACATCAAATATAAATGAAATAACAGTATTAGTTAAATTAAGTGAAAATATAAAAGATGTAAAAAATTATATATATAATGTAAGAGAAGTAGGAAATTTAAATTGGATAAGTAGTGATGAATCAACATCGTTTATATATAGTAAATCTGGATTAAAATCAAATACAGAATATGAAGTAAGAGTTGATATAGTAACATTAGATAAAACATATGAAACTTTGATATATAAAATAAAAACAGAAGGATTAGCAGTTCCAACTTTTGATAATGCAAGTACAGATTGGACAAATAAAGATATTACTTTAAAAATAAATTATCCTAAAGATGAAACATTAACTAAAGTATGGAGTCTTACAGGTGGAGAATATGATTGGAATAAAGTAAGCGGAGATTCGTATAATTTACTAGTTCAAAAAAATACAACAGTGTATGCAAAAACAATATATGGAAAAACAAATAGTGAAATTGTAACAAAAAAAATAACAAATATAGATAAATTAGAACCAAATGAATTTACACCAACAATAGTAACAAAAACAAGTAATAGTGTTACAGTAAATGGTGTTACAACAGATCAAAATGCAACATCAGAAAATGGTTCAAGTGGAATAAAAGGATATATGTTTAGTAAAGATTCAGGAAGTACATGGAGTGAAGAACAAAAAGAATCAGAATATGTATTTACAAATGTAGTAGATCAAGCAAGTATGAGAATACAAGTAAAAGCAATAGATAATGCTGGAAATGAAAAAATATCAAATCAAATAACAAGTACATCACTAGATATGCCAACACCAATGATATCTGCAACACCAACAGATTGGACAAATGGAGTGGTTGTAGCAACAGTAACATATGAAGAAAAAACAGGAACAACAAAAGAATATAGTACTGATGGCGTAAATTGGTTAACATCAAGTAGTACAACACAAAATCTTTCAATAACAAATAATAATACAACAATATATGCAAGATTAAAAGATGTAAAAAAACAAACAAGTAAAATAGCAACATATACAGTATTAAATATAGATAAAACATCATCAGAAGAATTTACACCAATATTTATGTCAAAAACAACAAATAGTATACAAGTAAGGGGAGCAACTATAGATCAAGCAACGGAATTGAGTGGAACAAGTGGATTAAAAGGATATCAATTTAGAGTAAACGGTGGTTCATGGTCAGCAATCCAAACAGAATCAATATATAATTTTACAAACTTAATACAAGATACAGAATATACTATTCAAATAAAAGCAATAGATAATATAGGAAATGAACAAATATCATCTGATTTAAAAATAAGAACATATAGAATACCAGATGGAAATACAAGTTTAACACTTACACCAGATAAAACATTATGGACAAATACAGATGTACTTGTAACATCAACATTCCCAGATCAAGCAAATTGGCCATATTTAAGAATAAGGGTAAGTAAAGATAATATAAATTGGGTTGATTATACATCAGCAGTTGCAGTATCAAATAATAATGAATATGTATTTGCTAAATTATTTGATAATACAAATCAATCTGGATCAGATAAATTTATTCAAATAACAAATATAGATAAAGATTCTCCTGTAGCAGGAACAATGACAATGAAGCTAGGAAGTGCAGTAGGAGTTGATTACGCAGATAATACATGGACAAATCAAAGTGTTTATTTAGCAGTAGTAAATGGAAGTGATGCATTAAGTGGTCATAACAACACAACATATCAAGTAAGTGGAGCAAATACAGTAGCAGCTGGAACAACTATACCAACAACTTTAATAAATGAAGGTACTAGTACAATAACAGTAACAACAAGAGATAATGTAGGAAATGTATCAACTCGTTCATATACAGTAAAAATAGATAAGACAAATCCAGTAGCTGGAACAATGACAATGAAACTAGGAAGTGCAGCGGGAGCAAATTATACAGATAATACATGGACAAATCAAAGTGTATATCTTGCACCTATAAATGGAAGTGATGCATTAAGTGGTCATTTTACAACAACATATGCAGTAAGTGGAGCAAATACAGTAGCAAGTACATCATCTGCAACAACTTTAGTAAATGAAGGTGTAAGTACAGTTATATTAACAACAATAGATAATGTAGGAAATATATCAACACGTTCATATACAATAAATATAGATAAAACAAATCCTATTGTTGGAACAATGACAATGAAATTAGGAAATGGAGCTTCAGCAAATTATATAGATAATACATGGACAGAAAAGAGTGTAGATCTTGTTTCTGTAAATGGAAATGATGTGTTAAGTGGTCATAATACGACAACATATACAGTAAGTGGAGCAAATACAGTAGCAAGCACAAGTGCTGCAAATACAATAGCAAATAATGGAACAAGTGCAGTAACAATAACAACAACCGATTTAGCAGGGAATGTATCAACAGGAACGTATACAGTAAAGATAGATAAAGAATTACCATTAGCTGGAACAATGATAATGAAATTAGGAAGTTCTACAGGAGCAAATTATATATCTAATACATGGACAAATCAAAGTGTATATGTTGCACCTATAAATGGAAGTGATGCGTTAAGTGGTCATAGTATTACAAATTATGATGTTACAGGAGCAAATAAAATATCAAGTACAATTACTGAAAATATATTACCTTCTGAAGGTATAAGTAATGCAACATTGACAACAATAGATAATGTAGGGAATATGGCAACAAGAACATATACAATAAATATAGATAAAACATTACCAACAGTTTCTTTTGGTACAAATGGAGCAACAAATGTAACAATGGCAAGTACAACTGCAACAGTAAGTGATAATGGAGGAAGTGGAGTAAATACATGTCAATATGTATGGTCAACTTCACTTACAGAACCTGTAAGTGGTTGGACAACATTTACGAATGGAAATACTTTAACATATAATACAAATGGAGCATATTATTTATGGATAAAAGGAACAGATGGGGCTGGAAATATTTTCACTACGAGATCTAATGTTTTTATAATAGATAATATACCACCTACATTACCAACATTTACATTAAGTCCAACAGGATGGACAAATGGAAATGTAAGTGTAACAATAAATTATAGTGCTGATTCGACAACTAAACAATATAGTTTAGATGGAACAAATTGGTCTAAATATAATAATGCATCAACGGTAAGTACAAATGGAACAACAGTATATGCAAGAGCTTCTGATGATGCTGGGAATATGAGTTTAGCAAGTAGTACAACTGTATCAAATATAGATAAAATAGCACCAACAATAGTATTTGGAACAAATGGTGGAAGCGTAATAAGTGCAAGTACAACAGCAACAGTGAGTGATGTTGGTGGAAGTGGAGTAAGTTCATGTCAATATGTATGGTCAACAAGTACAACAGCACCAGCAACAGGGTGGGCAGCATATACAAATGGAAGTACATTAACATATTCTACAAATGGAACATATTATTTATGGATAAAAGGGATAGATGGAGCAGGAAATGTTACAAATACAAGTTCTAATGCTTTTGTAATAAATAATGATACAACACCACCAACAGCACCAACCTATACATTAAGTCCGTCAACATGGACAAATGGAAATGTAAGTGTAACGATAAATTATAGTGCAGATAGTTCAACAAAACAATATAGCACAAATGGAAGTACATGGAATACATATAGTTCAGCAGTTACAATAACTACAAATGGATCTCTAGTATATGCAAGAGCGTATGACACTGCAGGAAATATGAGTTCTAGTAATACAACTGTAAATAATATAGATAAAGTTGTGCCTACAATATCATTTGGAACAAATGGTGGTAGTGGAACTTCAGTAAGTTCAACAGCAACGGTAAGTGATACTGGTGGAAGTGGCGTAAGTTCTTGTCAATATATATGGTCATCTTCTACAACAGCACCAGCAAGTGGATGGATAGCATTTACTAATGGACAAAATTTATCCTCATCAACAGTTGGAACATACTATTTATGGGTGAAAGGAACAGATGGTGCAGGAAATGTTACAACAACTAGAACGACCAATACATTTACTGTATCAGCACCAGATACAACACCACCAGTTGCGCCAACATTTACATTAAGTCCAACAGGATGGACAAATGGAAATGTAAGTGTTACTATAAATTACAGTGCAGATACAGCAACAAAACAATATAGCACAAATGGAAGTACATGGAATACATATAGCTCAGCAGTACCAGTAAGCGTAAGCGGAACAACAGTATATGCAAGAGCATATGACTCATCTTCAAATATGAGTTCAAATTCAACAACAGTAAATAATATAGATAAAACAGCACCAACGGCGACATATAATAAAACTTATGCATATAATGTGCCAGCTGCAAGACCTAAAGTAACTATTTCAGATGTTGGTGGAAGTGGTGTTACAGCTCAATATGTATGGTCAACAAGTACAACTGCACCAACTAGTGGTTGGGCAAGTTATACAAGTGGAACACAAGTTTCTAAAACAGGAGTAGCTTCAGGAACAAATTGGTATTTATGGATAAAAGCAACAGATGGAGCAGGAAATGTTACAACAGTTAGAAATGATCAATATTATATTGTACCAGCATCTCAAGCTTCGTATTCAGTATATGTATCAAGTAATGGATGGCTTAGTTGGGTTTCTCAAGGAGCAACTGGTGGTTATGGTACAAAAACATATTCAGCAGGATGGGGACCTTTATTGATGGAAGGTATAAAATTTAGTTTAATTAATTCAGTAGCGGAGTATTTATATTTCCAATGTCATACTTCAAATATAGGATGGCAATCTACAATAACTGCAGATGGTTCTACTCAAAGTGGTAATCCAGGACTTAATTCTGGAAGACCAACACCTATATATGGAATAGAAGCTATAAGAGTAAGTTTATCACCTACTGCAGCAACTAAATATGATATATCATACAGAGTATTTACACCTGCAACTAATAGTTGGTCTTCACCAGTAACTAATGGTGCAGATGCAGGAGTAACAGGTCAAAATAGACCTCTTGCAGGTATACAAGTTACTATTTCAGAAAAATTAAGTTTTTGGAACTAATAAAAGTCAAAAATATAAAAAATATGATGTTAAAATACACCTAAAAATTAATTTTTTAGGTGTATTTTTATTTTTAGTATTGACAAAAGAACTTTTGTTTGTTAAAATTACAACATAAACAAAAGTTCTTTATTTGTTTTTCTGGAGGTTTTTTATGATAACATTGATGCATATAAAAAATATAGGTATAATAGAAGATATAGCAATTGATTTAAATACTGGTTTTAACGTTTTAACGGGTGAAACTGGATCAGGTAAAAGTTTAATAATTGATGCATTAAAAATAATTTCTGGTGGAAGATTTTCAAAAGAAGTTATGAGAAAAGGTGAAGATCATTCTTTTATTGAAATATGTATTTATGATGAAAATAATGAGGATGATTCTAATATTATAGTTTCAAGAGAAATATATTTAAACGGCAGGAATTTTTGTAAAATTAATGGGAGACTTGTTACAGTACAAGAATTAAAAAAGTTTATGAAGAATTTTTTAGAAATACATGGTCAATATGATAATCAAGCTTTATTTGAAGTTTCAGAACATATGAAATTAGTAGATTTATTTATAGGAAAAGATTTAAATGAAGTTAAAGAAAAATATAAAGAGTTATTTTTAGAGTATAATAATATAAAAAACAAATTAAGTGAATTTTATGAAGATGAAATGCAAAAAGAAAGAAAAATAGATTTATTAAATTATCAATTAAATGAAATTTTAGAAGCAAATATAAAATTAGGTGAAGATGAAGAATTAGAAAAAGAGAAAAAAATTATCTCTAATTATGAAAAAATATTTGAAAATATTAATATTGCAAAATCAAATATTTCATTATCTGTTCTTGATAATTTAAATATTGTTATTAAATCTTTAAATAAAATACAATATTTAGATGAAAAATATGCAAATAAAGTAAATAGTATTGAAAATATATATTACGATTTACAAGAAGTAGATAATGATTTAAATTTTTATATAGAAGAATTAGATTTTGATGAATTTAAGTTTAAACAAATTGATGAAAGACTTGATTTAATAAATTCTTTAAAAAGAAAATATGGTAATTCATTAGAACAAATTTTAATTTATCAAAAAGAATTAGAGGGTAAGATAGAAAAAATAGAAAATTTAGAAGAGTATAATAAAAAATTAAAAGATAGGTTAAATATAGTTGAAGAAGAATTGTATATATTAGCAGAAGAAATATCAAAAATAAGACAAAAAAATTCTAAGATATTAGAAGAAAAGATAAATTTTGAAATATCAGATTTGGATATGAAAAATACAAAAATAAAAATTGAATTAGATAAATTAAAAACATTTAATCAAAATGGGTTGGATAAAATCGAGTTGCTTGTTATAACTAATAAAGGAGATGATTATAAAGCACTTAACAAAATAGCTTCAGGTGGAGAAATGTCTAGAATTATGCTTGCTATAAAAACAGTTATATTTAATAATTGTGATAGTTTACCTATGATGGTTTTTGATGAAATAGATAGTGGAATAAGTGGACTTGCAGCTAAAAAAGTTAGTGAAAAGTTAAAGAAGATTTCTAAAAAAAATCAAATACTTACAATAACACATCTTCCTATAATAACAGCAAGTGCTGACTATAATTATAAAGTGAAAAAAGAAGTAGAAGGTGAAAAAACAAAAACTTTTGTTGAATTATTAAAAGATGATGATATTATAAAAGAAATTGCTTGGATATCAAGTGGAGAAATAACGGAAGCAGCTTTAAAACATGCTATAGAATTAAAAAAATGTCAAATTTAATTAATATAAAAAATGCAGTAAAAATAAATTTACTGCATTTTTATATTTTATTTTTCAGGATTAACAAGTTTATATAAAATTTCAGGATTAAATTTTATATTGAAAACTGAAGCAACAAAATTAAAAAAGTATAAAGTTGCAAGTATTAAAGCTAATTTTTTAATGAATTTTTCTGGTAAAAAGCTTATTATTTTCATAAGTAAAGGTTGTAGGAAAAACACATAAATTGTACCTAAAACGCCCCATCCTATTAATATAGGAACAGTGGTATAATCAAATATTTCTAAAAATTTCCCATCGTAATTCCACATTTCTATCCCAAGAACATATTTAAATAAAAGTCCGCAAGTTAATTCAAAAGCTCCCATAAATACAGCTGATGCTATAAATGTATAAGGAATATTTATTTTTGAAGGTTTTAAATTATAAAATAAAAGATATAATATTGTTGCACCAAATCCATAAATACTACAAAAAGGTCCATATAACATTCCTCTATCAACAATTTTTCCAACATCTAAAAAAACATATAAAACTTCAACAAGCCATCCTAACATAGCACATATTATAAAAATAAAAACAATATCGTAAATTGAAATTTTTTTATTATCCATAAGGTCAAGTTTATCAGAAAATCTATAATTATATTTCATTAAAATCACTTCCTAGCTTTTTGTTATATTTTGTTTTATCTAATTCTATTGATATATTATTTAGGTAAGATAGCAAAGAATCATTTTTAAATTTAAAGGTATATTTTACTGCAAATAATAATTGTTTATATGTTTTAAATAAATTATTAACTTCATTTTTTCCGTATTTTGAATCACCAATTATAGGATGAGAAATATTTGCCATTTGAGCTCTTATTTGATGAGTTTTACCAGTGTGAATTATTATTTTTAAAACAGAGTAATTTAAATTTGTATTAGTATATATAACTTCATAATCTGTTATTATTTTTTTACTATTTAAAACTTTATTGTTATACACTTTAGAAAATCCTGTTTTTGAATCTTTTAAAATATAATTACTTAAAGAGTCTTTATTTTTTTTAAAATCACATCCATATACATAACCTATATATTCTTTTGATATAAGACTATTTTTAAAAGCATCTAAAATATCATTACAAGCTATTTCATTTAAAGCAAATACCAATAATCCTGAGGTATTTCTATCAAGTCTATGGCAAAGTATAGCATTTGGATAAAGCTCTTTAACTAAGTCTTCCATAGTTTTTTCATTTAAATTTTCATCTATGTTTTTATTTGATAAAACACCTTGTGGTTTAAATACGACTAAAATATTTTCATCTTCGTATACTATTTCAACTTTTTTTATTTCATTAAATAAAATATCATCTGATATATATATTTCTAAAACATCATTATTATTTAAAATTATATCTTTTGAAATTCTTTTTCCATTTACCTTTATATCTTTCTTTCTTAATGCTTTATATAAGAAAGAATGTGATAGTTTAGGGAAGTTTTTTAATATATAGTTTACTAAAGTTATATTTGTATTAGTTTTTTGTACATAAATTTTTTTCATAAACTAATTATATAGTTAAATTATTTAAAAATCAAGAATTTTATTGATTTTTAGCATTATTTGTTATATAATTACTTGAAAATAGCCAAAAAAGACTTTGGCCAAATTAACATATTTAAGGAAGTGTAAAAAATGCAAGAAAATTTAAAAAATATAGAAAATGAAGTAATTGAAAAATTAAATACAATAATTGATAAAAAAGAATATGAAAATTTAAAAGTTGAAATTTTAGGAAAAAAAGGTAAACTTACTGTTATGCTTAAATCTTTAGGTGGATTAGAACCAGAAGAAAGAAAAGAAGCAGGTAAATTAGTTAACGAATTAAAAACAAAATTAGATAATTTATTTGTTTTGAAATTAAAAGAAATAGATTTAAAAGAAATTGAAGATAAAATAGCTAGTGAAAAAATAGATATTTCAATGTCTAAAAAAGATTATACAAGTTATGGACATAAACATCCACTTTCAATAGTAATAGATGATATAACAGACATATTTATGGGTATGGGATATAGTATTTCAGAAGGACCAGAAATTGAATTTGCAAAATATAACTTTGATGCTTTAAATACTGCAAAAGATAGCCCTACTAGAGATTTACAAGATACTATATATATAACAGAAGATATATTACTTAGAACTCAAACATCTCCTGTTCAAGTAAGAGAAATGTTAAAAACTAAACCACCAATAAAATTAATAGTTCCAGGTAGAGTATATAGAGCTGATGATGTTGACGCAACTCATTCACCTATGTTTCATCAAGTTGAAGGTTTAGTAGTTGATGAAAATATATCAATGGCAGATTTAAAAGGAACTTTAGAACTTTTTGCAAAAAAATATTTTGGTGATGATACTAAAATAAGATTAAGACCTCATCATTTTCCATTTACAGAACCAAGTGCAGAAGTAGATGTAAGTTGTTTTGTATGTGGTGGACAAGGTTGTAAAGTATGTAAACAAGAAGGTTGGATTGAAATTTTAGGTGCTGGAATGGTTCATCCAAATGTTTTAAGAGCAGGTGGAATTGATCCTACAAAATATCAAGGGTTTGCTTTTGGTATGGGTGTTGAAAGAATAGCTATGACAAAATTTGATATAAAAGATTTAAGACTTTTATATGAAAATGATACAAGATTTTTAAAACAATTTTAAAAAATAAAAATTATATAAATATAAAAATATATAAATAAAGAATTTTAAAATAGTATTTGAAAATGTAATATAAAGTTAGATGGAATAAGATTAGATAAGATAAAATAAACTAAATAAAATAAAGTTAGGAGAATAAAATGAATGTATCACTTAATTGGTTAAAAGAATATGTTGATTTAGATGAAAATATAGATATAAAAGAAATAGTAGAAAGATTAACTATAACAGGAACAAAAGTAGAAAAATATGATAAGTTTGGTGAAAAAGTAGAAAATGTATATACAGCAAAAGTAGAAAAAATAGAGAGTCATCCAAATAATGATAAAATGACTATACTTACATTAGATTTAAATGATAAAACATTAAAAGCAGTTGCTAAAATACCAGATATTGAAGTTGGAAACATAATTCCAGTTGCTTTACCTGGTGCTAAAATAATTGGTAAAGAAGTAGAAAAATCAATAGTAGAAGGTGTGGAATCAGATTGTATGGTATGCCATATAAATGATATAGGTTTAGATAATTCTTTTGCTTGGTGTAAAAGTTCAGGTCTTTTAGTATTTCCACAAGATGTTGAAATAGGAAAAGATATAAATGAAATACTTGGTTTAGGTGATTATATAATTGAATTTGAAATAACACCAAATAGACCAGATTGTTTAGCAGTAGAAGGTATTGCTAATGAACTTGCATTAACTTTTGAAAAAGAGTGCAAACCAATATGGCAATACAAATCAAATAATTTTAATACAGTAAATGAAATTGCTGGTGTTACAGTAAAAATAGAAACTTCTAATTGTGGAAGATATACTATGAGTGTAATAGATGATTTTAAAATATCAAATTCATCATATGATATGCAATTAAAACTTATTAAATCTGGAATTAGACCAATAAATAATATAGTTGATATAACAAATTATGTTATGATTGAAGTAGGTCAACCTTTACATGCATTTGATTTTGATAAAATAAATTCAAATGAAATTGTTGTAAAACAAGCGAGTAAAGAAGAAATTGTTACTTTGGATGGAATAACAAGAGAACTAGATGAAAACAATATGGTAATAACAAATGGTAAATCTACACTTGCAATAGCAGGTATAATGGGTGGTGAAAGTTCTGCAATAACAGAAAATACAAGAAAAATAATACTTGAGTCAGCAAATTTTGTAAGATTAAGTATTAGAAATACTTCGAAAAAAATAATGTTAAGAACAGATGCATCAACAAGATATGAAAAAGGATTACCAAAAGATTTAACTGTGTATGCTATGAATAGAGTTTTAAATATAATTGATAATAAAAAAATAGGTATAGTGAAAAATGAAATAGTTGATGTTTATACAAAAAAACAAGAAGAAATTTCAATAAATATTGATTATGCAAAAATAAATAAAATAATAGGAACTAATATATCAAAAGAACAAATAGATATTATGCTAGAAAAAATAAATGTTAAAGTAGAAAATGGAAAAGCTTTAATACCATATTTTAGAGAAGATTTGCAAATAATTGAAGATTTAGCAGAAGAAATAGCAAGAATTTATGGTTATGATAAATTAGATTCAAAATTACCAGATTCAAGTTTAACATTTGGAGAAAAAACAAAACTTCAAAAAATGGAAGATAGGGTAAAAGAAATAGTTATGTCTAAAGGATATAATGAAATATATACTTATACATTTTTTAATAGAGATTTATTAGATAAAATGATGGTAGAAGATCCTAAATTAAGAGCATGTATAAAAACAGCAAATCCATTATCACAAGAATTTGAATATATGAGAACAACAACAATGCCTCATATGTTAGAAGCTTTAGAAAAAAATTATACTAAGAAGAATGATAAAGTAAAATTATATGAACTTGGTAAAATATTTTTAGATGGTGAAAATATACAAAAAGGTGAACTTGGAAAAGAAGAACAAGTTGTTACTATTGGTATGTATGATAATGAAAAAAACTTTTATGATTTCAAAGAAGTAATATATAGCGTTTTAGAATATTACAATATTTTAGAACAAGATTATACAATTGAAAGAATAGAAGATAGAAATGAATATCATCCAGGTATAAGTGCAAAAATAATTATAGATAACGAAATAATTGCTGAATTTGGAAAATTATCACCTAAATTAAAATTAAATTATATGTTACCAGAAAATACATTTATTGCAAGTATATATTTTGATAAATTAGTAAAATATGCAAAAAAAGAAGTTAAATTTAAAGAATTACCTAAATATCCTGCTGTTGAAAGAGATTTAAGTTTTGTAATAGATGCAGAGGTTTTATCATATAATATTGAAAAAGAATTAAAAAATATACAATATGTAGAGCAAGTAAAATTATTTGATGTATATCAAGGTAAGCAAATAGAAGAAAATAAAAAGAGTATGGCATATAGTATTTTGTTACGTTCTGATAAAAAAACTTTAGAAGAAAATGAAATAACAGAAACTATGAATAAAGTTTTAGAATGTATTGAAAATAAATTTAATGCTAAAATCAGAATTTAAAAAAATATATATTAATAAAAAAATAAATGA
Source organism: uncultured Clostridiaceae bacterium (assembly GCA_964653805.1). Lineage (GTDB taxonomy): Bacteria > Bacillota > Clostridia > TANB77 > CAG-465 > CAG-465. The sequence continues at coordinate 1,482 of CAZZFS010000024.1, read as the reverse complement.
AAAAAAGAAGCTATGTAGTTACATAACTTCTTTTTTTTGAATATTTAACTGCCTTCTTAATTCAAAATTAGCTTCAAACAACAAGTTTGAGATTTTTTGGGATTTGAATTTAGTATGATTAATTTTTTCAACTAAATCTTTTGTTATTACTTTTGTTGAAAATTCATTAATTAATTCAAAAAAATTCAAATTTTCAATATCAAACTTTAAAAAGCTTGGGTTTAGTTCGTGATCTTGTGTTCGTGCATATGATGTCATAAGTTTGTCATAAAAAATTGAACGATACAGCCGCATAACAAAAAGATAATCTGGTTTTGTTAAAAATGGTACTTGGATTAAAGTATTGTTGTTTTCATTCCAAATACAATTTTCTTGTAAATCTTCCTGCTCATTTTTTTTGAAATCGAATTCTCCTAGACCGAAATAAGTGTTTGCAAATAATATCTTGCCATCAAGTTGTGAATACATTTAAAACGCCTCCTCAAAACTAGAATAAAATAAATATCAATAGATACTTATTCGATTAAATACTTATAACTAAATTATAGCATTTAAGTATTTATTGTCAATACTTTTTTTGTTACAGTTATATTACAAAAATATAACATTTAAATTAATGTGTAAATTATTATTGACTAAAGTACATTATTTTTATATAATATTAGGTATATTATACAAAAATAATATACCTTTACGAGGTATATTTAACAATAAATAAGGGGGAATATAGGTGTATAAAACAAAAGAAAATAAAAGTGGTGTATCTTTAATAGTATTAGTGATAACAATAATTGTGGTGATAATTATTGCTGCAGCAGTGATATTAACATTAACTTCAAATAATCCAATATCAGAAGCAAGAAAAGCAACATTTTTAAGTGATATAGATACATTTAAAAATGAAGTAGATTTATATAATGCATCACAATATGCAACAACAATGGGGAATTATGATTTATCAACAGCAGATTTTTCAGTAGCGTTAGGGAATCTATATACAGCAATACCAAGTTTGCAAGGTAAAACAAAATATTTAAATCATTTTGAAGTAATAGATGGTGGTTTAGCATACACAGGAACAGAAGAAGAAGAAATAACATGGGCAAAAGATATAGCTAAAATAACAACAATAAATGCAAAACCAGAGATTACTTTAACAACATCAAATATATTACCAGTAAAAGCAGGAGGAAGTGTTGCGTATACTGTAACAATGACAGGAACAATGCCAATAACAATAGCAAATTTAACAGGTAATGTAAAAGTATTAAATAGTGCTGGAACAGAAGTTGCAACACAACCAAGTTTAAGTGTAGGAGCAGTAAGTGGAACAACAGCAGATAAAGAAAGAAGTGCAGTAGTAACAATAAATACAACAGGAATGGCAGAAGGAACATATAAAATAAAATTATTAGCAGAAGCCGTGCAAACAGCAGGATCAAAAAGTGTAGAAACAATATCAACAGCAACATTTGATATAGA
>CAZZFS010000023.1:0-18107 GCA_964653805.1 uncultured Clostridiaceae bacterium | reverse complement strand
AGCATTCGGCTGTTAACCGAAGGGTCACAGGTTCGAGTCCTGTTTGAGGAGCCAAAACAAAATGAACTTTGTAATTAATTTACAAGGTTCATTTTTTATGTTATAAAGAAATATTTAATATTATATTTTTAAATTCATTATTATGTTACTAAAAAGTTGTTTAATACTTGATTTTTAAGAGAAATAGGAGTATACTATATTATAGTTTTTATATATTAACCAAAAAAAAAATTTTTAGGAGGATAATAAGTTTATGAAATTAGTATTGGATATGGCAATTGGTGAAGAGGTTGAAAAAGTTGTATATTTAAAAAATGGTGAGCGGTACGTTGTAGATTCTGAAAAAGAAATAAATGGTTGTAAACACTACGCTTTAAAAAATGGATGTAATTCTATTAAAGCAAGTGATTGTATTGAATTCCCTAAATTTAGATATATAGGAAATGATTCAAGATTAGAACCTGGTAAAGAATATATTGTTATTTCAGAAAAACTTTCACTTCAAAAATATGCAATAGCCCGCTATACTTTAGAAGGTATAAAGGGTGAATTTAATTCACTTGATTTTGTATCTTGCATAGTTAAATAACAAATTTTAAATATTAGGAGAAAAAAGTATGATAAAAATATTGCAAGAGTTTGGTAACATGCTATTTGGAAATAAAGAATCCAATAAAAAAAATGGTGAAAATATTAGCTTAGGTGCTAATGTTAGTTATATTCCGGATTTAAAGGCTTTAAAATTTAAATCTGGTGATGATTTTGTTAATAGTTTGAATATTGACAAACGGGGATATTTTTTAGTTCATCCAGCCAATAATGGTATGCCTTCATGTCCATTTGTTTATTACAATGAAAGCAAAATTTTTGATAATCAGAAAAATTTTTTCGAGATTTCAAATATGAATCTTTTTATTGAAAAAACTCTTGAGTTGTTTGAATATTGCATTGAAAATGGTCATTATATTGATCCATTTTGTTTGTTTGCAAAACTTGATATGTCAGAACTTGAAAAAGGTAGATTAAGCCTTGATTTAGAAAATGTTTTAACAGTATCTGATGTTTCTATTTGCGATAACAATATAAAAGAGGAGAATAAAGAAGATGCAATGATGTATTTTATAAATATATATTTGGATAAATTCATTGGATGGAATTTTGGGAAATATATATTAAATGATCCAAGTTTAAGTCAAAAGTTCAATCATTTTTGTGATTATGTTATTTCAAAAAAACTCAGAAGATTTGATGGTTGTGGTTTTGATGTGTATTCTACTGAATACGTTGTTCATTATGATTTTAAAGAAAAATAAAATTCTAACGAAATGAGAGTGTAGTTAAAAATATAATTTAAAATATAAAACAAAAAAAGATTTTCATATATTGAGAATCTTTTTTTTATTTGTTTGAAATTTATTTGTTAATATACTTATAATTATATTAAATTAAAATTATTATTTACATAAAACTTGAAAAAATAGATATAACATGGTATAATTTGTCTTATAAATTATTTATATGTATCTGTTGGAATTTCAAAGATGTAATGATTAAAAAAATATTAAATTAGAAGGAGTTTAATATGTAAAGCAAAAATGTACTTAATGAAACTAATGGATTTGATTCTAAAAAAGAAGAAAAGAAAAATAATGATTCAAAACAAAGATTGTTAGAAGAATATGAAAATACTTTTCTTACAAGTGAGTTTGAGGTAATTGAACATGATTTTGGAATAATGTTGGTAAAGGATTAAAAGGTAAATAAAAATGAATTTTAGTTTTGATTGTTACGGTGCAACTTTAAATGAAGGAGACATTGTAGTACCTATTAGTGGAGAACATTTACTTTTATATAATTCAATTGAGGATCATATTAAAGAAAATGGTGTGTCGAAAAAAGTACCAGAGTTAGTTATTTCAAAAGTATACGAAGATGGTACTATTGATATATCTTACAAAAATTATCATTTGGAATACATCGGTATTTTAAGTCAGTTTTTTGTTTGTAATGCTGATTCAAAATTTTATACAAAAAAAGAATATTTTGAATCACAAGAAAAGCTTCATAAATATGTCGTATCAGGCGGTAATCGTATAATAGCTGATAACTTAATTAATACTGGTTATCGTGATTGTTATGGTGAAGTGATTTATCATACGTCTGTTTTAAAAAAAGCTCATACATTTGAAATTAGTGACTTGTATATTATGTTGAAAAATGAAGAAACAGATGGGTTTCATATTGTAAAAAAAGGTCAACCAGAAATATTGGTAAATCCAAACATTTTAAATGTATTAGAGGTATTGTATACTAGTGAAATAAAATGATAAAATAAAAAGGGAAAAATAATTTTTTTCTCTTTTTTGTTTTATTTAAAGGGATTTAATAAATAAAAGTTGAAATAAAAAATAGTGTTTTTTCAAAAAAAAACGTTAAATCGTTGACAATACTATAAAATTGAGATATAATATATATGTTAATTTTTACTCTTATGTAAATTAAGAGTGATTATATGTATAAACAAAATTAGGGAGGAATTGTTAATGGCTAAAGATGATGTTATAGAAGTTGAAGGTGTTGTAAAAGAAGCTTTACCAAACGCTATGTTTAAGGTAGAACTTGAAAATGGACATCAAGTACTTGCTCATATTTCTGGTAAATTAAGAATGCATTATATTAAGATTTTACCAGGTGATAAAGTAAAACTTGAATTATCAACTTATGACTTAACTAAAGGAAGAATTACTTGGAGAGGAAAATAATAAATTCCTAATTATTAAATTCAGCCAATAAACATATACTGAAGCGGCTGTAAAAGATTTATATCTTTTATTTTTGGTGATATGTTTATTAATATATTACTTACTTTTGTTATATTATTAACAAAAACTTTTTTAAGGAGGATTTAAAATGAAAGTAAGACCATCAGTAAAAAAAATATGTGAAAAGTGTAAGGTAATAAGAAGATGCGGAGTAGTTCGCGTTATTTGTGAAAATCCAAAACACAAACAAAGACAAGGTTAATATGGGGGTGTAAAGTTAAATGGCACGTATATCTGGAGTAGATTTACCAAAAAATAAGGTAGCAGAAATAGGATTAACTTCTATATATGGAATAGGTCGTTCTGTTTCAAGAAAAATATTAGCAGAAGCTGGTATAGAAATTACTAAAAGAGTGAAAGATATCACTGAAGAAGAAGAAGCTAAAATAAGAGCAATAATTGAAAGAGATTACACTGTAGAAGGTGACCTTCGTAAAGAAGTATCTTTGAACATTAAAAGATTAATGGAAATTAATTGCTACAGAGGACAAAGACATAAAAGAAAATTACCAGTTCGTGGACAAAGAACAAAAACTAATGCAAGAACAAGAAAAGGTCCAAGAAAAGTAGTATCTAAAAAGAAATAATAGAAAGGGGTACAATGCAATATGGCAATGAAGAAAAAGCAAACAACAAAGAAAAAAGTTAAAAAAAATATATCAGCTGGTGCTGCTCATATTCAATCTTCATTTAACAATACAATTGTTACAATGACAGATTTACAAGGTAATGTAATATCTTGGGCAAGTGCTGGTGGATTAGGATTTAAAGGTTCTAGAAAAAATACTCCTTTTGCAGCTGGACAAGCGGCAGAAGTTGCTGCAAACGCTGCTAAAGAACACGGATTAAAAAGTGTTGAAGTTTTTGTAAAAGGACCAGGTTCTGGAAGAGAAGCTGCGATAAGATCACTTCAAGCAGCAGGTTTGGAAATAAACATGATAAAAGATGTTACTCCAATACCACATAATGGTTGTAGACCACCAAAAAGAAGAAGAATATAGTGGGGGTGTAATAATAAAATGGCAAGATATACAGACGCAGTATGTAAAAAATGCAGAAGAGAAGGTGTAAAACTTTTCTTAAAAGGTGCTAGATGTAATTCTAATAAATGTGCTTTTGATAGAAGAGCGTATGCTCCAGGGCAACACGGGAAGTCTAGATCTAAATTATCAGAATATGGACTTCAATTAAGAGCAAAACAAAGAGCTAAAACTTATTATAGAGTTTCTGAATCTCAATTTAGAAAATACTATAAAGAAGCATTTAGAAAACAAGGTATAACATCTGATACTCTTTTTGAACAATTAGAATTAAGATTAGATAATGTAGCTTATAGAATGGGAATTGGTTCATCTAGAGCTCAATCTAGACAAATAGTTGGTTATGGTATGTTAGAAGTTAACGGAAGAAAAGTTAATATACCTTCATACATAACAAAAATTGGTGATGTTATAAAAGTAAGAGATGAAAAAATGACAAATCAAGCAGTAGTAAGTACTTTAGAAGAAAATAAATTAAAAGGAGTACCAGCTTGGTTAGAAGTAAATAAAGAAAAAACTGAAGCAAAAGTTTTAAGAAAACCAGTTAGAGAAGATGTAGATTTAGAAGTACAAGAAAGCTTAATTGTTGAGTTATACTCTAAAAACTAGTTAAAATCATTTATTAAAAAGTAATAATACGTGTAATCAGAGCGTGTTAGAAGGAGGATATAAAATGATTGAAATGCAAAGACCAGAAATTAAATGTGTTGAAGTAGATGTAGACACATATTATGCAAGATTCGAGGTAAAACCTTTAGAAAGAGGTTTTGGGATTACGTTAGGTAATTCTTTAAGAAGAATATTACTTTCTTCTTTACCAGGTTACGCAATAAATACTATTAAAATAGAAGGAGTAACTCATGAATTTTCTACAATACCGGGAGTTACAGAAGACGTTACAGATATAATTTTAAATTTAAAACAAGTATGTTTAAAATCAGATGATTATGATGCTAAAGAAGTATTTATAAAAGCTGTTGGACCATGCGAAGTAAAAGCAGGGGACATAGTAACAGATTCAACAATTGAAATTGTAAATAAAGATTTACATATAGCTTATGTTGAAGAAGGTGCAACTTTAAATATAGATATGAGTGTTGTAAAAGGTAGAGGATATATTCAAGGGGATAAGACTAAAGAGAAATCTGCAGTAGTAAACTTAATTCCTATTGATTCTATATTTACTCCTGTTAAAAAAGTTAACTTTGTTGTTGATAAAACAAGAGTTGGCCAAAGAACAGATTATGATAGCTTAGTTTTAGAAATATGGACAAATGGAGTTATTGAACCATACCAAGCATTAAGTATGGCAGCTAGAATTTTAAATGAACATTTAGAAATGTTTATAGATCTATCTGAAATAGCAAAAACAATGTCAATAATGTCTAAAAAAGAATTATCAATGAAAGATAAATTACTTGAAACACAAATAGAAGATTTAGAATTTTCTGTAAGATCATATAATTGTTTAAAAAGAGCTGGTATCCACGTAGTAGCGGATATAGTTAATAAATCAGAACAAGAAATGATTAAAGTTAGAAATCTAGGTAAAAAATCACTTGAAGAAGTAATTAATAAAGTAGAAGAATTAGGTCTTGAATTTAAAAGTAAAGACGATTAAGTAAAAGGAGGATTAAGTAAAATGCCAGGAACAAGAAAACTTTCAAGAACAACTTCTCATAGAATGTCAATGCTTAATAATTTAGTTTCATCTTTAATATTAAATGGAAAGATTGAAACAACTTTAGCAAAAGCAAGAGAAGTTAAACCTTTAATAGATAGTTTAATTGATTTAGCAATAAAAGAAAAAGATAACTTCGAAGAAGTAGAAAAAACTCTTTCAAGAGCTAAATTAGATAAAAACGGTAAAAAAGTTAAAGAATCAAAAACTTCTAAAAACGGAAACAAATATGAAGTTATTGTAAGAGAAGTAGTAAAAGAAAAAGTAAAAACTGATAAACCATCAAAATTATCTGCTAGAAGAAAAATGTTCAAAACAGTTAATAAATTAAAAGATTTCGATGGAAATACAATAGATTTAACAGAAAAATTATTTAATGAAATAGCACCTAAATACACTGCAAATGGTGGATATACTAGACTAATAAAATTAGTACCTAGAAAAGGTGACAATGCTGATATGGCAATAATTGAATTAATATAATTTAAAGTTATAAGTATATTAAAATAGCATAGATATTATATCTGTGTTATTTTTTTACTTTTTTTATAAAAATTTTCAAAAAAAGAGTTGACATAATCAAAAGCGTGTGGTATAATATGTTCACAAACAAAAAAACAGATCCTAAAAACTAATGTTTGAAAGGAGATTTTTTATTATGGGATGAGATTCTAAAGATTGATAAACGAAAAAATTATAAAAAAATCCAGGGAGTCGCAGGCATATGGCAGCGACAAAATCCAGAAGGAGAATAAAATGAGAATGACAAAAGGGAGAGATCCCTGAGAAATTTTACATTTGTAGTTTTTACGGCAATTAATTTAAGATTCAAATTTAAAAAAATAATAAAAAGGAGAGTTATTATCATGATACGAGACGGAACAAAACAAACAAACTTAGAAAAAGCATATATGAATAATAAGTAAAAACCAGCCGGCGCAGCTGCTACAGGCCCCTTTTAGAGGGGAGAATGCAAAGTGCAAATAAATTTTAATCGGAGGTAATCGGTAATGATTCAAAAAAGAGGACGGGATCCTTAATTGATTAAATGCAAATTTTCTCCCAAAACATAACGCATTTTAAGAAAAACCATAGTTAATACTATGGTTTTTTCTTGCTTATTTATCTTTTTATATTTTATTCTTATCCTTATTATAATTTATTTGTATAGTCAGAGTTTAAAAGATCTCCAGATATACCTAAATGAATATTTGTTGCCATTATATCTAAATTTAATAAATCTATAACATCTTTATCTATTTTTGGATCATTTATTATTTTATCATTAATAGATGTAAATATATTTAATTTTGATTTTTTAGAAATTTCAGAAAGTAGAATTTTTCCATTGCTATTCATTGAAAGAATATGTGCGTAAGAAATGTTTTGTTCTTGATTTTTTTTGAAAAAATCTTTTGTTATATTTAAAAGAATATTTAAAAGTATTCTTTTTATTTTACTTTCTGTATATCTTTTTGTTTTTATATTTTTTACTAAAGCATCATAGCTTTTTGAAATAACATTTGCTTCTTTTATTCTATTTTCTAAACCTTCTGTTACTTCATGTATATTACTTAAATTTTCTTTGCTACTAGAAGTTATAATATACTTTAATAATTGAAACATATCTTCATTAAAACAAAGTTTTGAAGAATTAAGAGCTTCAACTGTATATTTTGGTATATATTTTGATAAATCATAATTTATATCTTCTTTTAATTTATTTCTAATAGATGTAGCTGATGTAAACATTATGTTTTTATCTGATATATTTGTATCGTTATGGGCTACTGAATTATCTCTTTTTATTAAATAAGGTAATATATTGCTATTTAATATAGTTAAACTTTTTAAATATTCAAGACCAAGTATATTATTTGGTTTAGATAATATGTCTAGATATTCTAATTTCCCTAAATTTGAAAATATATTTGATATAGCTATTTCACGTGCTTTTGGAAAAGTTAAGTCTTTATTTTTATTATTTTTTATCTCATTAAATATATTTGTTTCATTTTGAATTAGTATATTTGATATATCCTTTAAGTTTTCTATATTTTCTTCTTCAGCACCAAAACATATATAATCTACTATTCCTAATTCGTTTAATAAAGTTATAGCTCCTTTTGCAAAATATTCTGCACTTGATATTGCATAAAGTGTAGGTAGCTCGATAACTAGGTCAACTCCATATTCACGAGCTATATTTGCTCTTTTAAATTTATTTATTAAAGCAATATTTCCCGATTGTGTAAAACTTCCAGACATAACGAGTACAACATAATCTGCGCCTGTAATTTCTTTAGATTTTTCAATATGATATTTATGACCATTGTGAAATGGGTTGTATTCGGTTATTATACCTAAAACTTTCAAGAAATCGCCTCCTTATGCTTGAAATATTTCATGTTTTATGTTATTATGTTACAAGTTTAACATACATTATGTTATTTTTCAAGTAAGGATGTGTAAAATGGAGCAAAATATGAAAGACGTAATTATTTATACAGATGGTGCATGTAGCAACAATCCAGGTCCTGGAGGTTGGGGTGCAGTAGTTATGTATAAAGATGTGAAAAAAGAAATATCTGGATTTGAGGATAATACTACAAATAATAAAATGGAAATAATGGCTGTAATAAAAGCTTTAGAACTTTTAAAAGAGTCTTGTAATGTAAAGGTATATAGTGATAGTGCTTATGTTGTAAATTCAATATCTAAAGGATGGTTATATTCTTGGAAGAAAAACAATTGGATTAAATCTGATAAAAAGAAAGCTAAAAACATTGAGTTATGGGAAATTATGTTGAAGTTTATAGATATGCATAAAATAGAGTTTATAAAGGTTAAAGGTCATAGTGATAATGAATATAACAACAGATGTGATGAGCTTGCAACTAGCCAGATAAAAAAACATTTGAAAAACATTACATAAATTTTAAAAAACTATTGCAAATTTGTACAAAATAGTGTACAATATGGTAAAGAAACAGGGGGACATAAAAATGAAAGATATAATATATGATTTCATAGAAAATTTAAAACAAAGACAAGCATCTCAAAATACAATAGCGTCGTATGAGAGAGATATATTACAATTTAATGAATATTTTGAGTCTATTAATAAAAAAATGGTAGATCTTACAAGTGAAGATATGCAAGATTATATAAATTACCTTAGCATTAAAGGGAAATCTAACTCTACTATATCTAGAAGTACAGCTTCAGTGAAAAGTTTTTATAGATACTTAATTAGCAGAGGTTTAGTTAAATTAAATATTACTGATAAAGTTGATGTTCCTAAAGTTGATAAAAAAGAACCTATGATTCTTACTTCATCAGAAATTGAAAAATTATTAGAACAACCTAACACTGGTGATTTAAAAGGACAAAGAGACAAAGCAATGTTAGAAATTTTATATGCAACAGGTATAAGAGTTACAGAACTTATTTCTCTTAGAATAGAAGATGTAAATTTAACAAATGGATATGTAAAAGTAAAGAAAAGAAATGCTGAAAGACATATTCCACTTGGGAATCTTTCATTAAAATGTTTAAAAGAATATATGAATAAAGTAAGACCTCTTCTTATTAGAACAGAAGAAGAAAAAACTTTATTTATAAATACAAATGGACAAAAAATGACAAGACAAGGTTATTGGAAAATTTTAAAACAATATAAAGATCAAGCTAAAATTGGAAAAGAAATAACTCCACATACAATACGTCATTCTTTTGCAGTTCATATGTTACAAAATGGTGCAGAAGTTAAAACAGTTCAAGAATTACTTGGACATACAGATGTTGCTTCTACTATGATGTATACACAAATGGCTAATGTTGGTTTAAAAGATGAGTATATGAATACACATCCAAGAGCTAAAGAATAAATAAAAAATAGATAAATACATATTCTTATGATTGATTTAATCAAAAGGTATGTATTTATTTTTAATGTTAAATTTAAAAAAATTAGTGTTTTAAAACGTAAAAACTTGCTTTTTTATGTAAATTATGTTATAATGTAATTATATTTTATTGTGTAAAGTGGAGGTAAGTTATATGAATTCTAAAATGAAATTAGAAAATATATGGAGAGAAAAGAAAACTATAATAGTACTTGTAATAATATTATTACTTTTAGCAGGGATAGGTACGTATATATATTATGTTGCTAAATCAAATTATTCTTCATCTGATTTTAAAGCTGTTGGTAATGTTAATATGAAAGTTGAAGAAGCTACAAAATTAGGTAGAAATTTAACAGATGAAGCAAAATCATTAAATGCTAAGTATGGTGATGTAAAAGCATGGTTAAGAATACCAGGTACATCTATTGATACTGCTGTTTTTCAATCAACAGATAATGATAGATATTACAGAAACAATAGAGATAACGAAAGTACAAAATGGGGAGAAGTATATTTAGATTATAGATGTAATGTGGCAAATTTAGAAAAACAAAATATAATAATATATGGACATAATACAGAAGCAGATAATAATTTTTCACCTCTTTTAAACTATAAAAGTAAAGATTTTTATAAAAATCATAAAATTATAGAATTATCAAATTTAAATGGTAATTATAGATTTGAAATATTTTCTGTATATACTACAGATACTAGTTTCTTCTATATTGATACAAATTTTAAAGATGCAACTGAATTTAAATCATTTATAAAAAGTATAAATGCAAAAAGTTCATATAGTACAGGAGTAGCAGTAAAAGAAGATGATACTATACTTACATTATCTACATGTGATTATACAATAGATAATGGTAGATATGTTGTTCAAGCAAGATTAATTAAACAATAATTAAAAAGTATAAATATAAATAAGAATTAAATAAAAAAATAAATAAAGTATTAGATTAAAATATATAATAAAATAATTTTATTTGAAATTTAAAAGATAGGTATCTAGAGAACGATCTAATTAGTAGCCTATCTTTTATTCTTGTAAAAAAGAAAATAATTTAAAAAGTAGAGGGGTTAGATTAATGGAGTATATTATAGAAGAAAATAATATTGCAAAAAGATTAGATGTATATTTATCAGAAACACTTGAAGATATCACTAGAAGTTATATAAAAAAGTTAATAGAAGATGAGAATGTTTTAGTTAATGATAAAAAAGTTAAATCGGGTTATTCTTTAAAATTAAATGATAAAGTTTTTGTAAATATACCAGATGAAACATTTACAGATATTTTAGCTGAAAATATTGATATTAAAGTGATATATGAAGATGAAGATGTTATAGTTATAGATAAAGAAAAAGGTATGGTTGTACATCCAGGAAGTGGTAATCATACAGGTACATTAGTAAATGCACTTGTGTATTCACATAAAGATAATTTATCTAGTATAAATGGTGTTATAAGGCCTGGAATTGTACATAGAATAGATAAAGATACAAGTGGTATATTAGTTGTTGCTAAAAATGATAATGCACATAAAAACTTATCTGAGCAATTTAAAGAACATAGCATAAAAAGAGTATATGTAGCTTTAGTAAAAGGACTTGTAAAAGAAGATAAATTTGATGTGGATTTACCAATTGGAAGATGTTCAAATGATAGAAAAAAAATGACTGTTACATATAAAAATAGTAAAAGAGCTATAACTCATATAAAGGTTTTAAAGCGTTTTTATAACTCAAAAACAACATTAGTAGAAGCAAGACTTGAAACGGGCAGAACACACCAAATAAGGGTTCATATGGCATATAGCGGTTATCCACTTATTGGAGATGAAACTTATGGAAAAAAAGAAACTAAAATAAAAGCAGTTGGGCAAATGTTACATGCTAAAGTATTAGGTTTTATACATCCAAGGGATAATAAATACATGGAATTTGAATCAGAGTTACCAAAAGAATTTTGTGACTTAATTGAAAAATTAGAAAATAAAGAGGGGATATAAATGATAAGATTAAATAAATATATAGCAAGTTGTGGAGTTTGTTCAAGAAGAAAAGCTGACGAATTAATAAGTGATGGGAAAGTAAAAGTAAATGGTTTAGATGTTGATAATTTAGGAATGCAAATTAATGAAAAAAAAGATGTAGTTACTGTTTATGATAAAATAATAAAATTAGAAAAAAGTAAAGTATATATAATGTTAAATAAACCAAAAGGATATATAACTACAAATGATGAACAATTTAATAGACCAAGTACAGTTGATTTAATAGATGAAGAAGTAAGAGTTTTTCCTATAGGCAGATTAGATATGGATACTGAAGGATTACTTTTATTTACTAATGATGGTGAATTTGCAAATGAACTTATTCATCCAAAAAATAAAGTAGAAAAAACATATATAGTTAAAGTAAAAGAACAAGAAGTTACACCAGTAAAAATAGAGAAATTAAAAAAAGGTGTAGATATTGGAGATTACGTTACAAAACCTGCTAAAGTTAGATTAATGACTAAAAATCAACTTGAAATAATAATTGGTGAAGGTAGAAATAGACAAATAAGAAAAATGTGTGAAGTTTTAGATATAGAAGTATATAATTTAAAAAGAATAAGTATTGGTAATTTAGAACTTGGAGATTTAGAAGTTGGAAAATATAGACATTTAAAACCAAGAGAAGTTTTAAGTATAACAACTAAAAATAAAAAATAATATGAAAATAGAAAAACAAGTAAAATTTATATTTTTGTAACTTAGATATTATACTATTAAAATTTAGTGTATATATTGAAAAACGCAAAGAAATTTGATATAATTGAGTTATCATAAAAGAAGCTATATTGGAGGTAGTATTAGATGGAGAATGAGAAGAAGTTTAGCAATGAGATGTTTGGTTATGATAAAAGAGAAGTAGAAGATTATATAAAAGCATTAAAAGCTGAGTATGAAAGTAAAGTTCAAGCAGAACGTTCAGAAGCAAATAGAATTGCAAATGAACTTACAATACTAAAGAAAAAATTAGAAAGATATGAAGTTGATTATATACAAAAACAAGAGAAAGTTGCTAATGCACTTATAACTGCAGAAGATCAAGCAAAAAAAATAGTTGAAAATTCTAGAAATGAAGCTATGCAAGAAAAAGATAGAATTGAACATTTAATGGAAATGGAAAAAGAAAAATTACTTGATGTAAAAAAAGAAGTTATTGATTTAAAAGAAAAGACTGTAAGGTTATTAGTTAAATATAGTGATGAAATGAATAAACTACTAGATTAGTAGTTTATTTTTTTCGTTAAAAATTATGTATAAAAAAATTTGTATAAAAAATTTGACATATCAATAAAATTATTGTATAATATATTAAATTATGTAAACATAGTTAATCTTTTAATAAAGTTAATTAGTGTTTCTATTAAAAATAGGAGGTAAGATCATGGGAAGATTTAGTGATTTTATTACTCGAAATGCTAGACGGAAATTGCAAGGACAAATTTCCGATCTTTTGGGTAAAATTCAAGTAAATGGTTTGTCGTATTCTAATGCTGTTACGTTGCTTTCTTATGTACCTAATGAGCAGGAATTTGAAGAGCATTTTAATATGCTTTGTCAAAAAGTAGATTTTTTTCTTAAAACACAAAATGATGTTTTATTGAAGGAAATTTCAAAATCTGAAATTGACAATTATAAAAATGTCATAGCTGTTAAAGTTTTTGTAGTAAATGATTGGGATTTTTATTCTATAGACAATATAGCCTTTTATTTAAAAGAGGATGATAGAGGCTATAGAATGTTAGTTCAAAAAGATTGGTTTGATAGGGAACCATATAATTATCACAAGGAATATCCAGAAAATATTTGTATGGGATACTGTGGTTGCGGCGGAGATGTAAATAGGGCTTATGAATCAGATGCTCTTTATAAAATGGATCGTTTTTTTACATTTGGGCCTATTCAGCAAGAAAAAAGAGCCGATAAAGAATATGCAACAAATAATGATTATGAGCCTCATTTTAAAAAAGCTACATCTGATACAAATGTCTATTATGAAGATGAAAGTAAAGGTAATCAATTCTTAACAAATTCCAACACTAAAGCAATATCTATGGAGCTCTTGAAATATAAAGAAAAAACATACTTTGTTTGGGAAGATAAACAAAGAGTAAGAGTTTAAGTAAAAAAATGAAAACAAAAAAACATTAATGTTACAAATGTAATATTAATGTTTTTCTTTATATATATAATAAAGTTGCTAATAAAAGAGTTAAATATATATCAATTTTGGTAGATATTTAGTATAATAATACAAAAAGTACAAAAAATACAATTAATTTGTTATCTTTTGTATTTTTTATTCGTTATATTAGATATAGCGCTAAAGAATGTGTGTGGGGAGGGAAAATGGAAGTTGAATATAGAAGAATTAATTGAAAGATATTATAAACTAGTATATAAAATTTGTAAAGACTTACTGTTTAATCCTCAAGAAGCAGAAGATATGTGCCAAGAAACATACATTAGTATGTATTTAAATTTAGATAAGTATAAAAATTTAAATGAAAATGAATATAAAAATATAATTTGTAAAATAGCATTAAATAAATGTAGAGATTTATTAAGAAAGAAAAATAATAAATCTGAAATAGAATTAGATGATAATATTATTAAATTTGATGCTTTAGAAATATCAGAAAAATTTGAAGATGATATAATAAATAAAGAGGAAGCAAAACAGATTGTAAATTTAATAAAGTCTTTAAAATCTCCATATAATAAATTATTATATGAATATTATATAAATGAAAAAACTTTAGATCAAATTGCACTTGAAAATAATACTAGTAAGGGCACAATAAAAGTTCAAATATATAGAGGAAAAGAAATTTTAAGAAAAGAAATTGAAAAAGTAGGTGGTGAATTTTATGAAATGTATTGAAAATAAGATTAATATGTTATTAGAAGATGATACTTTATTTGAAAAATATATTAATAAAATTGAAAATGAAAGTATTGTAATACCTGAAAATTTAAATAAAAAAATATTAAATAATATTAATGTTTTAAAACAAAAAAACAATAAGAAGTCAATGAATAAATATAAGTTTATAGATTTTTTGAAAGTTTCTTGTTTTACTATTTTAACTTTATTAATTTGGGAATTAGGTTATCCTAATTTAAATAATTTAGAATATAATAATTTTGATAAAAAAATAGAATTATTAAATATAGCAAATCAAAAAGAAAATATATCACAAAAAATAGGGGACTTTTTTTTAAGTCCATCAAATACAAAAAGTAATAAATAAAGAGGAGGAATTTTAATATGAAAAAAAGTTTATTTTTAACATTTTGTTTTAGTTTTATACCAGGGGCAGGTCAAATGTACCAAGGATATATGAAGAAAGGATTATCAATAATGATAATGTTTGCTACAACCATTGCATTACTAGCAATAACAGAAATAGCATTATTTGGGATTCCTATTCCAATAATTTTAGCATATAGTTTTTTTAATACATATAATTTAAGAAACAAAATTGGTACAACAACTCAAGAAGAAGATAAATATATATGGGAAGAAGAAGAATCAAAAAAAATATTTGGTAGTATAAAAATAAAGAAGAAAAATACAATACTTGGTTCATGTTTAATATTAGTTGGTATTTATATTTTATTAAATTCAATTTTATTGAGAGTTGCAAATATTTATGATATAGAAATAGTATCTAACGCAATACATATTATTTCAAGATATTTACCATCATTTATAATAGCGGCATTATCAATAATGTTTGGTTTAAAATTTATATTAAATAAAAATGAAAAATAATAAAATAATAAAATAATAAAATAATAAAATAAGGAGGTATAATATAAAATGGAAAAAAAAGAAAAACAAATAAGAATCGGTAAAATAACTTTCGGTATTATAATGATATTAATAGGTTTAGTTGTTTTCTTGCAAACTTTAACAAGTATAGATGTTGTAAAGTATGTACTTATGCTTTGGCCATTAGTACTTGTAATATTAGGAATTGAAACACTTATATATAGAAATAAAGAAAATATAAAATATGATTTAGCAGGAGCTATATTTACATTAATAATTGTTGGAATGGTTACAGTTTTTAGTATTATAAATTATGGAGTTAATAAAGTATTATATGATTCAAAGGTACAAGATGTTATTTTTAATAATATTCATGAATCTGAAGTAACATATTCAACAAAAGATAAATTAAATTTAACAAATTTCAAGGATAATGATAAAATTAATGTAGTTGTAAATACTATCCCATCAGTAAGTGAAACTACTGTGAAAATAAGAATTAATAATGATTTAGGGACATTAGAAGAAAAAATAAGTTCTACAAGACTTGATGTTACAGATTATATATTTTTTGATGAAGAAAAAGGTGAAATGACTTTATTAAAAGGCTTTGATGATTTTAAAAATATAGAAATTGTAATAATTACATCCAATTCAAATAATATAACAATAAATTAATTTTAAAAAAATATGAGATAAAAAAGTAAAAAATAGTAAAAAGCGTTGAAAGTTTACATAAAACGTGGTATAATTTAGATATATGTATTTTTATTATATCTGGATTTAATAATTAAGATAATTAAATTAAAATTGATGTAGTAAAAAAGAAAGGAGTGTAATACCAAATAAATTTATAGGTATTACAAAATAAGAAAATGAAAATGAAGACTCTTTTAGTTGTTAGTGTTGTTGGATTATTGATTGTATTTTATGGAGGTAATATGTTTGCAACTAAACCTTCTCCATCAGAACCTTTAATTTCTAAGGATTTAGAAAAATTAGAAATTCAAAATGTAATACCAGATATTAATAATCTTGTATTAGTACCTAAAGATTTAGATGAGGCTTCTAAAGAGGAAACTTTTGATGAAGAAGTTATATCTTCTGAGTTTGAAACAGAGTATTTTGAAGAATATGAAGAGGAATTAATAGCTGATTATGAAATTGATTTTGTGGGAAATATTGATAATATTCCTCAAGGCCAAGAACAAACGACAGAAGTAGTAAATCCTCCAGTAAATAAACCTGTTGAGGAATCTAAAAACGATATTACAATTATAGAATGTGATCCTGAAAAAGGAGAATATCGTTTTTATGATGCAGCTGGAAACTTAATAAAAGTAGAATATTTTGAACCTGAATATAAAATTACCCCTTGAAAATTAATGTAAAACAAGTAATAATGATTTAAAAATTATTACTTGTTTTTTATATGTATTTTTTAAAAATGGAAAAAAATACAAAAAAAGTATAAAATTGAGAAAAAGTATTGAATAATGTTTTTATATGTAATATTATATACTTGAAGAAATTGGAAGAGGTATAAATATGAAAAAAGAAAATAAAAAAGGTATATCCTTAATAACATTAGTTATAACTATAATTGTTGTTATAATAATTGCTGCTGCCGTAATACTTACATTAACAAAAAATAATCCAATAGGTGATGCGAGAAAAGCATCTTTCATTAATGATATAGCAACATTTCAAGATCAATTATCATTATATAAAGCTAATGAATATGGTAAAAGTTTAGGTAGTTTCACAGCAAGTAGTATAAATGCGTCGACTCAAGCATCTGTAGAAGCCATTATTCCTAGTTTAGAAGGAATAGATAAGTATGAAAATGAAATACAAATTATAAATGGAAAATTAACATATGTAGGAACAGATGAAGAAGAAGTTAAATGGGCTGAAGAAGTTGATGCTGCACCAATAGTATATGGTGGAAATGCTCCTGTGCTTGCAACTGGTATGACTCCAATAAAATGGGATGATAGTGGTAATTTAGTAACAACTTCTGCAAGCGATAGTACGTGGTATGATTATAAAAATAAAAAATGGGCAAATGCTCAAACGGCAGATGGTTCAATGTGGGTTTGGATACCAAGATATGAATATGACATACCTACATTAAATGAACATACTAATGTAGCGGGGACAATAAATATAAAATTCATCCAAAATTTAGGCACAACTGCTACAAGTGGTTATACAGTACATCCTGCATTTACATTTGGAACTTTAGAGTTACCAGGAATTTGGGTAGCAAAATTTGAAGCTAGTGGTACTACAACTACAATTGGTTCAAAACCTGGTGCTGTGTCATTAAGAAGAATTATTTTAAATACAATGTTTAATTCTTGTTTAAATATGCAATCAACGTACGGAACACAGTATGGTTGGGGAACAGCTGGTACTGGAATAGATACTCATTTAATAAAAAATGTAGAATGGGGTGCTATGGCATATTTATCACATAGTAAGTATGGAATAAATACTGAAGTAGCAAATAATACAGATACAACTACATATTATACAGGTGGTGGAAGTACTAATTCATATAAGACAAATGTATTACAAAGTACAACTGGTAATGTATATGGAATATATGACGCTGCTGGTGGTGTTTATGAAGTTACTGCTGCATATATAAACAATGGTAATTCAATTTTATCAACTAACGCTCCAAGTTTAGTAGCGGCAGCTAGTAGATATAAAGATGTATATTTACCAGGTGATGGAACAGCATTAGGGATTTATTCTGCTAACTCAGGTAAAAAAGGTGATGCTATATATGAAACATCAAATA
>CAZZFS010000022.1:0-18466 GCA_964653805.1 uncultured Clostridiaceae bacterium | reverse complement strand
GTAGCGGAAATAGTTATACGGCAACAGTAAATGGAATAACAGGAACAGGAAGTTTCACATTAACTGCAACAACAGCAATAACAGATAGTGTAAATAATGTAATAGGTTCAAATGTTGTAAGTACAACTATAAATGTTGCCACTCCTTTTAATACAGTTACATTTAATAATGCTGGAGCAACTGGAATATCTGGTCCTACACAAGCACAATTAGATAGTTCATATTTAAGTACATCATTGGCAGGTTTGGTTACTTCATCAGCAGGAATACAATTATGGACAGTTCCTGTAACTGGTACTTATAGAATTGAAACATATGGTGCTGAAGGAGGAACTATAACAAGTTACATAGGTGGCAAAGGTACAATAATGAAAGGTGATTTTAATTTATCACAAGGTCAACAATTAAAAATATTAGTAGGTCAAAAAGGTGGTAATTCAATTAATGGTTCTTATGAATCTGGAGGCCGGAGGTGGCGGAACTTTTGTAGCAAAAAATGATAATACACCTTTAATTGTATCTGGTGGAGGCGGTGGTGCTAAATATTACGGTTCTAATGCTTGTTCAGGTAATGGATTAAATGCTTTAATAACAATTGATGGTGGAGCAGGAGCGTATCCAGGTGGAATAAATGGAAATGCAGGAAGTAGTAATGTTAATGGATGGGGAGGTTACGCTGGAGCCGGTTTTAATCAAGATGCAGTTGGAGGAATTTATGGTGGTAAAGCTTTTGTTAACGGTGGTAAAGGTGGACAATTAAATACTAATACACCTGGTGGAACTTATGCTGGAGATGGTGGTTTTGGCGGAGGCCGGAGGCGGAATGCATAATCAAAATCAAGGAGGCGGCGGAGGCCGGAGGATATTCAGGTGGAGGCGGTGGTCATGATGCTACAAGTTATGGATATGGAGGCCGGAGGTGGTTCATATAACTCTGGATCTAACCAATCAAATACAGTAGGAAACACAGGCCATGGAAAAGTAATAATAAATAAAATAAGTTAAAAATTAAATAAATAAAGTTAAGATATTAGTAATAATATCTTAACTTTATTTTTGTGATACATAAAAAAAATACTATATTATACAAAAAATATGATAAGTATTTACTTTTTTTAAAAATATATGATATAATAAATAAGGTTAAACGAGGAGATGAAAAAATGATTTATATTATAACTGGTGGGCCTGCCACTGGAAAAGGAACAAGAGCAAATATTTTGTCAAAAAAAGTTAATGTTCCACATATATCAACAGGAGAATTATTAAGAAAAGAAGCAAGTGAAAATATTGAAATAGCTGATAAATTAGCAAAGGGTGAACTTATAACGGATGAACTTATAACAAAAATTTTATATAATAGAATTATAGAAAAAGATTGTGATAATGGTTTTATTTTAGATGGATATCCAAGAACTTATCCGCAAGTTGTTATGTTAGATGAAATGTTAAAAAAATTAAATAGAAGTATTTATAGAGTTGTTGAATTAGTAATACCAGATGAATTAGCATTTAAAAGAATTTTAGAAAGAAAAACTTGTTCAAAATGTAAAAAAAGTTATGGAATAGATTTTCCGCCAGTAGTAGAAAACATTTGTGATAAATGTGGTGGTAAATTAATTATAAGGACTGATGATACAGAAGAAACATTAAGAAAAAGATTAGATACATATAAAGAAAATTCAAAAGCGATTTTAGAACATTATAATGAAATTGGAATATTAAGAACTATAGACGCATCAGCTCATCCAGAGGAAATAGTTGAAGTTGTTGAATAAGTTCTAATTAATAAAAAATAAATAAGATATATTAAATAAATAAAAAATAAAAAATATCGCTAATAGAGAAAGTTTAAAGATACTAATAAATTTTTGTTAGTGATATTTTTTAATTAGAAAGTGTGAATAAAAATGATAGTAATAAAAAATGAAAATGAAATAAAAAAAATGGAAGAAGCTGCAAGAGTTTTAAAATTAGTTTTAAAAGAAATAGAAAAAAATATAAAACCAGGTGTTTCTACAGGTTATTTAAATGAAATAGCAGAAAAAGTTATGAAAGAAAATAATACAATTCCAGCATTTAAAGGAGTTCCTTGTCCATATAGAGGTGGGAAAGATTTTAATTATGCAATATGTACTTCAGTAAATGATGAAATAATACATGGAATACCTTCTTATGATGTTATATTAAAAGAAGGGGATATTTTATGTGTTGATCTTGGAACATATAAGGATGGATGGAATTCTGATGCAGGTAGAACTTATGGTGTTGGTGAAATATCAGATGTTGCTAAAAAATTAATAAAAACTGCAGAGGCAGCATTTTTTGCTGGAATAGATCAAGCAATTGTTGGTAACAGAATTGGCGATATTTCAAATGCAATACAAACTTATGTTGAAAAACAAGGTTTTTCTTTACTTAGAGAATTTCAAGGACATGGAATTGGTCAAGAAATGCATGAAGATCCAGGGGTACCTAATACAGGTAAAAAAGGTACAGGACCTAGATTACAAGCTGGTATGACACTTGCGGTTGAACCAATGATTTGTCAAGGTAAACCAGATGTTTACGTTAAAGAAGATATGTGGACAATTGCAACTTTAGATAAAAAATTAACTGCTTATTATGAAAATACTATTGTAATAACAGATAAAGAAGCTAAAATACTTACATTAGATTAATAATAATACAAAGGAGAAAAAGTATGATATACATTACATTTTTATATTTTTTAAGTGGAAATTTAAATTTTGAAAATAATTTCAATACATTTTTTGTAATAGGCTTATCTATATTCTTATTTTTGAATATGATAGTTATTTTAATGCATAAACTTTATGATGTAGATATTAATAATTCTTTAGATGAATATTTTGTTGATATAAATGATTATGATTTTAAAAAAAGAAGTCCATTTGAAATTGCTTGTTTAAGAAATTCAAGTTTACCTGGAAAAAGAGAAATAGTTACTACTATTTTAAGTCTTATAAATAGAGATTATATAAAATTAAGAAAAGATGAAAATGATATTTATTATATAAAAAAAGTGGAAAATATAGATACAAAAGGTTTGAAAAAATCAGAAATTATTTTGCTTGATTGTATTATACCTGAAGAAAGCGATGGCGAAAATGACGAATATAATTTTAAAAAATTCATATTAAAAATGATGAAAAAATATAATAGTAGAAAAGTTATTAATAAAATGTCAGAAGAACTTTTAGGAAAATTTGATTTTTTTAAAAGACATGCAATTTTTGATGTTATATTTTTTGTATTAAAATATGTTTCATTAGTTGTGATAGTTTTTGCAACAATATGGATGTTTGGTTCAATAAATTTACTGAATTTAACAAGTAATGTGCTTAGTTTTTATTTAGTTGATGTTTTTATTATTATTATTGAGATTTTTTTAGTAGTATATTTGATGTATACTAAAATTGAAGTTTTCCATAAACTTGTTTTTGAAAAAGAAAAAACATTGAATTTTTTAAGTATTAATTCGTTAATATTAATAGGTATTATATTGATTTTCCTATTAAATAAAGGATTAGGTACTTTATTAATATTTTGTTATATTTATGCACAAACTCTGTCTTTAATGAAAAAAAGAATATTTGTTAATGTGAAAAAAGGATATATAAAAGAAAAAATAGAGGCTATTTCATTAGAAAAATATATTAAAGATCATTCGTTTTTCCAAGAAAAAGAAATGGAACAAATAATGTTATATGAAGAATATTTTACTTATGCATATGCTTTTGGCATAAATGTAAAAGTAGATGATAAATTAGATTTAAAACAAAATGAAATAGAAAAAGCAATAAAAAGTACAAGTTCGCAAATTCGTAATTTATTAGAATTTTTACAAGAATCAGTTGAAATTATTAATAAAGCAGTTGAAAATACTGAAGTTGATGTGGAACTTTAGATAAAAATATAATTCATTAAAAAAATCAAAAATAACTGCAGGTTTTTACCTACAGTTATTTTTTTATATGAATTTTAAATAAATAATTATTTATTATACATTTTTATTAATTGTTTTTTTTCTTTTATTTACTATATTTTCTACAATATAGTAAGTTCCACCTATCCAAAATCCCATTTCAAGTAATGATCTTGTTATATCTCCAGGAGTAGTAGAAGATGTTGTTTCGTTAGTACTTTCAGCTGGAACTAAATCATTTACAGTATAAGTTGAATCATCTGAAGATGTAGAAGATGTTGTATCATTTTGAGTTTCAACATTATTTATTGTTTCATCAACATTTTCTGTAACTTCAACATCATTAGTAGTTGTAGTATTACTTGATGTAGTTGAATTACTAGAATTAGAACTGCTTGAACTATTTGAATTACTATCTTCAGTTGTTGTACTTGTAGACGCTTTAGAACTATTATAACTTGCAATAAGTTTTTCAGCTTGTTGATCTCCAATACCACATTGTGGTCTAGAAAGTGGACATCTTCTATGACAACCAGTACAAATAGTACTTGATAATTTTTCTTGTAAAGTAGCATCATTAGAAGAAGTATCTACAGCAATTAATTTGTATTTGCTATCGTCACTATCAAAAGAAACCTCTGTAATTGAATTAGAAGTTGTTGAGTTTGAATTATTTGAAGTATTAGTTTCTTTATTTGTGAAAAAATCATAAATTTCAACTAGTTTTTTATCTGATATATATGCAATAAGACCAATGGCCGCGAAAATTATAGCAATATATCTTCCTAATTTGCTATCTCCATTTTCGTTTTTCACATTAAAAGCTCTTTTTATACTTGTGATAATTGTTTTTAAATGCATTCCTAAATGTATTGAAATTAGAGCAAATAAAGAATATGCACTAATATAATGTATTATTGTCCATAATTGTATATCGTTAAATTCAAATTGTGTTAATATATTTTTTGAAATACCAATTCCACTAATTGCAGTTAAAATTGTTGCAATTAGCATTAAAAAATCTATAAAAAAAGTAACTTTTGTTTTTGTATTTACTTTACCACTAAATATGTTTTTACCTATAGCTTTAATCCAATTTAAGTTTAAAAATTTATGGAATATAAATACTATAAATATAGCTATTCCTAAAATCTCATGCCATAACATACCTGTTATTGTTATTCTCATTAAACTAATTATTAAACAAAACATAATTAAATCCACTAAATATTTTAACTTTTTTATTTTAATCACCTCACTAACTATATTATAAATCAATTATATACTAGTTTTATGATGAGAATGTGAAGAAATTGAAAAAAGTTATAAAGAAATATCAAAAGAAGAAAGTGTGGAATAGAAATAATAAAAAAACTTAGGTGGTTTTTGAACCACCTAAGTTTTTTTGTTTTTAAAGAAAATAATACAAATCTAAACTACTTGTAATTACATCAAAATTATCTTTAGAAGTTTTTCTATAAAAATTGATATAATCATTGTAAACAGCTTGTTTTTTTTCTTTATTTTCTACTTCTTCAATTTTAACTTTTGCATATCCGCTAGGATCTTCCATAAAGCCATTTATATCACTTGACTTTATTATAAATCCATCTTCATTTATATTTGAAAATGAATATACCATAGGACAAATATCTGCATCATTTAATTTTGCAAATACAAGTTTTTGAGTGTTATCTTCAAATATTTGCAATCCTGTTATGTGGAATGAGTTTGTATTTGGATAATTGATAAATTCCTCAATATAACCCAATATTTTGTTGTTAGAAGTATCTAGCAAGTAGTATCCTGCAAAATCAACATCAAGTTTATACCATCTATCGGTATTTTCTAGATGTTTACCTTCAATCCGAAAAAGTTTCATTTTTTCCTCCATATAATTAAAGTTTTAATATATTTTTATATAAAAATCTAATATATTATAACATAAACTTATGTAAAACACAATATGTATTTTAATATGTTAAAGAGAAAATTAAACAAAAAAATAAATTTAAACTTAAGTGGAAAATGAAAATTAAAATGAAAGCTAAAATAATAAGGATATATTGACACTTATGATATAATGCTTTTTAAGTTTTATTTATAAATTTAATCAATAATTTGAGGAGGATTTAAAAATGCAAGTAGTTCTTAGTTCTACAAATGTTTCAAAAGTAAGCTCGGTAAAAGAAGCGTTCAAAAAATGCTATGATTGTGAAGTTGATGTTTTAGGAGTAAGAATTGATTCGGGTGTTAATGACAGACCAATCAATGAAGAAATTTTGATTGGTGCAAAAAACAGAAATAAAAAACTTTTTCATTTTTGCAAAAAAAATAACATTTCATTTGACTTTTTAGTTAGCATTGAAGGCGGTTATGAAAAAAAACTAGATAAATTCTATGTTGTTTCGTATGTTGTTATAACTGATGAATCTGGTGATGAGTATACCAGTCAGTCTATAGCACTACAAATTTCTAGAAAAATGTTTGAGCACGCAAAAAACAACAACTCTTTGAATGCTGTTATTGGTGAAATTATTCACACAAACAAAAACAAAGAAGAACTCGGAGTAACTGGCTTTTTAACTAAAGGTTTTTTAAGAAGAGATGGAATAGATGAAGATGCTGTAATAACAGCAATACTTGCTTGTCAAAACAAGGATATTTACAGAGAATTAGACCAAAATATAGTTTTATGATTTGATAAAATAAAAAAACTATGAATTTTACGAGTAGAAAATTTAAATTTTCTACTCGTTTTTTTTTGAATTTTACTGTTTTGTATTGAAAATGATATAAAAATAGTGTATAATATATTAATAGATTATGTTAATTTATCTGTATTTTATATAGTTTAAAACAGTAAAATTTATTGTTTTATATAGTTAAATTTCAAAATTAAAATTTAAGGAGAGATGAAAATGGTATCTGATAAAGAAGTAAAAACAGCTGTATCACCTTTTGCAGCAAGATTAAATGAACAAAAGGTATTTGATGGGAAAGAAGGATATACTTCTATAAATCAAGTTGTATTTAAAATGGATATGGGGTATATAAATGAATCACATATAATGGCTTTAGAGATAGTTAACGAATTTGGATTTGTAACATCTAGACAAGTTACACAAATATTAGAATTAAGAGGTAAATTAAACGATTTAGAAGAAGATAAAAGACAAAATAAAGTTGCAAAATGGCTTGAAGATCTTTCTAAATCAAAAGTTGTAGCTCGTTATTTTTTTGAAAATGAGGGCGGAAAAAGTTCATATAGAATTTATGCTATGGATAAAATAGCTACATATATATTAAAACAAAGAAATATAGCAACATCTTGGCAAAGTACAGAAAAAACAAAACCAGCTTATGCGGTAAAAAGAAAATTAGCTGGAAATCAAATAATTATTGCATATATGCAAAAAGTAGCTGCTTTTAATATGGCAGATCCTAATGTTTTATTATATTCAAAAAAATATGGTGTTAAATTTAAACCAACAGGTGGTCTTATAAAATTAAAAAATGAAGTAGAAGAACAAAACTTTGTTTTAGAAATTGTAAGAACTAATGAAAATTGGGAAGCAATGTTTAATGAAAAATTACAATTATATATTGATTTTTTTGAAAACTTTACTAAAAATGATGCTGGTTTTTCAGAAAAACCACAGTTAATTTTTGTTGGAGAAGATAAAAAACATATAGGTGAAATATTTAGAATTATAAAAACAGAAATGATGAAATTACAAAAAAATGGAGTTACAGTTTTTAATGATGAAGATATATATTTCACAACAGAATTAAGACATATAAAAGAAAATATTGAAGATTCAATTAGTGTATTTGAATTAGAAGTAGATACTAAAAAATATAAAATTGTTACAAAACAATTGGATATTTTAAAACATGGAGAAGCTTCAGAAGACAGAGGAAGATTAAATAAACAACTAAAATTTAATTCAAATATGATAATAGAATAATTAAATAAATTATGTATTTAGTAAATTAGGTTTAAATTGACAATTATATTACCATGTGATATAATCAAAAAGGTAATTAAAGCTAAAAGCTATAATTTAAAAAGGTGGAAAAAAATTAATGGAGATTATAAAAGAAATAGTGAAAATAATATATTACGCAATTGATATGTTTATAATATTATATGCAGTTTATTATATAATTACAGGAATACCTGCTTTTATTAACAGGAAAAGTAAACAGATTAGAAAATATAAAGCTAAACATAAATTAGCTGTTGTAATAGCAGCGCGTAATGAAGAAAAAGTTATAAATCATCTTTTAGATAGTTTAAATAAACAAAATTATCCAAAAGAATTATATGATGTTTTTGTTGTTCCAAATAATTGTACTGATAATACAAAATTAGTGTCAGAAAATAAAGGAGCAAAAATAATAGATTGTAATGTTCCTGTTTCTTCAAAAGGAGATGTTTTAAAACATACATTTGCTTGTATGCAAACAAATCATCCTGAATATGAAGCATATATAATTTTTGATGCAGATAATATAGTACATAAAAACTTTTTAAGAAGAATGAATGATGCTTTATGTGCTGGATTTAAAGTTGCACAAGGATATAGAGATAGTAAAAACCCTTCAGATACTTGGATTTCATCTTGTTACTCATTATTTTATTGGGTTCAAAATTATTTCTTTAATCAAGCAAGAATGAATATGGGATGGTCTTCTTCTATAAATGGAACAGGATTTATGATTTCAAAAGAAGTTCTTGTGAAAAATGGATTTAATACTGTAACTATGACAGAAGATATAGAATTTGCTGCACAATGTGCAATAAATAATGAAAGAATAGCATTTGTAAAAGATGCAATAACGTACGATGAACAACCTCTTACATTTTCACAATCATGGAAACAACGTAAAAGATGGTCAATTGGTACGATTCAATGTTTAATAAACTATTTTAACTCTTTAGTTAAGACTGGTTTTAAAAAGAGAATACCACAATGTATGGATATGGCTTTGTTTTTCTTAGCACCTATCATGCAAGTATTAGCTTTTGTAATTATATTAATGATAGCAGCATATAATGTACTTGATATAGAAGTATCTTCACTTATGAAATCTTTATATGATAATAAAGTTTTATCATTAGCAATAGGATATCTATCATCGATTATAATATCAGCTTCAGTTGTTTTACTTGAAAAGAAAAAAATGAGAAGAGCTTTTAAAGGAATATTTACTTTGTCAATATTTATGCTTACATGGATACCTATAAATATACTTTGTTTAGTAAAAAGAGATTATGAGTGGGAACCAATTGAACATAATGTTGCAGTTGATATAGATACTTTAACAGATTTACAATAATAAAAATAAAAAAAATAAAAAAATATATAAATAAAACGCTAATAATAAGGATTACCTTGTTATTAGCGTTTTTTAGTTTGTTATTAATTTTGTTGTTTGATTTCATGATATTCTTCTTTTGTTACGTAGTGCCACCAACCTTCTTCTTCATTTTTAATAATGTAATCAATAACTTCATCATATTCAGTTTTTGAAGTAAGATAGGGTATACCACAACTAATACTTGTTTTAAAACCAAAGGAATTTGCTATTTCGTTTGCTATAACTAATTGGCAAAGGTCTCCTTTGAAAAAATAATGTTCTTTTTTAAAATCCAAATCTGAATTGTATTTAGAGTCGGCAGTTGCCAATAATTCTAATAATTTCAAATGATATTCCATAAAATTAATCTCCCTTTATTATATTTATTAATATACATTATATCACAGTATACATAAAAACTCAAACAAGGTTGTTTAATAATAAAAAATAAATAAACATTTAAGTTTTTTCTTAAAAATAATTAAATTTCTTTACATTTTTTGATTTTTAGTATATTATATATATATTAAAGAATAAAGAGGGAGTTGAATTATATATGCAAGTAGAATTATGCATGCAAAAGGGTGAGAAAAATACTTTTTCTCAAGCAATAATAGATGGATTTGATGCAAAGCCAAAAAAAGTATATATTTTATGTGGTAAATTAAGAGAAGGTGGCTTTAAAATATTAGAGGATTGTTTATGTGATTATAAAAATAAACTATTCTTTGCTATTGGCGTGGATAAAAAAAATATAACAAGAATAATGTTAGAGGATATATTAAGTTATACAAATGATGTATATTATTATTCGAATAATAATGTAATTGAATTTGATAGTAATGTAATAATATTTGAATATACAGACAAAGCCTTGTTATATATAACTTCTTCTAATTTATCTGAAAGTGGAATATGTGATAACATTGCCATATATACTAAAACTATATATGATTTAAAAGAAAAAAATGAAAAAGAAGAGTATAAAAAACAAATTAAAGAGATACTTAAAAATATTGAAAAAGAAACTTTTACTAAATTAGAAAAAACAGAAATAGATGAATTAGTAAAAAGAAAAGAAATATTTACAACTAATCAATATACCCATAATAATATAAAAAGTATATCTGAATTATTAGGAAAAATTGATTCTAAAAAAGATGTTGAAAGTAATAATTCTTTAAATGAATCAAAAAAAGTAAAAAATAAAATAAATTCTACTGAAGAAAATATAGAAATTGATATAGATTTAAGCAGTTCTTTTGATGATGATATAGTTGAATTTGAAGATGATGTAGATAATTTTGTGTTAAAAACATTAGAAAAAGAAGAATTATTAGAAAATAAAATAGAAGAAATTGAAAAAGATTTAGATTTACAAGAAGAAATTAATGAATTAATAGAAGAACTAGAAGAACAAGTTGAAGATGAAGAATTTTTAGGTAACGAAACATTTGATATAGAAAACATGCTTTTTTCAAAATCAAATATAAAATTAAATATACCAATAAAAGAAAATATTTCTAAAGAAGAAAAAACAGATGAAGATAGTGTTAAAACTAAAAAAGTTAATTTAGCAGATGTAGCTAATTTTATATTTGAATTACCTACTAAATCAGTTAAAAAAAATGAATTAAATGAAATTAGAATACCAAATTATATTCAAAAAATGATACCAGAATTTTTTGAAATTTCTGAAAAAGGTAAAAATGAAGAAGTAAATGGTTCTACATATAAAACTAGAAATATTAGTATTCAAGCTGTAGATGTAAAAAATAATTTAAAATATAATGATAGAGAATCTAAAATTATGCAAAAAGCTAATCAAACATATATTATAATAAATACAAATGCTTTAAGTAGTATTAATTATGAAGAAGGTGATATAGCTAGAATAATTAAATTATCAAGTACAGTTTATCATATTGAAGTTATATCAAAAGAAATTCAAGAATATAAATTATGGAGTAAATTGTGCAATCAAAATTTTAAAGCTTCAAAAAGAAAATATGGTATGATGTAGTTTTTAAATAATGATGATAATGTAACAAAATAATAACTATTAAACAAAACAAGTTATGCTTTAATTAGTATAATTTGTTTTGTTTTTTGTCATTTTGAATTTTTTAAATAATTAATATTATTCCAGTTTATTTGACTTTTTAGTTATTATATAGTATAATATATATGTTAGTGTATTACGTGAAATTTTAAAAGTGATAATAAATAGCTAAGCTATTTTTATATAAATATGTACGTGTTGATCAAAAAAAATTATGTTTTAAAAACGCAAATTGAAAATTAAATAAATAAAAGAAAGAAGGAATGATTAATTAATGGAAAAAACTCAAGTAAAAAGTAATAATGGTTATAATAGGAATTATAGAAAACCTAATATGAACATAAAAACAAAAGAAAATCAAAAAAATAATAATGTAAATGAAGAAATAATAGGAGATGCTAAAATCAATTCAAAATTTAATAAAAATGATTTGGTAGATATAGAATTCGCAAATATTGATTTAAATAAAGACGATGTGAAAAATACTGAAATCGATTTGAAAAAAGAAAAAAAATCAGTTTTTGGAAAATCAAAATTAAAAATAATACCACTTGGTGGAATGAATGAAATTGGTAAAAACATAACTGTATTTGAATATGAAAATGAAATAATAGTAGTAGATTGTGGGTTAGCGTTCCCAGAAGATGATATGCTAGGCGTAGATTTGGTTATACCAGATATAACATATTTAGAAAAAAATAAAGAAAAAATAAAAGCTATAGTTATAACTCATGGTCATGAAGATCATATAGGGTCAATACCATATTTTTTAAAGAAAATAAATGTTCCTGTATATGGAACAAAATTAACTTTAGGGTTAATTAGAAATAAGTTAATAGAACATAATTTAGATAGAACTACAAAATTAAAATATGTAGAAGCACGTGACGTAGTTAAATTTGGAAAAAACTTTAAAGTAGAATTTATAAAAGTTACACACTCAATCGCAGATGCGGTTGCACTAGCAATTACAACACCAGTTGGTATGATTGTACATACAGGTGACTTTAAAGTAGATTATACACCAATAGATGGTGAAGTAATGGATTTCCAAAGATTTGCCGAACTTGGCAAACAAGGTATAAAACTTTTAATGTCAGACAGTACAAATGTAGAAAGACCTGGACATACAATGTCTGAAAGTAGCGTAGGAAGAGAATTTGATAAAATATTTACAAATTGTAATAAAAGAATAATAGTAGCAACTTTTGCTTCTAATATTCATAGGATGCAACAAATTATAAATTCAGCAGTTAAATTTAAAAGAAAAGTAGCTGTTGTTGGACGTAGTATGATAAATGTTATAGGTGTTTCAAAAGAACTAGGATATTTAACTGCACCAGAAGATACAATAATAGATATAGACAAAATTGGAATATATAATCCTGATCAACTTGTAATAATAACTACAGGTTCACAAGGAGAACCAATGTCTGCACTTACTCGTATGTCTGTTGGAGAACATAGAAAAGTTAATGTAACACCAGATGATTTAATAATATTTTCATCTTCACCTATACCTGGTAATGAAAAAGCAGTAGGTAGAGTTATAGATGAATTAGAAAAATTAGGTGCTGAAGTAATATATAATCAACTTGCTGATGTACACGTTTCAGGACATGCATGTCAAGAAGAATTAAAATTAATGTTATCTTTAACTAAACCAGAATATTTTATGCCAGTTCATGGAGAATATAGATTTTTAAAACATCATGGTGAACTTGCTGTAAGTATTGGTACAAAAAAAGAAAATATATTTATAATGGAAAATGGTAAAACATTAGAAATTGGTGAGAAAACAGCAAAAGTAACAACACAAGTTCAATCAGGTATAGTACTTGTTGATGGTCTTGGAGTTGGTGATGTAGGAAATATAGTTATACGCGATAGACAATTATTATCTGAAAATGGTATGATAATTATAGTTGTAACTCTAGATAGAAAAACAGCTAAAGTTATAGCAGGACCAGATATTGTAACACGTGGATTTGTATATGTAAGAGAAAGCGAAGCTTTAATGGATGATATAAAAGAACTTGCGAAAAAAGAATTAATGAAATGTGAAAAAGATGGAGTTCGCGAGTGGTCTAATATAAAATCTAATTTAAGAGATTCTATGATAAGATATATATATAGTAAAACTAAACGTCAACCAATGATACTTCCTATACTTATGGATGTTGATCTTGAAAGAACATTAAATAATATTAACAATACAAATAATAACAATAATAACAATAATGTAAATAGTTCAAATACTAATAATACAAACATTGTAAACAACAAAAATGATATAAATAATATTAAAAAATAAGGTGGTAATTTAATGAATACTAATTTAGATAAAAATAAAAAATTAGCAAATTTAATATTTCCAGATATAACTGAAACAGTAGAGGATTTAGAAAAAAAATATCCAAAAAGAAGTTTAAAAGAAGGTGCAAAAGTTACAAGGTTTGCGCCTTCTCCAACTGGTTTTTTACATACAGGAGCTTTATATACTTTGCTTGTCAATAAAAAAATAGCTGAACAAAGTGAAGGGGTATTTTATTTAAGAATAGAAGATACTGATAAAAAAAGAGAAGTTGAAGGAAGTGTTTCACGTTTTACTGAAGAACTTAAAATTTTTGGGATAAATTTAAAAGAAGGTGTTATTTCAAAAGATGAAGAACTTGGTGAGTATGGACCATATACACAAAGTAACAGAGAAATAATATATAAAATATGTGTTAAATACTTAATAGAAAAAGGACTTGCATATCCATGTTTTTGTACACCTGAAATGTCAGCAAAAACACGTGAATTTCAAGAAAATAATAAAATTATACCAGGATATTATGGAGTATATGCAAAATGTAGAAATATATCTATTGATGAAAGCATAGAAAGAATAAAAAATGGTGAAAAATATATTATTAGATTTAGATCTAGTGGTTCACATTTAAGAAAAATATCTTTTATTGATGGTATTAGAGGTAAAATAGAAATCGCAGAAAATAATCAAGAAATAGTATTAATAAAAGCTGATGGAATTCCAACTTATCACTTAGCTCATGTAGTTGATGATCATTTTATGAGAACAAATCTTGTAATAAGAGGAGAAGAATGGATACCTTCAGTTCCAATACATTTAGAACTTTTTAAAGCTATGGATTTTGAACAAGTAGAATATGCACATGTATCAGCAGTTATGGTACAAGATGGTGTTTCAAAAAGAAAACTTAGTAAAAGAAAAGATAAAGAGGCTGCAGTTTCATATTTTATAGAAGCTGGTTATCCAAAAGAAACAATAATTGAATATTTACTTACAATTATAAATTCAGATTATGAACCTTGGAGAACAAAAAATCCATTAACAAGTAATGAAGAATTTGTTGTTCGTTTAAGTAAAATGAATGTAGCTGGAGCTTTATTTGATATAGTCAAACTAAATGATGTAAGTAAAGAGTTGATTTCAAAAATGACAAGTAAAGAAATACTTGATAATGTTTTAATTTGGTCTAAAGAATATGATAAAGAAATATATGATTTATTAAATAAAGATTTAGAATATTCATTAAAAATATTTGGATTAGAAAGAGATAATGTTAAAAAAATACGTAAAGATATAGTGAAATGGGAAGATGTAAAAGAACAATTTTTTTATTTTTTTGATGAATTATATGTTGATGAATTAAATAAAAATGGTTATGAATTTGACTGTATAAAAACACCTGATGAAACAAAAATTTCAAAAGAACTTGTTAAAAAATCTATTGAAAGTTATATTAAAAATTATAATCATAATTTAGATAAGCAAGAATGGTTTAATAGTTTAAAAGAAATTGCTGGTAGTTTAGGTTTTTGTACTGATATGAAAGAATACAAAAAAGACCCAGATAAATATATTGGAAGTGTAGCAGATTATGCTTCTATAATTCGTATTGCTATAACTAATAGACACAATACACCAGATATACATAGCATAATGCAAATACTTGGTGAAGATAAAGTTTTAAATAGACTTGATGTTGTAGTAAAAAATATATAATTTAAAAAATTAAGTATAAAAAATAAAATATTATATTTTAGAAGATAGAGGCACAGCTATCTTCTTTTTTATTTTATTTTAATTTGTTTTTTCAATTGAGATTATTAAATTTATTTGAAAAAGATTACATAACTTGACATTCTTTAGAAATGTGTTATAATTTATGGAATAAAAATATAACAAGCCTAAAGGAATTTCTTAGGGCAGAAAGAGGAAAAAATGAAAACAAGTTTTGTATTGTTGTCTGAAAAAAATGTTGAAACTGTTGAGGATTATGCCAAATTAATAGGCGAAGAAATTTCAGTTTCAGATGTAACAATTGATAATTGGAATGTGTATAATAAGCTTATTGCTGAAAAAAGTTCTGAACTTAAAAAAGAATCTGAAATACTTGCTTTAGTTTTTCGGGAAATAGTGATACCATATTTTAATAAAAGATTTAAAGTATTTAAAAAAGAGCAAAAAGATGGTATTATAACTATAGGAGCATCATCAACAAATTGCGGTTGAAATTAAAAGAAAATTAAAAAAGTATAAGAATATTAATTCTTGTACTTTTTTGCATTGTATGTTTTTGATATGTTTTTTTACTATATTGACAATATATCAAAAGGTGGTATAATATGAATTATTAAAAATGAAAGGTGAAATATTAAATTTAATATTAATATCGAGGAGTTTTAAATGAATAAAGAAAAATGTATTGCGAAAAAAATGGAACAACCAATTGTAGAGTCTACAGGGTTATATTCAATTAGAATACGGAATAATATTTCTGGCATTAGATTGAAAATAATTGCAAAAAAATGTGGTTATGAAGTTGTTGCTAAAGAAGAAGTTGGTGAAAATGGTGAATTTTTAATTATTTATCTTACTGATGAGTTATATAATTATTCAAGAGTAAAACCTACTTGTGATAATTGGTACTTTAGTAGAGTATCACAAGTTGTACATGATGTACAAAAATGCAATCATGAATACCCTTTTTATAAGTATACAATCACAATGTATAGAAATTTGTCAAATGCTAATGAAAAAGTATATATTGTTCAAGATTTTGCAAATAATGTATACGTTGTTAAGAGAAGAGAGCATTGGGTTAAAGAAGATGATAAACTGCATTACCTTATTAAATGGGAGTTTAAAGGTAATAAAAAAATAGTCTTAAGAAAAGGAGATTATGAAAGTTAAAAAATAAGTATTTAAAAGTATGAGATTAATTCTTGTACTTTTTTCTTATTTTATATTCGATATTTATAAAAATTTTATTCAAAATACAAAAATAATATAAAAAAGTTGAAAAAATAAGCTTAAAGTGGTAAAATATAAGTGTTGCATTATAATATGCAGCACTTATATTAAAAAAAATTATAATACAATATGTATATAATATATATAACAATTTTAGTAGTTTATTAAAATAGCTAATTATTTTTGTATTAAAGAATTAGGAGGAGTTTAAATGTACAATAAAGTTAAACTAGAAAATGGTTTCGTTGGAATGGAACATAAACAAAATAAATTATGGGAAGAAAAAGATATAATAATAAAAAACTTCGCTATGAATGAAGGTAAAAGATATTTTACTTTTTATGATGGACCACCTACTGCTAATGGTAAGCCTCACGTTGGTCATATACTTACTAGAGTTATGAAAGATATAATTCCTAGGTACAAAGTTATGAAGGGCTATAAAGTTATACGTAAGGCCGGCTGGGATACACATGGACTACCAGTGGAACTTGAAGTTGAAAAAAAATTAGGTATATCAGGTAAAGAACAAATTGAAGAATATGGTGTTGAAAAATTCGTAAAAGAATGTAAAGAAAGTGTTTTTTCATATGTATCTTTTTGGGAAAAGATGACCAAACAAGTTGGTTATTGGGTTGATATGGAAAATCCATATGTAACATACCATAATACATATATTGAATCTGTATGGTGGGCTTTAAAACAAATGTGGGAAAAAGATTTGTTATATAAAGGACATAAAGTTATGCCATATTGTCCAAGATGTGGAACAGGATTATCTTCACATGAGGTAGCTCAAGGATATAAAGATGTAAAAGATTTAACATGTATATCTAAATTTAAAGTTGTTGGAGAAGATAATAAATATATATTAGCTTGGACTACAACTCCATGGACTCTACCTTCAAACTTAGCTTTATGTATAAATAAATCATATGTTTATGCTGAAGTAAAAGTAGAAGATGAAATATATATACTTGCTAAAGATTTAATTCCAGCTGTTTTAAATGATATGGAATATGAAATAGTAAAAGAATTTAAAGGTACTGAATTATTAGGTACAAAATATGAACAACTTATGCCTTTTGCAAAAATTGAAGGAAAAGCTTTTGAAGTTATTCATGGTGACTATGTAACACTTACAGATGGTACAGGTGTAGTTCATATAGCACCAGCTTATGGAGAAGATGATAGTTTAGTTGCAAAACAAAATGGCATAGGATTTGTTAATTTAGTAGATAGAAGTGGTAACTTTGTAGAAGAAGTAACTCCATGGGCAGGTAAGTTTGTTATAAAATGTAATGATTCTATAGTTGAATGGTTACAAGCAGAAAATAAATTATTTACTTCTCATAAACATTTACATTCATATCCTCATTGTTGGAGATGTGATACTCCACTTATATATTATCCAAGAGATAGTTGGTTTGTTGGTATGAATAGTTTAAGAGATAAATTACTTGCAAATAATAGTCAAATAAATTGGTTACCAGAAACAATAGGTACAGGAAGATTTGGTAAATTTTTAGAAAATGTAATCGATTGGGGTATTTCTAGAGATAGATATTGGGGAACACCATTACCAATTTGGTCATGTGAATGTGGTCATAGAGAATGTATAGGTAGTATAGAAGAATTAAAACAAAAAGGTATAAATGTACCAGAAGATATAGAATTGCATAAACCATATATTGATAATGTAAACTTAAAATGTTCAAAATGTGGAGAACAAATGCAAAGAGAAAAAGAAGTAATTGATTGTTGGTTTGATTCAGGATCAATGCCTTTTGCACAATTACATTATCCA
>CAZZFS010000021.1:0-20642 GCA_964653805.1 uncultured Clostridiaceae bacterium | reverse complement strand
GTAAAAGCAGGAGGTAGTGTAGCATATACAGTAGGAATGAACGCAACAATACCAATAACAATAGCAAATTTAACAGGTAATGTAAAAGTATTAAATAATGCTGGAGTAGAACTTGCAACACAACCAAGTATAAGTATAGGAGCAGTAAGTGGAACAAGTGCGGATAAAGAAAGAAGTGCAACAGTAACAATAAATACAACAGGAATGACAGATGGAGTATATAAAATAAAATTGTTAGCAGAAGCAGTACAAACAGCAGGTTCAAAAAGTTTAGAAGTAACATCAACAGCAACATTTGAATTAGATAGTACAGCACCAAGTATGCCAACAATAACAATAAATCCAACAACATGGACAAATGGAAATGTAACAGCGACACTAACAAAATCAAATGCAGCAGATACAATTGAATATAGCACAAATGGGACAACATGGAATGCGTATACAACACCAGTTACAATAACAAATAACTTAACAGTATATGCAAGAGAAACAGACTCAGCAAATAATGTATCAAATCAAGCAACACAGGTTATAACAATAATAGATAAAATAGCTCCAATTGCAGCGTGGGGAACACCAAGTAAAACAACGATGACTAATGCTGAAACAGTAACAATACCATTGACATTTACAGAAACAGGAAGTGGCATGAAATCAAGTACAATAAATACAACAAGTGTGACAATACAAAAAACAGGAATAACAGCAGCGACAGTAAATTTAACTGGTAGTGGAAATAGTTATACAGCAACAGTAAATGGAATAACAGGAACAGGAAGTTTTACATTAACAGCTACAACAGCAATAACAGATAATGCAAATAATGTAATAGGTTCAAATATTGTAAGTACAAGTATAAATGTTCAAAGTACTATATTTGTTTCTGGAACATTTACTAATGCAGGAGCAACTGGTAGGTATGGTCCAACACAAGCTCAATTAAACACAGAATATACAAATACTTCATTAGCTGGAAATGTTACATCATCTAATGGCATACAATTATGGACGGTTCCAATATCAGGTACATATACTATTACAGCAATAGGTGCAGGAGGGGATTTAAGTAATCAATTTGGTGCTACAATGAAAGGTGATTTTATATTATCTATTGGAACACAATTAAAAATACTTGTTGGTCAGAAAGGTTTAGATATGAGATCAGGAAGTGGAGGAACATTTGTAATTAGTTCAAGTAATTTACCATTAATAGTTGCCGGTGGATCTGGTGGTGGTCAAATTTATGCTGAAAATATATTACAAAAAGCTTCATTAACAACTAATGGTAATACTGGAGGTGGTTATAATTCTACAGTTTATCAAGGTGGTTCTTCAGGGAATGGTGGAGTTGGAGATGCTAAAGCTGGTGGAGGCGGTGGCTTTACTGGTGATGGAACAGGAATATTTTATGGACAATCTTTCATTAATGGAGGAATTGGAGGAACTGGTGGTTACCAAGATGCTGGATTTGGTGGAGGTGCTTCTGCTGCAAATATGTGGGCTGGCGGAGGTGGCGGTGGATATTCTGGTGGAGGTGCTGGAGAATCTACTCAAGCTAATGGCTGGGGAGGTGGCGGCGGTTCGTATAACTCTGGAACTAATCAATCTAACTCTGTAGTAAATACAGGTCATGGAAAAGTAATAATAACAAAAATAAGTTAATAAATAAAATATAAAAACAGATAAAGTTCATTTCGAACTTTATCTGTTTTATTTATTAACGTATATGTAATAATTTTTAAAATGCATAAAAAATATTGAATATATTTTAAATAAATGCTAAAATAATATACAGAGGTGTATATTGATATATGAAAAAAACAGAAGAACAAATAGAAATAGATAACTTGGTTGAAAATGCTAAAGTAGCTGAAAAAGAATATGAAGCATTAAATCAAGAAAAAATAGATGAAATAGTAAAAGCTATGTCAATTGCTGCTGTTGAAGCACATATGATTCTTGCTAAAATGGCTGTTGAAGAAACTGGTAGAGGCGTATATGAAGATAAAATAACTAAAAATATGTTTGCATCTGAATATATATATCATAGCATAAAAAACGATAAAACAGTTGGTATAATTGAAGAAAATGAATTAGATGGATATGAAGTTGTAGCAGAACCAGTTGGTATTATTGCTGGTGTTACACCTGTTACTAATCCTACATCAACTACTATATACAAATCATTGATTGCTGTTAAAACTAAAAATCCAATAATATTTGGATTTCATCCTAGTGCACAAAAATGTAGTGTAGAATCAGCTAAAATAGTAAGAGACGCTGCGGTTAATGCGGGTGCACCAAAAAATTGTATTCAATGGGTAGAAAATCCATCACTTTTTTCTACAAGTTGTTTAATGAATCACAGTGATGTTAAAATAATACTTGCAACTGGTGGCTCAGGTAGGGTAAAAGCTGCATATTCATGTGGTAAACCAGCTCTTGGAGTAGGGCCAGGGAATGTACCTTGTTACATTGAAAAAACAGCTAAATTAGCTAGAGCAGTTAATGATTTAATTCTTTCAAAAACTTTTGATAATGG
Source organism: uncultured Clostridiaceae bacterium (assembly GCA_964653805.1). Taxonomy (GTDB): domain Bacteria; phylum Bacillota; class Clostridia; order TANB77; family CAG-465; genus CAG-465. Next base: position 18,097 of record CAZZFS010000021.1, on the reverse strand, counting down.
AATGATTTGTGCATCTGAACAATCTGTTATAGTTGATAAAGAAATATCAAAAGAGTTTGAAATTTTGATGAAAAAATATAAATGTTATTTTTTAAATGAAGATGAAAAAATGAAATTAGAAACTTTAGTTATAAAAAAAGAAAATGGAAGTTGCAGTATAAATGCAAATATTGTAGGTAAAAGTGCTTATGAAATTGCAAAATCAGCTGGTATTGAAGTAGATATTGATACTAAAATATTACTTGCTAAATTAAATGGTGTTGGAGAAAAATACCCTTTGTCAAAAGAAAAATTAAGTCCTATACTTGCATATTATATTGTAGATGATAGTAATGAAGCTTTAGAAACAGCATCAAAATTATTAAATTATGGCGGTCTTGGTCATTCAGCTGTAATACATACAGAAAATAATGAAATTTTAAAACAATTTGAATATAAAATGAAAGCTGGTAGACTTATTGTAAATTCACCATCTACTCATGGAGCAATTGGTGATATATATAATACTAATTTACCATCTTTAACACTTGGTTGTGGAACATTTGGTGGAAATTCAACTACTACAAATGTTTCTGCTGTAAATTTAATTAATATTAAAAGAGTAGCAAAAAGAAGAGTGAATATGCAGTGGTTTAAAATACCAAATAAAATATTTTTTGAAAGAGATTCAATTAGTTATTTAAGTGTTATAAAAGATACAACTAGAGTATTTGTAGTAACTGATGAATCAATGATAAAATTAGGTCATTTAAATAAAATAATACATTATTTAAGAAAAAGACAAGAACCTGTTCATATTGAAATATTTTCACAAGTAGAACCAGATCCTAGTTTTGAAACTATACAAAATGGAGTAGAAGTTATGAATAACTTTAAACCGGATTTAATAGTTGCTTTAGGTGGTGGAAGTGTAATGGATGCTGCTAAAGGTATGTGGCTTTTATATGAACAACCTGACGTTAATTTAGATGCTTTAAAAAATAAGTTTGTAGATATAAGAAAAAGAGTATATAAAATAGAGGATTTAGGTAAAAAAGCTAAGTTTGTTGCTATTCCTACTACGAGTGGAACAGGATCAGAAGTAACATCTTTTGCTGTTATATCTGACAAAAAAAATAATATGAAATATCCTCTTGCAGATTATGCTTTAGTACCAGATATTGCAATAATAGATCCTGAACTTGTGGATAGTGTGCCTAAGACTATTGTAGCAGATACAGGTATGGATGTTTTAACTCATGCAATTGAAGCATATGTTTCAAATATGGCATCTGATTATACAGATGGACTTGCAATAAAAGCAATTGAACTTGTTTTTGAATATTTAGAAAAATCATATAATGATCCAAATGATAAAGTTGCAAAAGAAAAAATGCATAATGCTAGTACTATAGCGGGAATGGCTTTTTCAAATGCATTTTTAGGACTTAATCATAGTATAGCTCATAAAATAGGTGGACAGTATCATGTGCCTCATGGTAGAGCAAATGCAATATTACTTCCTTTTGTTATAAAATATAATGCTCAGATACCAACAAAATTTGTATCATTTCCTAAATATGAATCATATATTGCAAATGAAAGATATGCAGATATTGCAAAAAGGGTAGGTCTTAAATTTAAAACAACAGAAGAAGGTGTTGATGCTTTAATAGAGAAAATAAAAGAATTGGCAGATAAATTAAATATAAAACTTTCATTTAAAGATCAAGGTATAGGTGAAAAAGAATATTTTGAAAATATAGATAAATTAGCTGATAGAGCTTTTGAAGATCAATGTACAACTGCTAATCCAAGATTACCTCTTGTTGAAGAAATAAAAGTAATATTAAAAGATTCATATTATGGATTTTAAAAAATAAATAAGAAGTAGAGTATTTAAACTAAATATTCTACTTCTTATTAAATATACTTTGCTTTTTCAATTGAAGGTAGAAAAAGTTTTTTGAAATATTTTTTAAAACTATTGATTTTATAAAAATAATGTGTTATAATCATATGCGTAGTTAAAAATATGCTCCAGTAGCTCAGTTGGATAGAGCAACGGCCTTCTAAGCCGTAGGTCGGGCGTTCGAATCGCTCCTGGGGCACCAAGTAAAAAAGTAGTTGTATGACTACTTTTTTTCGTTTTAATAAAATAAAAGTTGGAATATATAAAAAATAGCTTATTTTTTAATATTTTTTGTTTTTATGAAGTTCAGGTATTTAATTATACTTGACTTTTTTTTGATACTGATGTATATTACTTTTAAAAGAAATTAAAAGAAAAAGGAGTTAGAAGTGATTGTAGATTTTAAAAAAGTGAATTTTAAAATTATAATAGATTATATAATTGTTATTTTACTATTTTTTTTATCAATTAAAAAAGGTGGATTTTATATAAGTGATGGAATAACATTTAATATATCAATAATTATTATCTCATTAATATATTTTATTTTTAATATTGTAAAAAAAGATTTGTTAAATAATTTGAATGAAATTAAATTTAAAGAAATATTTAATATAGATAATATAAAAAAAAATATTAAAAAAGCAGATTATATTAATGTACTTTTTTTTGTATTATCTATAGCATATATATTACCGATTGTATTTAAAACTTATGCAAATTTATATGAAAGTGTTTTTGAAGTTTTAAGAGTTTGTAATATGTTTTTTATATATAATATAGTAAAAAGATCAGATAATAAAAAAATATATATTAATAGTTTGTTGATGATTTTGTTTATTCAGTGTTTAATTGGAATTGATGAACTTGGTAAGAGGTATTTAGAACCAATTTTAAATATCTTTAATTCAGGATATTTAGATACTAATTTAACAAGGTTATCTGGAACAATACAATATGCTAATAATCTTGGGATATTTATAGCGATGTCTTTTGTTATAGTATTTGACAAGTTTTTTAAAAATCAAAAGAAATATTTATATGTTATTTTATCTATTTTTTTATCAAGTGTATTATTAACAGGTTCAAGAATGGTTTTACTTATATTAATCATTACTATTTTAATATATATACTTAAAAATAAAAAAATATATAATTCAAATGAAATGATATTAATATTTATAACATTATTTGTATCATCATTGATATATGTGACAATACTATCTAATTATATATTAATGAATTCGAATTTAATATATTCAATATTTATTATATTGATATTATTTAGCTATATGTGTATATATGTATATAGTAAAATAAAAAGCAAATTTTTTGTTATAAAAAATAATGAAAATGGTAAACATGTTAAAAATGATAAACAGAATATAAATTTAAATAATAAATTATTAAAACAAATAATTATAGCTACTTGTTTAGTTATAATTTCATATATAATTTTTGGATTATATATATCAAAACCGTTATATATAGATTCAAATCAAAAAGATACTAAAGTGTATAAAAATATATATGGGATAAAAAATGGTGAAGATAATATTTTTAAAATAGATATTAAGGATAAAGAAACAGATAGTAGATATGAATTAATAGTTTATGAAGTAGGTAATAATTATGAGGCAAAAGTTTTAAAGATATATGAATATTATAATACTTCAACTGGTAATTTTAATTTGGATTTTAAAGCAAGTAATGATGCAAAATACCTAAATATATATATTAATTGTTATAAAGGTAGTATAAAAGTTGATAATGCAATATTAAATGAAAAAAATAATATTTTAGAGTATAAAATATTACCAAGTTCATTAGTAAATAGATTAAAAGATTCATTTTATGGCTCAACTACTGTAAGAGATAGAGTTGAATATACCAAAGATTCTTTTAAAATTTTAACGAAATCACCTTTAACTTTTGTTTTTGGAACAGGTGGAGAAGGTTTTAAAAATTTATATAAAAGTGTACAAACTTTAAAATATGCATCAACAGAAGTTCATAATACTTATTTACAAATTTTTGTTGAATCTGGAATTATTGGATTTTCTTGTATACTAGGTATAATTATTTTTTCTTTAAAAAATAGTAAAAATAATTTGATAAAATTAGTATATATTATGTTTTTAGTATATGGAATATTTGATATTAGTTTTTCATATATGTTGTCAATTGTTATATTCGCTATATTAATAGGGATATTAGATAAAAAAAATAATATTTCAAAACTTTAAATGCTTGTTTTTTATATAAACTTATGATATAATGTACCTACATATGTAGTTATACAAGGGGGAATTAATAATGGGATGGCTAGATTGGACAATATCTATAGCAACAATAATAGTAGGGTTAGTACTTACAATAATAGTAATGCTTCAAACTACTAAACAATCACAATCTTCAATTACAGGATCAAACACTTTTTATGGTGAAAACAAATCAAAAACATTAGATGGTGTATTATCAAAATATACTGTTGTTTTAGCTTTAGTTTTTTGTGTTTTATGTTTTTTAACTTCTGTAGCTATATTAAAATAAGGTAGGGAAAATGTATAAAAGAAATAAAAATGAAAATATAAAAAAAAGTGATGTTTTAAGAATAGATAATGAAGAATATTTAAAGAAAAAGGAAGCATTGACTTCCTTTTTTTTAGATAGTAATTATGTACCTATGTCTTTTAAACAAATTTTAAATATTGTATGTACTTCTAAAGAAGATAGTTTTATCTTAGAATCTTTATTAAAAGAATTAGAATTTGAAGGACTTATATATTTAGATGAGAGCAAAGGTAAAACATATATACTTTGTGAAAAAAATAATATTATAAAATGTATATATCAAGCTAAAACCAAAAAATTTGGTTTTGGTTTATTAGTCGACTTAGATGATATATATATTCCTTTTGACGCCCAAATTGGGGTTATGAATAATGATATAATTTTGGTTAAAATTATAAAAAATGATAAACCTAGTGGTAGAAGTAGTGAAGGTAAAATACTAAAAGTATTAAAAAGAAATACAAAAAAAATAGTTGGTAGATTTATTAAAAATAATAATTTTGGTTTTGTCGAACCTATTGATACTAAAATAGAAGATATATATATTTCAAAGAAAAATTCTTTTAATACAAAAGATGGACAAATGGTAGAAGTTGAAATATTAAATTATGCAACTGAAAAATCAAAAGCAGAAGGTAAAATCATAAGCATTATTGGGGATAGAGATAATCCTCATATAGAGGAATTAGCTTTATACAAATCATATAACCTAGATACTTTGGAAAAATTCAGTAATTTAGTATTAGAAGATATAAAAAGTATACCTGATGAAGTTAGAAAAGAAGATAAAGTTGGTAGAATAGATAAAACAAATGAATGTATTGTTACTATTGATTCAGAAGATGCTAAAGATTTAGATGATGCTATAAGTGTTAAAAAATTAGACGATGGTATGTATATGTTATCTGTATATATAGCAGATGTGAGCCATTACGTAAAAGAAGATACTAACTTAGATAAAGAAGCTGTAAAAAGAGGAACAAGTATATATATTCCTGGAACTGTTATTCCAATGTTACCAAAAAAATTATCTAATGGAATATGTAGTTTAAATGCTGGTGTTGAAAGATTAGCTTTAGCAGTTGATATGAAAATAGATAAAAATGGTAATGTTGTTGAAAATTACGTGTATAAAGCTGTTATAAAAGTTTCTAAAAAAATGAGTTATGAAAAAGTATATAAAGTACTTATTTGTGAAGATTTAGAAGTTTTAAAAGAATATAAAGAATATGAACAAAATATATTTTTAATGAAAGAACTTGCAGAAATTTTGAAAAAAAGAAGAAAAGAAGAAGGTTGTATTGATTTTGATATACCTGATACTAAAGTAATTCTTGATGAAGAAAGAAATGTAGTAGATATAAAACCATATGATGTAACTATAGCAAATAAAATAATAGAAGAATTTATGCTAATTACAAATATGACAATAGCAGAAAAATTTTATTTTTTAGAAGCTCCATTTATATATCGTATTCATGAAAAACCAGATGAAGAAAAATTAAGAATGTTAAATGAAATATTAGTAAATTACAATAAAATTATAAAAGGTATAAAAAATATACATCCAAAAGCATTATCTTCTGTAATTGATGAAATAACTGATTCAGATGAAAAGCAAATAATATCAGTTTCTATGTTAAGAACTTTAAAAATGGCTAAATATAGTGATGAATGTTTAGGGCATTTTGGACTTGCAGCAAAATATTATTGTCATTTTACATCACCTATAAGAAGATATCCAGATTTATTTATTCATAGAGTTATATCTGAATATTTAAAAAATGATTATTTATTATCAACAGATAGAACAGGTAAATATTTAAATCAATCAGTTGTATATTCTAAGATTTCATCTGATATGGAAAAAGAATCTACTCTTATTGAAAGAGATTTTGATGATTTATACAAAGCTATATATATGTCAAAATTCATTGGTGAAGTATATGAAGCGAGAGTTTCTTCAGTAACTAATTTTGGTATGTTTGTTAAGTTAGATAATACTATTGAAGGACTTGTTCCTTTTGAAAAAATGCCAAATAATGATTATTATATTTATGATGAAAAGAAACATATGTTAATTGGAAGAAGAACAGGTAAAACGTATAAAGTAGGAGATAAAATAAAAGTAAAACTTATTAAATCAGATGTTAAGTCTAAACAATTAGATTTTTCTATTGTATAAAGGGGTGTTTTATTTGAAAACTGTAGATAAAAAAAACAATAAAAATATTAATAATAAAAAACAAAAGGAAAATGAAAATACAAATATAAATAAAAATAACAAAAATATAGATAATAAATTTATAAAAATGTTAATTGAATATAAAGATTTTTATAAAGAAAATTTGAAAAGAAAACAAATAATAATATATATTATTTCACTTATATTATTTTTTGTATCTTTAATATTTTTAATTTCAAATATTAATATAAATGATACAGTTAAACAAGTTGTTGAGTCAGGTGGAAAAATAGAAAGTGTAAGTAAAATAGATTCTTTAATTTCAATATTTAAAGAGGATATACCAATTACATTTTTCATGCTATTTGCAGGTATTACACCATATTTTTATTTACCTATATTTGGATTAATTGCATCATATAATCTTGCTTCACAAATAGCGAATATGTATGTAATGTCACAAGGTGCATTTACAATATCTATTACTGCGCTTGGTATGATCATAAAATTATTTGGTTATTCACTTGCTATTTCAATGGGTATTTATTATTGTAAAATATCAACAAAAAAATTTAAGTATTCACAACGTAAAGGTTTTTCATTTATAGATTTGAAGAAAAATTATTATGAAATGAAAAAAATGGATGAAAAATTAGAAAAAATAGAGAAAAAAATAAAAGAAAAACAAGATAAAGTAGACAGTAATAATGTAAAAGCTCCATATAAAGAATTAATAATTACTTTTTGTATAAGTAGCATTATAGTTATAATAGGAACAATTTTTACAATTATATAATTTAAATTAGGAGGCAATCATGAGGATAAGAAATAATCCTGTAGCAAAGGTTAATTTATTAGAATTTGATAAATACTTAGAAACAAAAGAAAAATTACAAAATGTTATAAATTTAGATGAAAATAAAAATAAGAAAATATATGTTGAAATAGGTATGGGTAAAGGAACATTTATATCAAACATGGCAAAACAAAATCCAGAAAATTTATATATAGGAGTAGAATTTTGCTTACCTGTTTTAGCTATTGCAATGAAAAAAATTAAAAAATTTGAAGAAGATCAAAATATCAAATTAGATAATTTATATGTAATGTCATTTGACGCTGCAACTATTGGAGAATTTTTCTTAAAAAATCAAATCGAAGGAATATATTTGAATTTTAGTGATCCTTGGCCAAAATCAAGACATGCAAAAAGAAGATTAACATACAAAACATTTTTAGAAGAATATAAAAATGTTTTAAAAGAAAATAAAAATATAGAATTTAAAACAGATAATAGAGAACTTTTTGAATTTAGTTTAGTTAGTATGCAAAATTTTGGTTTAGAATTTTTAGAAGTATATTTAGATTTACACAAAACCGATATACCAAATATAAGGACAGAATATGAAGAAAAATTTTCTCCTAAAGGTCCAATATATAAATTAGTTGCAAAAATGAAATAATAAAATAAGATAGTTATTAATAAAAATAAAGTATTATAAAATAATGTAAAATATAAAATTCTATTTAAGTTAAAATAATTTAAATAGAATTTTATATTTTTTGTACAAACTTTATAAAAAATATTGACAAATAGCTAAAAATATATTAAAATGTATAAGTAAAATCTTGGTGGATATAGTTCAGCTGGTTAGAGCGTCAGTTTGTGGTACTGGATGTCGTGGGTTCGAATCCCACTATCCACCCCAGTTTTTATTAAAAGATTATAAATTACAAATTATATTTTGGGCTGTCGCCAAGTGGTAAGGCACCAGACTTTGACTCTGGCATTCCGTTGGTTCGAATCCAGCCAGCCCAGCCAAAATAAGTATAAAATTAAAAGAATAGCATTGTGCTATTCTTTTAATTTTGCTTTATAATTATATTTTAAATAAATTATATTTGTTGTTTTCCATCATCTCATATAATTTTATGACATCACTTATTTTCATATTAAGTATTTCGTTAGAATTTCTTTTTTGTCTCACGATTTTAAGATATTTTTTAAATTCGGTAAATTTGTTAAAAAAAATCTCATTACCGTGCATATTGTTTCCAAAAACCGATAAAATCACACTTATTTTTTCTAATTTTTCTTCTTCTGATAAATCTTTAAATTCCATATTTATGTACATTCCAGCAATATTTTTTTCTTTATAATATAATATAACCTTTGTTCCAAAGTTTGTAGGGAGTACAGCAAGATATATAACATTACCAAGTTTATCATTTTTATTTATATTTGCATTGATTTGTATGTACCCATTTTCAACAATTGTGAAAAATTCTGTTATATCAGAAGTTCCTTTTTTTAATAAAGTGTAATCTCCAGGCGTTAAATGTATAGTTAACAAAGTCACACAACTGAAATTTGTTTTATAATTTAAGCAACACTCAAATATGGTTTCAAATTTTTCTTGTTTATTTTCTAATAAATACTTAAATTCATTTTTTAAGTCAATAACTTGTTCTTTAGTTTCTTGTATATTAAATTCTAAATCTTTTTTATTAATATAATCTTTATTTCTTTCAGAAAATTCCAATATAAATTCTTGTTTTCTATGTATTTCATATAGCAAAATTCTAATTGTTTGTAATCTTAAATCATCATTATTCCACTTTTTTAAAACATCCATATTATCTAACTTGCTAAAAAATTCAGTATCACATTTTTTACATATATTTTTGAATATTCCACTATTAGTTTTACCAGAATATATACTAGTAATAATATCACTTTGACATATAGTTTCGTGTGAGCATAATTTGTTGTTTTGTAAATCCATTTTTTCAAATATGGATTGTGGAACACTATGTGAACTACAAAAAGAAGTAACTTTTTTATTACATATTAAGCAAATTAAATTAGATTCGTATTTTATTTTTTTCTTAGCATCAGATAATGCTTTGTTTCTTAATTTATTATTAGCTATTTTATCAACCATTATTATCACCTAAGTTTAGTTATAACATCTTTTATATTTTTTGTCAATTATTGTTGTTGAAAAAATGATATGGTAAAATTAAATAAAAAGTATACTGGTATATACACATTTAATGATACTTAAATTAAAGTTAATTTTTTTGTTGCTGTAAATATTATAGAGGATTATAAAATTTACAATATTATATGTTTTTTTATAAACATAAGTAGAGAAAATATAAAAAAAATATTGAATATTACAAAATAAAGTTGTATAATTAGATTATTAAATAAGTATTGGAATATATAAGTTTAAAAAGTTAAACAAGATATTAAAAATAAATTAGTTAATAATGTTTATATTTATTTTTAAAAGGAGAAATTAAATATGTTAATAAGTGTAGAAAAAATGAGGATGCTAAAGACAAAAGATCCAGAAGTTAGGTTTAAATTAATTAAACAGAATTTAGAAAGATTTTTTAGAGATTATATATATTATTATAATGTGTATGAAAGGGAAGAATTAATAATTGATTCTGGTTATTTGCCATACCATTATTTAGATGAGGAAGTATTAAATAAAGTAGTTGATCTTTTAGAAGATGAGCTTGGTTATGCTATAATTATAATGAAAACAACTAATACTAATAAAATGGGATATAAATATGGTGATTTAATAAATATAAGACTTTTTGATACTAAAACATCTACACCAAAAGATATAGATGATTATTTTAATTTAAAATTATTTCAACCTTTATATTCTTCATTACATGATTATTGTAATATAAATGGAAAAATAGAAAATATAAAATCATATATGTCATGTTTAGATAATGTAAATAATAAATTTTTACTTGGATAAAATAGTGATTTTTTTAAATACATTATATATATTTTTACGAAAGAAGGAACATTATGTTTGATAAAATAAGTATGTATTTTTTAAAGAAAATATTATATAAAGATGAAAATATAGATAAAGACAAAGAAGAAGTGCTATTATATAGTGTAAATAAAATAACAGGAGAAATATCAAAACTAATAATTATTGTAATTATTAGTTTTATTTTACACATAATAAATGAATTTGTTATAGTATTAATAATAACTTTATTATATAAAACATTTATCGGTGGTGCTCATGCTAAAACGGATATAGAATGCTTAATATTTTCAGTAGTATATTATATAGCCCCAGCATTACTTGCAAAATATATAATAGTCCATAACATTTATATATACATTGCTATGTTTTTAGTTTTTGTTGAGTCTTTATATGTTATTTTTAAAATAGCTCCCTCAGATACAGAAGAAGTCCCTATATTATCCAATAAAACTAGAAAAATAATGAAAAATAAAGCATTGATAGTATTGTTTTTTATATATGTTATTTTATTAATATTTTTTAGAAATAATATGTATATATTGAAGTTAGTAGCAATAACTTTATTTTCAATAAATTTTTATACAACTAAAATTGCTTATCGCTTTTTTGGGTGTAAATATAGTTATGAATCAGAAGAAATAAATAAAATTATTGATTCATATAAAAAAGAAAGGGGGGGGAGAAAATGAATAAAAGTTTAAAAGCTAAAGTTAAAAATTATATTGAAAATCCTACAACAGAATGTGCATGGTTACTATTTAAGCAACCTAAAATGCCAAAAAGTTTGATTGAAAAACAATTAAATAAAAATATTAAAGAAATAAATAACAAATAAATATAAAAAAACGTTAAGATTTTATTTTCTTAACGTTTTTTTGAGATACAATTTTTAAAAATTGTATCTATTTTTCAATTATTATAGTTTGAATAAATTTATTATTTTCAATAGTGGTAATGATTTGAGAATTTGAATTTTTACTTATAAGTTTTTTTACTTCCCATAATCCAATACCAGATCTAACTTCTTTTGTAGAAAAGCCTTTTTCAAATATTAAATTTGTATCAATTGATTTTGCTTCATCATAAGTATTAGATATTTTTATTATATCAGCATATTTTTTATCATCGAAAATAATTTCTAAATTTATATATTTTTTTTCTGTTTGTTCAGTAGCTTCTATTGCATTATCAATTAATATTCCAAGTATTCTTGTAAGTTCAGGTTTTGGGAAATTTATATCATTTAAATCACAAGCTATATTAAAATTAAATGTTATATTTTTTTCCATTGCTATAAAGTATTTAGAACCTACTATACCATATATTCCAGGTTCATTAAAAATTTTAGGGTCTATCATTGATAAATTATTTATAATATTACATTCTTTTGATAAATCTTCGATATAATTATTTAGTACATCATATTTTTTTGTAGCTAAATATCCATTTAAAGTTTGAATAATGTTGTTATAATCATGTTTTAATGATCTTATACCATCTACCATTTCACCTAGTGTTTTATTATGCATTTCACTTATTAATAAATCAGATTGTGCTTTATCATGTTCTATATCCTTTTTTAAATATATTAATAAAAATGTACCTGTAAGTATAAATTGTACTACATTTAGTAATAGAAAATATATTGGATATGAATATTTAGTTAATATAAATATAAATAATTGTGGTAAAATATATATTACCACAGCCATTATAAATATTTTTAATTGTTTTGAACTTAAATATTCTAAAATTTTATCTAGTTTTTTAGTTTTTAATACAAATATATTATAGAAAGATAATAAGATAAATAGTATGAAATTTTGCGTTAGTATCACTGAAAATTTCAAAATAGGTGAGTTAAGTAAATAAGTTGCATCTTTTTGTGTTATAAAAATAAATATCCCTGCGGCTAATAATTCGGTTAAAAACATAAAAGGAATCATTAAAATTACTGTGAAAAGTGATTTTAATGATTTTACTTTTAAAACAAATTTTATTGATAAGAATATTAATAAAATCATTACTAAAGTATTAAATCCTGGTAGTAGAGTGGTTAAAATAGTACTAACAGTTAAACTAAAAGCAGTTATTACTGTATGTATTATAATTTGTTTTCTTGAAAATGTAAGTTTACTTAATTTTTTTGAAATTGTAATTGTTAAAAAAGAATTAACAATTGTTTGGATTAGTATGCTTAAAAATGGTAGTATAAAATTTATAAAAAAATGTTCCATAATTTTAATGGCACTCCTTTCAAATATATTTGATTGTTATAATCAAATATATTTTTTTAATTTTTGAAATTTTAAAATTTTTTTTGTTTTTAATAATAAAGTATATTAACGATACGAATATTAATATATTTATATTATATTTTTAATTAAAACTTCAAATTTCATAGTATATTAGTATTCGTATTAATATACTATAAAAAGTTAAAAAAGTCAATAAATATAAACACATTTACGTTTGTAAAATTTTAACATTGATAAGTTGAATATAATTTTAGTAATAGTTAAATATGAATTAAAAAATTATATAAATTTAAGTCAAATATTTGAATAAATATTAAATATATGATATAACTAAATATATATATTGATATATTAGGAGAGGTTAGATTATTATATGGATAAATATGAAAAAATAGAATTAGAAATAGATAATGAAATAATAATAAATATGAGTGATAATATAGAAGAAAATAATAAAAATAATGATGAAAATTTAAGATTAATAAAAGAAATTATATTTTTATTAGTAAATGAACAAAAACTATATGAATCTATAGAAAAAATATATTTATCAATACAAAGTACTTCATCTGATGAAATACAGCAAATAAACAAAGAATATAGAGATGTAGATAAAGCAACAGATGTGTTATCTTTCCCTATATTTGAAAGAGAAGAAATAATAGATATAACTAATGAAAAATTAGATAGTAAAAAAATAAAAGAAATAGAACTTGGTGATATAATAATTTGTATAGATGTTGTAAAAAAACAAGCAATAGAGTTTGAAACAGGTATAAAAAGAGAAATGCTATATATGATAACACATGGTGTTTGTCATTTATTAGGATTTGATCATATAGAAGAAAATGATAAATTAGAAATGAGAGCTTTAGAAGAAAAAATATTAAATAAAGTGGGAGTGAAAAGATAATGGAAGAAAATAAAAAATCTGATAATTCCAATGAAATTAAAGAAGAAGTAAAAAACAATAGAAAAGAAAAAAAATTAGAAAATTTAAAACATAGTAAAAATAAAACAATTTTTTCTGCTATGAAACATGCTATAGATGGCGTAATACGTGCATTTAGAACTGAAAGAAATTTAAGAATAGATTATTTAATAGGGGCTTTTGTTTTAATTGGTAGTTTGTTTTTTAATTTTACAAAAACAGAATTTGCATGTTTATGCCTTACAATAGGTTTTGTTATTTTTTCAGAGATGATAAATTCTACTGTAGAATATATAGTTGATTTAATAACTGATAAATATGACGATAGAGCAAAAGCAGCAAAAGATATAGCTGCTGGTGGTGTTGTTATTTCTAGTGGTGTTGCTGTTATTGTCGCATATTTTTTATTTGTAGATAAACTTTCCAATGCTACTAATATAGTTTTAGATTCAATACTTAGCTCAAAACTACATGTGTTACTTACAATAATTTTTGCTGTTGTATTACTTGCTGTTATTTTAAAAGGTATGTTTGGAAAAGGTGATAGTTTTTCACAAGCATATCCTAGTGCAAGAGTAGCTCTTGCTTTTGGACTTACAGCTTATGTATATATAATCACAAAAAATTTATTTGTAATGGCAATTTCTTTTATGCTTAGTGTAATGATTGCTCAAATAAGGATTGAAAACACAAGAATAAAGCCTATTTATATGGTTATTAGTGCTGTTTTAGGTGTACTTGTTGTTTTAATAATATATCAAATTGTTTTAATGAGACCTCAAATAATGGAAATGTTTAATTTTTTTAAATATTAAGGGAGATGAAGTTTATGACAAATGAAGAATTAATAAAAATAGCAAAAAAAATACAAAAAAATGCTTTTGCAAAAATCTCTGGTTATGGAGTAGGTGCAGCATTACTTTCAAAATCTGGTGTTGTTTATGTAGGAGCTAATATAGAAGAAGAAATAATACCTGCACTTTCAAATTGTGCTGAAAGAGTTGCTATTCAAAATGCTTTATCTATGGGAGAAAGAGAATTTGTAAGTATAGCAATAGTTGGCGGATATTTAAATGATGAAACATTGGATAATGTTGTTCCTTGTGGAGTTTGTTTGCAATATATGTTGGATATGTGTGAAAATATTAATATAATAACTATATCAGATGGTGAAATAATATCTAAAAAAATAGAAGATTATTTAAAATCACCATTTAAGTTAAAATAAATATAAAAAATATATTTAAATTTAAAATATATAAAATATACAAAAAAGTATATAAAAAATAAAGCAGGAAATTGTATGTATATAAAAAATGTAATTATAATTTATGATATCATATAATTTAGAGAAGGTGATAATATGAAAATAGTAAATAAAACTGATTTTACTAATACTATAAATTTACCTATAAAAACAATAGGTTTACAAAGTGATAATGAAAAAAATGTTGAATTTTTTTTGAATAAAGTTCAAGATGTTACTAAATATAAAGTAGTTATAGATAAAAACATAAAAAATAATGGTAAAAGATATAAGATATCTTAAAAAGCAATGGATATAAGTGAAGTAGTGAAGCCAACTGAACTTATTAATAAGTTTTATAAAGATGTTTTTATAAGGTATCAAACTATAGCAGGTAATATAGTGGAACATGAACTTAGTTTTTTAACTACTATTGAATCTCAAGAATTGGAATCAAAAGAAGAAAATGAAAAAGATAGTGAAAAAGATAAAAAAAAGGTAATAAAGAAAAAAGATACAAAAAAAGAACAGTCTTTAGTTAAACTTAGACAATCTAATAATATTAAATTAGAAAGTGATATAAAAAAACAAATACAAGAAATTAATAATTTAGGAACAATAATTGATTATAGAAAAAATAATTTAACGGAATTTGAAAATGAATTTAGAGATAAAATATTAGATACATTTTTAATGTTATATAAACAAGATAAAATACACAAAGAGTTAAGACCTCTACACTGGTGTACAAAATGTGCTAAATCTATTAATAAAAGTGATATTAAATATGAAAACTCAAAATGGGATTTAAATTATATATTATATAAAGTTGAAAATGATAATGGAGTACTTGGAAAATATAATAATTTAGAAAATACTTACTTTATAGCTACTACTGCTTATCCTTGGCAATTAATTTCTAGTAAATATATAGCTATTGCAAAAGATGTTGAGTATTGTTTAGTTGAAGTTTTTGAACAAGGAAAAAAATATCATTATATAATTGCAACAGATCAAGTAGTTGATATAATGGAAATGAATTTTTTTGTTAAATATGAAAAAAAAGATGTTTTAACAAATTCAGATTTAAAAAAGATAATTTGTATTAATCCTTTATTTAAAGATAAAAAAATATCGGTTATAGAATCTGTTTCAAAATATATTTTTTGGTGTAAGAAAAAAGGTACTGGTATAGTTGCTGTCTCAACAGGTAATAATTTTTTAGACTATTTAATTTTAAAATCGGTAAAAAAATTAGATGAACTTCTTAATACTGTTGATTCTAAAGGAAACATATCAATATTTTCAGATTTAAGTAATGTAAATGTTAATTATAAAGAGGCAGAAGAAAAAGTTTTAGAAAGATTAAAAGAATTAAAATTACTGTATTCAAATGAAAAAATTGATGTAAAAGTACAAAAATGTGGAAAATGTAGTGAGAAATTAACATATCGAATGATAAGTCATTGGTATATAAATAAAAATGGTATTCAAGATGATATGAAAAATCATAAAGAAAAATTAAATCTTTTAGCTCAAAAAATGTATTCAAGTAATAATTATAAAGAAAAAGAATATTTAGATATTATTGAAAAAATAAATAATATTAAAGAACTTGTTATATCAGATGAAAAAGTTGTTGGAACTCCAATCCCTACATTTTATTGTGGGAATTGTGGAAAGCATATTTTAAGTGATTTATCTATAAGTGTTATAAAAAAATTATTACAATCAAAGGGTATTGAACAATGGCATAAGTTAACACCAGAAGAAATTTTAAAGGGTGAAGTTTCTTGCGAGTGTGGTTGTGGTTTCTTTTTTAAAGATGATTCTACGTTAAATGATTTCTTTGGTGTTGTAGCTTCTGTTATTGTAGATGAAAATGCTAAAAAAGATGAAGAAGAAATTTCAAAAATAAGTATAGAAAGTAAAGATACTTTTTATGAAAAAATACTAGCAATTAGTTTTAGTAATAATATTGAAAATGAATTAAGTTTAATTGACAAAATAATGGTTCATTCAAAATTAGATAAAATAAAAGATGAAAAAAATAATATTCAAAATATTATAAATAAGTATGGATTAGATGTTTTTAGACTTTGGACTGTAGCTAATATGAAAAAAAATAACATTAGTTTAAATGAACAATCCATAATAAATGTTAAATTTAATTATCTAGCAATACGCAGAACATTTAAGTTTTTACTTGCAAATTTATCTGGTTTTAATCCACCCAAACATAGAGTTGAATTGTCAAAAAGAAATGATTTAGATAAAGTAGTGTATAAAAATTTACAAGAATTTTTGAGATTATTAAATTCAAATTATGAAAAACTAGAATTTGATAAAGTATATGAAAATATAATAAAATTTTGTAAAAAAGATTTATGTAAAGATTATTTTGAATCAAGTAAGTATAATTTATATATGTTAGATGAAAATGATATAAAAAGAAGAAGTGTTCAATCAACTATGTTTGATATATTAATGAGTTTAGTTGTTTTTGTAGAACCTTTAATACCTTTTACAGTAGAAGAAATATGGCCTTTTATCTGGCATAAAGATTCTGTTGAAGCTTCAAATTTATTGTTATATGAATTAAAACAAGAACAACTAGAAGGCGATTATGAGGAAGAAACAAAAAGATGGAAAACTATATATTATATGAGAGATAGAATAGAAGCTAATATAAATAAAGCTAAAAAAAATAACATAATTAAAAATAATATAGAAGCTAAAGTTATTATTAATACAAAAGAAAAACAAAAAGAATTTATAGAACAAAATTATAATGAAATAGTTAAAACTTCTGGTGTTTCTTTAATAGAAGTAAATATAACTGCTAAAGCTTCAATGGTTGTAGAAAAAGCACCTGGAACTCAATGTGCAAGATGTAAAGAATATAATGTTAGCATTGGTAGAGACTTGAAATATAGATATTTATGTCCAGAGTGTGCGAAAACATTACATGAATTGGATAAAAAGGGGTAAATAAAATATCATAAAAAAGTTGAAAAATAAAAATAGAAAAAAACAATAAATAAAGAGCCAACTTACTTTTAAAAGTAAGCTGGCTCTAATTATTAGTAATATTATTACGAATTTATTACAACAATATTACTAATATATTACCTAACTTGAAAACATTGACAATATAACATATATGATATAAGATATTTGTAATAAGTAAAATAACTATA
>CAZZFS010000020.1:0-21901 GCA_964653805.1 uncultured Clostridiaceae bacterium | reverse complement strand
CTTTCTTTGTAGTATTAGTTTGCACCGCATCGGCCATATCGGCACTTTCTTTCTGTGTAGTTATCTCATTCCAATATTCTGTGTCTTCGGCATATTTACTCTTAAAATACTTTATTACCATTATCTTTGTTATTGTTTCAACATCTTCTTCATTTAATACAAACCATTCACCCTGGATCTGTTTACTTTTATATTTATTATGGAATTTTGTTTCAAGTCCACTTCCTCCAGGACAACAAGTCATTAATTGCATTTTGTAAGGATTTCCTGTTTGTAATGTCTTTAATCTTTCTAATGGATTACCATAACCTATTTTATAGTTTTGTTTATCTCCTTTAATTAAATAGACACTCTGGATACCTTTTATTGGAATTGTTAAATCCACCGTACTTTCAAGAATTAATGGAGTATTAATCGTAAAAGGGATATATTGAAAATCTCCAGATAGTTTCACAGAAATGGTGGTATTAATATCAATATTATTAACACGTAATGTAGCAGGAACTTTCATGATTTAAAGATCCGCATATTATATAGTAATATATATCTAAATCAACTATTATCTTTTTTAAATTAATGTTATTTGTATATGTACCTTGATAATCTTTATTTAAACTATAGCTTGATGTTTTATATATCTTACTACCTATATCCATTTTTTTAGATATATCACCTATCCAAACATATTCACCTTTTTTACATTTTCTATTTACAGTTGTATATTTTTCATTTTTAATACAAGTTATAATATTTGAAAAAACATTATCTTTAGAGTATATTTCAACACCATCTTTCATATCAAAATCTTGTTCTAATTTTACTTTTACATATACTGATTTTTGATCACAAACTGTTCCTAGATATATACCTGTATTCTTTGCTGAGATATCTGTTATACTATTTGCATATTTAACACCATCTAAATATCCACTACATAAACCATCTCTATTAAATATTTGTTTTAATTTTAATTTATCCTCTGCAGCTATATTTAATTTACCATTTTGACAAAATTCATTTATATACTTCCTATATATGCTTGTTGTTATCGCTACATACTCAGGTATCTTATTTCTTCCTTCTATTTTAAAAGATTTAACACCTGAATTTATTAATTTATCAATATGTTCTAATCCATATATATCTTTTTTACTTAATAAATATCTATTGCTAAGCATTTCTTCACTATTACTATATAACTTATATTTCATTCTACAAGGCTGTGCACAATTACCCTTGTTAGCACTTCTTCCACCTATTGCATAACTCATTAAGCATTGTCCTGAAACAGATACACAAAGTGCTCCGTGAACAAAAATCTCTACTTCTAATTTAGTATTTTTACAAATATATTCTATTTCTTCAACACTTAATTCTCTAGCAAGTACCACTCTAGAAAATCCTAACTTTTCTAAATATTTTACTTGTTCTAAATTATATATGCTCATTTGAGTACTAGCATGTATTTGTAATGTAGGTACTATTTTTTTAATAACTACAGCAAATCCTAAATCTTGTACTATTATTGCATCTAAACCTTTTGAATATAATTTTAATACAATTTCACACGCTTCTTTTACTTCTGCATCAGACATTAATATATTGATCGTTAAAAACACCTTTACGCCCCTTAAATGAGCATACTCTATACATTCAATATATTCATTTATATCAAAGTTGTTAGTCATTATTCTTGCATTAAATTTATCTATTCCCATATATATAGCATCAGCTCCATTTTGTATAGCAGCTTTAAAACTATTCATATCCCCTGCTGGTGATAATAATTCAACTTCATTTATATTTTTATACATATTTTTTTCTCTCCATATATAAAATAATTGCTTTTATTTAAAATCTAAAAGCAATTATTTCATTTCTATATTTTATTATTTTTTCATTATTAATTTATATTTATTATTAATTTCTTTTTGTTATTTATTATTTAACTTTATTTTTTAAGTTTTTTTGTCTAACTATTTCATAAATACCTATTGCATTACTTACAGAAGCATTTAATGAATTAATATTACCACTCATAGGTATTTTAACTAAAACATCACAATTTTCTTTTACAAGTCTAGATATACCTTGACCTTCATTACCAACAACAAGACCAATTGCTCCATCTATTTTTGCATCATATAAATTAGAAGCACCTTCCATATCAAGTCCATAAATCCAAAGACCTTTTTCTTTTAAATCTCTTAGTGTTTCTGTTATATTTGTTACTCTTGCAACTTTTAAATATGAACAAGCTCCTGCAGATACTTTTTCAACTACATCTGTAATTTGACAAGCATTTCTTTTTTGTATTATAACACCATGAGCACCCATACATTCAGCTGTTCTTATTATTGCACCTAAGTTATGAGGATCTTCTATTTTATCTAATATTATTACAAAAGGTTCTTCATTTTTAGATTTTGCATATTCTAATAATTCATTTACATCAGAATATTTAAAATCTGTAACAGACGCAACTATTCCTTGAGAGTTTTTACCTTCTACCATATCATCTAATTTTTGTTTGTCACTTTCAACAACTACAATTTTATTATCTTTTGCAAGTTTTATTATTTCATATATATCCTTTGTTGTTCCTTGTGCATATATTTTATTTATTGTTATACCTGAAAGAATTGCTTCTTTTACAGGGTTTTTACCATAAACTAATCCCATTTTTTATTCTCCTTTTAATCTAATTTATTTAATCTAATATTACTATAAATTTAGCAATTCCTCTTAATTCTAGATTACCTTTTTTTACTTCTTTAAAAGCAACTTGAACTACATCGCCACTTTTTATACTTTCTTTACTTGTAACTTTTTTTGTTGAATTTTTTATTATAATTGTACTATCATCAACATCCACCCAAGCTTTATTATATTCTGTTTTTACAGAACTATTTTCTACATAAAAACTCCCACTAACTTGTATATTAGTAATATCACCTTGCATATCAATTACATCATTGCTTTTTATTTCAAAAGATTTTGTTTCTTTAAAAATTATATTAGCAGTAACATTATTAAAGTCACTTATCTCTTTAGCATCTACTACTTTATATAACACTCCTGTATATTCATAAACATTTCCATTTGCATATTTGTATTCTTTCTTTTGAAATGTAAATATTGGCTTTTCGCCACTTTTAACTCTGTTATAGTCTAAACTACAAGCAGCAGTAGCAGCAACTAAAAAAAATATCACTAATACAATTAACTTTTTCATAATAAGCCCCCTATTATTTTTTCTCTTGTTTAATTAATTTAACTTGTTTAAAATCATTTTTATTCATCTAAACTAAGTACACTCATAAATGCATCTTTTGGTAATTCAACATTACCTATCATTCTCATTTTCTTTTTACCTTCTTTTTGCTTTTCAAGTAATTTTTTCTTTCTTGTAATATCTCCACCATAACATTTTGAAAGTACATCTTTTCTAACTGCTTTTACAGTTTCTCTTGCAACTACTTTACCACCAATTGCTGCTTGAATAGGAACTTCAAATAACTGTCTTGGTATTATATTTTTAAGTTTTTCAGTCATTTTTCTGCCTCTTGTAGGTGCTTTTTCTCTATTTACAATAAAAGATAATGCATCCACTACTTGATTATTTAATAATATATCTAATTTCACAAGATTTGATCTTTGATATTTTTCAATTTCATAATCAAATGATGCATAACCTTTTGATCTTGATTTTAAGCTATTAAAGAAATCATATATTATTTCATTTAATGGCAATAAATATTCAAGTTCAACTCTTTTTTCATCTAGATATTTCATATTTATAAATTCGCCACGTCTTTCTTGGCAAAGTTCCATTACATTTCCAACATAATCTTTAGGTACTATTATTTCTGTTTTTGTTATTGGTTCTTCCATAAAAGCAATTTCTTGAATAGGAGGTAATTCAGAAGGATTATATAATTCTAAAACTTCTCCATTATTTTTATGTATTTTATATATTACAGAAGGTGCTGTTGTTATTAAATTAAGATCATATTCTCTTTCTAATCTTTCAACTACAATTTCCATATGTAATAATCCTAAGAAACCACATCTAAAACCATGTCCAAGTGCACTAGATGATTCTAATTCATATCTAAGTGATGCATCGTTTAATCTTAATTTATCTATTGCTTCTTTTAAATCTTTGTAATCACTACCATCAGCTGGAAATATTCCTGAATACACCATAGATTTTACTTCTTTATATCCTTGAAGTGCTTCTTTTGTTGGATCTTTTTTTAATGTTATTGTATCACCAACTCTTATATCTGATACATTTTTTATACTAGCTGCAACATATCCTACATCTCCTGCTTCTAATATTTCTGTTTCAACAAACCCACCTGGTTTGAAAAATCCAACTTCTACTATTTCATATTCTTTTTTATTTGACATAGTAACAATTAAATCACCTTTTTTTAATTTACCATCTACAACTCTAACAAAAGCCAAAGCTCCTTTATAGTTATCATAAATAGAATCAAATATTAAACAAGCTGTTGGTTTGTCTTTATCACCTTTTGGAGCAGGTATTTTTTTAACTATAGCTTCTAATACTTCCTCCATATTTATACCCATTTTAGCTGAAACACAAGGTGCATCAACAGCTTCAATACCTATGATATTTTCTATTTCTTCTTTTATCTCTTCTGGTCTTGCACTAGGTAAATCTATTTTATTTATTACTGGAATTATTTCTAAATTATTTTCCATTGCAAGATATACATTTGCAAGTGTTTGTGCTTCAACTCCTTGAGCTGCATCAACTATTAATATAGCGCCCTCACAAGCTGCTAAAGATCTAGAAACTTCATAATTAAAATCTACATGTCCTGGTGTATCTATTAAATTTAAAATATATTCATTCCCATCCTTGGCAACATATTTCATTCTAACAGCTTGAGATTTTATTGTAATTCCTCTTTCACGCTCTATATCCATATTATCAAGTAGTTGTTCTTGCATATTTCTGCTTTCTATACTACCTGTTATTTGCAATAATCTATCTGCTATTGTTGATTTCCCATGATCTATATGTGCTATTATACTAAAATTTCTTATATATTCTTGTTTACTCATACGTAAATTCCCCTTCTTAATATTTGTTTGTTAACTTTACCTTTAGATTATACCAATTTTTCGGCATTTATTCAATAGATTAGTTAAAACTTCAAAGAAACTTTGATAAATTCTAACTATATTTAACGATATATATTCCTTTTATATTTTTATACAATAAACTTTTTAAAATTAATTATATATTTTATATCAAAAACATGATATAATTAATTTACATTAAAAATAATTATAAGCAATAAAAAATATTTTTGGAGGAATACATTATGTTAAAAAAAGGAGACTTTGTATCTATTAAAAATAGTACCTTAAAAGGTAAAATATTAAATATAAAAAAGTATAAAAATATACAAAAAAATAGCAATACTGAAAATGAATATATAGTTTTAATAAATAATAAAAAAGTTCATATATCAGAAAGTAATTTAATACTTTTAGATAATAATGAAAAAAACATTTCAAATACAAATCGTTATATAGATAATTCAAAAAAAATAAATTACACAACAAATAATATATCAAATAATATAAAAATAAATTATGATATTGGTAATACTTCAAATTTCATCCCAGAAATAATGTTAAGACATAAAAATGTTGATGAAGCTATTTATGAATTAGAAGATTTTATCAATGAAGCTATTTATAACAATATATATACAGTAAGAATTATACATGGCAAAAGCGGTGGTATTCTAAGAAAAGCTACTCATGATTATTTGAAAAGTAACAGGAATGTTTTAGAATTTAGACTTGGTAATTATTTTGAAGGTAGTTATGGTGTTACAATAGCAAAAATAAAGAAGCAATAAAAATTATTTTTTATTACTTCTTTTTAATTAAATTTTTTTATACTTTTATTTATTCTCTATTCTTCAACTTTTTCTCTATTTATATTACAATTTAATTTTTGCATACTTATAATCATTTTATCATCTTCTTTTGAAATTTCAGTATCTTTTATAGACATTATTACTCTGCTAATAAGATAATACTCACCTCTTGAAATATTTTGTATTTCTGGTGTAGAAATTATAAACAACCAATTATTTTCATCTTCTGTTAATACTAAATCTATTGATGAACCTTGTTCTTGTTTTGTAATAAATTTTCTTATTATTTCACAAAGCATAAATATAGTTTCATTTACTCCACCTGTTAAATAGCTATTTGATTTTAAAGAAACTTTTGTATTTAAAATTACTCCTGCTAATTTAGAATCATTTTTAAGTATTAAATTTATAATATCTATTACATCTGAATCAGTCATAACACTTTCACAACCATCACTTGATTGAACTATCATAGATGACAATACTTTATCTATTTTTTCAAGTGAATTTTTATTATTTGTATAAAATCTATTTAAATTATCCACTGTCTTTTTATCTTTATCTGTAACTGCATCTTTCATAAGCATGTTTACAAAATCTAATCCTGCACTTACTGAAAGCAAGTTAGATTTTATTTCTTGAGCAATACCTGAAACTAAATTCCCCATTGCTTTAGCTTTATATCTTGTTAATTCAATTTCATTTTGTTGATTAAATATTTTAACTGCAGAAATTAATTCTAAGTTTAATTTATCTATTCCTTCTGTTTTATCATGATAATTTTGAATATTTAATTTTTGCATACTTTCAATAGGTGGTTTTTGTCCTGAAAATCCTGTTTGAAGTATTATTATTAATTCTTTATCTGTTTTTCTTATTTCTCTAACAACTTCTTCGCCATTTAATACTGGCATAAAAAAGTCAAGTAATAATATTTGATAATCTTTTTTCTTTAACATATCTAAGGCTTGTTGCCCATCTCTTGCTAAATCTACATTATATCCTAGTGATAGTAGGAAATTATATGATAAGAAAACATAATCTTCATCATCATCTGCTATTAAAACATTTATATTTTTTATTAATTCGTTATATGACATCATATTTACCAAACCTCCATTTTTATATCAATATTATATTACAAAAAAAATGAAAAAGAAAGACTTTTTCATTTTTTTGTTAAATTTAATATATTATTTAATTTATTATTTATTATTGTGTTTTATTTTACTATTTCTTTAATTTTGTATTTTTTTATTTTATAATTTTTTTTATTTTTCTCTTTAACTTTTTTGCCATCTTTATCTTTTTTTATAAAAATAGGATTATACATATTTATAATCATAGCAATAATTACACCTAATAAAGTATCACCCATTTTAAGAAATGCTGATGCTAAATCAATTGTTTGATGTGTAGGTGCAAAATCAATATTTATTCCTAAAAAACATACACATGCAACAACTACAAACTCCGGTCTTTTTATTATTTTACTGCACATATATATAATTATAAAAATACCTAATGGTGCTAAAACAAAATTGGTATAATGCCATCCAACTATATTATGGATGCTTATAAAAATTATACCTATTACACCACCAAAAACTGTTGCAAATATTCTATCTGTTCCAACCTTTACACTTTCATCCATTGTTCCTTGCAATGTTAAAATAGCTTCTGTACAAGCTAAAAAAGGATTTCTTTCTAGTAAATTATATATTATTAAACATATTAATATAACCGTTACTGTTTTGATATTTCTAAGTCCAGGTAAACTTTCACCTATCTTATTTTTTAATTCTTCCAATTTTCTCCCTCCTTTTGCGCGAAATTATATTATATCACACTTTTAGAGGAATTTCAAATTTAAAAGCTATTTTCTAAGTGAAAGTTTGGTGAAATTATAACATTACAATATTATACACTAATATTAGGTAATTCTATTATTATTTCAGTACCTATATCAAGTTCACTATTTATTTTTATATTTCCATTATGCGCTTCAATTATTGCTTTACAAATAGTAAGACCAATGCCCGAACCACCTAATGAACTATTTCTAGATTTATCAACCATATAGAATCTTTCAAATATATACGGTAAATTTTCTTTTGAAATACCTATTCCATTATCTTTAAATGCTATATTTATATATTCATTGTTATTTTTTTTAACTTTTGTAATATTTATATCAATATTAATACTTTTTTTACTATATTTTATTGAATTAGATAAAATGTTTATAATAATTTGTATTATTTTATCTTTATCTGCATATATAATTATTTTTTCGTTATAAATATTTCCATTAATTTTTACAGATATATTTTTATCAATAAAATCTTTTTCAAAAATTTTAATTATACTATTTATAATTTCAAACAAATCAAATTTTTCTTTATTTAAAACTAAATTTTCATTTTCACAATTGGTTAATTTTTCCAAATCACTAACCAATCTTGTTAATCTTGATATTTCTTCATTACAACTTTTTAATCTACGTTCATCTATTTCTAATACACCATCAATCATTGCTTCTAAATTAACTTTAATTGAAGTAAGTGGAGTTCTTAACTCATGAGCTACATTAGAAGTTAATTTTTTTCTTAAATTTTCTTGGTTTTCTAATTTTTTTGCCAAATCATTTACACTACTTATTAATTCTGCTATTTCTTTTGTATTTGATTTGTCAGTTATTACTTCATCAAAATAACCATCTGAAATATGTTTTGTTTTATTTATTACTTTAAGTATAGGTTTAGTAATTCTATTTGAAATTATACTTCCAATTATTAAAGAGAGTAAAAGTGTAATTATCCCCACAACAAAAATAATTTTGTTTATTCCATTTATAAAAGATAAATCATGATCATTAAAATAGAAAGGTCCGTAATATCCCAATTCTAAAGTACCAACAACATTAGAATCACTCAAAATATTATATTTATTTTCTACATATCCAGCATTTTCATTTAAATACTTATTAGACATGTTTTGTGCCATATGTTCTAACATTTGTTTACACAATCCATTATTATGAAGAGTTGCATCCCAAATTATATTATTTTGATTATCTTTAACTTTTATTATCATACCTTCTTCTAATGCTATCATTCCAAGATTTTCAATTGAATTGACATCAAAATTACCATTATTATATAATTTATTTATTGAAGATACTATATTATTACTCCTTGTTTCTTGTTCATGAATAATGTAATTTTTGAAATAATTTTCAAAAAACATATTAAATAACAAAGTTATTGAAACAACACAAATTAATATAACAAAAACAAATGATATAGATATTTTTTTATTTAAACTATATTTTATGACAAATCACCTCCAAATTTATATCCAATACCGTGTACAGTTAATATATACATATGTTTTTTAGGATCATTTTCAATTTTTTGTCTTAAATTTTTTATGTGAGCATCTATTGTTCTATCATAACCATCATAATAATCTTCAAAAACAGTTGAAAGTAATTCTTCCCTTGTAAATAATTTTGTCGGAAATTTAACTAAAGTTAATAAAATTTTATATTCTGTTGGAGTTAATTTAACTATTTTATTATTTTTTTTAACCTCATGTTTTAAAACATCTATT
Source organism: uncultured Clostridiaceae bacterium (assembly GCA_964653805.1). Taxonomy (GTDB): domain Bacteria; phylum Bacillota; class Clostridia; order TANB77; family CAG-465; genus CAG-465. The sequence continues at coordinate 12,356 of CAZZFS010000020.1, read as the reverse complement.
ATTAAATCATTATTATTAAAATAATAAATATTAGAATAAATATTTTCTTCTTCTGTTCTTCTTAAAACAGCAAAAACTCTAGCTATTAATTCTTTTGGACTAAAAGGTTTTACCATATATCCATCTGCCCCAATATTTAACCCTTTTATAATATCTTCTTCAAAAACTTTTGCTGTAAGCATTATTATAGGTACTTTAGATTTTTTTCTTATCTCTTTACAAACTTCTTCTCCAGATAATTCAGGTAACATTAAATCAAGTATTATTAATGATATTTTTTCTTTTTCAAAAACATTAAGTGCCTCTTTACCATTAAAAGCTGTGAAAACCTCATAGTTTTCTTTTTCTAAATATGCTTTAACAATTTCAACAATTTTTATTTCATCATCAACAACTAGTATTTTAGTCTTCATTTAATCCCCTCCAAAAAATCCTATATAATATATTTTTTATTTTATAATATATCCTTCATCTTCTATAACAATTTTTATATCTTCAACTTTAACTTTTTTAATATCGTAATCAATAGTAACAGTTTTTGATTCCAAACTTACTTCTACAGCAAATACTCCATCAATTCCACTTACTGCTTTTTTTATGCCATTTACACAATGACTACAAGACATTCCTTCTACAATAAAAATTATTTTTTCATTTATCATTTCTCACATCTCCCTCTTTAATTTATTTTATTTTTATATCATATCAACTTTTTTTCTAACCTATTTAACTTTAAATCTTTTTAAACTAAGTGAATTTAAAACAACTGATACTGAACTAAAAGCCATAGCTGCTCCAGCAATAATTGGATTTAATAAACCAAGTGCAGCAAATGGAATTCCTATTATATTATAAAAAAATGCCCAAAATAAATTTTGTTTTATTTTCCTTATAGTTTTTCTAGATAATTGTATTATAGTAACAACCTCTTTTAAATCGCCTTTTATTAATGTTATATCTGCTGCCTCAATTGCAATATCTGTCCCAGTTCCAATAGCAATGCCGATATCTGCAATTGCTAATGCTGGAGCATCATTTATGCCATCTCCAACCATACCAACTATTTTACCAGAGGCTTTTAGTTTTTCTACTTCTTTTGCTTTATTTTCTGGTAAAACTTCAGCTAATACATTTTTTATATTTAAAGATTTTGCAATTGCATTTGCAGTTATTTTGTTATCACCAGTAATCATATATACTTCAATACCCATATTTTGAAGTTTTTCTATAGTTTCTTTAGAATTTTCTTTCAATGTATCGGCAACAGCTAATATTCCTTCTATATTATTATTAATTGCTAATAACATAGTACTCTTACCTTCTTTTTCTAAAACTATTACTCTTTTTTCTAATTCACTTGATATCTCAATATTATTTTGTAACATTAATGTTCTTGTTCCAATAATTATATTTTTATTATCAATTTCTGCTATTATACCTTTACCAGAAATAATTTCAAATTTGTTAGGATCTACTATATTACTAAATTCTTTTTTTCCTTTTTCATATATAGCAACACCCAATGGATGTTCAGATCTTTTTTCTGCAATTGCAGTTATTAACAAAATATCTTCATTTTTTAAATTTCCTAGTGATATTATATCTGTAACTTCAGGTTTACCTTTTGTAATTGTTCCTGTTTTATCAAATACTATTGTATCTAATTTATATGCTGTTTCTAAATATTGTCCACCTTTTATTAAAATACCATTTTCAGCACCTTTACCTGTTCCAACCATTATTGCAGTAGGTGTTGCAAGGCCAAGTGCACATGGACAAGCAATAACTAAAACTGCTACTGCACTTACAATTCCCATAGTAAAATTACCAAATATTAAAATCCAAACTAAAAATGTTATAATAGCTATACCAATTACTACAGGAACAAATATCCCTGATACTTTATCTGCTATTTTTTGTATAGGTGCTTTTGAACCTTGCGCATCCTCAACCATTTTTATAATATGCGAAAGCATTGTATCTTTGCCTATTTTTAAAGCCTTGAATTTAAAAGTACCGTATTTATTTATTGTAGCACCAATAACATTATCACCTATTTTTTTACCTGTTGGCATACTTTCTCCTGTTATCATTGACTCATCTACAGATGAATAACCATCTGTTATTTCACCATCAACAGGTATTTTTTCACCAGGTCTAACAATAATTATATCTCCAAGTAAAACTTCTTCTATTAAAATATCTTGTTCTAAATCATCTCTAATTACTCTTGCTGTTTTTGCTTGTAATCCTATAAGTTTTTTTATAGCTTCTGTTGTTTTTCCTTTTGCTATTTCTTCAAAATATTTACCAAGTAATATTAATGTTATTATTATAGTTGAAGCTTCAAAATATAAATCTTTCATTAATCCGACTTGAACAGTTTGAAAAAACACGTTATACACACTATACATGTATGCTGCAGTTGTTCCGAGTACAATTAATACATCCATATTAGCACTTTTTGATTTTAAAGCATAATATGCTCCTTTATAAAATTTAAAACCTATTACAAACTGTATAGGTGTTGCTAATATAAGTTGTAAATAAGGATTATGTAAAAATTCTATTTTTATTCCAAGCATTGCTGTAATCATAGCTACTAAAAGTGGAAAACTAAGTATAATTGATATAATTAAATTTATCTTTAATTTTTTTTTAATTTCAACTTGTTTTTCTTTTTCTTTTTCTAAATTTACTTCTGCTTCTTTTTCTGCTGTATAACCTAATTCATTAATCATACCAATTATTTCATTTATTTTTTGTTTTTTTTCATCATAATTAAAAGTAGCTTTATTTGCTATTAAGTTAACATTTACCTCTTCTAATCCATCTAATTTATTTAATTTTCTCTCTATCTTGGCTGAACAAGCTGCACATGTCATTCCTGATATTTTTAAAATTTCCTTTTTCATCATATTCTATACCTCTTTCCTAAGTATTTTCTTAAGGGTTATTAATAGCTGACGTTGAATTTACACTACAACAACTAGATCCGCTTGAACTACTATTAGGTGAAGATTTATTTTCTTTTATTATATCACTATTTTTAACTTTTGATAAGTCATCTATTACATTAATATTACTACTTATCATTCCCATCCAACATGTATATACAATATCTTTTGTTTCTGTAGGAGTAAATTCTATCAAATTATCACCAATAACAAGTTTTTTTGATATATTATATTCAGGTATAATTATTTTATTATTACATCCTGTTAATTGCCCAGATTTCACGTTTATTGTCCATTTTACTGGTATACCTTTTTGAACAACTATTGGAGAGTATTTACCATTTTCTAAAGTAATTGTAACAGTTTGAAAATCACCATCAATAAAAGCTATATTATTTGATAAACTTTTATTTTCAGTAACATTAGAAGTTGTTTTTGGTATTAAAGATATTCCAGCTAAATTTGTACCTCTAACAAACATTACTACCCCTAAAAACATTACAAGTATTGCACTTACTTTAAGCATTTTCTTATTAAATTTTGAGGTAAGTAATGAACTAAGAGCTCCAAGTCCAAACATTAAAGGAATAGTACCTAAACTAAACACAAACATAGATAAACTTCCTAATAAAAAGCTCCCTGTTCCTAGTGCATATATTTGCATTGCTTGTAAAGGTCCGCAAGGAATTAAACCATTTAATAATCCAACATATAATGTTCCTCTTTTTTCATTCCCCTTAGTTTTTTTATTTATTTTATTTAATATAAACTTAGGCATTCTTGGATTTATTTTTCTAAGCCATGGAAATATATTAAGCATATTTAATCCCATAATTAGCATAAGTATGCCAACAATTATTGCAATAATTGCTTTTGAATAATTTGATATACTAATTAGACTACCAAAAGCCCCAAATATACCTCCTATTAAAGTATATGATATCACTCTACCTAAATTATATAACAAACTTGGTATAAATTTGTTTTTGTAATCTTTATCTTTATATGAAGCACATTGAGATATATTTATACCACCACACATTGCAACACAATGCAAAGAAGTAAGTAATCCAATAACAAATAACATTCCATATCCCATAGTATTATTTACTTCTGGAATAAAATTAAAACCAATTGTATTTTGTATTATTAAATATGCTAAAATTAATAACAACATAACCCCAATAAATTTTAATATATTAAATTTATTATTTTCATTATTTTTATTCAAATTATCATTTGATTTTTCATCAATTGCTTTAATATATTTTTTACCTAAAACAACCTTATAATCCAAACTTTCAATTTTTTGTATAATTTGTTTTTCCTCAATTAATTCTTCATCATAAGTAACTTCTACTGTTGAATTTGAAAATCTAGCTTCTACTTTATCTATTCCTTTTAATTTTTTTAAAGCTTTTTCTATTTTATTTTCACAACCTGTACAAATCATTTTATCAACTTTAAATTTTTTAATATTTTTTTTCATTTATTCACTTCTCCTAATTACAGTATTATATATTATAATTATGAAGATTTTATGAAGTTACTTAATTTTTTTTACTTTTTTTATTATCTTAATCATTTTTTTTATTTTTTTGTGTTTTATTTAATTTATATTCTTTTAAAGATTCATTATCATATTCATCTAAAAAACTATGTTTTATACCATCTTTTTGATAACCAATAACTGCATTTAAATTAATATTTCTTGTACTATTAAAAAGACTTGTTTCAATATATGGACTTATTTGTCTAAATTTTTTAATAAGTTTTTTCATTTCTTTTCTTTTAGATGTTCCTGCATCATCATTTACAACACAACCTTCTGTAAAACGACATGCACAATTTATAAATTCTAATTCATTAGTTTTTTTCCATGATATTATATCCGCTTCTTTGATAAAAAACATTGGTCTAATTAACTCTAAACCATAATTATCACTATGTAATTTAGGCATCATTGTCTTTATTTCTCCACCATATAACATACTAAGTAATGTTGTTTCTATTACATCATCAAAATGATGACCTAAAGCAATCTTATTACAACCTATTTTTTCTGCTTCACTATATAAACAACCTCTTCTCATTTTAGCACATAAGTAACAAGCTGTATTACCACCATGTTTTTCTACAACATCAAAAATGTTACTTTTAAATATAGTTAATGGAATATTTAATAATTTACTATTTTCTTTTATTATATTCATAGTAAAATCTGTATAACCAGGATCCATTAAAAGAAATACAAGTTCAAACTTAATCCTACCATGTTTTTTTAATTCTTGAAAACATTTTGCTAAAAGCATTGAATCTTTACCACCAGAAATACATACTGCTATTTTATCATTATCTTTTACCAATTCATATTCTTCTACTGCTTGACAAAATTTTCTCCAAATATTTTTTCTATACTTAGTAATAAGTCCTTTTTCTATTTCTTTATATTTTTCCATTTTATTTACCACCTTAATCTTTTTTATTTATCAAATTATCATAACATACTTTAAAATATTTCAAGAAAGTTTTAATTTCATCAATTGTTGTTAGATGAGAAAAACTAATTCTTAAAGTAGATAAAGCAATTTTTTTGTCTTTTGTTATTTCATATACAACTCTAGATACTGTATTAACTGGACAACAAGCTGTCTTTGTAGATATATATATTTCATATTTTTCTAATTCTTTAACAAAATCCATAGATTTTATATCTTTTATACTAACATTTAAAGTATGAGGTATTGAATTTTCAGTGCTATTAATATTAATATTTTTATAGTTTGTCAATTCGTCTTTTACCATTTTATTTAATGTTTTTATATATTCATAATTGTTTTTTATACTTTTTAATGAAATTCCCAAAGCTTTTTTAGTTGCACAAACTAAACTAATATCAGGAGTTCCGCTTCTATATATAGTAGTGCTTTTCCCACCAATTATTAATGGTGAAAGTTCTATATTTTCTTTTTTTATAAGAATACCAATGCTATTTAATCCATAAAATTTACGAGGTGCTATTGTCATTAAATCAACATTTGATATATCAATATTTATTTTTCCAACTGCTTGAGTAGCATCAGAAAAAAATATACAGTTAGGAAATTTCTTTTTAATCAATTCTCCTATTTCTTTAATAGGTTGCTTAACCCCAATTTCACTATCTACATATGGAATAGATACAAGTAAAGTATCATCTCTTAAAATATCATCAAGATCTTCTAAATCAACAAGTCCATTTTTTAATATATTGACATTTTCGATTTCTAAATTATTTTCATCAGCTAAAATATCTAATTGACCTATTACAGATGAATGATCTAGTGTTGTTACAATTATATGTTTACCTCTATTTTTATATTTATTAACAACACCTTTAATAGCTAGATTATTTGATTCGCTAGCTCCAGATGTATATATTATTTCATTTGATTTTACATTTAAAAGTTCTGCTATTTTTTCTGTAGCTTCATCTAAAATATTTTTTGCTTCTAATCCAATTTTATGCGATGAATTTGTATTAGCAAAATATTTTAAAGTTGTTTGATAATATATATCCAAAACTTCTTTATTTACTGGACAACTTGCAGCGTAATCTAAGTATATCATTATTTCCCACTCCTATTTTGTTATTTTTAAAAATACTATATTAATTCTTATTCTATATAATATATTAATATTACCATTTTTTAAGCTTATTTTCAATTAAATTACATAAAAATGATCTAATTTCATTTAAAAAACAATTAAAAGGAATAGTTTTCAACTATCCCTTTAATATTTATAAAATTTAATTATTATTGTTTTTAGTCATATTTTACATCTTTATCTTGTTCTTTTGGCGTAATCCAATCTATATTATATTTTTCTTTTAATATTTTCTTTTTTAAACTCCAAAAATAAAATGGATTTTTAAAATTTTCGTCATTAAAAGATTCTATTTTTTGTTTAGCTTCTTTTCCAGCTAAATTTATAATTTCAATTTCACTATACTTTAATATACTATCTTTCATTTTCTAAATTGACTCCTTTTTTATTTACTTCTAGTTTAAGATTATTATTTACATTATGTTTTGCAATTTCATTATCATTTTTCACATATGAAGGTTGTAAATTTACATTTTGATTAAAACTAGAAATAAAAGTTTCTTTTTTCTTTGATTTAGTTTCTTTTTTATTTTTATAAACATCACTTTTAAAAACAAACTCAAAACCTTTATTTAATAACATTTCAATTTCTGTATTATTATTTTTTCTAAATTCTTCTACTTCTGTAGAATTCAATTTGTTTTTTAATATTATATTCCTACTATTCATTAAAAAATTATTAACATTATCATATGTTTTTTCCTCTATGATAGCTTCTTCACCATTTTCTATTATAGTTTTTATATAACACTCACTAGGATTTATATTATATAAATTAACAGTCATAACATTTTTTACAAATTTATTATTTAAAAATTTTTGTCCATCTATATATACATAATGTTTTTGTATTTTTTCAAAATCTATATATTCATCTAAAAAATATTGATTATCTTTTTTAGCTTTTTCAAATAAGCCTTTTTTATATGATTCTATTTTTTCTTCATGTACAATTCTATTTTCTATTTCTGTTAATATTTTATCAATTTCTTCAATTCCACCATTACTAAGAAGTTTTTCTTTTTTTTCTAATATCAAATTCTTCAAACAAATATTTTTTAATTTAGTTGCATAATCTATTTTCTTTGATACTTTAAGTTCTTCTATCCACTCATTTATATTGTTTGCAATAAAATTTATATTTTCTTCTTTATTTTCAACATTTTGAAAAATATTCTTACATTTAGTTTCAAATTTATTAACAAATTTACTTTCTTCAAATTTATCTAAACACTCTTCATTAGAATATCTTAAATTCAATATATTTTTAATAACATCTTCTTTTTCAGTTTTATTCATTAATTTAAAATTTTCATTTTCTTTAACTACATTTATATATTCTAAAAGCTCTGAATCTAAAATATTCATAGTATACTCAGTATTATTCATACCTATTAATTCATTATTTATATTTGCTTCGTATAACTGTGATTCTAATTTTGAAATGTTCATTAATAGATTTTTAGGCATTAAATTATATATAAATGTTACATCACCATTTCTACAAGCTTGAGTTAAATCATCTTCATTTTTGCTATTTATTTTTAATACTGATTTTAAAAAATCAACTCTTTTTAAATATCCACTTGGTTCTTTATTTATTCTACTTGATGATAATATTTCAGTTGTTGCTTCATCCCACATTTCTAACCAATCAGAATTTATATAATTACCTAAAAATGAACCTCTTGGATTTTCTTCACTTAATTCGATTTTTTTTATTATATTCACATCATTTTTTGATTTTAAATCTTCATTGTTATTCCAAAAATCATATTTATATTTTATTTTTTCTTCTATTTCAAGATTTTCATCTATAAAATGTTCCATTTCATGACTTAAATGACCTAACATTTCGTCATCTTTACTTTCTTCTCTTATTACAATTAATTTATTATTATTTTTGTTATCATGTCTATAATATCCTTTTAAATATGGATTTTCTTCAAATCTTTTTGAATAAATCTCATTAGTATTATTTTCACTTGCAAGTTTTATTTGTAGTAATCCTGAATTTAGATCTGATATTATTTTTTTTATTTGTTCTGGGCTAAAAGATTTTTTTTCTTTTTGTTCAATATCTATATATTGTAACAATTCTTTTAAAATAGGTTTTAATGATTCTTCTACATTGTTTAATAATTCTACATTTACACTATCTGAAATATTCATTCATATCACCACCCACCAAAAAATATAAAATATAAAATTAATAATAAAATATAATTTTAATTTTATTTTTTATTATTATATAATATTTATTCTCACTAATCAATACTATATGCAATATATATCAAAACAATTTTTAAAAAGTATACATCACACACAATATTACATAAAAATAATAAAAAAAAGATAAAAACTAAATCATATTTGACTTAATCTTTATCTTTAAAACAAGACTCAACTTGTTTTAACCGTTCTAAATTTATTTTATCGTATCTTTTTATATTTATAACTTAAAAGGTATATCAATTTTTAAGTTATTATTTTATTTTTATGTATAGGAATTGTTTTTATTTTAAAATTATGGATAATCCTTTTTTAGGATTATTTTTTTATACTAATTATAGTTTCATACGCTTAATCATATACCACCTTCTCTCACATAATATATTTTAATATAACAATAACTTTATCATTATATATTATTTTTTGTTTGTAATTAATTATTTTTCTCTCTTATAATTTATCCCTCCTTTCGTTGGTCAAAATTTTTGTATTTAAACTTAATCTAAAGTTAAGCTTGTTTATTCTCTGTTAATTATGATATTGTTTTTTACCTCTCTTATAATATCACCCCCTATATTGATATATTATATTATAAATTTAAATAATATATCTTTACTTTACATCCATATTATATACCTCAATTGTGATAGAATTATGATAGAATAGTTAAATTTTAATGAAGTTGTTGCTTTATTAAAGCTTAACTATTATCTTGTGCAGATTGTTTAATTTTAATTTCAATTTATTTTTCTATTTAATTTTTTGTTTTAATTTTGGCTTTTTCTAAGTCATACACTACATCAACTATCTCTGAAACACTTGGTGAATGAGTTACTAATATAACACATTTATTATACTCTGAAGCTAATTTTTTAAATATATCCAGTATTTGTTTTTCTGTATGTACATCCAAATTCCCAGTAGGCTCATCTGCAAGTATTACATCTGGATCATATGAAAGAGCTCTAGCTATTGCAATACGTTGTTGTTCTCCACCAGATAATCTAAGTACTCTTCTATTTGCTTTTTCCTCATTTATCCCAACACTTTCTAATAATTCTAACGCTTTTTTCTTTTTATTTTCTATTTTATTTTGTGATATATCCATAGAAAGTATAACATTTTCTAATGCTGTTAAATGTGGAAGTAAATTAAAACTTTGGAATACAACACCAATATGTTTACTTCTATATATATCTTCATCTAATTTTGATATATCTTGTCCATTATATATTATTTTTCCACTTTTAGGTTTATCTAGTCCTGACATAAGTGATAACAATGTTGTTTTACCAGTCCCTGATTTACCTATTATTGCATATATTTCACCTTTTTCAAATTTATAATTTATATTATCTAATACTTTTGTTTTACCTTGATCATATGAATAACATAAATTTTCTATTTTAAATACACTCATATTTTTTTCCTTTCTTTTATTATTAATTTTATGTTCTATTACTTAAAATTTTAAGTGGTGTATATCTTGAAATTGATATCATAGATATTGAACTACTTATTATTGTAAGTAATACGCCTATTCCTAATAATTGAAGTATAGTTTCACCATCAATTACTGCATTTATTTTATCTACATATTCTACATTAGATGTAGATGAAAAAGTATTTCGAATATCGCTTTGACCTCCACCCATTTGTGGTCCGCCTCCGCCAAAATTACTACTTACTTCAGTTTGAGCTTCTGCTTGAGAAGAAATTTCACTTGCTAACATATTATTTGCTATTGGCACTGTTAAAAATGCACCTGCTGTTGTTCCAATCATAAGTGATATAATGGTAACAATAAATAATTCGATAACAAATTGACCTAAAACTTTATGTTTTTTCATACCAATTGCACGTAAAACTCCAATTTCATATTTTCTTTCTCTAATATTTATCATATTAATTACAACTAATATTACACCACCTATAGATAATACTATTATTAGAAATACATTTGCAAAATTTGATAAATTTTGTAATGGTTCTATAGCTGAATCTAATGAGTCCACATTTGTTGTAACTGTATAATAACTACTCATACCTTTACTTGTTAATTCTGTTGTAAATTCATCAATTACATCTTTACTATTTAAAACAAATGTAGCATTTGTTCTAGCAGTTAATTTTGTATCATCAGCGCTTGTAGAATTTGTAACAATTGTATTTAATGAATTATAATTTGTTAAAATTTTATTAGCTGCATTTGAAAACATACTAAATTCAGTACTTTCAGTTGTATCTTCATAAATACCAACCACCGTAAATGTATATGTTTCTGATTCATTATTTGGATTTACCATTGTTATAGTACTTCCAACTGTTAAACTATTTTGATCTGCTAAATCTGTTGAAATAACGCAAGGATTATTTGTTGCATTAATATCAAACATTGTACCTGATGTTATTTTATATTCAGAATTTACAAATTCACTCATACCATCTAAACTATTATATCCCACAACTTCAAAATCACCTTTTACTTTACTTGTAGTTGTTTGAGTTGTAGCCTCGTCAGGTCTTTTCATTCCTTCTGCTTGTGTTGTAGTAGTTGTTGTATCTTCAGTTGTTGCCTTTTCTATACTAGTTGAATTCATTTCAGTTTGAATATTGTAATTATAGCTTTTTACATAATCTGAAGTTCCATAACTGATAACAGTTGCTACATCAAGTTGACTTAAACTTGCCATAAAATCTTTAGCACTTGTTCCAGAAGTTGTTGCTTCTGTTTTAGCAGCATTTCTCATAGAATCTCTGTTTAATGAAAGTGTTGCTTCCACCTCATATGAATTTTGATAACTTTCAATTAATTCTACAGCTGAATTTTTTATTGATAAAGCTATACAACTTGAAAGTGCAATGATAGTTATAATTATACCTATTAGTATATTTCTAACTTTTGTTCTTGTAATACTTTTTAAAGCATTTTTAAATATGTACATGTTATTTCTCCTTTCTTTTCTTTATAACATGACCATATTATATTACTCGTTTGTGATGATATAATGAAGATAAAATGTTGATATAGAAAAAAGCTTATGATAGAACGTAATATATTTATATATTACTAAAAAAAATACAAAAAAAGAAAGTGACTTTAAAAATCACTTTCTTTTCTATAACTATGAATATTTTAATTAATAATATTACTAACTTTATTTTATATTATTATCTAATTAATTCCAAACCACAGTTCCTTTTTTATATGCTCCCCATGGAGAACCTTGAAGACTTCCTGCTGGTTTAGTTACATTTATTCTTGTTAAGTTTGTACAACTACCAAATGCATCGCTTCCAAGACTTGTTATACTACTTGGTATCGTTACAGTGGTTAGTCCTGAACAACTACTAAATGTACTACTTGGTATTGTTGTTATGCTACTTGGTATTGTCAAACTTGTTAATGCTGTACAACTTCCAAATGCACTACTTCCTATACTTGTTACACTACTTGGTATTATTGCACTTGTTATATATGTATTGTAATAAAATGCATTATCACTTATTGTTGTTACC
>CAZZFS010000019.1:0-25021 GCA_964653805.1 uncultured Clostridiaceae bacterium | reverse complement strand
CTACCATATCATTATCTATTGTTTTTGGTATACCTACTACAGGCATTCCAGCTTCATGTATAACTCTTGCAGAATCTAATGTACCATCTCCACCTATTACTATTAAACCTTCAACACCTAAAGTTTTTAAAGCTTCTACTGAATCTTTTACTCTATCTTCATATTTTGTTTTTTGTTTATCTACTGGATAGTGAAATGGGCATTCTTTATTTGAAGAACCTAGTATTGTTCCACCTTGTACTTCTATTCCGAATACACTAGATTTATCTAATACTTTATATTTTCTTTCTACAAAACCAATATATCCATCTATTATTCCAACAACTACTATTCCTTTATTTATAGCAGATAGTACTACTGTTTTTATTACACTATTTAATCCAGCACAATCTCCTCCGGCTGTCATTATTGCTATTTTTTTCATATGTTTTCAACCACCTTATCTTACATTTTTTAATTATTATTTATTTTATTATTAATATATATATTAGCATATTTAAAAACTTACATCAAGTAATTATTACTTATTTTAACATTCTTTTAAATATTCTAACATTATCTTATCTATTTTTTTAACTGCTATATCTACAAAATCTCTGTATTCTATATTATTACCACTATCAGATATTACTCTTATTGCACAAAAAGGTATATTATTTAATTTGCAAACATGTGAAATACTAGCACTTTCCATATCCACAGCTACAACATTATTAAACAGCTCTTTTATTTTTTCTATCTCATTTTCTGAAGATATAAATTTATCTGAAGAAGCTACAACACCTAGTTTAGTATTATTTTTTTTACTTGATACTTCATAAATTTTATTTGCCATTTTTTCATCTGAATCAATATATATTTTTTCTAATCCAAATGTATATCCAATATCATATCCAAGAGCACTAACATCTTGATCAAATTCTACTGTACTAGTAGAAATAGCAATATCGCCAAGTCCAAGTGCTGTATCTATTCCACCTGCAACACCTACGTTTATTATACTTGATATATCATATTTTAATATCATTGTTTGAGTACACATTGCAGCATTTACTTTACCAACAAAACATCTTGAAAGTACTATATCTTTACCACAAAGCTTCCCTATATAATATGAAATACCTGAATATTTTTCTTCTTTTATTACTTCCATTTTCTCCAATAGATCATTTATTTCTTCATCCATTGCTCCAATAATACCTATATACATTATTTTACCTCCTGTTTTATTTAAAATTCAATATTAATTAAATAAATTAATATTTCTGATTTTTGTAAAGTTATTTTGATGTATCAAAATAACTTTACTTTTTCAGGAATTATTCTAGTGTATCAAAATAACTTTTTTTATTATCTTTAACTTTCATTTCCACTATCTTTTATATCACTTGATTTTTCATCTATAAGTCCCATAGTTTTTTCGTTTGCTTTTACAAATTTACTTATATCTGAAAATATTAATTGATGTTTTATATTAACTGCTTCTGCAGGACAATGTTCGCTACAACAAAAACATCTTATACAATCTTTTTTAGATTTTAAAACAACTTTACCATTTTTAAAATCTAAAACTTTTTCTGGACATCTATTTACACACTTCATACATTTAATACATTTTTTTTCATCAAACTCAGGATATGGTTTAATTAATTTTGACATTAATATTAAATTTCTAAAAATACTTTTTCTTAATATATCCGGTTTTTTAAAATCACTTATTATACAATCTTGTAAATTCTCACCTATTATTTCTATATTTTTAGGATCAATTAATTTTCTTCTTATTGATTCATTTACAGTATATGCATGTTTTAATCTTAAATTTATAATTTTCATTGCAACAAAATCAAGTTCAAATTGATTATTCGAAGCAAATACTAATCCTGTATGTCTACATTTACCTTGGTTTGGTCCATTTCCTTCCATAGAATCTATGGCATCTACTATAGTTATTTGATTTTTTACACTAGATGATATGTCTATTAAAGCATTTGCGAAATCTGCATAATCACTATATATAGAATGTATTTCTGATTTTACTTTACCAGGTATAATTCCAAATAAATTTTTAACACCACATGTTAAGTTCATCATTTGATGTGTTTTTAATTTAGGTAAATTTATAACTAAATCAGCATTAATTATTGGTGTTATAATATCTATATTTTTTATTATATCTCCATGAATATTAGTCATAGAAAAACTCATATCATAGTTTAATATAACCCCCATATCAGATAATGTGTCATAACCCATACCTACATACATTTTTTTCATTATTTCTTCTGTGTATTGACCAGCTGGGCTATCGCATACTATACATTTAGCTCCTAGTTCTATAACTTTTCTAGCAACACATTTTAAAAACAATTTATTTGTAGTTGTAGCAGTTTTTTCATCTCTTAAAGCTAACATATTTGGTTTTAAAACAACATTCATATCTTTTTTTATCATTTCATCAAATTTATGTTTTTTGAAAATACCATTTATTAAATTTGTTAATATCTCTTCATCATATTCCTTACATTTATATATACCAACCATGGATCTACCCCCTATTAATTTTATTTACAAATTCAAAATTACAAATCATTATTTATTATTTATTTTTCTTATTTTATCTTTTTCTTGAACACTCATTTTCTCACAAGCATAACTTAAAAGTATACTTGGTGTTTTTTTATTTAAACTCTTTTCTATTAAATATTCTACAAGCTTTTCTGGTTCTTTTTTATATACTTCTCTTAACACCCAACCAGTTGCTTTTTGCATTAAATGATAATTTTCATAATACCAAATATCACATATTTTTAAAGAAAAATCTATATATCCTTTTTTCACTAATGTTATAAGAGAGACTATACCTATTCTTTTAATCCACATATTTTCAGAATTTATATATTTTAAAATTTCTTTTTCCATTTCAACTTCATCTAATTCTAAAAGTTTATATGCTAAAATATTTGGTCCAGCACCGTCTGTTAAATCCCAATTATTTATATATTCTAAATTTGATTCAAATATTTCAAATTTTTCTTCTTTATTTTTATTTTTTGTTTCATTTTCCATATCATTTTTTATTTTATTTTTTTTTATATTATTAGAAATACAAAGAATTCCTAATTTTCTGTATTCATGATATTTAGATTTCATAAAAAAATCTAATAATTCATTTGGAATGTCTTTATATATTTTATTTGAAAAATCTCTTAATTTAGGTCCTTTTATTCCAAGTAAAATATCATTTTCACCATAACCACCTTCTACTATTTGTAGTATTTTTTTATCAAATAAAATATTTGAATCTTTAGGAAGGTTTTCAAGCATAAATGTTATATTATATGATAATATTTTGTTATATAACATCTCTAAATCGTCACTATATTTTGTTACATCACTTCCAATGGCAAAACTATCAACATCATTTCTAGCTGGTTCTATAAATGTTTCTAAATTAACACCACCATCTATTTGGATTTTAACGTCACTATTTTTTTCTTTTATATAAGATATTTTTTTGTTCATTTCCTCAATATATTTTTGACCACCAAATCCTGGTTCTACTGTCATTACCAACAACTTATCAATATATTCAAAATATTTAGAAATCTCTAAAATATCAGTAATTGGCTTTATTGCAATACCTATATTAAAATTTTTACCAATACTCAAAAGTTTTTCTTTTTTTTCTTTTAAATAATTAAACACGTTTTCAAAATCTTCTATTTCATAATGTATAATTATTTCATCACTACCAAGACTAATGGCTAAATCTATATATTTGTCTTGTATTGGATTTTTAACCATTAAATGTGTATCAACATAAAAACCCATATCTTTTACGCTTTTTATTTTATTAATATTAACACCATTATTTTCAACAAATTCATTATCCATTACATCAAAATGTATATTAATATCTAAAAACTCATTATATTGTTTGTTTTGTTTTAGTCTATATTCAACTTGTTTTAAATTAAAAAGAAAACTATTTAACTCTTCTACATTTAATATTGAAATAGATAAATTTTTTTTTTGCATATTGCACCCTCTTTATATTTTATTTTTTTATTGTTATTTTATTTATTTTTTTTTTGTTATTTATAGTTATTTTATTATTTATATTTTTTTGCTTCTTTTTGTTTTAATTCATTATGTATGTATAGATATCTTTCATATCTACCTTTATCTATATTACCTTTTTCTAATTGTTTTTTTATCTCACAAACATCTATTCCTTCACTTATATGTGAACAATCTTCATATTTACATGTGAATTTTAAAAATTCTTCAAAATGATGTTTTAAATCTTTACTTTCAACACCATATATTTCATAACTAGAAAAACCAGGTGTATCTAATATATATGTATCTTTTTGTATATTATATAACTGAACATGTTTTGTTTTATGACGCCCTTTATTTGTTCTAGAAGAAATTTCTCCTATTTGAATACTTGCTTCTTTTATTATTTCTTTAGTAATACTTGATTTACCTACACCTGAGTTTCCTGAAAAAGCAGATATTTTACCAACCAAAGAATTTTTTAATTCCTGTATACCTATTTTTTTTGTAACACTTGTATATATGATTTCTACATTTAATTTACCATATACATCATTTATATATTTTAACTCGTTTTGTAGTTTTTCATTATTTTCTGCTAAATCAACTTTATTTATACAAAGAATTGGATTAATATCTTTTGAACTACAAAGAACTAATTCTTTATCCAACAATATATAGTCTGGCGCAGGTGAGTCTAATGATACAACTATAACAAGATTATCTATATTACTAACAGGTGGTCTTATTAATGAATTAGTACGTTTTTCAAGACTCTCTATCATATATTTATCATATGATTTTTTAACATTAACTATATCACCAACTAATATGCTATTATTTCTTTTAAAATTCCCTCTTAAAGTTGCTTCTATCTCTACTAAATCAGTAGAATCTAAAAAAACTAATATATATTTATCTAATATTATATTTATAACCCTTGCTTTTTTGATTTCTTCATTATCTTCATTTTTCATTATTTTTCTCCTACTAAAAAAAGTTACTTTCTTACTCTTATATATTACTATAAAAACCAATGTTTTGCAACAATTAAACAAAAATAAATGTGTAAAAATTGTTTAATTTCCACACATTTATTTTTTAACTTAATATATTATTGTTTTTAATAAATAAAACTAATTTATTGTTATGTTTTCATAAATCGTTCCTGTTATTAAATCGGTTAATCTACTACCTGCTAGAACTGTTGTATCAGTTGGATAAAAACTATTATATCCTAAGAAATAATTAACATTTGTCCCACCTTTTAATTGGCTATTTTTAATATTACAATTATTTATTTTTACAGCTTCATTACTAGCATTTAATATTCCACCAAAACCTTGTATTCCACCGATACCTTTACCTACTCCATTTATTTTAGTTCCATTTACTTCACAACTTACTATATTTGAATTTGCAGCACCAGATATACCTCCAACTGCGTCACATCCATTTAAAGTAGAATCTAATACTTTACAATTCTCAATAATTGGATTACTAGAAGTATAATTACTTCCATGTCCAACAATTCCACCTAAACTATTAATATAAAAAGATTCTGTTAAACTAGTTGGTATAGTTACTGTTTCAGTATTTGAATCATTTAGCGTTGCTTTTGAAACTATACAATTTTTTATATTATATCCATATCCCGCAATACCTCCTGTTTTGATTTTTTTTGTTGTTAAAGTACTATCTGTAAAATTACAACCTGTTATAGCTATATTACCTGAATTACCAGAAATCCCACCAGCAGAAGAATATTGAATATCATATGCTGTTGATGATGTTCTATTACTTGTTACTTTAGAATTTGAAACTGAACAGTTTAAAACTTTTGATTTATTTAATGTAGATTCATTAATAAGTCCTGTAATTCCTCCTACAAGATTTCCATTAGAACTAATTTCACTTCCAGTCACATTACAACTTTCTATTACAGAATTTGAACTTCTACCAGCAACACCGCCTGCTGTATCTGCAACGCTTGTTATAATTGTTCCTTCAACTTTATTATTTTTAATAGTAACTCCACCTGATAAACCTATAATTCCACCTATATTTGAGTGTGAAGGCGTGGTAGTTTGATCTAATACTGTACCATTTTTAATATTTGAATCTAATATTTGTATATTCCAACCTTGACCAACTAATCCTCCTGCTAAAGCATATCCAGAAGTCGAGTTAGATATTACCTTTGTAGATTCAACATTGCAATTTTGAATTATTGTAGATGAACTATTTTGTGGAAATGCAATTATTCCAGCAACATTTCTAGCAGTAACAGTTGAATTTTTCACATTACAATTTTTAATTGATAAATTAGTTCCTAAACTCATTTTTAATAATAACCCCATTGACTCAATGCCATTAATATTAGTATCTGTAACATTAATATTATCTAAAGTTGTATTACCAGCTAAAATACCTGCTACTCCTCCTCCATTACCTTGACACTTTTCTATATTAATTTTTTGCAAATTACAATTTGTTATGTTATTATTTCCACCTGATGCAATAGCTAGTGCTACCAGTCCACCTGAATCATAAGTATCTCCTATTATTTTTAATTCATTTACATTACTATTATTAATAATAAGGCCTCCATTTGTAAGTGCACTTATACCTCCACATTTATTTGAACTTAAAGAAAAATTACTAACATTACAATTTTCTACTTGTAATTTATTATTTGCTAATGCTATAAGTCCTCCTGCAAAATCTTGACTTGTTAAATTTATATTTTCAACATTAGTATTTGTTATTTTACTTTCACCTAAACTTGACCCAATAACACTACCATTATCATCTGAAATTAAATTTATAATTGTATTTTTCACCATACAATTATCTATTTCAGATTTTTTACTTGCATTTGCAATAATACCTCCGGCGTAATATCCACCAATTAAATTTAAGCTTTCGACACTAGAATTAGTTACTTTACAATCACCTAGTGAATTAGCTACAATACCACCATTATTATTTGAATTATTGTTAGTTTTTAAATTCTTAACATTACAATTATCTACAGTTGTTATTTTTCCTGATATACATATAATTCCACCTGTATTCCCACCAGACATAGATAAATTTTCACAATTAGAATTTATAATATTTGCATTATCCCATGAATAAGAAATTAATCCACCTACTTGACCACAAGAATCAAACACCACATTTTGTACATTACAATTTTCTACTTGTGATTTTTGCAAAGCTGATGAAATTAAACCTGCCACTTCACCTCCATTTTTTATTGTAGAATTAGTAAAACTAGAATTAGTAATTTTAACATCATATTTTGAATATACAACTAATCCGCTAGAATCATTCCAATTATCACTATTATTTATTGTTAATTTATCTACATCACACCCATCAAGTTCTGTAGTAGAATTTGATACTGCAATTACACCTGCAGTACAACCATCACTATCTAAAACACTGTTATTAACATCGCAATTTATCGCTTTAAATGTACCATTAGAATTATAAATAATACCTGAATTTTTTCCTTTTAAATTAGATACTTCACAATTTGTAAATACATTATTACCATTTGCTATATTTACCATACCAACCTCAGATGTTATATTTACAGCCTTACAACTGTTTAAAGTTAAATTATTGTTAGTAAAACCTACATATCCAGCTCTTTTAACATTAACATTTTCAACTCTTGATGAATTTATTGTTAAATCACCAAAAGAAGTTGCAATAATACCTCCTGAACTAGAATATCCTGCAATTGTCGATGAAATAACCTTAGCTTTTGTAATAGTTGCAGGAGCATTATTTACAAAACCAATTAAACCTGCTCCACTGCCATTTGTACTATTTATTGTTGAATTTAATACTTTACAACTTGTAACTGTAGTCGAAGTATTTTCGCCCATTAAAGCACCTAAACTACCAGCCCCTGTAAGTTTCATTGTATCTATAGTTAAATTTAAAACATTACCATTTGTAACTCTATCAAATAATCCACCTGGCGGAGCTATTTCATATCCATTAATTACAGAAGTATATTCTGTTATAGATGTAGTAACATCCATATTAATATTTTTTACAGTATATCTATTTCCTTCAAAAGTTCCTTGAAACCCTTTTATTGGAACTTGATTTACAACACTTGCAAAATCTAAATCATTCATTAAAACATATACAGAATTTGGAGTCATATTAAATTTACCTTTTGACACTCCACTATTATTTTTAATTTCATAATTTGTTTCACCTGTTGAAATTTTATTAAATTGATCTATTGTATATATAGGTATAAAACCTTCTGGCAAATTATCTTCTGTATATACTGGACCTATTGGATCAATGGCAATATCCGCATCTTTATTTGGCCAAAGTGTTCCATCATCATCTATATATATAACATAATCATTTACATCTAAAACAAAAATATCTTTTAATTTTGTTCTGGATTTTGGATTCTTCCCTAAATCAGTATTAACATCTAAATTATTAGGTATTACAATATTGTATAAGTTTTTACTTCCTGTTTTATCTTCTAATTCTAATTGCGAGATTTTATCTGCAGTTGATAGTTCTAAAAGAGTTGGAATTTCTGTTGTTGATGCCATAGCTGTCATTTTATATAAATCTAAAGCATCTTGAAGTGCAACTACACTAGATCCTATTTTAGCTGCTTTTGCTGCTTTAAGTGGATTATTTTTAAAAAAAGTCAAGATTATTGCTGTAGCTAAAATGATAATTACTATAATGGTAACCATTAAAGTAATTAATGATATACCATTTTTTTTCTTTTTAATATTAAACATTGTTTCCATTCTCCTTTATTAGTTAATTATCTCCCCTTATATATTATTAAATCAAATAAATTATATCATAACGAAAAACATTGTCAATGTTTTACTAGAAAATATTGTAAAACATTGCAAAATTATACTGCAGGTTTATAAATAGAAATTATCCTGTTTTATTTCTTGATTATATGTACAATAAATGTTATAATATAACAAAATATGGTAGTTTTTACAACTACTCTTAATTAACTAGGAGTATAAAATAAATATGAATAATACAACAAAAAAAATTATTTACTATATAATGTTTATTTCCACTTTAATATATATATCATGGAGATTAATATTTACCTTACCTATTGAATTTGGAATTTTATCCTTAACTTTAGGCATACTATTTATATGCATTGAAATATGGGATACCATAGATTTTTTTATACATTTTATAAATATATTATTAGCAAAAAACACTAATATAAAAACACCTAAAGATATAAAAAATACAAAATATCCAAATATAGATATTTTAATTGCTACATATAATGAAGATATCTCGTTACTAGAAAAAACAATAAATGGCTGTTTAAATTTAAATTATCCGGATAAAAAAAAGTTACATATATATATATGCGATGATGGGAATAGAAAAGCTGTTAAAAATTTAGCCGAAGAAATGAATATAAACTATATAAGTAGAACTAACCGAAATAATGCTAAAGCTGGAAATTATAATAATGCTTTAAGTAAAATTAAATCAAAATATATAGTTACTTTAGATGCTGATATGATACCAATGGAAGATTTTTTAACTTCTACAATTAAATATTTTTTTAATAATGAAAAAGTAGGATTTGTACAAACACCTCAGAGCTTCTATAATCCTGATATATATCAAAGTAGATTAAATCTATCACAAACTATACCATTTGAACAACACTTTTTCTACCATGATTTACAATTAACTAAAAATAATATAAATTCTGCTATATATTGTGGAACTAATACAATATTTTTTAGGAAAGCTCTAGATGATGTAAATGGTTTTGCAATAGGCACAATATCAGAAGATATTGCTACTGGAATGCTTATAGAAAATAAAGGATATAAATGTATAGCTTTAGATGATGTAAAAGCATCTGGATATTCAGTAGATGATCTATCTGGTTTTTTAAAACAAAGATCACGTTGGGCACGTGGTTGTATTCAAATATTAAAAAAATATAAAATCTTTTCTTGTAAAGGTTTAAACATAAAACAAAAATTAGAATACTTGTCTTGCATATCTTATTGGTTTTTTGGAGTTAAAAGATTAACTTATTTAATAATACCAATATTATTTAGTGTTTTTAATATAGTAGTAATCGATTGCAATATAATTACCTTCCTTATAATTTGGCTACCAATGTATATTTTAAAAAGATTCGTTTTAGATTTACTATATAATAACAAAAGATCTTCTACTTGGAGTAAAATATATGAAACAATACTTGCACCAGTACTTGCTTTTGAAGTATTAGTTGAATTAATAGGATTTAAAAAAATAACTTTTGATGTATCACCAAAAAAAAATAACAATAAAGATTTAAAAGAAAAATTAATACTACTTCTCTCTCATTCTTCATTGTTATTTTTAAATTTATTAGCATTAATAACTAGTATTCAAAAAATAATATATACTAATTTAAGTATATATTATATATTATTAGTATGGTTAGTTTCAAATATTTTTTATTTAATTATCGCAATTATTTTTGATATAGGTAAAAAGAATAAAATAACCAATACATTTGGTGTTTATGCACAATGTAAGTGTGTATTAAAAAACAATTTTGATGAATTTATATTTAACACAAAAAGGATTTCAGAAGATAAAATCTTAATAACAACCAATAAAGAGTTAATTATTGGTGATTTATTTAAAGCTTATATATTGGAAAATAAAATTGAAAGTCATTTTAATCTTATTGTTGAAGAAAAAGTTTCAAATAATTTTAATAAAACTCACCCACACAACATTAATAATGAATATGTTTTGAAAATTATTAATTTAGATAAAAAAAATAGACTTTTATTATATCAAATAATGTACAATAGAAAACCTCCTAAAATAGAGATTTACTCAAAAAGAGCTCTACTTGATGTTTTTTTAAAATTTAATTAAAAGGAGATTATATGAATAAAAAAATAATATTATTATTTATTGCTATACTATTTATAACCACCCTTTCACTTGTAATACTACTAAATATTAACTTTTTTAATGATGTATATACAAATATAAATATGCGCTTTAATAAAAAATATGATAATTTAGTATTTCAAAATGGATTTTTAAAAGTAGATGGAAATAACCTAAAAAATCAAAAAGGTGAAAATATACAATTAAAAGGTTTAAGTAGTCATGGTATCCAATGGTATAGTGATATGATAAATTACTCCACTTTAAAACAATTAAGAGATGACTGGGGTGTAAATGTATTTAGAATATCATTATATACTTTAGAAAATGGTTATATTTACAAACCTGAATTAAAAGAAAAAGTTACAAATTTTGTTGATATATTGATAGAATTAAATATGTATACAATAATTGATTGGCATATTCTATCTGATGGCAATCCAAATATATACAAAACACAATCAAAAGAATTTTTCGATGAAATATCAAAAAAATATAAAAACTCACCCAATGTCATATATGAAATATGCAATGAACCAAATGGTAATGTAACTTGGGATAATGATATCAAACCATATGCTGAAGAAATTATTCCAATAATAAGAAAAAACAATAGTAAATCTTTAATAATTGTTGGAACACCTAATTGGTCACAAGATGTTGATATCGCAGCAGATAATCCACTACAATTTCCAAATATAACTTACGCACTTCATTTTTATGCTGGTGCTCATGAAGAAGATTTAAGAAAAAAAGTTGACTACGCTTTATCAAAAAACATTTCTATATTTGCTTCTGAATGGGGCGTTAGTGATTTACAAGGAGATGGAAAAATCTATATAGATGAATCAAATAAATGGATTAACTATTTAAAAGAAAAAAATATAAGTTGGGTTAATTGGTCTTTTTCGACAAAAGAAGAATCATCAGCAATTTTACTAAATAACTACAATACTTCGACTGATCCTAATATTAATAATTATTTAACACCATCTGGTATATATATAAAAAGTATAATAAATACAAGAAAGTAAATATTATTTATTTTTTCGATTAACAAAAAAGATAGCTTAATTTTAAGCTATCTTTTTATGGTGTTGTTTGTTATAAAATAGTAATGAAAAAGTGGAGTTTTTTCTCATTTAGAAACTATAAGAGGAGGAGATTCAAATGAAGTTACTATTTATAACAAAATATATATCAATGATAAGTAATTTTAAATTTAAAGTCATTAAAGACTTGTGTTTGTTTTTGATATTTATTTGTTATGTTTTATGTTTTTTATTTGTTTTTGGTCTTATTACTAAAGTTTTAGTTATATTTGTAATGTTTATTGCTAGATATATTATATTACTTTTTTCTAATGTTGTCAAGTAATTTACAAAAAAACAACTCAATAAAACTGTTTTTATGTAATTCAAATCTAAGTGGATTTTTATTTAAAATCTTTAAATAAAATTTTTGTACCTCTGTACTTTTTTAAATTATTAATACAAGATCTTAAATTACCTCTTTTTGTTATATCTTCCATGTAGTGTTGCCACACCAAATATACCTCAACTAACTCAGCGTCAATATCACGATTTAAAAAATCATCAAAATTATATTTTTCACCATTACAAACCACTTCATATCTATCACCAAATTGATTTTGCAAACTGGATAATTTATATTGTTTAATTTCATTATCCTTATTTGATAATTCTTTTTTTATAATATCTAGTACAATTTCATTTGAAAACAATGTTGCAAAAATACTAAGTAATAAATACTCTTCTTCTTTTTTTATTATAACCCGATTATTAAAAACATATACTATTTGTTTTTTTCTATTACGTCTTTTCATATATACTACTCCTTAAATAAATTATTATTTCATTATTTTTTTATCTCTTCATCTATTATAACATATTTAAGACCAAAAAGGAATACATAATAACGAATTTATAAAAAACAAAAAAGAGTAAAACTGTTTACTCAACAGTTTTACTCTTTTTTATATTAAATTATATATTAACTTATATATTTATTTTTTTATTAAAAATTAATAGTTTGTTCTTTTTTAACTGCACCATTTAAATATATTTTTAAATTAGCTGTTTTATATCCATTTATATCAAATGTAGCTGTTTTTTCACTAGTTTTTATAGTTTTTTCAAAAACTGTATTAGTAGCTCCACCATCAATGCTTGCTGTTGCTTTAACAATCATAGTATCATCTGCTAACTTAGTTCCACCTTGTAATTCTAATAAATCAACACTTATTGTTTTTGTAATAAGTAATTTATTTATTGTTATTTCAACTAAAGCGCCCTCTTTTAATTTTTGATTTTGAGGATAATTTTGAACTATTACAACTCCATTTGATTTAGTACTATCTTCTCCAGTTTTAATATTTACAGTTAATTTTAAATCTTCTAATTCTTTTTTAGCATCAGCTTCTGTTTTTCCTAAAACACTTGGCATAAGAACAGTTGCTTTACCATCACCTTTACTTATTTCTAATTTTATTGTAGAACCTGCAGCTATTTTTTCACCTTTTGCTACACTTTGAGACACTACTAAGCCTGTAGCTACTTTTGTGCTTATAACTTCTGTTGTTTCAATTTTAAATCCTAAAGTATCTTCTAATTCATATTTTGCTACTTTTGAATCTTTGCCAACAACATCTGTTACTTCCACTAATTTTTCACCTTTACTTACTACTACATATATTTTTTTATCTTTTGTTGTAGCTCCTTTTTCAGGTGTTTGTGAAATTATTGAACCTTCTGGTTGTTCAGCACTATACTCTGTTTTATCCTGCACCACTTCTATACCTTGTGCTTTATATTCTTCTACGACTTCTGTATATACTCTACCAACAACATTTGGCACAGTTATTTGTTTATTAGCCTCTTCTTCTGCTTTTCTTTTTTCATTTAATTTTATTCCAGCAAATACAACGCCACAAATAACTATAACTGCAATTATTGCTGATATTATTATGATTTTTTTCTTCTTTTTTTTCTTTTTTTCTTCTAATTCTTCTTTACTAAGTGTACTTTTTCCTTTACTAGAACGATTAGAATCTACATCATGTATTTCAACTTCAATTTTATCATCTTCTTCATATTCTTCTAATTTAGAAGCTGGTACTACTGACATTTTTCTTGCCTGTCTAGTTCTAATATTTGGAACTGAAAATTCATCTTCAACACTTACTGTTGGTATTACTTGTGTAGCTCCTGCTTCAACAGAACTACTTGTTTTTGGAACAAGCATGTTATTTGGATTTGCTAATGCTTTTGATATATCTGCTAATACTTCTGTTGCATTTTGATATCTTCTTGCAGTACTTTTTTCCATTGCTTTTAATATTATTTGATTTAGAGCTACTGAAATTTTTGGTTCTATAACTATAGGTGGAATTGCTTCCTCTTGAACTTGTTTTAATGCAACTGAAACAGGTGAATCTGCCTCAAATGGTAATTTACCTGTTGCCATTTCATACATTACAATACCTAAAGAATAGATATCAGATCTTTCGTCTGTATATCCACCTTTTGCATGTTCTGGCGAAAAATAATGTACTGAACCAACTGTTGTTCCTAAACTTGTTATAGTTGCAGTAGTTGTATTATTTATTTTAGCTATTCCAAAATCAGTAACTTTTGCTACCATATTTTTATTTAAAACTATATTATGTGGTTTTATATCTCTATGAATTATATGTGATTTATGTGCTACTTCTAAAGCAGAAGCTATTTGAGCAGCTATTTTTAATGTTAAATCACTAGACATTGCACCTTTTTCTTGAATATAATCTTTTAAAGTTTTTGTTTCAAGAAGTTCCATTACTATATAGTTTATATTCCCACCATCTTCTTGACCAACATCATAAACCGATACAATATTTGGATGTGTAAGAGACGCTGCAGATTGTGCTTCTGCTTTAAATCTTTTTACAAAATTATCATCTTTTGCATATTCGGATTTTAAAATTTTAATAGCAACATATCTATTAAGCAAATTACATTTTGCTTTATATACAATTGCCATTCCACCTTCTCCTACTTTTTCTAATATTTCATATCTTCCAGCTAGTAACCTACCTATCATATCCATATTCGACTCCCCTTTTTATAGTTCTACTACTATTACAGTTATATTATCTGTTCCACCATTTTCATTAGCGATTTTCACTAATTTTTCAGCTAAATCATTAAATTTATTTTCTTTAAATATATTTAACAAATTTTCTTCCGTTATCATATTATTTAATCCATCTGTACAAAGAATTAAATAACCTTTTAAATTTTCATTAAGCAAATTAACTTTAACATTTATATTTTTAACTATTCCGACCGCTTTTGTTAAAACATGTTTTTGAGGATGATTAATTGCTTCTTCTACTTTTATTACATTAGTTCTTATTAGTTCATTTACATATGTATCATCAATTGTTATTTGACTTATTTTACTCATTAAAGTATCTATATGATATATTCTGCTATCTCCTACAGAAAAATAATATATTTTAGAATTAATTTTTAAAACAGCAACAACAGTTGTACCCATTCCTTTATATTTAGGATCAGTTTTTTCTAAATCAAAAATTGTTTTATTAGCTAAAGATAATGCATCTTCTATACATTTTTTTATATCACCTTCATCTAATTTTTTTAAAACATCAATTCTTTCTTCTAAATATTTAGACATTATTTTTGTAAGCATATAACTTGCTATTTCACCACTTTCATAGCCACCTAATCCATCGGCAACTATGTATAAAAATGTATCATCATCATATTGTTTTACAAAAACACTATCTTCATTATTCTTTCTTTTTTTTCCAACGTCTGTTTTAAATACAAACCTCATCATTTCACCTCAAAACATATATATTATTTAAAATTATATACTATATTATATCATTAGTTTAAAATTATTCAATACTTTATATATCAAATATATTAAAAACACTGTAAATTTATATGTTCAACTTAACTTAATATTTTTATTCTTTTGATTCTAAATGTTTCTTTCTAAGTTGACCACAAGCAGCATCAATATCTGTACCTAATTCTCTTCTTACAGTTGTAATAACACCACAAGAATTTAATGTATTCATAAAATTTTCTATTGATTTTTCACTTGCTTTTTTATACACTCCATTTTTAATTTCATTTACAGGTATTAAATTCACATGTGCAATCATACCTCTTAAAAGTTTCGCAATTTGCATAGCATCTTCCTCAGTATCATTTACACCACTTATAAGGGCATATTCAAAACTTATTCTTCTACCTGTCTTTTTTAAATATTCTCTACAAGCATCAAGTATTTCTTTTATTGTATATTTATTTGCTATAGGCATTGTTTTTCTTCTTGCTTCATCTGTTGTAGCATGCAAAGAAATAGAAAGTGTTGCTTGTATATTTTCATTTGCAAGATCATAAATTCTTGGAACAATTCCACAAGTAGATAAACTAATATGTCTTGCTCCAATATTTAATCCATATGGTGAATTTATATGTTTAATTGAACGTATAACATTATCATAATTATCAAGTGGTTCACCTATACCCATATATACAACATTTGATATTTTTTCACCAGTATATCTTTGAACTGTTTGTAGTTGACCTTCAATTTCACTTGCAAGTAAATTTCTAACATAACCTTCTTTAGTAGAAGCACAAAATTTACATCCCATTTTACAACCTACTTGTGTAGAAACACAAAGAGTATTCCCATGATTATATTTCATAAAAACAGATTCAATAGCATTATTATCCATAAGTTTTATTAAAAATTTCATTGTACCATCTTTTTTTGATTTTTGACATTCTAAAATACACATATCAAGAATATATGTGTTCTCTTGTAACTTATCTCTTAAACTTTTTGAAATATCTGTCATATCATCAAAAGATAAAACACTTTTTCTATGAATCCATTTAAAAACTTGTCTTGCATGAAACTTTTTTTCACCAATAGATTCAAAATATTTTTCTAACTCTTCTTGTGTAAATTCATTTATATTTATTTTTTCTTTATTTATCATTTTTTCATCCTTTATTTTTATATTTTTATATATTTTCAATATATTTATTCATATTACTTATATAAATTTATCTGTCATAGATAATCTATTTGCATTCATAAAAGCAACTATATTCATTCTCTTTGAATTAAGTGGTTGAATTTCTAATATTTTAACATATCCATTGTTACATTTAATATGTAATCCATCTTTTGATAAATATATTATATCTCCATTATTTATACTTTCTTCAAAACAAACATCTTCTACATAATCAACTTTATATACTTTAAATTTTTTACCATCTCCACATTCCATATATGTTCCAGGATATGGACTAAGGCCTCTTACAAAATTATATATTTCTTTTGAATTTTTATTAAAATCAATTTTTGTCATTTCTTTAGAAATCATAGGAGCAATTGAAAAATCATTTGATTGTTTAATACCTTTTAAATTTCCAGTTACAAGTTCATCTAAAGTTTTTATTAATAAATTAGCTCCAACTACTTTTAATTTATCATGTATGCTTTCAAAATCATCATTTTCTTCTATTTTTATTTCATCTTTAAGTAACATGTCACCTGTATCCATTCCAGCGTCCATATACATTGTTGTTATTCCTGTTGTTTCATCTCCATTTATTATAGACCACTGCATTGGAGCTGCACCTCTATATTTTGGTAGTAAAGATCCATGAACATTTATGCTACCATATTTAGCAACGTCAAGTATTTCTTGTGGTAATATTTTACCATACGCAACTACTACTAAAAAATCTGGTTCAAGTCCTTTTAAAGTTTCTAAAACTTCGATATTATCTCTTAATTTATTTGGTTGAAAAACAGGTATGTTTTTTAATAATGCATATTCTTTAACAGCAGAATATGTAACTTTCATTCCTCTACCAGCTGGTTTATCTGGATTTGTAAAACAACCAATAACATTAAAACCAGATTCAACTAATTTTTCTAAAGATTCTTTTGCAAAATCCGGCGTTCCCATAAATACTACTTTTATATTTTCTCTCAAAATATATCATCTCCCTTATTACCTATATATTTTACTACAAAAACAACTTTTTTTCAACCTTTATTCAAAAAAACACTTTCTTGTTTACATAAGTTGACTTTTACTCACCTATTTGGTATAATATATATTAATTACAAAATACACTTTTTTAAAAAATTTTAAGGAGGATTTATACATGAAAGAAGAAACAAAACGAAACTTAAAATTGATTTTGTATGGATTACTAGTATATAACATTGTACGGTTTGTAATCATTGTAGTATTAAATACTTAATAAATCAAAAAAACAAATAACAATACGAAAGGACAAAAAAATGGTTGAAGAAACTGCAAAAAGTTATATGCTTATTATGATAATTTACAACTTAGTTATTATCATAACAAAATTTATTTCACATTATTATGTGATTTAATTAACAAAAATGATAAAACAAGTAAAAAAATTATGAAAGGAAATCTATGAGAGCATTTATTTCATAGTAAAAAACAATGTTACTAAAAATGATATGGCATTTTATTTACGTAATTCTTTTTATTTCTGCCGCTGTTGAATTCTTTCCAACTTCTATATTTGGTTTTTTTATTTGCATAATAGCAGCAACAACTTGTTTACTTACACCTATAGCTTTAATAATAAAAGATCATCATTATACAAGTCGATATACAAAACCAAAAAGTAATCATTAATTTGATTACTTTTTATTTAATTATAATTCATTTGTTATAACTTTTATTCACTATATTTATATGTTTTTTTAATAAATTTATACATAAATTTGTAATAATCATAATTATTTGTTTACATAACATTGACATTTGCTTTAATATGTGATATAATATAATTATCTTATAAGAAGGAGTGTGTAACTATTAATATGTTACACGAAAAGAAAAAATGGAATTATTAAATGTTATTTACGTTTTTGTTGGGATTGTTGCTTTAATTGGGATTTTAAATATTAAAGATGTAAAATTCTTTAATAAAATAACGATTAAAAATTTTGTAACTTTGTCTGTTATGACAGCAATTACTTTGCCACTAGGTTTACTCTCTATGTTTGTAATTAAAGACATGGCTCTTGGTTTTTTACTGCTTAGTATGTTTGTTTGTGAAATTTTAAGTTTAAACACAATTTATGTAAAAACACAATATAAAAAAGCATTAGAAAAACAAGAATTACAAAAAAAAGAAGCAGAAGCAGCACACAAAAAAGAAAAAGATTTCACAGGTTTAAAAATGGTGGAATTATCAGAACAAAACGATGAGGCTTTATTCTTCCAAAAAACGAAGAATACAAAAAAAAGAGCTATCTGAATAGCAAAATAAAAGACTATGATACAATTGTGTCATAGTCCTTTATTTTTTTATACATTTTTAATTTAATTATTTTTTATTATATTTAATTTATTCTTTTACAAGAACACCTTCTACAGCAAATTTAGTACCATCTAATTTAAACATTGTTTTAACTGTACCTGCTGTTTTAGGTAATACCTCAACAACAGTATTATTTAAATATAGTATATTTTGTGTTGCTGTAAGTCTTATAAAACCATCTTCCCCAACATTTTCAAGTATATAACTTGTATATTTATTACGAGAATATCCTGTTCTATATTTATCACTTGTTATTTTTGTATCAATATAATCTAATGTATATTCATCTTTTTTTTCTGTTAAATAAGTAACTCCTTGATTATTTAATTTTAATTTCACTTTTGTTGTATCAACAGCATCAAATCCAGCTGTTATATCGTAGCCTTTAAAATCATCTCCAAAGTTATCTTTTATTAAGTCAGAAAAAGCATTATCTTTATATGATAATAAAATTAAGTTTCCACTTTCAGTATCATTTACAAATATATATTTACCATTTTTATCTTCATATATATTAAAATCTATACCACTATCAAATTCTTTACTAGTTTCATATTTAGTAACATCTTTTGATACTCCATTTATTACAACTATTTCTACATTTTGATAAACTATTTCATCTGATTTTACAGTAGTTGTTGATTCTTTTGAATCTTTTGTATCTTCTGATGTAGTGTTTTCTATTGGTTTTTCTTTACCAAGTAATATTACAAAGTCTTTTGTATCATCAGCATTCAAATCTTTTTTTAATATTTTTAAAACTTGTTGATTTTCTACTAAATTCAATACATCTTCTACTTCTTTTTTATATTTGTTTGTTTCAAATTCTTGAGAAGTTTGATATTTTTCTACATATATTATTATTGTTGCTACTATTGATAAAAATATCACTAATGACATTGCTAATAAAAATTTCCTTTTCATATTCCACTTCCTTTATTTTTTTAATTCTTTAGATCTGTCTAAAAATACAACACCATCTAAATGATCTAATTCATGTTGTATAACAACAGCTTCTATATCTCTAGCAGATAAGATTTTTCTTTTTCCTTCTAAATTTGTATATTCTACTTTTATTTTTTCAAATCTTAAAACATTTTCAAATATATCTGGAAAACTTAAACAACCTTCTTCTACTTCTATTTTACTTTTTGAAGTTTGTATTATTTTAGGATTTATAAATACAATAGGTTTCTTTTTTCCTTCTTCTTTTATATATTCTACATCATATACAATTATTGATTTTAAAATACCTATTTGACAAGCTGCTAAACCTATTCCATCGTATTTATACATAGTATCTAACATATCTTGTACTATTTCTTTTATTTCATTATCTATTTCTTCAACTTTTTCTGCTTTTTTTGTAAGTATTTCATTACCATTTAATACAATTTCTTTTATTGCCATTATATTTACTCTCCTTTCTAAAATTTTTATTATTTTAATCTATACATCTATTATTTACTATACAGATGTATAGATTATTTTTTATTCATTAGTCTCTTCTACTTCTTCGTTATTATTTTCGTCATCTAAAGGAATATTTATATTTGAATTAGTTTCTGGAGTTTTCCCAAATTTTATTTCTTGCCATTCATCTTTTGATACAAGTACATGTCTTGGTTTACTTCCATCATAACCAGATATAAGTCCTCTAGCTTCCATTTGATCTACTATTCTTCCAGCTCTAGAATATCCAATTTTAAATCTTCTTTGTAACATAGATGCTGATGCTTGTCCCATATCTATTACTAAATCTATTGCATCGTTTAATATTGGATCTGCTTCGTCTACTTCTATTTCACCACTAGAACCTGAGTTTTTATCTTTACTTGTTCCTTTTTCAATACTTTCTATTATATCTTCGCTATATGTTGTTTCAGAAGATTTTTTTATTGTTTCAACTATAGTTTCTATTTCTTTTTCAGATAAAAATGCACCTTGTATTCTTACTGGTTTGTTTTCACCAACAGGGAAATAAAGCATATCTCCTTTACCTAGTAATTTTTCTGCTCCTGCACTATCTATTATAGTTCTTGAATCTATTTGAGATGAAACTGTAAAAGCAATCCTTGAAGGTATGTGTGCTTTTATTATACCAGTTATTACATCAACTGAAGGTCTTTGTGTAGCTATTACTAAATGCATTCCAGCTGCTCTTGCCATTTGTGCTAAACGGCAAATTGCATCTTCTACGTCATTTGGTGCTACCATCATAAGGTCTGCAAGTTCATCTATTATTATTACAATTTGAGGTAATTTAGCTCCCTCTTCTTTTTCTATAATTTGATTATATCCTTTAATATCTTTTGTACCTTTTGAAGCAAATAAACTATATCTATTTACCATTTCTTGTACTGCCCAATTAAGTGCTCCAGCTGCTTTTTTAGGATCTGTTACAACTGGTATTAAAAGATGTGGTATTCCATTATATCCAGATAATTCAACCATTTTTGGATCTATTAAAATTAATTTAACTTCACTTGGTTTTGATTTATATAAAAGTGAAATTATCATTGAATTTATACATACAGATTTACCTGAACCAGTAGAACCAGCTACTAAAACGTGTGGCATTTTTGATATATCCCCAACTATTATATCACCTGCTGCATCTTTACCAAGAGAAAAAGCAAGTTTTGAACTAGCTTCATTAAAAGCGTTAGATTCTATAACTTCTCTTAATGATACAAATTCAGATACAGAGTTTGGAACTTCTATTCCTACTGCTGCTTTACCAGGTATAGGTGCTTCTATTCTTATGCTTTTTGCAGCTAAATTAAGCGCTATATCATCTGATAAATTTACTATTTTACTTACTTTAACACCTGTTGATGGAGTAAGTTCATATCTAGTTACAGTAGGTCCTTTTGTTATATTAGTTACTTTGGCTTCAACACCAAAACTAGCTAATGTTTTTTGTAATTTTACTGCTGTAGCATGTATTGCTTTTTTATCAAATACTTGTCCACCTTCTGGCTTATTTAAAAGCTCAATTGATGGAAAAACATAATTATCTTGTTCTACGTGTTTTGTATGTCCAATAGTTAATACTTCTTTTACACTTTTATCTTCTTTTTGTTCTTTTTGTTTTTTGAAAAACTCATCTCTTTGTTGTTTTGCTTGAATTTCAGTTTCAGATAATTTACCACCTAATTTTTCAAAATCAAATTCAACTTGTTCTGTTTTATCTATATTTAATGCTTCTTTTACATTATTATTTCCTTTTTCTTCTAGTTTTTTAGCTATTTCTTTTGCTTTTTTCTCTTGTTCTAATCTTTCTTTTCTAGATAGTTTTGGTTCTATTTCAAGTTGTTCATTTTCATCTTTTCTAAATAATGTTGCAAAAACTTTTTTTATTGTTTCTATAAAATATATACCTATTTTTTGCAAAATATTAAAAAATTCTTTAAATGAAACATTTATAGAATATAATAAAGCTACAAAAGTAATTAAACCTAATAAAATTCTTGTAGGCCAAATACCTATTAATTTTATTATTGTAGCACTTATAGTTCCACCAACTAATCCTCCTAAGTTTTGTCCTGTAACTGCAAAATTATATGATTCAACTAAAAATTTAACAAAATTATCAAAAATATTAAAATCTACTGCTACTATAGAATAAAGCAATGATGCAAAAAGAGTCATAAGTATAAATCCTCTTTTTAATCCTTTTAATACAGGTATTTTTTCTTCTGATATTATCAAATTAATACCAACTATAATTAAAGTAATTGGAAATATAAATACAGATATACCAAATAATCCTTTAAAAATATTTCTTATAAATTCAGCTAAAACACCAATATTTTGAAAACTAAAAAAAACTATAAGTATTAAACCTAAAACAACTAAAATGCCACCTAACATGTCACTTCCTATTGTTTTTTGATTTTTTTTATTATTTCTTTTACTAGTTTGTTTTTTTCTTCCCATTTATTTTTACACCAACCTCACACAGTGTTTATTTTAATTCTTTTCTGTTGTTATTTATAACATCTAATGATTCTTTCAAAACAAATTCTACTTTTTCTAAAATAGCATCTGCATAATCACGAGTTCCTATGCTTATTTCTTTAGAAACTTTATTTGCATGACTTATTATTTCTTCTTGTTGTTCCATAGCTTTTTTAGTAATAATATTGTCATCAATCATAGTAATAATTTTACCTTCTGCTTCTTTTATTATTTTTTCAGCTTCTTGTTGAGCATCTGACATTATTCTTTGTCTTTCTTCTTTAACCCATTTAGCTTGCTTTAATTCATCTGGTAATTTTAATCTTATTTCTTCTAATTTTTCTCTTAATTCATCAATGTCTACCATTACTTTGTTTGAAAAAGGAACCTTTGATCCTGACTCTATTAATTCTTCTAAATTTTCTAATAATGTAAAAATTTCCATTCGAAATTACCTCCAATTATACATTTTTAAAATTACGCTACCATAATTTTTTGTAGCTATACATGATAAATTTTCAAAATTATCTAATACATCTTTATTTTTAAGTTTATTTACAAAAGCACTACTTGTTTCATAAATAATCATACCGTTTTCTTTTAAAATTTTATCTTTTGTACTAGATATATATTCCAATGCTTTTATTCCACACATAGTTTCGTAAGGTGGATCAAGAAAAATGATATCAAATTTAACATTTTCTTTTTCTATTTGCTTTAAAACTTTTATATAATCTTTTCTTGTTATTTTAACACAGTCTTCGATATTAGTCAACTTAATGTTAGATATTATTGTAGAAATACTAGTATTTTCTATATCATTTATCCAAGCAAATTTTGCTCCTCTACTAATACTTTCTATACTTAAATTTCCTGTACCAGAAAATACATCTAATACATCTGCATCTAATATGTATGGATCTATAATAGAAAACATTGCCTCTTTTACACGATCTAGTGTCGGTCTTACTTTTTCAGTCTTAGGTCCAAGTATTCTTTTTGCTTTAAATTTCCCAGCTATTATTCTCATATTTTTTCCTTTCAAATATTTATATTATTATTCAATTATATCTAATATATGTGAACTACCTTTTATTTCATTTGCAACTGAGTTATCAATATCATTAATAAATATTGCTTCTTTTATATACTCAAATGCATCTTCAAATTTATCTTTATCATTATATAAACAATTTAGGATGATATTCATTCCCAAAAAAATGCAAATGTAAAGTTGTTAATAAAATAAACCTTTATTTTTACACCACTAAATATAATCAAAAAAATCCACTCAAAAATTTTAGTTTTTATAAAAAATATTCAGTATTCCCTTCCAAATCTCAATTAAGTTCTCTCAGCTATTTATAACATCCAATTTCTTCAAAATAAGTATCTTTTTTAAAAATAAATATCATCTTCATAATCACACTGTAAGCTCCCACTGCCATTATTTTCAATATTAGCACCTGCCTTCATAAAAATTATTTACCCTTCACCACAAACCTCTTCCTCATTTTGTAATTTAGATGGCCTCTTAAGAGCAGCATAACATAAATCCTAATACTAAATGCTTTAACCAATTTAGATCTCCT
>CAZZFS010000018.1:0-30514 GCA_964653805.1 uncultured Clostridiaceae bacterium | reverse complement strand
GCTGTTAATACTGCTGTTCCAACTCCTACTGCTTTTACATCTGCATTTGCATTTATTTTTACAATCGTTTCATCACTACTACTCCAACTTACTGTTTGCGTTGTAGCGTTATATGGCAATACTGTTGAGACTAATCCTGTTGTTTGTCCTAATTTTAAATTAAGAGTTGTTTTATTTAAAGTTACACCTGTTACATGTATTATATTATCAGTAACATTTACTGTACAATTTATTGTTTTTTCACCATCATTAGATGTTGCTGTAAGTACTGCTGTTCCAATACCCACTGCTTTTACATCTGCATTTGAATTTATTGTTACTACATTTGAATTGCTACTACTCCAACTTACTGTTTGTGTTGTTGCATTATATGGCAATACCGTTGATACTAATCCTGTTGTTTCTCCTAATTTTAAATTAAGAGTTGTTTTATTTAAAGTTACACCTGTTACATGAATAGCTGGATTTGCAACATTAACTATACAAATCGCTGTTTTTTCGCCTTCATTTGATGTTGCTGTTAATATTGCTGTTCCAGTACCTATAGCTTTGACTTTAGCGTTTGCATTTACTGTTGCTACATTTGGATTACTACTACTCCAACTTACTGTTTGCGTTGTTGCATTATATGGCAATACCGTTGATACTAACTGTGATTCTTCGTTAACATCTAAAGTAATATTTTTTTTGTTTAATGAAACACTTTTAACATATACCGCTGGGTTTGCAACATTAACTATACATGTTGCTATTTTACCACCTTCATTTGATGTTGCTGTAAGTACTGCTGTACCAACACCTACTGTTTTTACATCTGCGTTTGCATTTACTGTTGCCACATTTGAATTACTACTACTCCAACTTACTGTTTGCATTGTTGCATTATATGGTAATACTGTTGAGACAAGAGAAAAACTTTCACCTAAATTAAATGTAATATATTTTCTATTTAATAAAACATCTGTTACATGAACTATATTATCGTATTCAAAAACATACGTTTGAGACACATATCCTTCTGTACCATCACCTAATTTTATTTTATCCCAACCATTGGAACCAATTTCTACTCTAGTAAATTTAGTTCTATTAGCAGCACCTTCTTGAGTTTCAGTTATTGTAGCTATTATATTTGAATAAATATCTGGTTGTGCTCTAATTTTAAATATATCTGTTACTCCAATATCACTAGTATCATCTAAATATACGAGATTTGAACCATTACTTGAATCAGGATGTGGTGATATAGTTGCAGGCATATTATTATATACAGGAATATAATATACAAAAGGTGTTTCTAACATACTTGATTTTGAATATGCACTATATGAAATTTTAGATTCACTTGATGGTGCTAATATATTTGTCATATATTGATATGCATATAATGCTTTTGCATTACCATAAGGATTATTAACATCAAATTTTTGAAAATATGTTGTATTTTGACCATATTTTATATAATTACCCCAAATATAAGAAGCACCAGCATTTATTGATGATGCAGGAGTTGTCCAACCTTTAGAAGATGCATAAGAAAGTCCATTTTGAATAGCTCCACTACCATCTGGATTTGGTGTTGCACCTATATTAAAAAAGTTATAAATTCCTGGATATGATGAATTTGAACCATTTATTGAACTATTATTCATTAAGTCTAGAGATGTTTCTTGTTTCATTCTACTTGCAAGAAAAATAGGACTAATTCCATTTCCACCAGCATTTCTTGATGCATTAATTATTATTTGTGCCCAATTTAATCCGTTTTCTAAATCCACCATACTTCCAGATCTCTTATATTTTGTAGGATAAGTTTGCATTGGTGTTCCAATTAATATTTTTTCTACTGATGCATTAGTTATTGCTGCATTGTAATCTAAAGATTCAAATTGAAATATTCCATAATCATTTAAAAAATTTCTAGGATCTAATGTATATGCAACAGCTTTTTTAGAAGCTATTACAAAAGATCCATCTATATAATTGTTTGCACCGTCTTTTTTCCAATTTGAACTATAACTAACAGGAACGGTACTAATACCGTTACTAACATCAAAACTTTCTTGACTTATAGAAGTTGACCAATCTAAACCAGTATATACAGCTTTAAAAGTCCAATTAGGATGGTTAGCTTTTAAATTTCTAATATATGGTTTATAACTTTCTGGGAAAACATAACTATTATCATTAGAATCATATTTTATATCAGATATTGGTAAATTATTAGTTACTACTGCTTCTATAAAATTAGTTAAACTAATTATAGAAAAAATTAATATGATTGAAATAAAAAAAGTATATTTTTTTTTAAAATTTATTGTATTATATGTTTTCATAATTTTACCTCTTTATAATTTGAATTTTACTAATACATTATATCATATTTATTTTTGTTTTTCAAATTATTATAAAAAAAATACTATAAATGTATCATGTTTCACACAATAATTCATAGTATTTTTTGTTCTAATCTATATCTTTAATTTTTGTTTTTATAATAGCTATTTCTTGAGCTAAATCAACTATTTTTTCTTTTTGTTTTATTATTTTTTGTGTATTTTTAAAATTTATACATATTAAAAATATTGCAACTAATAAAAAAAGTAAAGATGGTGGATAATCAACGCCTAAATAATTTGAGATTTTATCTATACTTTTTGGAAATATTGAAAGTAATAATATAACTAAAGTTCCAATTAACCAAAATATACTTTCATATATATCAAATGTACCTTTTATTACAATCCTTAATATATATATAAACATAAGAATACCAATTGCTATAAAAAATATATTCATTATGCCACCTTCTTTCTAAATAAATTTCTTAATATTATAATAAATATTGTATACATTATTTGTATCATATATTTTATAGGTTTTATTATACCGCCATGCATACTTTCACCAAATTCACGAAGTCTCATTTTAACAGGAACTTCAGTGATTTTAAATCCATCATATAATAATTCTATTATTAAATTAGCATCTGGGAAATCTGGATATTTACCCATCTGACTAAATCTATTAATAGTTTTTTTATTTAAACATTGAAAACCAGATGTAGGATCTGTGATTTTTTCTTTACAAAAAATTTTAATTAATTTAGAAAACATATCTGTACCAAGTTTTCTAAAAAAACTTTGATTATATGAACCTTTTTCTATAAACCTAGAACCAATTACAATATCACTTGATGTCTCTTTCATACATTTAATTAATTTATCAGTTTCTTTTGCAATATGTTGTCCATCAGCATCAAATTGTAACACATAATCATAATCATTTTGACTTGCATATTTTATACCTGTTTGAACTGCCATTGCATATCCCATATTAAAAGGTAAAGTAATACAATTAACCCCTTTATCTTCAACTATTTTTTTTGTATTATCTTTTGAACAATCATTTATAACAACTATATCAGCATCTTTAATATCTGTTCTAATTTCATCTATTACTTTAGCAATATTTAATTCTTCATTATATGCTGGTATAACAAATATTTTTTTCTCTTCTTTTTTCATAATTAAAAATCCTCCATATTTTTGATCTTATTTTTTAATTTTTTTATTTTATCTTTTAAAGATTTATTTTTTAAACTTAAAAACGGTTTTTCAACAAAAAACCATGAAAATATTGCTAAAATTAAAGTTATAATTATTGATAAAATAATATAAAAATATATATTTAAATTATCTCTAAAATAATACGCTAATAATTGTTGAACTGGAAATGCATATATATATAATCCATATGAAAAATCACCTATTTTACTAATTTGAATTTTTGGTTTTAGTATTGATAAATATATTACTAGATAAGGAAATACTAGATACATTGCTAAATATGTTTTATCAATTAGTATACCTAAAATAAAAATTAAACAACATAATATAAATAATTTTTGACTTATAATGATTTTATCTCTATATAAATATAATAAACTACCACTCATAAAATAAAATAATAATTTAAAAAACCAATCATATTCACTTAAAACACCTATGTTAAATCCTATGTTTGAAATATCAATTATTGGATTTAACATTACGCATATAAATAAAAAAACTGTAAATAATAAAGTTAATTTTTTATGTTTTAAAACTGTAAAAAATGAAAGAACAGCTATAATTATATATGCAAAGACCTCATGTTTTATTGTCCATAAAGAACCATTTATAGCATTTGGATAAGGATTTGTGCTAAACACATCTCCTATTCTATAAACAGTACTTCCAAATAAATTTAAATTATTTATAACATACGATTTAACACCACTATGTAAATAATCACTTATATTATAGTTAGTTACTAATGGACCAACTATAAAAGCACAAAAAATTATTGATACAATTAATGCAGGATATATTCTAAGTATTCTTTTATAAAAATAATTTAAATAACTTTTTGAATTTAGCATACTTTGAGTGATCAAAAAACCACTTATTATAAAAAATCCAATAACACCTATTTTACCTAAAGATATAGATTTTAAAATTCTACTTACAAAATCAATTCTTCCAGTATCTCCAAAAAAAAGTATATAAGCATGATATATTATAACCAAAATAGCAAAAACATGTCTCATAATATCAAAAGAATTATTTTTAATATCATAGGTTTCACTAATAGTTTTTTCAAATCCAAGCTTTTCTCTTATTGTTTTTATTTTAATCACCTCTAATTTTAATTATTAACTAAATTTCTTAATCTTCTTTTTACACTAGTTTTAATTTTTTTTGGGAAAAATCTTAAAAAGAAAATAAGTGTTTTTCTTTTTAAACTTAATTTAATTTGATTATTATTATTGTTATTATTATTATTATTATTATTTGCTGATAATTCTTTAGATTGATTTAATAATATTTTAGGATCTACAATCCATCTTTTAACTGCTTTTTCTTCTTCTTTAGTTAATGCTACTTCTTGTTTTTTTACATTTTCAAAATAATTTATATATTTTTCTACATTTTTATCTAAATCAAATTCTAAAGCTTTGTTTTGTGCTTTTAAACTCATTTCATTTAATTTCTCTTCATTATTTAATAAAAACTCTACTTTTTCTAGATATTTATCAGCATCATTTATATTATCAATCACAAAACTATTAACACCATTTTCAGCATATTCATTTATTCCAAAAGAATTTGACATTATTGGTACTGCTCCAGCAGCCATTGATTCTAAAGCCATAAGACCAAACCCTTCCATTATAGAAGCATCTATAAATATATCTGTTTTTGTCATTATTTCAAATATTTTTTCTCTTTTTAAAGGTCCTTTGTATTTATTTATTTTTATATTCTTATTATTATTTATTGGAAACATAATTTCACGTAAATAAATTATATTTATTTCTATATCATAATCTTTTAAAGTGAGTTTTTTTAATATCTCTACAAGAGTAAAATCACCTTTAAAGAAATTATCTCTAAATGACATAGTTATATTTTTCTTTTTATTTGTAATTTTATTCTTATTATACAATAAATCTACATTTAATCCATTTGGTATAACATAAGCATCTTTATTAAAATTATCTAAACATTTATTTTTCAAAAAATCTGATATAGCCAATATATTTTGACTACTTCTGCAAGCAAGTTCTGCCCAACTGTATATTTCACCATTATCAAAACAAGGCTCATATCCTTGCATAAAATTAACACATGGGATGTTATTTATTTTAGCTATAGTTTCACAGTAAAAAATTGTAGGATAAATAGTACCAACGATACATTTTGGTTTTATATTGACAATGTTTTTCATAAAACATGGATTAAAACACATTATTTCATCATATTTATGAATTCTCTCTGTCAATATACTTGCATATTTACCATTAATATTTAAATAATTTACTATATCAATAACAACATGAACTCCCCCGGCTCTTTGATGAATATCGGGTAAAAAGAATAAAATTTCTGGTTTTATTACTTTTAACTTACTTTTATCAATATTTTCATTAATATATTTTATAGGATCATTTAAGCAATATTTTTCCATTTTTTCATTATAAGCATCGCCCCATCTATCAAAAAATATTTTTCTATTTTGATTTAATTTTTTTTGCTTTTCTTCACTTGTTCCAAATGAAACTTCAGATTTATGATATACATATGTATCTATAGCAACCTTTGCTGAAAAACCTTTTGATTCAGACTTAAACTGATAATCAGTTTCTTCTCCATATCCCATACCATATATTTCATCTAATTTACCAACAGAATTTATACATTCTCTTGTAATCATTAAACAATTACCAACAACAGTACAAGCATCAAAATTAATTCCTTTAAATTTTTCTTCTAATAATTCATCCATTTGAATATAACTATAACCTTCAAACATTTCAAAAGTTAAATTAGCCGCATTACTTGAAACAGGGCATATTAAACCTATTTTGTTATCTTTTTCTAAATGATCTATTAATTTTGGTATTGTGTTTTTGGCAATTAAACAATCAGTATTTAAAAGTAAAATTGTTTCGGCATCTGATAATTCTAACCCCGCATTTACATTTTTTACAAAACCTAAATTTTCTTTATTCGTTTTAATTATAATTTTATCACCATATTTTATTTTTAAATTTTCTAAACAATTAAATGTCATTTCATTAGAATTATCATTCATTAAAATAACCTTATTTATATATTCTTCAGGTGTATTTTTAAATAAAGCATATACACATAATTTAAGCCATTCTGGTGAGTTATAAATAGGTATTATAATATCACACTTTTTCATATTTCCCCTCCTTAATTTTTTTTATTTTTAAATTCTTTTTATTTTTAATTAGATAAAAATCTAAAAACATTCCAATTATTGTTGTTATATAAGCTGGAACTGCATATCTATCTATACTAGAACCAAGTATAATATGACATACTATATGCATAAAACTATATGAGTATAGTATTATAATTAAATTTAATATTTTTATATATTCATCATTATATTTTTTTGAACTTTTAAAAAATTTCACTAATGAAATTATTAATAGTATTGGCAATATTAATAATGAAAACTGGAATACTACATTAGAAATTTTTTGCGTTTTTTGCATATAAAAATTAAAAATACCAACAGGTCTTATTTCATTTTCATAAGGTTTTGCATATTTTTCGTATTCTTCAGGAAATGAAAATGTACTTTTTAATCCCGTATTATAAGTTCTATACGCAATTGCCTTATTTTCGCTAGAATTAGCTAATTCAAATTCTTTAACAACTATGATTTTTCCAGATTCAAAATTAATTTTATATATATTTATAATT
The DNA here is from genome assembly GCA_964653805.1 of uncultured Clostridiaceae bacterium. GTDB lineage: Bacteria > Bacillota > Clostridia > TANB77 > CAG-465 > CAG-465. The sequence goes on along the minus strand of CAZZFS010000018.1, from coordinate 23,231 downwards.
GCAAGATAGTTTGATACATAACCTTCCAATAAAAATATAGGTTTTTCAATCAATGTTTTTAACGTAAATTTAATTGCTTCACCTGTAGAAAGATCCTTTTCTTTTAAAAATAATATTTCATACATATCTTTACTATTTAAATTAGTTTGTTTTAATATTATGAAATTTTTATATTCATTTGATGACTGATTTAAAACACTATAAATTTTTGTTTTATCATTTCCAGATATTTTTTCATTTTTCTTTATTTGTTCCAATTGATATTCAGATTCATCAAATTCTCTATTATAATTAGATATACCTTCAATTATCATTTTACTAAAAAAACTTGAAGAAGATCTATCATCTTTAAAATTAACATTATTTAAAACTAAAATTTTATTCCACAATATTATACTAAAAACCAATCCGATTATGCAAATACAATTTGTAATCAATTTTGATATCACATTATATTTTGATCTATCTTTTATTATTGATATAATAGTTGCTACAAATAAAGGTAATAAAGTTATCGTTACATATGGTTGTTTTAAATTCCAAGAAATCATTGTAAAAAAGCAAAAAATAATATTAAACATAATATATTTTTTCTTATTCTTTTGAAAAGTATTATCTATCCATTTCCATGATAAATAACACATTAAAATAGATATTGTAGTTGCAACAAATTCAGTTAATAAAGTATGATAATATCCAAAAACTATTGGATTTAATAATATTAAAACTACAAATAATATTATTTGAATTATATTATAATTCGTGGATTTTTTTTTATTCATCATTATTTCTTTATATATTAAATAACAAACATATACCATTAATAAATAAAAAATATACATACATATCAATAATGCATTAGGATTATACCCTAATAATGTGTTTGTTATAAATATTAACAAAGGAAATACAATTCCTCTAGCTATATCCCAATTAGCAAATGAACCATTTTCTGTTAACATATTAGTAAGCCACAAATAATGTGATGAATCATATGTTATTATAACATCATAACTAAAAAAAATTATAGTAAGTAAAGTTATACAAAAAATTAATAATATTAAAGCTTTATTTTTCATTTTTTTCTATAAAAATATATAAATTATATTTTTTTCCTTTCTTCATTTATTTTTATACTAATTCTAGATACATCATGTCTAAAATTGATATTAAAATATTCGTCTTCTTTTTCAAAATATTTTTTCCATTTGTTTTTTAATTTTTCAGATTCTGTTTCTAATCTTTGTTTTTTTTCTTCGGTATCTTCATAACCACGAGTTCTAGATTCATAATGTATAGCTTCAACATAAGAATCATATACATTAACTTTACCTATTTCTCTTAATTTTAAACAAAAATCTATATCATTATAAGCAACTGCAAAATCTTCATCGAGTTTTCCTACTTTAATATAATTTTCTTTGCTTACCATAAGCATAGCACCTGTTACTGCATTAAAATTTTGTTGAATCATTATTCTTCCCATATAACCTAGTTCATCTTTACCCATTAAATGATTAACATGACCTGCTGTACCTGTAAGCCCCAATACAACCCCAGCATGTTGTATTTTACTATCTGGATAAAATAATTTTGCTCCAACAGCACCAACATCTGATCTTTGACAAATCCCTAACATCTCTTCTAACCATTCATCAGAAATTATTTCTATATCATTATTTAATAAAACTATAAATTCTCCTATTGCATTAGATACACCATAATTATTTAATTTAGAATAATTAAAAGTTTCATTTTCTTTATATATGTAATTTAATATTTTAATTTTTTCATTTTCTTTTAATGTTTCATAATATTCAAAAGTTTTACTATCTTCACTATTATTTTCAATAATCAAAATCTCATAATTTTTATAACTTGATTTTTCTATTGAATTCAAACAATTTTTTAATTCTTTTATATGATCTTTATTTGGTATTATTATAGATACTTTTGGATTACCATGCACTTTATATTTAATTCTATATAATCCCATTATTTTAGAATCTAAAACTTCGCCTTCTATATTTTGTCTTTTTAAACTTGCTTTTATTGCTCTTTTTGCTGCTTCATATGCATAAGGTTTTGCAGCTGAATTAAGAGCTACTGAATCTTCATTCATTCTCCAGTGATACAAAACTTTAGATATATGCAATACTCTATTAGATTGTTCTGTTGCCCTTAATATTAAATCATAATCTTGGCTACCATCAAATTCACTATTAAATCCAACTAGTCTATCCATTAAACTTTTTTTAAATATACTAAAATGACAAATGTAATTATAACTTCTAAGAGTATCTGGACCATAACCAGGTTTGAAATGCGGTCCTAATCTATTTTCTTTATATTCCATTAATTTATCTTCATCTGTATAAATAAATTCTGCTTCTTTGTCTTCATTTATTACTTTTAAAATTTCATACAACGAAAATGCTGGTAATATGTCATCATGATCAAGTAATGCTATATAATCACCTGTTGCTAACTCTAATGCAGCATTTGAATTGCCTGATATACCTTTATTTTCATTTAAAAATTTGTATTTTATTTTTGTATTATTATCTATAATAGAATCTATATATTCAAGTTTTTCTTTACTACCATCACCTAAACATAATTCCCAATTAGTATATGTTTGTTCATTTATAGAATCTACTAGTTCTTTTAAATATCGTTCTTTTGTGTTATACATTGGTACTATTATACTTATTTTCGGATTATATTCAAATTTATGTTTTCTTTGATTTTCTAATTCATTATCATTTGGTTCATTTTCTTTAATCCAAGTTAAAAAATTTTCTTGCTCTTGTTTTTCAAATTTCACTTCTGCTTGATTAAAAAATTTTTTGAAAAGTTTTTCATAACCTCTAATAATAGTATTTTTAAATCCATTTCTTTTTAAACTCGTAATAATTCTTTTTATTGTGTTATTCCCCAAATTAAATCACCTATTCTTCTTTCTAAATATTTCTGTATACTTCCAAGTTCTTGAATTATATATAAACTGTAATTCATCATTTAATTCTTGAATTTTTTTATCTGTTTCTTCTTTTAAATTATTAAATTTATTATTACTTTCTTCTTTAAAGTTAATAAATTCTTGTATAACTTCTTCAGATTTTATCTTTTCTTCTTGTAATTTTTTTATGCCCTCTTGTTTTATATTTTCAATATATAATTCTAAACTTCTTCTATTGGAATCATTATATAATTTATGTGAAAATTCATCAATAACATAATTTTGAAAGTTTTTTTCTAAATTATTAAATTTTTCAATATATTTATCAATATTAAATTTTTCAAAACTCTTATGAATTGGTATTACTTTTTCTATATTTGAATTATATGAATATAGATTGTTTAAAGCTCTATATAATATATATTCAACTGGTACATTTTGAAAATACCATTCTTGATCAAAAAACACAAACTTTTCATCAATAAAAAATGTATTTTCAAACACCAAATCAATAAAACCATTCTCTACAAATTGCATTTGTAATAATAATTCATCACTTATATCAACATTTTGTTTTGTGAAAATATTTTGTTTAAATTTTCCATCACTATACTTTTCAGTTTTTAAATTTTCTTTAATATATACATACCAATTTTCTATAGAATTAAAAAAACTATCTATTTGATTTGTATCAATATATTTTAACAATTCCTTATCATATGTATTTGATTCAACAAATTTGCTATAAATTTTATTATCTTTATATGAATCTATAATGTTAAATTTATGTTTTTTTAACATATCTATATTTTTTGATATATTATTTAGATGATTAATAGATTCATCACTTTTAACTTCTTTTACAACTACATTATTATATAGTTTTGTAATAAGTTTAAAATCTTTTTTTCTCATATTATTATAACTTATAAATTTAGGATTAATACTTTTTTCTTTTTCATTTATTGATATATCAATAAAAAAAGAATTGCAAAAAAAATCAAACTTATTATCTTTTGTAACTTCTTTTAGCAAATTAACTTCATTAAAAGCAATTAAACTTCTTTCGTTACAATAGTTATTATATATTATTTTTGTGTCATTTTCTTTTGGTATATAATCATCAGAAAATATAACATTAGTTAATTTATAATCTGGCAACATATAGTAAAATTTATAATTATTTAATCCTGAATTTTTTAAAATGTTTTGTAAATCATTTTTACTATATAATTTACAATTACCTAAAATCGAATCATATGGTAATTCATCAATATTTTCAGTAATACCAGTAAAATTTTTAACTCCAAATTTATTATTTGTTAAAATTATAATATTACCATTATCTTTTACTAATTTCTTAACATAATTAATTAATTTTTCTGCTGAATTTAAATTATCTTCTATTGATTGTTCATCTTTTTCAAATAATATATCTGAATTTTCAAGACTTCCATAAAAAATCACATAATCAAATTTTTCTTTAAAATTAACATCAAAAATATTTGCAGATATTACTTCTAAATTATCAATATCTTTAAATCTTTTTCCCATAGCTTCTGCTCTTGCTTTAATTGGCTCAATTGCAGTAACTTTATTTGATTTTTCACATAATTCTCTTGTGATTTCACCAAAACCCATATTTATGTGCAATATATTAGAATCTTTTTTAAAATCATACCATTTTATAGAATTATTAGAATCATTTGTTAATGCTATTCTAGCATTAACAAAATCATCAGCTTCTAATATTTTATAGTAATCTTTTTCTTCATAATTATTAATACAATTCAAAATTTTATTTTCTTCTTCAATTGTTACTGTTTTATCATATAATAAATCTGATTTATAATATTCTAAATTAAGTTTCATAAATTCTCCTAACTACCATATCCTTATTTTAATGTCTCCATCTTTAGCTATATAGTTTTTTTCAATATTTAATTTACTCATCCAACTTTTTACTTCTTCAATTTTAATGTCTTGTGAATTACTATCATTATTCCAAAGCCATGAAGGAGTTGGCCATAAACAATATTTAGGTTTAATTGTTTTGTATACTTCTTCATTAACACCAGATTGACCATGGTGTGCCATTTGAACATAATCACTTTTTAATTTTTCTTTTTCGTTTTTTATTAATTTTTCACCACTTTGTATTCCAGTATCGGCCAAAAACAATATGCTTTTATCATTTACACTAAACTTTAAAACCATACTTGAATTATTCCCAGCATTTATTGTTATTTCAGGATTTTTTATTCCAAGTACATCAATTTTAATATTATCTATATTAACAACATCATTTACATTAATATTCTTTATTTTAAAATTTACAGATTCAAGATTTAAAACTTCATATAAATCCTTAGCATCTTCTAATCTTTTTGGTTCATTAATAGTTATATAATTTAAATCATTAATACTTAAATATATATTATCAACTTTGATTTCATTAGCTTTTATTATATTTTCAAAAGCTCCAACATGATCTTTATGAGGATGTGTTAAAAACCAATAATCCACTTTACCGCCATAATTTTTTAAATATTTAGATAAATTATCACTATCACCTTTTGTACCACCATCTATAACTATTACCTTATTATTTTTTGTTTTTATTATATATCCCATCATTTGAGAATCTGTTTGTGGACTTAATTGTATTAATTCTATTCCATTTAAATACTTTAAATAAATAAATGAACAAATAATTATCAATAATGTTACAGCAATACCAATACTTATGTGTATTCTTTTTTTCATACATTCAACCCCTTTATATATTAATGGATTATTAATTTATTTTATTTACAATAATTTCTGAATCAATTTTAGCAAGGCCAACACACTCTTTAGTAGTTAAAACTTCTGTTAATAATGCATCGTATTTTCTATTTAAAACCTCTAATTCTCCATTTGATTTAAAATGTGTACAACTAAAAGATAATGTGTATTTACCAGGTGTAATTGGTATTATTTGTTTAAATTCAGTTACAACTATATCACCTTTTTTAAATTTACCAGTATAAACTTTTTCTATTAAAGTATTATTTCCACACATATCAACACCATTAAAATCTTTAACAGTCATAGTAAATATAGGATCATTTACATCTTTATTAAATTTAACTTTTGATTTTAGAACTACAACTTTATCATTTTCTATTACAGATAATACATTATCTTCTTCATCAAAAACTCCATAATCTATTACTTCAGCATCACCATTACCATAATCTATTATATTAGGATTTTCATTAAAATGTTTTTTCCAACTTGATTTATCATTTAAAGCTTTTTCTTTTTTATAATTTTTATTTTTACTTAATTCTTCATCATCTGTTAATATCTGTTCTTTCGATTCTTTATCATCTAAACCAACTATTATTTTTTTATATTTTTCTACTCCATTTTTCACATCACCATCAAATATTTTTCTACCATCAGATAATATAATTGTTCTTGTACAATTTTTTAGAACATCTCCAATATTATGAGTTACAAATATAATAGTTTTACCAGATTTCTTAAATTGTTCCATTTTTTTGAAACATTTTAATTGGAATGCCATATCACCAACAGATAAGACTTCATCCACAATTAAAATATCAGGTTCTACATTTATAGCACATGCAAAAGCAAGTCTTGCAAACATACCTGATGAATAAGTTTTAACTGGTTGAAATAAATGATCACCTATATCAGCAAAATCTATTATTTCTTTTTCCTTTGCTTTTATTTCATCATTTGTAAGACCCATAACTTGTCCATTTTGATAAATATTTTCAATACCTGTAAGTTCCATGTTAAAAGCTGTACCTAATTCTAATAATGAACTTATCTTACCTTTAACTTGTAATTCACCACTTGTTGGAGTTACTACACCTGTTATCATTTTTAACAATGTAGATTTACCAGAACCATTTTTACCAAGTATACCTAAAACCTCACCTTTTTTCAATTCTAGATTTATATTATTCATAGCTTTGAAAACACTATGTTTTTTATACCATGGAAAAACAGTCTCAAGAAGTCTATCTTTTTTTCTTGCAAACATTTTATATTCTTTGTTTAAATTATTTACTATTACAACATTTTCACTCATTTTATAGTAACTCTCCTTTTTAAATTATTATTTATTTTTTAACTTATTTATAATTATCTTTTACCTATTATTTTTAATATCCCATATCTTATATTAAATGCAATATTTGCTAAAATTGGTAAATTCATAATAACAAAAAACATTATATATTTACCTATTTTTTCTATTTTATATATTTTATGAAAAGTTTTTAATCCTTTTAAATTAATATATTTTTTATCTTTTATATTATTAAAATAATCTAAAGCCTCTTTATTTAATTTTTTTAACGCATCATTAAAAACTTTATCATTATTAACAAACGCACTAAATCTTTCTATTTTAACTTTTATAAATAAATCTCTAACCATAGAAAACTTTTCAAACTTAGTTGAAATTTTATCTGTTCCAATCTGGTTATTTCCATGTTGTCTATATTTTATTAAAGGTTCATCTATATATCCAAATTTACCATTTATCGAAATAACTAAAGCTATCCAATAATCATGTATTAAATATTTAGTAGTGTTAGGTAGCGGGAATATTAAATCTAAAAATTCACTTTTAGATATAATAGTACATCCTGGAACACAATTATCTAAATATAATAATCTATAATCATTATATTTTTTTATTCTTTTATCTACTTTTAAATATTTCATCATTGATTCATTTATTTTGTTTAAATTTTCATCAACAATTTCTAAATCACAAAATACTAAATCTAAATTTTCATTTACTAATTTATTATATGATTTTAAAACTTTATCCTTAACCCAAAAATCATCTTGATCTGAAAACATATAATATTTAGAATTTACTTGCGTTAATAAATATTCAAAGTTTTTTATATATCCTAAATTTTCTTTTTGAACAATTAATTTTATTCTTTCATCTTTTTTTTCATATTCTTTTAATATTTCAACTGTACTATCTGATGACGCATCATCAGATATAATTAAGTTAAAATTAGAATATGATTGATTTAAAACACTATCTATTTGTTCTTTTATATATTTTTCTCCATTATATGTTGCAAGTAATATATCTATTTTTTCCATATAAACTCCTATAATACATCTGCGAAATCTTTTTTATTCTTTTTAAACACATAGTTACCCCAAAAGAATATAAATATTGATATTGCCCAAAATACTATAGTATAAACACCATGATATTCAGTAACAATATTTCCATCTATAAACACTTGTCTAAATCCTGTAACTAAATATGTAAATGGTAAACATCTAAATATTTTTGAAACTATTCCACCTGCCATTTGATCAACCATTGTTAAATTCCATATTATTGGTGTAAACCAAAACATAAGTTGCATAAATATACCTAATAATTGTGAAAAATCTGGTACTAATGTAGTAATAGCTGATGTAAATCTTGTAAATCCTATTATAAAAAATACAGAAGCAAATAACATATATACAAGCATTAATACATTTGGTATATAACCAAATACTATACATACAATTATTGATATTAAAAATAAAAACATTGATATTATACTAGAAGCTGCAAGTGATATTACCGGTATTATATCTATTGGAAACACCACTTTTTTTACTAAATAACTATAATTAGTTATTGAACCACTAGCACTAAGTATACTATCACTTAAAAACATCCACATAGACATTCCAGGTAAAAACCAAACTACATAAGGATCATTACCTGCACTACCTGTTTTTAATATATATTGAAAAACTATTACATAAGTTATCATAAACACAAATGGTGATAAAAATCCCCATAAAGCTCCTAAACTTGTATTTGCAAATCTATTTTTAAAATCATTTTTTCCTAATTGCCAAACTAATCTTCTATTTTTAACTAAAGTCTTAATAAATTCCATATTTTATTGCATAATTTATAATTAATAATTGCTATTTAACTATAATATTATGCTCTCCTTTCCATTTCATATTAATCTAAATAATTATACCATTAATAACTTAATATTTCAAGTTATTACTTTACAATAATTTAATATGTTTTTTCATTTTTTTTGTTATTTTTTTTCTTATAATAAATATCCCTATTAAAGATATTATTGTTATTATATATGAACATAATTGAATATTTGTCATCTTATATTCAATATGTATAATTCCTGTTTTTTGATTGCTATTGTTTACTTCAACAGTTCCAGTTTTACTCTCTAAAACTGCTAACTCGGTTTTTATATTATTACCATCAATAATATATGCTCTATATCCTTTATAGTAGGTAATTGGAACTACTATTATTCCACTATTACTTTTATTACTTTCATTATATGAAAAATCTAATTCATTTCCATTTTTAACATAAGGATACATAACTTCTTTTTCTACATCAAATATATTAATTTCCGTATAAAGTATATTTTTATCAAATTTAAACTGAATCGGTAAATATTCTCCTGCTCCAATTGGTAAATCTTCAATCAATTCATTATATTCAAAAGCATCCACTTTATATCCACTATTTTGTAATTGTATTCCTGCATTATATATTATTAATAACGAAAATACAAAGAAAATTTCTTTACTATATTTTGATAATTTACTACTATCTAATAAATTATATGCTACGTAAGCAGCAGAGATACTTAACACTAAAGTACTTATTAAATTTAATCTCCAAGGAAATTGAATTACACTCATAAATCCAAAATACTTCCACTGAAAAAACTCAGTAATTGCAAAAATCAAGAAAAATCCAATTAATATTAATTGATTAATAAATTTTCTTTTTAAATCTTGTTTTTCTCTTTTTAAAAAAATTATACATATTGGTAGTATTATTAAAATCAAACCTATTCCGTAATTCATTCTATCTGTACCAGCTAAATTTTCTTTTGAATTTAACAAAGTACTTGAATCTAGATTATTTTCAAATATACTTGTAATACTCGCCATGTTATCACTTAAATCATATGCACTTTTACCTACACTAAATCTATATGGTGTGTCTAATATTTGTTCCAACATTGGCAAATACATATTACAACATAAAATAAGTGAAAAAGCTCCACATATTAAAATTTTCTTTATTCTTACTTTATCATTTAATAATGATTTTATATTAAATACACATAAAACTATTATTAATAAAACAGCTAAAAATATTGATATTATATGTGAGCAAGATAATCCAAATAATCCAAGTGCTAATATATACCATTTATTTTTATCCCCAAATAATAGTTCATAAATACCTAATATAACAATTGGTAAAAATACAAATGCTAATATTTCTCCAAGTGCAGCTCTTACAAATACATCTTCTAATCTATATAATGAAAATGTATATAATAAACTAGCTATTATTGCCATTTCTTTTTTACCAAATATTTTATTTATTGCATAGTACATAGATAAAAATGTAAAAAACGTAATTGATATTATAAATAACTTATATGATACCCCTATACCTAAACCAATCACATTAAGTATTGCTGGAATATACAAAAATATTTCCGGATAAAATATAGAAGTGCTATATCCCATACCATCAACTAAACTAGAATTTATGTACACAGGAAAATTACCTGATTTAATACCATCAGATATCCCAATAATTCTATTTAAATGAAATGACATGTCATGCCCCCATAAAGTTAAATGATTTAAATATGGATAACAAGCAAATATAGTTAAACAAACAACTATACTCCAAAATATTATTTTGTTTTTATTTTTTACTAATAAATCTTTACTTATTTTACTTTTCAATTTTACCACCACTTTTATCTTTTTTATTAAATATAAATAATTTACTAAATATATAATTTAAAATAACAACTATTACATTTGTTATTATTTTCATTAAGGAATCGTTGAATGCAAGAATACTTACAAATAAATACATGAAAGTCATATCTATTAAACCAGATAACACTCTAAAACTAAAAAATGATATTATTTCAAAAATTATCATTTTTTTCTCGTTATTTTCACTTTCAAACACATAAAGTTTATTTGTTATATATGCAAATAACACAGATACTATCCATGCTATTAGATTACTTATTAAATAATCAAAATTAAATACTTTTGCAAAAATTATATATGTTAAAATATTTACTATAGTTGTTAAAACTCCAAATATTAAATATAATATAATTTCTTTATATTTTTTAATCATACTTATACTTTTAGCAACTATATCCATATTCCCTCCAAACTTATATGTTAATTTCCCATTAATATTTCTTAATAATTTATTTTTTGCTATTTTCATCTTCTTTTATTATGTAAATTGGTCTATCTTTTACTTCTAAATATGTTTTTGCTAAATATTGTCCTATAATACCAAGTGAAAATAATTGTATTCCACCTATAAAGAACATTATACAAACCATAGAAGGCCATCCCTCTGTTGGATCACCATATACAAAAGTTTTTATTACTATAACTAATATTAAAACAAAAGCTATCAAACAAAAAATTAATCCAATTACAGAGGAAAGTACTAAAGGTAATATAGAAAAAGCTGTTATTCCTTCCATTGCATATTTAAATAGTTTCCAAAAAGACCATTTTGTTTCACCTGCAACTCTTTCAACATTTTCATATTCTACCCATTTAGTATTATATCCAACAAAAGTAAATAAACCTTTTGAATATCTATTATATTCTTTTAATTCTACTATAGAATCAACTACTTGTCTTGTCATTAATCTATAATCTCTTGCACCATCAACCATTTCAATATCTGATATTTTATTTATTATTCTATAAAACATTCTTGCAAAAAAACTTCTTATAGCTGGCTCACCTTTTCTTGTAACACGTCTAGTACCTACAGAATCTATTTCATCATCACTTAATAATAAATCATACATTTTTTTCAAAAGTGAAGGTGGATCTTGAAGATCAGCATCCATTAAAGTTACATAGTCGCCTGTACTTGCTTCAAGACCTGCAAACATAGCTGCTTCTTTACCGAAATTTCTAGAAAAAGATATATATCTTACTTTTGAATCATTTTGACTCAGTTCTCTTAAAATATTTAAAGTTTTATCTTTTGAACCATCATTTACAAAAATATATTCAAAATCTATACCTTTAAAATCTTCATTAGCAACTCTTTCTATTTCTTCATAGAAAAGAGGTAGCGATTCTTCTTCGTTATAACAAGAAACTATAACCGATATTTTAGCCATTTTATTTACCCCCGATTTTTCCAAAAACACTTTTTTATTTTTTCTAATTTATTATTTTCATTAATATTTTTAAAAATAATTTCTAATCCTAATGCACTATATGGTAGCAACAATATATAATATATTACAACATAACTTGATTTTGTTTCCCATATAATATGAAAAACAAAACCACCTAAAAATATTAATATTAGCAATCCATTTTTATAATTCATGTTATTTTTATTTTTAAACAAATAAAAACAAGCTGAACCAAATATTATTATTTCAATAGCATCAAAATAATAAGTTACCATTTTATTTATATTACCATCATAAAAGCTAATTAAAAATTTATTATTATCTACATAATTTTTTACACTTTCATATTCTTCTAAAGGTTTATTTATATATATCATTTGAAAAGCAGGTTCTAACCATGTAGATGAAATTTTATCTCCAAAAAATAATGTTGTTTTTACTGGATTTAAAATCATCTCTTTTATTCTAATTTTTAATTTTAATTTTGTTACATCACTAGTTTTTTTTGTATCAAAATTATTTATAAATAGATTTTTTTCAACATCTACATCAGGATCACCATTATACCAACCAGCACTTAACCCTTTTGGATCATTTAAACCCATATATATATATGAAATCATTGGTATTCCATTTTGAACTTCTTTTCCAAGTCTAGCTTCCATTATTTTTACAATAACACTATTTGAAAACCCAACCATTAATAAAATAATTATCATTCCAAATAAATTTGTTTTTTTCTTTTCTTTAATAAAATCCATTATTAAAGTTAAAATCATACCAATTAAAAAAACTTGATAATTACTTTTTAAAACAATAGCTATAGTTATTGTTAATGCTACAATTAAAAGATAATATAATTTCCTTTTTTCAATATATTTTAAAGTATAATATATTGCTATAAAGCTAAAAAATAGTCCAACTAAATTTCCATATACATATACATTTAATAATGTAAGATGAAAAAAAAACATTAAAATAATCAACAATATTTTATTTACTAATTCGTTTTTAAATATATTATCACAAATTTTATATAAAAAATATATACAACCAACTGTAAAAAAAACATTTAAAATTTGAAAACATAAAGGATTTGCCCCAAATATTTTATATACTAACTCTACAAAAAATATTATACCAATTTGCAATGGATGATATGACATATATCCTCCATTTTCAAAAGTACGAAAATCATTAGCCAAAAATTCTGTTGCTACAATAGATACTATTTTTTGATCAGCTTTAACAGGTGTTTTAGAAATTAAAACCCAAGTTATGCCTATAATAAATGTAAATAACAAAACAAATATTAATAAATGTTTTTCTTTTATTTTTTTTAACACTTTATTATATATAAAATACATTATACCTAATGTAACTAAAACCACTAAAATGTTTATAAATACATTGTCAAATTTATACCTTATACTCTCACATGATTGATTATATAAATTTATAAAATGAGCTGATAAAAAAGTAGATAAACAAGCTATTCCAAAAGTTATTATAATAACTAAAATAGTTACACTTTTTTCAAAAAAACAATTTATCTTATTTGAATTATAATTATTATCTATCGTATCAATTTCATTTTTTAACATTTTTTCACCCTTTATTTAATATACAATTTCATCTATTGAAACATTTTTTATCTCATCTATATTTTTAACAACACATTTTGTGATTTTATTTTTTATATTTTCAGGTAAATATACTAAGTATTCTCCTACTTTATCTCTTGGAATTACAAATATAATTTCTTTATTTACAATATCATTCCCCCTTGGATAAGGTGTATTTAAAATTCTTTCTCCAATTTTTTCTTTTGTGTTTTTATCTATTATATCATATGGTGCAACAGTTGATTCTTCACTTAATGTAATTTCTATAATACAGTTATTATCTTCAACAGCTTGTATTTTTTCAACTTCATAATATTTAGCCATATAATAATTAATGATATCCTTTGATATTACACTAGGAAAGAAAAACACAGTTATTTTTGAATCCACTACTTTATTATTATCAATGAATTTAGAAACAACCACTTCTTTTTGCCCTTTTTCTTTTGCTATTTTTAATTGTTCAATATTTTTTTGTTTAATTGGTTCAATATATTTATATGAAAAATATATACTAGGAACTATTTTTATTAAACAAATAATCACAAATAATATAGTAATACTAGTTACAATAATTTTTTCATATTTTATTGTTTTTAAATATTTAAAGATATAATTTAAATTAAATATAACGGCAACTAGTATATATGAAACATATGGTAGCATAACTCTATCAGTAAATTCCGAAATTATTAACATTGGAATCAAAGCTATGATAATCGGCAAAAAATAATAAATAAATTGTTTTAAAAATCCTTTTTTATAAGGATTATCCTTACTGTAATTTTTATTTTTTTTATCTATAAATATATTAGTAATTAAAGTTATAATATAAAAAATAATTAATTCTTTTATCCAATAAAATCGTTTTAAAATATTTAATATTTCTAATTTTCGTCCAGAAGTTTCTAATCTACAAAAATTACCTGGTGCAAATATTAAAAACATAGCTCCTATTCCAAAAGCAATTATCATAGATATTATAATTATTTTTTTACGATTAGTAAATTTAAATATTTTTTTTATATTTGCAAAAACCAAAACAATTATTGATGCTCCTGTTATAAAAGCTATAACCTCTTGTGAAAAACCAACTAAAAATCCCAAAATTGTTATTGCTACTAAACCAGTACTATTTATTTTTTTATCCTCTAATATATAATTATATAAATAATAAATATATATTAACATAGCACACGAAGTCCACAAATAATTTAAACTACCTGATAACCAAATAAAATCTTCACCAAAAGCATTTGTACCATATAATAATAAAGCAAATAATATAGGTAAATATATCATTTTAAAATCTTTTGTTGCATTTTTAATTATAAAAATTAAAAACAATATAAATATAGCAGGATTTAATGCATTATAAAAAGGTATCCCTACATATAAAAACAATGATATCATAGCATGAACAGGAATTCTTCCTGTCCATGTCATGTATAATTCTTTCATAGAAATACCTATATCACTAAAAGATTTTATTTTCTGATCTGTATTATATATATGACTATAATTATATTCATCCGGTGCCATAGCAGAATATACATTTAATAATAAAATAGATACATAGATACCTATTATTAAAATTATTAATAATTTATTTTTTTTCATAAATCCCATATTGCTAGCCCCTTCTTAAATATATATACAGTATATATTTATATTGTTAATTTTTGATTTAACTTTAAATTTATTTTAATTGTTTTTATTTTATCTTCATATTTTCAAATAACTTTAATATTCTAATCTAGTATACCATTCAATAGTTTTTCTAAGACCTTCTTCTACAGTAACAGAAGGTTCCCAACCAAGTTCTCTTTTTATTTTAGAAGAATCTATTGCATATCTATAATCATGTCCTTTTCTATCTTCTACAAATGATATTAAATCTTCACTTTTACCCATTTGTTTTAATATAGTTTTTACTATTTCTAAATTAGTTTTTTCATTATTTCCACCAACATTGTATACTCCGCCTTTTCTTCCTTTATGTAAAACAGTATCAATTGCTATACAATGGTCAGTAACAAATAACCAATCTCTAACATTTTTACCATTACCGTATACAGGTAAATTTTCGCCTGCTTTTGCTTTTTTTATCATAAATGGTATTAATTTTTCTTCATGTTGATTTGGTCCATAATTATTTGAACATCTAGTTATACAAACATTCATACCAAAAGTTTCACAATAAGCTCTAACAACTAGATCAGACCCTGCTTTTGAAGCACTGTATGGACTATTTGGTGCTAAAGGTAGAGTTTCAACAAAATATCCTTCATCTCCTAATGTTCCATAAACTTCATCAGTTGAAACATGTACAAATCTATTTAAAGAGTTTTCACCCCAAACTTGTTTACAAGCTTCTATTAATGAATTAGTACCCATAACATTGTTTTCTGCAAATGTAAGTGGCATTTTTATGCTATTGTCTACATGTGATTCTGCTGCAAAATGTACTACTGCATCAATATGATATTTTTTTAAAGTTTCAACGTTTTTATCCAAATCGCAAATATCACCTTTAATAAAAGTATATTTACCATCTGATTCTTTTAAATTATCCATATTTGCTGCATATGTCATTTTATCATATACAATATAATTATATTCTTCTCCATATTTTTTCACCATGTGATTTACGAAATTTGATCCTATAAAACCTGCTCCACCTGTAATTAATATATTTTTCATTATTTATCATTCTCCTTTATTTTTTATCTTTTCTGTTTTTATCTACCTAATATTAATTGTTTAACATCATAAAAATAACCATCTTTATCTATAGCTATAACTGCTCTACCAGTATTTGGTACACCTGATGTTGAACAACATAAAATTCTAACTATGTTATTTAAACCGGGTATTTTACCTTTTGATTTACTAAAATCTCTATTATTATAATCTAATGTATCTCCAATATATTCAACTGTTCCATCTTCCATCATTATAATAGTATATTCATCTGAACCATCACCTATATAACTTGTAACTATATCAATAGCTTTACCAGATAGACCTGAAACTTCACCTTCTGAAATAACTTTATAATTTTCATCATATGTAGTTTGTTTTAAAGAACCATTTGGTAAGATTTCAACTTTAGCACGATTAAGAGCCATATCTGTAATAATTGAACCATACACAACTCCATCTTTTACTTTTTTTCCTTTTGTTCTATCAAAACCAATTGTTTTAGGAACTTCTACTTTTTTTTCTACTTCTTTTTCTGTTATTGTATTTTCTACTTTTGTTGCACTATCATTATTTAAATTACCTAAATTTGATTTATATTCTTGCTCTTTTGCAATTAAAGTTTCCTTTACACTTTTACTTTCTATAAAAAATAAAATTGCTACAATTGAAACTACAACTAAAAATGCTGATAATACCATTATATAAATACCTTTTCTTTTTTCATTACTCATAATATAAACATCCCCTATCTTTCTTTTACTATTTTATTTGACCCTTAGCTATAGCTATAACATCATAAAAATATCCATCTTTATCTATAGCTATAAAAGCTCTTCCACAATTTGTTGTACCCGTAGTTTCACAATATATTATTTTAACTATATTATTTATACCTTCAATTGTTCCTGTAATGCTTATATTATTAGAATGTATATTTTCATCTGATATATAGCTAACTGTTCCATCTTCTTTTAATAAAACTGCATAACCAGTTCCACCATCTCCATAATTACCAACTAAGGCATCTATAACTTTTACATTTAAACCATTTACTTTTTTTTCATCTATATAAAATTCACCTTCTTTATTTATATTTGAAGATATACAAAGGTCAGATGCATTAATTGTAGTTGATATATTTCCATAAATAACACCTTCTCTTACTTTTTTTGCTTTTGTTCTATCAAATTTTATTATTTGTGATACTGGTACTTCTACTTTTTTTTCAACTATTTTTTCCACTTCTTTTTCTGTTATTGTATTTTCTACTTTTGTTGCACTATCATTATTTAAATTACCTAAATTTGATTTATATTCTTGCTCTTTTGCTACTAAAGTTTCTTTAACACTTCTACTTTCTATAAAAAATAAAATTGCTACAATTGAAACTATAACTAAAAACGCTGATAATATCATTATATAAATATCTTTTCTTTTTTCATTACTCATAATAAAAACAACTCCTATCTTTAGTTTTTTTTTACTGTTATTTTATCATATCATCTATTACATAAACATCTCCATTATTTTTTATTGCAAATATTGAAGAATCAAAAAATTCGCCTTCTTTATTTGTTAATTTTGAATTTCCATTTGCAAATCTCACAATATTTTCAAGTCCTTGAATTTTACCATTAGATTTTAATGAATTCTTAAATAAAGCGTTATAATACGAAATATATTCAACAGTTCCATCTTCCATTAAAAATAACAAAATAACTGCTCCAATCTCTTGGTAATTTGTTTTCCCTATATTACAAGACACTATTTTTTTATCAAAACCTGTTAATTCTATTTCTTTATTTATTTCAATATAATTTACTGCTTCTGGCCAACCTTCAAATTTTTTATTAAATTCAATATATACTTTACCTTCTCTTAAATGTAATTCAAAATACTCAGAATATTCAATTATATTTTCTTCATATACTGTATCTTTATATCCATTTTTTATCTTGGTTGAATCAAAAGGTACAAATTTTGCTACTTCATTAGTAGTATTTTCTGCATTTTCCTGTTTTAATTGTTTAGAAATATTTGATATTTTATCTTCACAATTTTTTTCAGTAAATAAAAGTAATTCATTTGTTTCTTTATTTTTAATATAAAAATATATAGCAATTACTGAACTAATGATAATTAAAATTGTTAAAATAATTATTATTATTTTATTTCTTTTTTCTTGCATAAATAAGCACCTCTTTTGTTCATTATTTTTTACAAATTTTTAAATAAATCTGTGTTTTTTAATTCACTTAATTTTGGCCATTTACAATCTTTCTCAGAAAGTAAAATATTTTCTTTACCTATATCTTCTAAAGGCCATTCTATACCAACATCTGTATCATCAAATGCAAGTCCACCTTCAGCTTTAGCATTATATATATCATCACATTTATATGTAAATTCAGCTTCTTCTGTTAATACTAAAAATCCATGAGCAAATCCTTTTGGTACAAAAAACATTTTTTTATTTTCTTCAGATAAAATAGCACCTTCCCATTTACCATAGGTTTTACTACCGGGTCTTAAATCAACAGCTACATCAAAAACTTCACCTTTTATAGCTCTAACAAGTTTTGCTTGTGAATTTTCTTTTTGAAAATGTAATCCTCTTAAAACACCTTTTTTTGATTTAGATTGATTATCTTGCACAAATTTGTTAAATATTCCTATTTCAGCAAATTCTGCTTCACTATATGTTTCCATAAAGTATCCTCTATCATCTCCAAAAACTGTAGGTTCTATTACATATACACCTTCAATACTAGTTTCTATTTTTTTGAATTTGCCCATTAAAATTCACCTGCCACTTTTTTAATATATTTACCATATTCTGTTTTTGAATATTTTTTTGCAAGTTCTAAAAGTTGTTCTTTGCTTATCCATTTATTAAGATATGCTATTTCTTCTAAACAAGCTATTTGTGTACCTTGTCTAAGTTCAATAGCTTTTACAAAATCAGCTGCATCAATTAATCTATCTGGTGTTCCTGTATCAAACCAAGCAAAACCTCTTCCTAGAGTTAATACTTTAAGATTACCATTTTCCATATATACTTTATTTACATCTGTTATTTCTAATTCGCCTCTTTCACTAGGTTTTATGTTTTTAGCAATTTCAACAACTGAATTATCGTAAAAATATAATCCTGGAACAGCTAAATTAGATTTTGGTTTTAACGGTTTTTCCTCTATAGAAATAGCACAACCTTCTTCATCTATTTCGACTACACCATAAGATGTTGGATCAGATACTTCATAACCAAATATAACTCCACCATCTGTTACCAAACTAGCTTCTTTTAACATTTTTCCAAGACCTGGGCCATAAACCA
Source organism: uncultured Clostridiaceae bacterium (assembly GCA_964653805.1). Classification (GTDB taxonomy): domain Bacteria; phylum Bacillota; class Clostridia; order TANB77; family CAG-465; genus CAG-465. The sequence continues at coordinate 3,329 of CAZZFS010000018.1, read as the reverse complement.
TATTATCTCCTAATATTAAAGAAACTGAATCTTTACCTATAAAATCAGAACCAAGTATAAATGCATCAGCAAGTCCTACTGGCTTTTCTTGAATTTTATATGATAATTTCATTCCGAGTTCACTACCATCTCCAAGTAAATTTTCAAACATTCCTATATGCATAGGTGTTGATATTATTAATACTTCATTTATTCCTGCTTCCATTAAAGTAGATAATGGATAATAAATCATAGGTTTATCATATACTGGTAATAATTGTTTTGATACTGCAAGTGTTATTGGGTAAAGTCTTGTTCCACTTCCACCCGCTAAAATAATTCCTTTCATTAAATATTCTCCCCTTTCAAATACTCTTCTAGAGCTTCTATATAATTTTTTGGATATATTCCAATCCCATTTAATTTTTTCTTATATAATTTACTGTTATGTGGTCTTTTTGTTGGTGTTGGAAATTCATCTGATGTAACTGGATTAACAGGTATTTTTATATTGCATATTTCAAATATTTTTTTTGCGAATTCATACCAAGTTGTAAATCCTTCATTTGTAGAATGATATATACCAGATTCAGGTTCTTTTATCATAATTTGTTCTATTATTTCACAAAGAGTTGTTACTGAAGTTGGACTTCCATGTTGATCAGCAACAACAGATAACGAATCTTTAGTTTTAGATAAATTAATCATTGTTCTTACAAAATTATTTCCTTTACCATATAACCAAGCAGTTCTTAAAATATAGTATTTATCTGCTTTTTTAGCCATTTGTTCGCCTAAAAGTTTAGTTTTACCATAAGCACTTACAGGCCCTGTTGGCATATCTTCAGTATATGCTTCTTCAACTGGTAATTTTCCATCAAAAACATAATCTGTACTTATTTGTATAAGTCTTGCATTTACAAAATTAGCACCTTTGGCAATATTTCCAACAGCTATACCATTTACTAAATTAGCTACTTCAAAATTAGTTTCACAACCATCAACATTTGTATATGCAGCACAATTTATAATATAATATGGATCTATTTCTTTTATTTTATCGCAAACTTCAATTTCATTAGTGATATCTAATGTTGCAAGTGTTGTACCATAAACTTCATATTCTAAATCATTGTTTAACCTTTCAAATAATTCTCCACCAAGCATCCCATCTTGACCAATAATCATAACTTTTTTCAAAACAAATTACCTCCTCATTTAAATTAATTTATTTTAATTATATATTATATACTCATTTTTTATTTTAAAAAAACTATAAATTCATCTTGTATTTTATTCATATCCTCTTCTGTAACACCTTCAAATCTAGCTGATATATTAGGTCCTGTGTTTGAAGCTCTTACTAAAGCCCAACCATTAGAAAATTCTGCTCTTACTCCATCAATATCATTTACTTTATATCCTTTTTCTAAACAATATTCTTTTATTTTTTCGATAACTTTAAATTTTTCACTATCTGTAGATTTTACAATTATTTCTGGAGTTGAATAATATATATTTACACCTTCTAATAACTCACTAATAGTTTTATCTGTTTTTGATAAAATTTCAATTAATCTTAAACCAGCATAAATCCCATCATCAATATTTGGCCATTTATCATTAAAAAATACATGTCCTGATAATTCACTTCCAAAAGCAAAATTTTCTTGTTTCATTTTAGCTTTCATATATGAATTACCTGTTCTATAACATACAGGATTACCACCTAATTTAACTATTTCATCTGGCAATGATTTAGAGCATTTCACATCAAATAAAGCATTTTTATTTGATACTTTGTTCATTATATCTCTCCAAATTATTATAGCGTAAAAATCAATATATAACATATTTCCTTTTTCATCTATAATACCAACTCTATCACCATCTCCATCAATACCAATACCGATATCTGATTTTGTTTCTAAAACTTTTTTCTTTAAAGCTTCATTATTTTTTTCTACACTAGGGTCTGGATGATGATTTGGAAAATCAGGATCACTATCACAAAATATTGGTGTATAATCTATTTCCATCATTTCAAAAATTTCTTTTATTATTATTGAAGATGTACCATTACCAGCATCTACAACAGCTTTTATTTTTCTAGCACCAAGACTAATAGAATTTTTTATTAAATCTAAATATTCTTGTCTAATATCTATATTTTCTACTGTACCGTTACCACTATTAAATTCACATTTTTCAGTAAAAACTCTAAAATCTTGTATCATTTGACCACAAGCATTACCAAAATCATCAAAAGCCATTTTTAAGCCATTATATTCTTTTGGATTATGACTAGCTGTAACCATAACACCTGGATCTATTTTTAAATGCTTTTGTGCAAAATAATACATTGGAGTTGTAACAAGTCCAAGAAAAACAACATTTACTCCTGTATCAGTTATACCTTTTATTAAAGCTTCACTAAGAGGAACAGAAGATGCTCTATTATCATGACCTATTACCATTTTATCATAACCTTTTTTACTTACATATGTTCCAAGAGATAAACCTAATGTATATATAACATCTTCATTTAAATCTTCTCCATAAACTGCTCTTATATCATATCCTCTAAAAATTTCAGGATTGATATTTTCAATTATTTTATAATTATTCATATTCTATCGAGTGGCTTCTTCTCGACTTTCCACCTCACTTTATATAAATATATTTAACAAAGAAATAAGCCCTATTTCTTTTAAAAACTTTTTTAATTTACCAAAAATATTTTCTATAGTTTGAATTTCATCTACCACCTCCTGTGTGATTACTTTTTCAACAACATATATGTTATCTCAAACCATTCCTATATCCTAGCAAATTATATCATATCATTTTTAAAAATTAAAGTAATATCTTAAAAAAAACAATTTTTCACATATATTTTGACAAAAATATATTACATTTTTAAAATTACAATAAACAAAAAAAATGAAAGTGACTTTAAAAATCACTTTCATTCTTATAACTATGAATATTTTAATTAATAATATTAATAACTTTATTTTATTATCATCTAATTAATTCCAAACCACAGTTCCTTTTGTATATGCTCCCCATGGTGAACCTTGAAGGCTACCAGCTGGTTTTGTTACATTTATTCTTGTTAAATTTGTACAAGCCGCAAATGAACTACCTCCTAAACTTGTTACACTACTTGGTATTGTTACAGTTGTTAATCCTGAGCAACTACTAAATGCTGAACTTCCAATACTTGTTACACTACTTGGTATTGTCAAGCTTGTTAAGGCTGTACAATTAACAAATGCTGTGTTACCTATATTTGTTACACTACTTGGTATTACTGCACTTGTTATATATGTATTATTATAAAATGC
>CAZZFS010000017.1:0-33098 GCA_964653805.1 uncultured Clostridiaceae bacterium | reverse complement strand
AATATGCCTAGTTTTTCATTAGCTTCTCTTATTCCATAACCATATTTTTGTAATCCTTCTATTACAGTAACTACATCAATTACACCTGATAAAGCAACTACAACACTACCAAAAGATATTGGTATAACATATGAAATAAGTTTTTTTACTATTTCTTTTCTTGATTCAACATTAAATTTTTTAGATTTTTTTATATCTTCCCAGATATCTTTTTTATTTTTATTATAATAAATATATAAATATAAAAAGGCTGAAGAAGCTGCAACTGTAGTTGCTAAAGTAGAACCAGCTGCCATTATTTCAGGTGTAGTTCCAAGTAACATTACAACGAATATTATTGAAAATATACTATTTATAATTTGTTCAATAATTTGAGCTTTACTATATTCCATCATATTTTGCATTCCAACAAAATAACCTCTAATAACAGCCGACATCGCTACAAATATAATAGCTGGCGATAAAGACATTAATGTATATTTAACACCTGGATTGTGTAAAATATTAGTAGCAATAAATCCTGCTCCAATTAATAACATTATAGAAAATATTACTGCTATACAAGAAAATAAAATCATTGCTGTTTTAAATATCTTATGTGCACCTCTTTTATCTCCTATCGCTATTTTTTCTGATACTAATTTTGATATTGTATTTGGAATACCCATCGTAGCAATTGCAAGGATTAAAGTATATACCTGAAATCCTGAACCATAATAACTATTTCCAACATCTGCAAACTCTTTGAAATTCGTAAGTACTATTCTGTATACAAATCCTAATAATTTTATAAGGACTTGTGAAATCATTATAATTAATACACCCTTCATAAAGGTTTGTTTTTTTATTGCCAAGTTTAATGCATCTCCTCTTTTTTATTTAACATTTTTTAAAATATTATTTAATATTTTAATTATACCATATCACTCATTGCTAATCAAATATTTATCATTATAAATTTAAATTTACTATAAACATTCAATAAAAAAGTAAAGTTTTAATTGAAAATCAAAACTTTACTTTCATTATATATATATTTATTTGTATATTTATAAATTAGCTGATATATTAGGAATACTTAATTTAAGATTTACATCAACATTATTATATTTAAATTTATAATTATATTTATTTATTGCTGCACCTTCAATTTTATCATTAACTAATATTCTTTCAACATCAATATATTTAACTCTATTTTTAATATTGTTATCATATACCTCGATTTTCATCTTATTTGGATCTTTAAAATCAAATGATATTCTTGTTGCAAGTAAAGTGTAATTATCATTTATTTTTAATAATACTGGTTTATTTGATCCCAAATCTGTTAATAATTTTTTATAAGCAGTATCAGGATTATCAACAAAACTAATTTCATCATCTTTATATTTTAATATATCAAATCGATTTAAAGCTTTTAACATTTCAAGATCTGAACCTGTTATACTTAAAAGTGCTTTTGATTCAAAATCCACAAAATAATTTTCATAATACTTAAATTTTGCTTCTTTTGAATTATAAGCTTGATTATATATTCCAAATCCTGATTTTAATATTGAAGTTTTATATTCTGATTTAAACGATAACAACTTATCTTCTACAATGTTACTTCTAAGTAACTTTGAGTCTTCATTTAAAAATTTAAGTGTAGTAAATTTATAATCTACTAAATCACTTTTATTTACTGCAGTTGTAATTGAAAAAGCATCAGCAGTAACTGTTTCTTCTGTTCCTCTTTTTGCAACACTCATTTTACTCAATTTAGTAGGAAGTGTTTTTTCATAATATAATTTTGAAAATAATGCCATACCATAACTAGTACCATTTTTATTTTTAGTAGAAAAGAAATTTTCAAAACTAAATCCATCTTTTGTTGTAGAAAATTCTGAATCTTTTAATACTATATTTTCATCTATACCATTTTGATCTATATCTATTAAATTATAATTTATCTCTGAAGCAATCATATCATAAATATTTTCTAACATTTCAGCAGATGATGTATAATAAAATTTACCTCCTGTATTTGTAGAAATTTTTGATAAAACTTCTTTATCTATACTAGAACCCAAACCTATAGTAAATACTTTGATTTGTTTTTCTTTAGCTATTTTAGTTGCTTTTTCAATTTTATCCTTATCATAGCCTTGAACATTAGTAGTATCTTTACCATCTGTAAGAAGTATTATATATCTTCTATCCATACTTACTTCATTTGGAAATTCATTAACACCTAAAGTTAATGCATTTCCTATATATGTACCGGTAAATTTTTCTGTTACTGTTTTTATAGTATCAATTTTTTGTTTTATTTCTTCTTTATTATCTGTAAAAGAACTTAATATTGTACTATCAAAAGTAAATTTTGAAGCAGCAAATTTATAATCACCATTTAGTTTATCAATTAAATTTGTTGATAAATCAACTCTTTTAAATTCTGGATCATTACTTGCACTTTCTGCTATTTCTTTTGAAGAATACATAGAACCTGAATTATCTATTACAAACATAAGCTCTGTTTTTCTTTTATCTACCATTCTTGAAGAATCTGCAATGAAAAACTTACCTAATTCTTTTACATCAGCCGTTAAAGTGCTAGTTGCCACATCTATTGTAGTACCTATTTTTTCAAAATTATTATTTGAATCTACTATTTTGTATATTGATAAATTATTTTCATTTATACCTTTACTTATAATATTTTCTTTATTATAACTTATAGTTATTTTTGCACTTTCAATATTTCCTTCACTATATATGTTATAATTTTCACTTGCAACTTGAACTAATTCTTGTATTGATTTTGTACTATATTTATCTACAGTTGTATTTACAATGTTTCCACTTCCATTTACAACAACATTAACACCATTTTCAATATCTTTTAATGTATATGTTAAAGTTCTTGAAAAATCAATAATACCATCATTTTTTGAAGTTTCAAGAGTTGGATCTAAACCTAATACAACTTCATTCCCATCATATAATCCGTCATTATCAGTATCTTTTAAAGTTTCATTTGTTTTGGAAGTATTTTTTTCATATTCATCACTTAACCCATCACTATCTGTGTCTTTAGTAACATAATTTTCAACAATTAAATTTCCTAAAAGTTCATTTTTTAAAACACTAACTTTTTTTACGAATTTCTTTTCACCTACATTAGCAATTAAACTATAGGTACCTTCTTCTTCTGGTAAAGACCAAACAATGTCATCACCAACGTCTTTATCAATCGTTCCACCTGTTGTAGTCCATTTTATTTCATATTTAGTACCTTTTTTATCTGTAGCTGTAGCCTTTATATTTAAATTTGTAGCTAATGTTGCAACAACTTTAGAATCTTCACCTTCAAATGTTACTTTAACTGGAGTATATACTATAAAAAACACAATAATACCTATTACAAATAATAAAGTAAGTATTAAACTTATTTTTAACGCTTTTTTATGATCATCATAAAAATCTAAAATGATATCTTGAAAATCTTCTAATTTTTCTTTAACATTATTTAATTTGCCTTCCATTTTTTTTCTTGCTTTATCATCCATTATTTTTTTATTCATTTTTTCCTCCTTAAAAAGGTAATTATTTATTTTTCATAATAATATATGTATTTAAAATTTTATAATATGTTATTTTATTACCACTACTGTATTCATCATATTTATTATTTTGTAATACGCTCACTATATAATTAGATACACCACCGCAATATGGATCAACTTTAAATTCAACAAATCCAGGTACTAAGTTATTATCTAATATTTTTTTAAACTTCAAACTAAAATCTTCTGTACTACTTATATATATATTCTTATATATATAATAATTATATTTTGTAGAATCAGCTACTGGTATTATATCTTTGTTGTCAAAAGTATGTGTTTTAGAAAGTTCTTCTGTTGTTATATTAAAATATGAATGAATTAAAACATTTCCTTCGATTCCTTTGTTTTTTACAGACTTATTCGATGTAAAATCTAATTGATACCACTGATTATCTTCTAATTTAACTAAATTCCAAGCATGAGCTTCATCTTCTAGTGCTCCTAAAACAATTATACTAGGTAAATGTATTTTATCAAATAATATTTGTAATGTCTTTGAAAAGCCATCACAAACAGCTTTTTTCTCAACAAGAGTTCCATATATTGTATGTGTATTAATTGGTAAATCATCAATATTTTCATATTCATAATATTCTGTATCTTCCATAAGTGCATCATGTACTTTAATTTCTGCATCCATGCCATTTGTACCACTAGCTTTTGATAATAAACTTTGAATTCCATCATTAACATTAAATAATTGTTGACTCAATTCAGTTTTATTTGCTACTAAATATTTTAATTGAATTTCTCTTCTTTTTCCTAAAAAACTAGTATTAGTAGAAACATAATATTTATTATCCAAATAAAAAACTTCTGGATGATCAGCAAAAAAAGCTGATATTGCAAGATCTATATCTTTTGCAACTTGTTCACTGTCATCAACTTTATATCCTTTAAGTGAAACTGTGTTATCTAATTTTTTTACACTTTGAACTATTGAAGAATAAATATATTTTTGTTCTTCTGTTAAAGTATTATAATAAAAATCAGATAATTCAATTTGTAAACTATTTATTTTATCATTTTTATCATAAGCTACAACTTCACTTGTAAATAAATCTTTTATAAAATCATATATAGTATTACCAAGTAAATTAGTAGTTTTTGGATTACTCCATAAATAAAAAACTACAATTAAACCTATTGCTAAAAAAATTAAAAAACCTATTATTTTTTTCATTATTCACCTCTTTAAAATTATATTTAATAACAAATATAATTATATATATATATTTTAATATATTTAACTATATTTTGCAACTAAAATCATTAAAATAAATTGTATTACTGCTCTTTATTAATAATACTAATAATTATATACTAAAATATATATAGTTATACTAACAACCCACAAAAATATCTTAATAACTAATTGTTATATACGTAATAAATATCTTAATATAACAATAAAAAAGGTATGTAGAAAATTCTACATACCTTTTTTACTATAATATTAATTTTTTATATCCATTTTTTAATATTATTTTATACTTCTTCAGTTTGTTCTTCTTTTTTGTCAGAATTTTTGTAATCTATAATCATTTGAGATTTTATTGTATCTTTTGTGTCAACCTCAATTTCTTCATATTCTACAATACCTGTACCAGCTGGTATTAAACGTCCTATTATAACATTTTCTTTAAGTCCTACTAATCTATCTACTTTCCCTTTTATCGCTGCATCGGTAAGTACTCTAGCTGTCTCTTGGAATGATGCTGCTGATAAGAATGAATCTGTAAGTAATGCTACTTTTGTTATACCTAGTAATGTTTTCTTACCTTTTGCAGGTTTTAATCCTTGTTCTATAACTCTCTTGTTTTCATTATTAAATTCTGTCATATCTATTGAACTATCTACAACTAGATTTGTATCTCCAGCTTCATCAATATGTATTTTTCTTAACATTTGACGTGCAACTACTTCTATATGTTTATCATTAATATGAACCCCTTGAGTTCTATATACTTTTTGTACTTCTTTGATTAGGTAATTTTGTACTTCTACATCACCTTTTATTCTTATTATATCATGTGGATTTAAAGATCCTTCAGTAATTCTATCACCAGCTTCAACTTTATCACCATCACGAACAACAAGCATAACACCATATGGTATTAAATATTTTTCAGTATGTTTATCTTCTGCTATTACAATTACTTCTTTATTGTTTCCAACTTCACCAATTGTAACTGTTCCAGAGATTTCTGTTACCATAGCAACACCTTTTGGTTTTCTAGCTTCAAATAATTCTTCAACCCTTGGTAGACCTTGAGTTATATCTCCTCCAGCTACACCACCAGAGTGGAAAGTTCTCATTGTAAGCTGTGTTCCTGGTTCACCAATTGATTGTGCTGCAATTATACCAATTGCTTCACCTATTGATATTGGTTCACCTGTTGCTAAGTTTTTACCGTAACATTTTGAACATACTCCTCTTACTGATTGACAAGTAAGAGCTGAACGTATTTTAACTACTTGAATTCCAGTACTTATAATTACTTTTGATACATCAGGATTAACGTATGTATTTTTTTCAAATAACACTTTTCCATCTTTATCTAATATATCTTGAGCTAAATATCTACCTTCTATTCTTTCTTCTAATTTTTCAATTGGTTCTCCACTTTCAAGGATATCTGATACTTCTAAACCAAGTTTAGTTCCGCAATCATTTTCCATAACAATAACATCTTGATTAACATCAACAAGTCTTCTTGTTAAATATCCTGAATCGGCTGTTCTTAATGCTGTATCAACAAGACCTTTTCTAGCACCATGTGAAGATATGAAGAATTCTAGAACATCTAGACCTTCTTTAAAGCAAGATTTAATAGGTAATTCGATTGTTTTACCCATTGTATCAGCCATAAGTCCACGAATACCAGATAATTGTCTTATTTGTGTTGGGTTACCCCTTGCACCAGTATTTGCCATCATTTGAATTGGATTTAATTTATTTGGATTGTTCATTATAGCATGTTGAATTAATTCTGTTGCTTTTGACCAAACTTTAATTGTTTCGTTATATCTTTCTTCATTTGAAATTAAACCACGTTTAAAGTTTTTAATTATTACTTCAATAGAATTTTCAGCATTTGCTAATATTTCTGGTTTTTCTTTTGGTACTTCAATATCTGCAATTGAAACTGTAATAGCTGCTTTTGTAGAATATTTAAATCCATATTTTTTAATATCATCTAAAACTTTTGCTGAAAGCTCAAGTCCATGTTTTGATATACATTTATCGATTATTATACCTAATTCTTTTTTTCTAGTTGCAAAACCAATTTCTAATTTTAATTTATTTTCTGGTAAACTTCTATCTACAAAACCAATATCTTGAGGTATAAAGCTATTAAAAACTAATCTTCCAGCTGTAACATCAACTAATTCTGTATATAAAACTCCATCAATTTCTTTTGAAATTCTTACTTTAACAGGAGTATGCATTCCTATAACTTTTTCATCATAAGCCATCATAACTTCATCTTCACTTGCAAATATCATACCTTGACCAGGTTCATCTTCACTTTCAAAAGTTAAATAATAACTTCCAAGGATCATATCTTGTGATGGTACAGTTATTGGTTTACCATCTTGTAAATTAAGCAAGTTGTTTGAAGCAAGCATTAACATTTTTGTTTCTGCAACTGCTTCTGGTGATAACGGTACATGTACTGCCATTTGGTCACCATCGAAATCGGCATTAAATGCTGTACAAACAAGTGGATGTAATTTTATAGCTCTTCCTTCTACTAATACTGGTTCAAATGCTTGAATACCAAGTCTATGTAGTGTAGGAGCACGATTTAACATTACTGGTCTATCTTTTATTACTTCTTCTAAAACATCCCATACTTCTACTGCTGTTCTTTCTACCATTCTTTTAGCATTTTTTATATTAAATGCCATTCCTCTTTTTACAAGTTCTTTCATAACAAAAGGTTTGAATAATTCAAGAGCCATTTCTCTTGGTAATCCACATTGATGTATTTTTAGTTCTGGTCCTATTACTATAACTGAACGTCCAGAATAATCAACCCTTTTACCAAGTAAGTTTTGTCTAAATCTTCCTTGTTTACCTTTTAACATATCAGATAAAGATTTTAAAGGTCTTCCGCCTGCACCAGTTATTGGTCTTCCACGTCTACCATTATCTATTAAAGCATCAACTGCTTCTTGTAACATTCTTTTTTCATTTCTTACAATTATATCTGGAGCTTCTAATTCTAATAATCTTTTTAATCTATTATTACGATTTATTACTCTTCTATATAAGTCATTTAAATCAGATGTTGCAAATCTTCCACCATCTAATTGAACCATTGGTCTAAGTTCAGGTGGTATTACAGGTAAAACTTCCATTATCATCCACTCTGGTTTATTTCCAGAAGACATGAAAGATTCAACTGTATCTAATCTTTTGATTAATTTTAATCTTTTTGCACCATTTGTTTTTTCTAAATCTTTTCTAATTTCTTTTTCTAATTTAGGTAAGTCAACTTTTTGTAATAATTTTCTTACCGATTCAGCTCCCATTCCAACTTCCATGCAACCGAAACCAAATTTTTCAATTGTATCTCTATATTCTTTTTCATTTAAAATATCACATTTGTTAAGTCCAGTTTCTTTTGGATCTATAACTATGTATGAAGCAAAATATAATACTCTTTCTAAAGCTTTAGGAGATATATCTAATATAAGGGCCATTCTTCCTGGAATACCTTTGAAAAACCAAATATGAGAAACTGGGCAAGCAAGTTCTACATGCCCTAATCTTTCTCTTCTTACTTTTTTCTTAGTAACTTCTACTCCACATCTATCACAAATGATACCTTTATATCTTACTTTTTTATATTTACCACAATAACATTCCCAATCTTTTGTAGGTCCAAATATTTTTTCACAAAAAAGACCGTCTCTTTCTGGTTTAAGTGTTCTATAATTGATAGTTTCTGGTTTTTTAACTTCACCTTTTGACCATTCTCTTACTTTTTCTGGTGAGGCAAGGCCTATACTTAGTCTATCAAAATTATCCATATCTTGTATTTGCATACTTTAATTCCTCCTTACACCTTATTTATCTTCATTATTTTCTATATCCGCTTCAGATTCATCTAAATCTGCTTCTTCAACAATTTCACCATCTTCATCTTCTAGTAACATACCTGCAAAATCACTTTCAGTTATTTTTGAACTTAAATCTTCAATTTCAATATCTTCTTCAGATTTTATATCTAACATATCTTTATCATCTTCTATTGATTCTTTTAATTCTAATATTTCATCTTCTCTATATAATTTAAGATCTAAACCTAAACTTTGTAATTCTTTAGTAAGAACTCTAAATGATTCTGGTATACCAGGTGTTGGAATACTTTCACCTTTTACAATTGCTTCATATGTTTTCAAACGACCTACAACGTCATCTGATTTAACAGTAAGCATTTCTTGTAAAGTATATGACGCACCATATGCTTCTAACGCCCAAACTTCCATTTCACCAAATCTTTGTCCACCAAATTGCGCTTTACCACCAAGAGGTTGTTGTGTAACTAAAGAGTATGGCCCTATTGAACGAGCATGTATTTTATCATCTACTAAGTGATACAATTTCAACATATACATATATCCAACTGTAACTTCGTTATCAAAAGCTTCTCCACTTCTACCATCGTATAATGTGAATTTACCTGTTGGATTTATACCTTTTCCTTCAAATAATTCGATTATATCAGATTCATGAGCACCATCAAATACAGGAGTTGCTATTTTCCAACCATATTGTTTTGCAATATATCCTAAATGAACTTCTAAAACTTGTCCAATGTTCATACGAGATGGAACACCTAATGGATTAAGTAATATTTGAAGTGGTGTACCGTCTGGTAAATATGGCATATCTTCTCTTGGTAATATACGTGAAACTACACCTTTATTACCATGACGTCCAGCCATTTTATCACCAACTGATATTTTTCTTTTTTGTGCTATATATATTCTTACAACTTTATGTACTCCAGCAGAAAGCTCATCACAATTTTCTCTTGTAAATATTTTTACATCAACTATTGTTCCAGCTTCACCGTTAGGTACTCTTAAAGATGTATCTCTTACTTCACGTGCTTTTTCACCAAAGATAGCTCTTAATAATTTTTCTTCAGCAGTAAGTTCTGTTTCACCTTTTGGTGTAACTTTACCAACTAAGATATCTCCTGGTCTTACTTCAGCACCTATACGAATTATACCATTTTCATCTAAATCTTTTAATGCATCATCACCGATGTTTGGTACTTCTCTAGTTATTTCTTCAGGCCCAAGTTTTGTATCTCTTGCTTCACTATCATAATCATGTATATGTATAGTTGTTAAAACATCATCTTTAACTAAATCTTCAGATATTAAAATCGCATCTTCATAGTTATAACCTTCCCAAGTCATAAATCCTATTAAGATATTTTTACCAAGTGCAAGTTCACCATTTTGTGTAGAAGGACCATCAGCAATAACATCACCTTTTTTAACTTTTTCACCTTTTACTACAATTGGTTTTTGATTTATACAAGTTCCTTGGTTAGAACGTTGGAATTTTATTAAATTATATTCATCAGTGCTTGTTTTTGTTTTTACAACAATTTTATCTGCACTTACATATGAAATTTCACCATCATTTTTAGCAACTATTACACTACCTGAGTCAACTGCTGCTTTGTATTCTATACCTGTTCCAACTATTGGACTATCAGTTTTAAGTAATGGAACTGCTTGACGTTGCATGTTTGCACCCATAAGTGCACGTTTAGCATCATCATTTTCTAAGAAAGGTATCATTGCTGTTGCAACAGAAACCAATTGTCTTGGTGAAACGTCCATTAAATCTACTTCTTCTTTTTCTATTTCAATGATTTCATCTTGATGTCTAACTTTAACTCTTTTACGAACAAATTTATTTTCTTCATCAAGTGGTTCATTTGCTTGCGCAACTATAAATTCATCTTCTTTATCTGCTGTTAAATATACAACATTATCTGTTACTACTCCAGTTTCTTTTTCTAAAACTCTATATGGAGTTTCAATAAATCCATATCTATTTATTTTAGCAAAAGTAGGTAGTGAAGATATAAGACCGATATTTGGTCCTTCAGGAGATTCGATTGGACATAATCTACCATAATGAGTATGATGAACGTCACGAACTTCAAATCCAGCTCTATCTCTTGATAAACCACCTGGCCCAAGAGCAGATATTCTCCTTTTATGTGTAAGTTCAGCTAGCGGATTTATTTGATCCATAAATTGTGATAATTGAGAACTTCCAAAGAATTCTCTAAGTGCTCCAACTACTGGTTTTATATTAATTAATGTTTGAGGTGTAACAACATCTAAATCTTGTGTTGCCATTCTTTCTCTTACAACTCTTTCAAGTCTTGCAAGACCAATTCTAAATTGATTTTGTAAAAGTTCACCTACACATCTAACTCTTCTATTTCCTAAATGATCTATATCATCAGTACAACCTAAATTGTAATTTAAATTAACAAAATAGTTTATTGATGCCATTATATCATCCATAGTTGCGTGTTTTATAACTAATTTTTCTCTATTTAATTTTATTTTTTTTCTTAATTTATCTTCTGGTAATTCACCATTTTCTTCCATGAATTCTTTTAAAGCTGGTAAATATACTTCTTCTTTTATAACATCTTTATCTATTTCCATACCTAAATATGTAGAAATATCAACAGTGTTATTACCCATTATTTTAATTCTTTTTTCATCTTTTAATATATAAACAACATTTATACCTGCTTGTTTAATTTCTTCAGCAACGTCTTCACCAATAACTTCACCAGCATTTACAAATATTTCACCAGTTTCTTTATTTATGATATTATCTGCTGTAACTTCACCTTTTATTCTGTTAGCAATACTTAATTTTTGGTTATATTTAAATCTACCAACTCTTGATAAATCATATCTTCTAGCTTCAAATAAAAGACCAAATAATAATGATTTAGCAGCGTCAACATGTAAAGGTTCACCAGGTCTTATTTTTTTGTAAATTTCAAGTAAAGCATCATCTTGAGTTTTTGCTGTATCTTCATATAAAGTTTTATTTATATTATCATCTTCAAAAAGTTCTGAAATTTGAGAATCAGTTTCGATTCCTAATGCTCTAATTAAACTTGTAATAGGTACTTTTCTAGTTCTATCAACTCTAACATACATTATGTCAGAAGAATCCATTTCAAGTTCTATCCATGTTCCACGATTAGGCATGATTGTACCAGAGAATAATAACTTACCTGTTTTATCTCTTTCAGAAGCAAAGTATACTCCTGGAGAACGAACAAGTTGTGATATTATTACCCTTTCAGCTCCATTTATTAAAAATGTTCCACTATCTGTCATAACAGGAAGATCACATAAAAAGATCTCTTGCTCTTTTATTTCACCAGTTTCACAATTCATTAAACGAACTTGTACTTGTAGTCTTGAAGAATAACTTGTATTTCTTTCTTTTGCTTCTTCTATAGTATATTTAGTATTTTCTTCTAATCTATAGTCAACAAATTCTAGTAACAAGTTACCTGAAAAGTCGCTTATTGGAGATGCATCATCTAAAACATCTTTTAAACCTGAGTTTAAAAACCATTTGTATGATTGTTTTTGAATATCGATTAAATCTGGCATATCCACAACTTCTTTAATTTTTGAAAAACTCATTCTAGTAGCTTTTCCATTTTTTACTTCATGAACCATCTTCATACCCCCATATATTTTATTTTTAAAAAGACAACAAAAATCCAAATTAGTTAACATAAACTAACTAATTTGAACTATATTATATATTTTTTAGACTCGATTAATAATAATTTTCCCAACTATTTCAACCATCCTTTGTATCTCAGTTTACATAGTAAAATATTTTAAGAACAATATTTACATAATTATAACACATAATCATTTATAAAGTCAACAAAAAAACAATTTTTTTGTCAAAAAAAATAAAATTCTTGAATATAAAAATAAAATCTCTCTTTACTTTTATATTAAATTTTAATTAATACAATTAATCCCATCCCATAAAATAATATTATATTTTTTTCATTTTTTTATTTTTAAATTGACTTAAAATTTAATATATTATATACTAACAACAAATTACAAATTATATATATAAATATAATTTATACTAGGAGGTTAAAATGAAAAATTATTTATCTTTATATTTAAAACTAATTATTATTTCTTTTATATGTTTTTTACTTTTACTTGGATCTGTTATAGGTATTATATCAATTATAACAACTCAAATATCATGGAATAATTTTAAAAAAATATATTCAGAAGAATTTGTTTTAAATCAAAATAATGTATTATCTTATAATAAGGATAATACCAATTTCATTGTAGATACAATTTACAATGAATATGATAAACAAATATTTTTAAATACACCTTTTTATATGGCTGGTGTAAAGAATATTTTTAATCCACCAAATAATTATTATATGTCACTTTATTTTAACAAAGACAATCCTACTACTGGTATTTTTATTGATCCTTCAAAAAAATCAGCCATTCAAAATCCAATCTTCTTATTATTTGCATATATTTTCCTTGGAATTTCAAGTATTAATTATTATATTGTAAATAGAAAATATTTTGATTTTTTCAGAATTAATGGTGAAAAAGTGAAAAAGAAAGATCGAACTTTTTTTAGAAATTTTATATTTTGTTTAGGCTTGTTTTTGTTTTCAATTGGAATTTCTACAATTATATCAGTTTCAAAGGATATATACTCATATATGAATTTAAGATTACAAAATAATATAGTAATTTCAACTAATTATTCCAAACTATATTTAAATGATAAATTAAATGATTTTATTCCAATTACACAATACACTATTGATGATAAAAATTATATACATACTAATACCTACAATTCATTTTTTCATCCTTCTGGAATAACAAGTGTAGATACAAACAATAATACAGAACTTTTTTATGATATAAAAAACCCTTCAAATGTAATAGAAAAAAATATAAATCCAAATTTATTTTTAATGTTTTTATTTTTAAGTTTTGGTTTCTTTGGTTATAAAATTTCAATAGAACCATTAATATTAAAACACAAAAAGGAAAAGGAAAAGAATGAAAATACAAATAAAGATAAAGCTATAACTGAAAATATAATTAAAGATGAAGATGAAGATGAAGATGAAAATAAAAACGAAGATATAAACTTATAATTCTATTTTTTATTCAACAAAAACACACCACTATTAAATAAAAAAGTGGTGTGTTTTTGATTTATACTATTCACAAAATTTTATATGTTTTATTTTAAAGTTTCAACAATAAAT
Source organism: uncultured Clostridiaceae bacterium (assembly GCA_964653805.1). GTDB lineage: Bacteria > Bacillota > Clostridia > TANB77 > CAG-465 > CAG-465. The sequence goes on along the minus strand of CAZZFS010000017.1, from coordinate 19,108 downwards.
TCAAATATAGCTTTATTATTTTTATTTGTTAACTCTAAATTTTCTTCTTTTGTCAAATCAACTGTATGTTTATTGATTTCTTTACAAATACTCATAGAATCTAAAGGATACCCTTCATTTCTTTTTTCTTTTACGTCATTTACAAATATTTTTTCAACTTTAAATTTATGAGTTTTTATATCATTTTCATTTATTGCAATTGCTACACCATGAATCCAAGCTCCGTTTAACTTACCATCTTTTCCATATTCATTAACTAACTTTACATATGCTTCTAAAACTTCCTCATCAGTTGCTCTATCTTTCCCATTTAATCTACGAACATGTACACCTGGTTGTAATTCAGATGGTATATTTTCAAGTTCAAGTCCTGTATCTACAGAAATAGTAGGTAGACCTGATAATTTGTAATAACCTATTGCTTTAGAAATTGCATTTTCAATAACATCATTTGCTAATTCTTCAACTTCATGTGTTATTTCTAAATCATTTAAACAAATAACTTCTAATCCACAATTTTGTAATATATTTTTAAAACTTTTATATTTTGCTTTATTATGCGTTGCAAGTAAAACTTTCATAATTAATCTCCTTATTTTTACTTATTTTTTATTTAACTATAATATTTTTTACTTTATTAAAAATCACTATCTTTTAATCTTTCTGCTCTATCTGCTGTTATTAAAGCATCTATCATGTCGTTTAAATTGCCATTTAAAAAACTATCTAATTGATACATTGTATAATTTATTCTGTGATCAGTTACTCTGTTTTGTGGATAGTTATATGTTCTTATTTTTTCACTTCTATCTCCACTACCAACTTGTAATTTTCTTGTTTTAGCAAGTTCACTATTTTGTTGTTCTTCCATATATTCATATAATTTTGAACGTAACATTTTCATAGCTGATTCTTTATTTTGTGTTTGAGATCTTTCACTTTGACAACAAACAACAAATCCTGTCGGTAAATGTGTTATTCTTATTGCTGAATCTGTTTTATTTACATGTTGTCCACCTGCTCCACTTGCTCTATATGTATCTATTCTTAAATCATTTGTATTTATTTCAACTTCTACATCTTCAACTTCTGGCAAAACAGCCACAGTAACCGTAGAAGTGTGTATTCTGCCACTTGATTCTGTTTCAGGTACTCTTTGTACTCTATGAACTCCACTTTCAAATTTAAGCCTACTATACGCACCTTTTCCTTTTATCAAAAAAGAAACTTCTTTAACTCCACCTATACCAGTTTCATTCATATCAATAACATCAGCTTTCCATCTATTTAATTCCGCATACATAGTATACATTCTATATAAATTATAAGCAAATAAAGCTGCTTCTTCACCACCAGCTCCACCACGTATTTCTATTATAACATTTCTATCATCATTAGAGTCTTTTGGAAGTAATAATATTTTTAATTCTTCTTCCATTAACTCTACTTTATCTCTACAAGAATAAAACTCTTCTTCAGCAATATCTTTCATATCTGGATCAGCCATCATTTCTTTAGCATCTTCCATTTCTTTTTTTACTGTTTTATATTCAATATATTTATCAACAACATCTTTTATTAAAGATTGTTCTTTCATATATTTTCTCCAATTTTCTTGATCAGAAATAACATCAGGATCTGATATCATTTTATTTAATTCATTGTATTTTTTTTCAACTTCTTCTAATTTATCAAACATTTATATTCTCCTATCTTATCTTTTTATATAAGTTTCAACAAGTATTTTAACATAAATCACTTGATTTTTCAACTTTTATGTTAAAAAACAAGAATACAGATTAAAAAAATTAGATAAAAGAAGGATAAATAGTAAAAACTACATATCCTTCTTTTCATAATTTAAAATCAACTAACTTGTTTATTTTCCAAAAACTGATTGATTTTTTCAATTCTAACTTTATCCTTTTCTTTATTACGATTTTTGTAAAAACCCAGCAACTCTTGTAAATCTTGAACCGGGTAACCATCACAAAATGATTTTTTTGCAACACCTACAACAATCTCTATTTCATCAGTTACAGTGTACCAACCATCTTGTCTTTTATAGATAGTAGGATACATTTTCTTTATTTTTTCAAAACCATTTTCATCGACAACTAAATCCAAATCACCTGCTTCTTCTAAAATTCCGTAAATAACAAGAGCTCCACTTGCTAAAACACAATATTCGTGTTTATACAAATCTAACCGTTCCAACAATTCAATTATTTTCTGTTTTTTCATATTTATGACCTCACAAAATATATTTTTTTAATTATTATACCATCCTTGAATAATTATGTCAAATCAACTACATTTTCTTTATTTAATTCAAAAAAAAACATGTAAATACTATTTTCTTTACATGTTTTTTTATCATATCATTATTCTTTTAAAACTCTTTATTTTCTTCTTTTAAAATTTGAAGTTGTGCTTCAAGCATTGAACCAATTCTAATTTTATATATTTCCATTTGTTTTTTCTTTTCTTCTAAATTTAATTCTGCTTGTTTTATATCTGCACGAATTTCATTTAATGAATTTTTAGCATCAATTTCAGCTTCTTTTTTTATATTTTCAGCTTCTCTATGTGCTACTTCTTTTATATTATCCGCTTGTGATTGCGCATTTTCAATTGTTTTATTTATACCTTCTTCAATTGATTTATAATATGAAACAGATTCTTGCATTGCTGAAAGTTTATCTTTAATTTCAGAATTTTCTTTATATAATTTTTCATAATCTTCCATAACTACAACTAAAAATTCTTCTACATCGGTAATTTCATAACCACCTAATTTTACTTTTTTAAATGTTTTATTATCTATATCTAATGGTGTTAACATACCATCGCCTCCTTTATTTAAAAAAAGCAGACTTTTATAGCCTGCTTCAAATAACCTTTTACTTAAGCCAAGAAAAAGTCATTTTTTGCTTGTTATATTGGCTTTTTTCTATATCATTTTGTATTTCAACATTTTTAGGTGCCATAAGATATATTAAGTTAGAAACTTTTTGTATAGTACCTTCTATCATGAAAGTAGCTCCACTTAAAAAATCTAATATTCTTCTTGCATCTTCTTTACCAACATTTTCTAAATTTATTATTACTGATTTTTTATTTTTTAAATACTCACCGATAGATTCAACATCTTCATAACAAGTTGGTTGAGATATAACCATTTTTGATGAAGAGATAGCTGTATTCATAGGAATAACCTTTGTTTGAATATTTTTTGTAGAGTATGGATTTTCTTGTTCTATATCAGAAAAAGTTCTTCTTCCTCTAAAAGCTGATTTTTCATAAAAATTTTCATTTTCAGAATTTTGCACATCTGAATTTTCAAATTCATTTACATCATCATATTCTTCCATTTCTTGATTTCCATTTATACCTATCATATCCATAAATTTATTTATTATTGCTGCACTCATAACATTTAACCCCCTATGAAAATATTATTATAATTATATTATGCTATATAATTTTTAATATGTCAATACTTTTCATTAATTTTTATTTATTTTTTATTTTATGCTAATAATATAATCTATTTTTACATCTAATCTATAATTATTATATATATTATTTAATTTTGATATTGTTTTAAATTTCCATAAGGAAATGATATTATTCTACCATTACTTAAATATGTAAATGGTGCTCCGCTACTTATAAAATAATTCATTGGATCTACAGTAGAATATGAAGTTGTTGTAGCAGAACTGTATCTTCTTACTTCAAAATGAAGATGTGCTCCACTTGAAAATCCTGTATTACCACTTAAAGCAATTCTTTGTCCTTTTACAACTTTTTGTCCTTCACTAACTAATAAACTAGAATTATGGCCATATATTGTTCTATATACTGAACCATCTGATGATATCTTACCATGATTTATCATTATATAATATCCATAACCACCTTTATTATACCTTGAAAATTCAACTACACCATCTGCTGCTGCTACAACTGAATTACCTGTCCTAGCACCTACATCCATTCCATAATGAGGTATCCCTACTTCAGCCAAATATTCTTTATCTTTATACATAGCATTTACTTGATAAACTCCTGGCGTTGGCCATGTAAATGCACCATTAAAGTTTCCAGTATAAGTAACTCCACCTTTTTTTCTTTCTGCTTCTATTCTTGCTTGTAATTCTTTTGCTATTTCTTCTTCCATTTGTTTTTTAGCTGCTATTTCTTGTTGTTTTAATAATGCATTTTTCTTTTCTAAATTAGCTTTATCAGAATTTAAAACTTCAACTGTAGCTTCTTTTACAGCTTTAGCACTTTCTAATAACCCTGCTGTTTTTTCTTTATCATATGTTATTTGATCAATTTGCAATTTTTCATTTTCTATTTCTTTTTTTATATTATCTGTATATTCTTTTTCATTTTGTATATTTCCTATTAATGATTGATCATATTCTATAACACTTGAATATACATTCATTCTAGAAAAGAAATCTGCTATTCCATTTGATGTAACAAGTAAATCCATTACATTTGGAATCCCGTTTTCATATATTGCTCTAAGTCTTGTTTCATATAATTCTTTTGCACTGTTATATTGTTGTGCTGAATTTTGTAAATTAGATTCATATGTTTTTATCTTTTCATTTATTTCATCTAATTTTGTTTGTAACTGATCTAGTGTTTTACTATAATTATCTATTTCACTATCTAAAGTTTCAACTTCTTTATTATATTTTTCTACTTTTTCTTCAACACTAGTTATTTGTGTTGTTGTCTGTTGCTGTTGTTTTTTTAATTCTTCTATTTTTTTTTGATAATCAGCAGAGGTTACAGCTTCTATATTACTAAAAAAACTTATAAATATAACGATAATTGTTAATAATAAAATACTTTTTTTTGTTATTTTAAACATTTTAACCTCCACTCATAATATTATTTTTTTATATAATTGTTATATATACCATATTATATATTTTTTATATACTTATTTTAAAAAAATTGCATAGGATTTATAGCAGTACCATTTTTCCTTATTTCAAAATGTAAATGTGGTCCTGTTGAATTCCCTGTACTTGCAGTATATGCTACAAGTTGACCTTTTTCAACATAAGTTCCATAATCTACTACTTTTCTATATTGTAAATGACCATATATTACTGTATATGTTCCATCTGATATCCAAACAGTGTTTCCATATCCATCAGATCTTTCGCCATCACGATCACCTGTTAAATAATAAGTTGATTTTATAATCATACCTGAACATGCAGCATATACCGGGGTACCACAAGCAACTCCTATATCTACACCTGTATGTCTTTCACCAGATGGATAATATGGGAATGTTGCTGTAATTTTGCCAGCACCTGAAATTGGCCATGTAAAAGTTCCATCCCCAACGCTTATATTTTGAGCGGCACTAGAACTACTACTTGAATTTTTTGCTGCTGCGGCGGCTTTTGCTCTAGCTGCTGCTTCTGCTGCTGCCTTTGCTACTGCTTGTTGTCTTGCTATTTCTTCAGCAACCTTTTTATCAAGAGATTCTGCTTCAGCATTTAAAATTGTATTAACAGCTTCTAATTTTTCTTTTGAAGCATTTAACGCTGCAACTTTTGATTCTTTATTTTTTCTTGCTTTTTCTAAAGAATTTGATGTTTTTTCTTTATCATAATTTAATTGTTCTATTTGTAATTTTTCATTTTCTATTTCTTTTTTTATTTTATCTGTGTATTCTTTTTCATTTTGTATATTCCCTATTAATGATTGATCATATTCTATAACACTTGAATATACATTCATTCTAGAAAAGAAATCTGCTATTCCATTTGATGTAACAAGTAAATCCATTACATTTGGAATCCCGTTTTCATATATTGCTCTAAGTCTTGTTTCATATAATTCTTTTGCACTGTTATATTGTTGTGCTGAATTTTGTAAATTAGATTCATATGTTTTTATCTTATCATTTACAGCATCTATTTTAGTTTGTAATTTTGCAAGTTCAGAATTATATCCATCTATTTCTTTATTTAAATTATCTATTTCACTTAAATATGTTTTTGCTTCTTCTTCAAGACTTGCTATCTTTTGTTCATTAGTTGTAACTTGATTTTTTAAATCTGTAGATTGATTTTGCATTTGATTTACAGTTACAGCTTCTATATTGTTAAAAACACTAATAAAAATAAAAACAAATATTAATAAGCTTAAATATATTTTTAAAAATTTAAGTTCTATTGTTTTCATTTTTCTTGTTTTTTTAAACATTCTTACCCCCTAATTTATATTTTATAAAAACACAAATGATACATCTGGAAAATATGCCAAAGGATCAACCCTTTGAGTTCCACTACCATCGGCATTACTTTTGTGTAATTCTAAATGTAAATGTGGCCCTGTTGAATTACCTGTACTACCTATATATGATATTACATCGCCTTTTTTTACACTTTGTCCTTCTGTAACATTTAATGCACTAGCATGACCATATAACGAAATGTATAAACAACCATCTGTTTCACTTTTACCATGATTTATTATAACACAGTTTCCGTAACCACCATAATATTTTGCAACTGTCACTATACCATCTTGCATTGCAACTATTGGTTTGCCATTTATTCCAACACCAGCTACGTCAACTCCCATATGCACAGTAGTTTTACCTGTTCCCCAAGGATCATATGCAACATTAAATTTTGTAGTTATCATATTATATCCTGGAACCGCCCATGCAAATTGTCCTCCAGAAAAAGTAATTGCTGTTCCACCATTTGCACTTGCAGCTTTTGCTATCATTTCTTGTCTTATACGTTCTATTTCTTGATCAATTTTTTTATCTGCATCTTCTTTTTCTTTTTCAATAGCATCAAGTCTTGCTTGTAAAGTTCCTTTTGAAGCTAATAATTCTTGAACCTTAGCTTCCTTTGCACTTCTTGCATCATTTAAAGCTTGATTAGATTTTTCTACATCTTTTTTTAAACTATCAAGTTGTAATTTTTGAATTTCTGTATCTTTTTTTATATAATCAATATATTGTTTTTGACCTTTTAAATTACCTACTAAAGATTTATCATAATTTACTATACTTTCATATACTGTTATTTTTCTAAAAAAGTCTGATATGTCTCTCGATGTAACAAGCATTTCTGTTATTGATGGCATACCATATTCATAAATAACTCTTAATCTTTTAGCATATAATTCTTGAGCTTCTGTGTATGCTTTTCCAGAATTATCTAAAGCTTTACTATATTCTTCTAATTTCTTATTAATTTCATCAATTTTACTTTGAAGTTTATTAAATTCAACAGTATATTGTACAACTTTTGAATCTAATTCTAACATTTCATATTGATCCTGTGCAATTTCTCTATCTATACCAGATAATTTATTCACTGTGTTTCTTTGTTCTTTTAACAAATCACTTATTTGATCTTCATAGTCTCCTATATCTACACAATATACATTGCTAAAAAAAATCAACATAAAAGTTATTGCCACTATTATTTTTGATATAGATATATTTTTCATTTTTTCTTTAGCTAACATATATCTTATCTCCTATGCTTTTAAATATTTTTTTACTGATATAACACTTCCAAACATTCCTATAAAAATACCTATTACTAAATATGCAGCAAGTATTTGATACCAAAGTTGTGAATAAGGTATAAATCCAAACACACCTAAAGTTGAACCTATTTGTGGAAGTCTTGCGTACATAACAACATAAGCAAGTGATATTAATATAAATGAAACTATAGCAGATACAATTCCCATTATAGCACCTTCAACTATAAAAGGTGTTCTTATAAATTTATCTGTTGCACCAATATATTTCATTATAAATATTTCACGTTTATTAGAATATACTGCAAGTTTTATAGTATTAGAAATAATAAACATACTAACTAATAATAACACAGTACCTACACCAAGTAAAAATATATTTGCTATTTTAGACAATTCTATAACAGCTTTTATAGTGTCCTCGTTATATTTTACTTTATTTATACCTTCTATTTTTTCTACAGCTGTTTTAATTTCAGTACTTTTTTCTATATCATTAAAAGTAACTACATAAGAAGCTGGGAAAATTTTCACTTTATCCAAACCTTCCAAAAAGTATGATTGATCTTTAAATACTTCTTTTGCATCTTCAAAAGCTTGATCTTTACTTATATATTTAACTTCTTTTACTCCATCTATTAATTTAATTTGAGAATTCATATAATCAATATCTTCATCTGTTGCTGTATCTTCTATAAAAGCTTGTAATCCTTGTTCTAATCTAACAGTTTCTACATTTTTATTTACATTTTGAAAAAGAATTATAAATATACCTAAAACTAACATAGTTGCACATATAATAAGCATAGTTGAAAATGTTTTAGAACCATGTTTTTTTAAATTTTCATATCCTTCTTTTAATAAATATGTTCTTGTTGTCATCTTTAGTATCCTCCTCTTTGATCATCTTTTACTACTTTACCTGTATCAAGAGCAATTACTCTTTTATTTAAATTATCTACTATATCTTTAGCATGAGTAACAACAATTACAGTTGTTCCTCTTGAATTAATTTCAAGTAAAGTTTTAAAAATTTCATTTGCAGTAGCAGGATCTAAATTCCCAGTAGGTTCATCCGCTATAATAATTGGCGGTTTTGTAGCAAGTGCTCTAGCTAAAGAAATACGTTGTTGTTCTCCACCAGATAATTGGTTTGGATAACATTTTTCTTTACCTTTTAAACCAACCATTTCAAGCACAGCTTTTAATTGGGCTTTTATTTCACGATCATTTGCTTCTATAACTCTTAAAGCAAATGTAATATTTTCTTCAACAGTTCTATCATAAAGCAATCTAAAATCTTGGAATACAAAACCAATTTTTCTTCTTAAAAAAGGAATTTCTTTATTTTTTAATTTATTTACATCTTTACCATCAACTATTATTTTACCACTAGTTGAATTTTCTTCTTTAATTAAAAGTTTTAAAAAAGTAGATTTACCAGAACCAGATGGTCCTACTAAAAACACAAATTCTCCTTTTTCGATTTTAATATTAACATTATCTAATGCCGCAACATTATGATCATATTTTTTACTAACATTCATAAATTCTATCATTTGTTTTTCCCTTTCATATCTTAATTTGAATTTTTATACAATACTATGTACATTTTTAATTTTTTTATTATATTATTTTATGTATTTTTCAACATATTCTTTTAGTTTATTATTTTAGTTTTTCCTTTAAATCATATCATAAAAACCAATAATTGTCTAGACAATTTTATATTTTTTGCATTTCTTTTAGTACCTTTTTAATAACATTTTCAACAGTGTCATTTTCTATATTAAGCTTTGAAATAACATCTTTTATTTCCTTTTGACTATATCCTAATACTTGTAACGCTGTTATAGCTTCTGTTACATGTTCATTACTTGCAGATTTTCTAGAAGATTTACCTTCTATTTTTTCAAAATCTTCTTTTAATATTTTATCTTTAAGTTCAAAAATTATTTTTTGAGCCATTTTAGGACCGATACCTGGAATGCTTTTTAACACCAAAATATTATCTGTTGCAATTGCAATACACATTTCATCAGGTGTAATATTTGAAATTATACCAAGACCTACTTTAGGTCCTACTCCACTTACACTAATTAATTTTTTAAAAAACGATAAATTTTCTTTTGATAAAAAACCAAATAATTTCATGTCATCTTCCCTTATATGTGTATATGTATATAACTTAACATTTTTACCTTCTACTAAATTTAAAATATCACTCTCAGGTAAATATACTTCATACCCTATATTATTTACATCTATTATTACTCTATCTTTAAAAACCTCTTCAATTACACCATTAAAATGTGCATACATACTTCCACCTCTATATCTATCTAACATAAAAAATTAAGTTATTAACACTATTCACTTTTCAAAGTGTTAATATATTATATAATTTAAAATATGTTATTTACCTTCCTTAAATATTGTACACGACAATGACAAAAAAGTCAAACTAAAATCCTATGATTAAAGTTTGACTTTTTATTCTTAATTATTTTTTAAATTCATAATTGTTTAAAATTTCAGTATATTCATCCCATCTATATTCTCTAATAGGCATAGGTTTATTGTTTTTAAAATATAACACAAGAGCTGGTTTTATATTATTCCAATTTTCAACTATTTCATAATTTATTAACTCTTTATCTTCTATTAACTTTTTTATCTTAGCGTGATAATTAAAATATGGCATAAAAACACACCTCCTAATATATTATAACAAATAAGAAGCAACTAAAAGTAAAAATTTAATTCAAATAAAAAAATAAAATAATTTAATTATATTCTTCTATTACTTCTTCTTCAAAATACACATCATTTTCAAAAGCTTTTTCTAAAACTTTTCTAAGAACTTCTTTTGAACCATACCACTTAATTAAATCAATAAATTCATTTAAATCACACCATTTATATCCAATACTTTCTTCATTTAAAATAATATCAGCTTTTTTAACTTTTGAAAAATATACTCTTTCAACACAATCTTCACCCAGTGAGTGATATTTAAAAATCCAATTTAAATATGTGCTTTCTATAACATCTAAGTCTGTTTCTTCTTTAACTTCTCTTTTTACAGCATCTAAATAATCAATATCAAAATCCTCACAACTACCTGTTACTACATACCAAAATGATTCCATAAATTGTGGATCATTTTCTCCACCTTTTAAAAGTAATAACTCATCATTTTCATTTACAACAAAAGTAAATATTTTTTCTGTTTCCATTTTATTCATACAAAAACCTCCTAATTTAATATATATTTTAACACAATTATATTAAATTGTATATATTTCAAATTTCATTATATTTATTTATGTGTTTCTTTTATGATAATGTCTTAATATAACTTTTAGGAAAATGTCCCAAAAACATATTTATAATATAACATCTAACATATCATTGTATATCCTTTCAAAAATAACACAACTCTAAAACTAGTAACAACGGGTATAACTAAACCTATATGTTTTAATCCTATCTAAAATAACACAACTCTAAAACCCACTCATAAAAACAATTTATATGTTGTTGGTTTTAATCCTATCTAAAATAACACAACTCTAAAACCAGTCATTCCTTGTCTTTGTTTTTCTAAAAGTTTTAATCCTATCTAAAATAACACAACTCTAAAACTAAAAAATTCATATAATCACGTTTCAACTCGTTTTAATCCTATCTAAAATAACACAACTCTAAAACCTATTAGATTACCATTACCATAATCAAAATGTTTTAATCCTATCTAAAATAACACAACTCTAAAACACGAAGACAATCCAAGCATAGATGAATTTCGTTTTAATCCTATCTAAAATAACACAACTCTAAAACTTACTTATTGCATTAGCTGTTGCAGAATATGTTTTAATCCTATCTAAAATAACACAACTCTAAAACAACTATTGTAAAATTTTGCTTCAAATAGTAGTTTTAATCCTATCTAAAATAACACAACTCTAAAACTAACCTGTACTTTCTATGTTATATATATTTGTTTTAATCCTATCTAAAATAACACAACTCTAAAACACATAACTCTTTTAAATAACTCTTGTATTTGTTTTAATCCTATCTAAAATAACACAACTCTAAAACCCTCTATCTTTATAATAAGTTACAGGATTAGTTTTAATCCTATCTAAAATAACACAACTCTAAAACCTCCAAATCTTGTGAAATTTTGTAATATTTGTTTTAATCCTATCTAAAATAACACAACTCTAAAACGCGTCTACATAATAGCGAACTCTAACATAAGTTTTAATCCTATCTAAAATAACACAACTCTAAAACGTAAGTTCACTACCTTTTAACCATTCTTGAGTTTTAATCCTATCTAAAATAACACAACTCTAAAACATTCAAAGGGTTGGTATAACATTAGATCAAGTTTTAATCCTATCTAAAATAACACAACTCTAAAACAATAATGCAAAATCATAATTTTATTATTAAGTTTTAATCCTATCTAAAATAACACAACTCTAAAACTTCTACATTTTCTATATAATCCATAATTGCGTTTTAATCCTATCTAAAATAACACAACTCTAAAACTTATTTCACACCATAAATTTTTATTATTTGGTTTTAATCCTATCTAAAATAACACAACTCTAAAACATTCTTGCATATAAATTCCCTCCCTTTTTAGTTTTAATCCTATCTAAAATAACACAACTCTAAAACGCATTAGGAGGTAAATAGATGAATACAGAAGTTTTAATCCTATCTAAAATAACACAACTCTAAAACTGGAGAAGCAGTTGTACCTAAAAAATATAAGTTTTAATCCTATCTAAAATAACACAACTCTAAAACAATCGCATTGCTTATAGTAATGCCTATTGAGTTTTAATCCTATCTAAAATAACACAACTCTAAAACCAGTCATTCAGTATTCTATTTCTTTTCAATTTTTTAATCCTATCTAAAATAACACAACTCTAAAACCTCAAAAATATGGTTTAAAATTGTTAAATATTGAGCAACGACCTCATTATTTAGCATTTTAGATAGTTTTTTCTTAATTATAACATTAATTTATTAAAAAGTCATCAAAATCATTATCAATATATAACTTTTTTTCATATTTTAATACTTTTTCACTTATATTATTTTCTATTAATAATATATTAACTTCTTTATAATTACAATATTTATATATTTCAATTAATTCTTCTTCATTAAAATATATTCTTATATTTACTAATATTAAAACTTTAACAAGACTAAATTCTGATATTAAATCTATTAAAAACATTATCTTTTCATCAATACTACTATAATATTCAGTATCTATTTTAAAGTTAATTATTTTTAAAATATCCTCTACTTCAATATTCTCTTTTATTGTATATTCAAATGTTAATTCATTTAATTGTTCTCTCATGTAACTTAATATTTCTAATGTTATTTCATCATATTTATTATCTATAGATTTTTCCATTTTTATATTGTTTACTATTTTACTAAAAATTTTATTTAATATCTTTTTATTATTAAAATCTATATTAAATATATCAAATAGTAACATTACATTTTTAGATAAATTTAATATACTATCTTCTTCAGTTAAAATTATTTTATTACTTTCATAATTTAATTCAGCTATATTATATATTTCACTTACTAATGTTTTAAAAAATTTCTTGTTTTCTATTTCTAATATATTTATAAATTGATTATTAAAATCAATTTGACTTTCTATTCCTGATATAATTATATTCATAAAATTAATAACCTTTCTGTTGTATCTATTTCATTATTTTGAATTTTCCCTACTATGGTATCTATACTTGAAAACTGTTTTTCTGTTACTGTTAATATTTGAACAATTCCTTTTGGTGGCTTATTCTTTTCTATTTTATTTTTTATAGATTCACTTGATGTTGCATTTAGAGTTAATTTAGAATATACTGATTCTTGCATCATAATAAATCCCTCTTTAATAAGTAGTTTTCTAAAAACTCTATAATCTCTTCTTTCTTTTGCTTTCTCAGTTGGCAAATCAAAAAATACTATTAACCTCATAAATCTATAACTCATAATTAAGTACCAATTTAGGATTATTCTTTTCTATTGCTTCAAAAACACTTTTCACATATATAGGAATTGTATTAGATATATATTGTTCTTTACCATCTATTCTAACTTTAAAATTCAAAACATTTATTAATCTATATTTATATGTATTGTCAAAAACATTGTTTATATTTTTATATACTATTGCATCTATTAAAGGTCTAAAAGGTTCCATTAAATCACAAGATAAATTAAAATAATTAAATTCATTTTTATGATTTATTCCAAGTTGTGTAATATATCCTTTGCTTACTATTTCTTTATTAAAAGTTGATAATATTATTGAATAACCATAATCTAAAGCTTTGTTAATCTCGCATTCTTTATCTCTATAAAAATCTTTTCCAAATAATGAATTAAAATATACTTTCGCCGAATGACCTTCTCTATTTGTTTTGTCTGCTTTAATAACATCATTTCTATATCCCATAATTTTATCACTATTTTCTAATCTAAATAATTTTAAAACCATTGCTTGTTGATATATTTTATTTTTTATTATCTCTGCCCAAACGTTTTCTTTTGATTCTTGTTGCCAAGTAGTTTGAATCATTATTTTTTTACTTGTATTGTGACAACCATAATATGGTATCATTTCAGAAATAGGATTTCTTTGTTCATCACAAAAAATTATCTTTATCTTTTTTTGAACTAATTCACTTAATAAGTATGTAGTAATAGATACTTGTATTGTATCTATTACTATTATATTTATTTCTGACAAATGTATCATTTGTAACTCTTCATTTCTTATTAAAAGATAATCATTTTTATAACTCAATTTACATTTTTTTGATATTATAATTGTTCTCCAACTCACTCACATCATACCTCTTTTCATAAATACCTGTTATTGATTGTTCAACAAAAATTACATTTTCAAGCCATTTTTCTGTCATGTTTAACTTTGATATTCTTCCTTGACCTGATTTGCCGCCTATTTTAATTAAATCAATACTTGTTCCAGCGGTTAAAAATAATAAATTTTTAATTATTCCTATTTTTGTTTCTTTATCAACAGTAAGCATTTTTTCTCTATATGTTTCTAATTTTTCTCCTATACTTTCAAAATACTCTTTTTTTATTTTTCCCGTCAAAATATCGTAAATTTCAATTATGTTATTTTCATCTATATTTTGTAAATCTTTTTCATTAAAAATATCATTTATTTTTTTTACATATTCATTTTTTAATTTCAATTGTTTTGATATTTTTATTTCTCCACTACTTACAATGTAATATGGTTTACCTTCTTTTATTATTAATTGATTTTTTAGTATTTTATTTTTTAATATTTTTACATTCTCATAACCTAAATCTTTTTGAATATATTCTTTTAATTTATTTAAGTCACTTCCTATTATTTTACTTTTTAAAACTGGTATTCCTATAACTTGCATATGCTTTTTATCTTTTTTTGTATACTCTATTAAAACTGAATAAGCAATTTTTTCACTATCATAAGAACCATATTTTAAAGGATCTAAATTTTCTTTTATTTGAATCGGATTCTTTTTCTTTAAAGCTTCTTCTTTACTAACAGCATTTTGATTATAGAATTCTGATGTTAATTCTTCTAATTTTTTTGTTATATAAAATTCTTTTAAATTCATACTTTTTAAAACTTTATTTAATTCTACTTTTGAATCCCAAATTATTTCTCCTGTTTCTTTATCTATATAATTATATCCAAAACTTTCAACAACAAAACCAAACTTATTTTTTTCAGCTTTCCCAGTTTTATCTTTATCCTCATCATTTAATTTATTTCTATATTCTTTTATATATGAATCATATTTAAATTCTCTTAACATTTTAGGATATCTTTTATTTATAAAATAACCTAAAGTACTTGATATATATGCATCTTGTGCATGATGAAAATCATTTATATCTCTATTTTTTAATATTTGGTATTTACTTCTAAAATCACTACTTAACATTGCCTTAATAGAGTAAACTTGTGCTTCCTCATATAAATTTTTAAATATATTAGCTACATGTTTTGTTATTTGTCTAGTTTCAACTAATTGTCTTTGAATAAATTTTTCTTTTAATTTTTCACTATCATTTTCTCTAATTAAATTAAAATATTTTTTATCCCCCATTAATCCACATTCTTTTAATTTTTTCCAATTTTCTTTTTGAGAATATATAATACTCTTATCTAATGTCAGAGCATCTAATTTTCTTTGATTTTCACCTTGCAATACAAGTGCTTTATTTTCAAAACTATCATCTTTTAAATATGATTGAGGTATTATGTGATCAACTTGATAACCCGATAATTTATCAATATCTAATTTTTCATTTGAATATAATGATTTACCATTTTGAAGATAATATAAAAATAATTTTTCTGTTAATTGTTTTTTATTTTGTATATCTTGTTTTAAGTTTTTATGAACTTCATCACTTAAAAAATAACTAAATTCATCTTTTAATTTTTTATATGCATTTTCTAACATTTTATATCTTGAATCTGTTCTTTTTGATTTTTCATCACTTCTTGCAAACTCAATATAAATATTTTCAGGCTCACATTTCATTACTTTAACTATTTCATCAACAATTCTAATTGTTTGCCAAATACCTCTTTTTATAGCTGGAGAACATGCTATTGTAGAAATGTTTTCTTCATAAAATTCTTGATTAATTTTTTTATTATTAATATTTACACTATATTCTTCTAATTTTTCTTTGAATCCATAGTCTTTATCTGTTATTATTTGCATAAAATTATATTCTGTTTTTCTCAATATATCCATTATACTTAATTTATTTTGATAAGAATCAATATATTTTAATTCTACTAAAAGTTTTTTTGATAATCTAGACCAACCACTATATTTTTTATTACATATATCCTCTATTTGTTTTTTAGTTAAAACATTTGAATATTTTTCTTTATTAGCTATATCTATTTTTATTCTTAATATTTCTTTATCTTCAAAAATAGTTATCCAATTTATTAACTCTTCTATCATATCATAATTTTTTTCATTAATTTCACCTAATATATTAGTAAATTCTATATACGAAGTTAAACTTGAAGCAAATTCTTTTTCTTTTTGATAACCTCTTATTTCTTTTATATTATCATATCCATTTCTTATTAAAAATTCTTTAAATTTAGATTCTTTAACAGTTTTATATTTTTTAAATAATTCATTTATTAATTTTTCTTTTGTATCTTTAGAAATACGTTTTCCATCAATAGTGATATTATTTATTTCATTTAATAAACAATATTCTGAATATAACAATGAATTTTTAGGTACAACCGTTTCAGTAGGAATATACTGACATTTATTCAACATTCTTTTTATAAATTCTTCTGCTGAAGCTACTTTGTCTATAACATCTGTAAAATTCCAAGGTAATACTTTTGTATTTTCTTCGCCTTCTTTTCTTATACTCCAAGAAAATTTATTATTTTTATCATTTTTTAGTGGTCCTACATAATATGGTATTTTAAACTCTAGTATTGACAATATTTTATCTTTATTTTGTTTTAAAGTATCATAATATTTTGATTGATTTTCTATTATTTTTTCTAACTCATCTTTATGTAATTGATATGGTATTGCACCATTTTCCCTTACTCTTAATTTCACTAAAAATGTTTCATTTGCTATTTCATCTAATATTTCACTTTTTTCATTACAATCTGGTATTTTTTCTATATCTTTTTTTATTATTTTTAAGAAATCTTCATATGAACATTTACTTACACTTTCATTATACATTTTATAATTTTTTGCATCTGATTTTCTAAACATGTTAAAATATTCTGAATGTATATATTTTTTATATACATTTTTTAATAATTTTAAATCTTTTTCATATTTTTCATATTTATTAACAAAAGCTTCTGATATATATTTTGAACTACCTTTTAATATATCTTGTAATAAATACCATGAATTAACATCTTTTATATTATTAAAACATTCTATATTTCCGCCTAAAATATCTTCTATTTCATTTTCATCATAATCATCTGTAAGTCTTATACTTTTTGTTGATTCTACATTAAATATATCAGATAATTTAACTTTATACCCAATTATAAATTTTATAACATTTTTAATTACTTTTTTTATATCAGGCGACATATCTTTGCATAGTTCTAATATTTTTTCTTCCTTTTGTTTTTTATATAAATTTTGTTCTTTAAGTATTTTTATTATATTTATAATATCTATATTTTCTTCTAATTCAAAATCACATTCGTTTAACTCACCTAAATATTTAAATATTTCTTTTAATTTTTGACTAACTTCATCTATATTTGTATTACTAAATTCTGTTCCTTGATATAAAAAATTACCCCTATATTTTATAATATGATGCATAGCCAAATATACTAATCTTATATCCATTTTTTCATCACATTCAATTATTTTTTTTCTTAAATGATATATTGTATAATATTCCTTATAATATTCTTTATCTAAAAAATCTACATCATTAAATAAATTATATTTTTCTTTTCTATAACGCTTTTGTTTTTCTATAATACAATAATCATCTTTATAATATTTACTAAGTTGTAAATTCACAAAAAATTCTTTGTCTTTTTTTAAAACATCCGCTTGTAATAATTCTTGCAATAATTTAATTCTAGCTTTTTTTCTATCCATTCTTCTTCTACTTGAACGAAATCCTCTTCTTTCAACAGCAGTTTGTCCAGATTCAAAAAGTCTTACTCCCCACATAGGTTTACCACTTCTATAATTTATTAATTTGTTTTCTTCATTTGTAACAGACCATCCAACTGAATTAGTACCTATGTCCAATCCAATACTATATTTTTGTTTTTTTGTATTTTTTTCCATTTTTCTATTGCCTCCTTATATTTTTTATGCTATAATAATATTACTTTAGTCCTATCTAAAGTAACACAACGAGTTAAAATAAAGTGTAAACTTAAATATCTCATTTGAGATCGGCTTCATAGGAAGCCTTTTTTTATGCAAAAATAGCTATTATATAATATTAATAATTATATAATAGCTATCGTTTAATGTTTTAATTGTATATAATTAATATTAAAAATTCAAAATAATTTCTATATTTTTACAAAACCATTATATAACAATTTTTTACAATTTCCAATATATATTCATCTTTTTTATTAAATTATCAATACTATTCCAAATTTTTGAAAATATTATTGATATTTTCTTTTTTTGGTAGTATAATATTATTAATAGGAGATGGTCCAACTGATTCAGGAAAAGCTTTTGCTGATGTACTGATATTGGACATCTCCTTTATAATAGACTTGCTATCCGATACAGGTAATGATGTTTTTACATCAGATGAACTGTTGTTAGCAAGTCTTTATTACAGTATTATTAATATAAAATATGCTAACTGCTTAAATAAAAATTTAGACTTATATACTAATATTAAGTGTTTCTTATTATTTTTTATACTCAAACAAAAT
>CAZZFS010000016.1:31492-35185 GCA_964653805.1 uncultured Clostridiaceae bacterium | reverse complement strand
GTGATAGCCAAAGTGGATTAAGTTATGCACAATATGCATGGTCAACATCAACATCTGAACCAAGCAGTGGATGGAGTAATTGTTCAAATGGATCATATTTATCATGGTCATCAAGTGGAACGTGGTATTTATGGGTAAGAGCATATGATAATGCAGGAAATTCATATTCAACGAGAACAAGTGCATTTACAATATATGTAGCAGATACAACACCACCAGCATCACCAACATTTTCACCAAGTACAACAGGATGGACATCAGGAAATGTAAGTGTAACAATAAATTATTCTGGTGATACTGCAACAAGACAATATAGTACAGATGGATCAAACTTTTATAATTATAGTTCAGCAATAACAGTAAGTTCAAATTATACAACAATATATGCAAGAGCATATGATTCATCATGGAATATGAGTTCAAATACAACAACTATAACAAATATAGATAAGACAGCACCAACAGTATCGATTTCAACAACAACAGGTACAACACCAAAGGCTACAGCAAGTATATCTGGAAGCGATAGTGGAAGTGGAATAAGCTCATATCAATATTTATGGACAACATCATCATCATCATCGGCGCCAACTAGTGGCTACTCAAATGGAAGTTCTACAACATATTCTGTAGAAGGTAATCAATATTTATGGGCAAGAACAGTCGATGCAGCAGGAAATATTTCTACACCTCAAAGAGCAGGTCCATATTATATACAAATAGCATATGTAAAATATCAAGCACATGTTTCACATTATGGTTGGACAACACCTGTAGTGACTCAACCAACAGTGGCTGGATTTACAAGATCAACTTATGACCCAGCAGGAACATGGGGACCTTTAAGATTTGAGGAATTAAATATGCAAGGTATCAATATGAATAATGCATCTGAATTAAACATTTTAGTAAGGGCGCATGTTTCAAATTATGGCTGGCAAAGTTGGAAACAAATTATGCCATATTTAGCTTCAGTATGTGGACAAGCACATATAAATGATACACAACCATCAGGACCAATATATGGAATAGAAGCATTGGAAATGCAATTAACAGGATCGCTTGCTTCTAAATACCAATTACGTTATAGAGGTTATGGTCCTTATGGAGCAGTAGGATATTGGGTAGATGCACCAGGTACAATTGGATCAACTGGTAACAGTAGAGCTATGTATGGAATAGAAATTGAATTAAGAGTTAGATAAAAAAGTAAAGATGGAAATCCAGTTATATAATACTGGAATTCCAACTTATATATTAAATTTGGTTAAAAACATTTTCATGTTTTTATATATAAATTAAATGAGGGGGATTTTAAAATGGGAAAAAGTAATTTACAAAAAAGAGATCAATTAATGTTTGGGGTAATAGCAATAGTAGTTGTTATAGCTATTATAGTTATAGTAGTAATGGTTAATAAAAATAAAGGAACAGTTGAAAGTAATGTGCCGGCAACAACAGATCAAACAGCTGCTGCAACAACATCAGAAAATGTAAAAGTATCAGAAAATGGTTCAAAAGAAAATGTAAGTACAAAATTAAAAGAAGAGAAAAAATTTGAAGGAATGGCGATAAAAGATATAAAATTCATAGCAAATGCTAATGTAACAGAATTTGTTGCAACAGTAGAAAATACAACAGGAACAGATTTTACAGGAGCGCCAGTAACAATAGTATTTACAAATAAAGCAGGAGAAGAAGTATCAAGATTAGAAGCATATATTGGAGATACAAAAGCAGGGAAATTATCATATATAAATGCATCAGCAACAACAGATTTAACAGATGCATATGATTTTTCAATAGTGAAAAAATAAATAATAAATTGAAATAATAAAAGAACAAGTTAGTTATTAAATATATAATAGCTAGCTTGTTTTTTTGTTTTAATTTTAAAAACCTAATTTAAAGTATATTTATTTCATTTCTTGCATATATATATGGTTTATGGTATAATTTAAAGGATTTAAAATAAAGAAATAAAAAAGTATTCGTAATTAAAATAAATATATTTTATAAAAATACTTAAGAAAGGATGTATATATTATGGCAATAACAAAACCAAAAGGAACAAAAGATATTTTTTTAACTGAAGCAAATGTTTGGCAATATGTAGAAAAAAATATTAGAGATATATGTAGAGAAAATAATGTTAATGAAATAAGGACACCTGTTTTTGAAGCAACCGAGTTATATAAAAGAAGTGTTGGAGATGAAACTGATATTGTAAATAAAGAAATGTATACATTTTTAGATAAAGGTAATAGAAGTATAACTTTAAGACCAGAGCTTACAGCAGGGGTAGTTAGAGCATATATTGAAAATGGAATGAGTTCGCTACCTAGTCCACTTAAAATGTGGTATATAGGTAATATGTATAGATATGAAAAAATGCAAAAAGGTAGATATAGAGAATTTAGTCAATTTGGCGTTGAAATATTTGGTTCACCTTCTTATCTTGCAGATGTAGAAAGTATATGTATATCATATGAATTATTTAAAAGATTAAAATTAGAAGATAAAATAATATTAAGTATAAATTCAATTGGTTGTAAAGTATGTAGACAAAAATATATTGATAAACTTAAAAAATATTTAGAAGCAGATATTGTAAATATGTGCGATACTTGCAAAGTAAGATATGAAAAAAATCCACTTAGAATACTTGATTGTAAAGAAGAAAAATGTAAAGAAAAATTAACAAACGTTCCAATGATTACAGATAATTTATGTGAGGAATGTAATGCTGATTTTTTAAGTTTACAAGATGTTCTAACAAAATTAAAAATACCATATGTTATTGATAAAACAATAGTAAGAGGCTTGGATTATTATAATAAAACTGTTTATGAATATGTATCTAAAGATTTAGGTATAGCAGCAGGTGGTGGCGGAAGATATGATGGGTTAGTTAAAATTTTAGATGGAAACGATACTCCGGCAGTAGGTTTTGCACTTGGTATGGATAGACTTGTTTTAATTATTAAAGAAGCCGGGATGATAGATGATTTAAAAACAAACGTTGATATGTATTTTGTTACTTTAAATAATGATGGATATATAAAAGCAAAAGAAATATCTATGCTATTAAATGAAAAAGGACATGTTACTGATTTAGATATATCTAACAGAAGTATGAAAGCACAACTTAAATATTCAAATAAATTAGAAGCAAAATATGTTTGTATTTTAGGTGAAGACGAATTAAAATTAAATAAATGTATAATTAAAAATATGGAAACAGGAATTCAAGAAGAAGCAAAAATTGAATTTGAAGATATTTTAAATAAAATAAAATAATATTGAAAAGGGGAATAAAAATGCATAAATATAGAACACATAAATGTAATGAATTAAATTTAGAAAATGTTGGTCAAACAGTAAAATTATCAGGATTTATAAAAACAATAAGAGATTTAGGATCTGTAATGTTTGTTGATTTAAGAGATAATTTTGGTGTTACTCAATTAGTAGTAAATGATGAAGAAACTTTAGAAAATATAAGGAAAATACCTGTAGAATCTACTATTTGCATAGAAGGTAAAGTTTTAAAAAGAGATATAGATAATGTAAATAAAAATATTGTTACAGGTGATATAGAAGTAACTATAGAATCATTACAAGTACTAGGGAAAGTTGAAAAATTATTACTTTTTAAAAAACTTGCTGTAAGATACTTATCATTGGCAATTT
>CAZZFS010000016.1:0-31482 GCA_964653805.1 uncultured Clostridiaceae bacterium | reverse complement strand
GTAGAAGATAGTAGAGGTGTTAGAGAAGATTTAAGACTTGAATATAGATTTTTAGATTTAAGAAATGAAGTTGTTCATGAAAAATTAATATTCAGATCAAAAATGTTAAAAGCTTTTAGAGATAAAATGGATAGTATGGATTTTGTTGAAATTCAAACACCTATACTTGCAAATTCTTCTCCAGAAGGTGCTAGAGACTTTTTAGTTCCAAGTAGAATTCATCCAGGTGAATTTTATGCATTACCACAAGCACCACAACAATTTAAACAATTACTTATGATTTCAGGATTTGATAAATATTATCAAATTGCTCCATGTTTTAGAGATGAAGATCCAAGAGCAGATAGATTACCAGGTGAATTCTATCAATTAGATTTTGAAATGGCATTTGTAGAACAAGAAGATGTTTTAAATGTTTTAGAAGATGTTGTGGGGGGCATATTTACCGATTTAGGGAATAAAAAAGTAGATAGTAGACCTTTTATTAGAATACCATATAAAGAAGCTATGGATAGATTTGGTTCAGATAAACCAGACTTAAGAAATCCACTTGAAATTTCTGATGTAACAAAAGCATTTGAAAATACAGAATTTAAAATATTTAAAAACAAAACAATAAAAGCTATAAAAATAGATGCTGCAGATCAAACAAGAAAATTCTTTGATAGTGTTGTAGATTATTCAATGTCAACTTTAGAATTAAAAGGTCTTGCTTGGATTAAATTAAATGAAGATAATCAAGTAGTAGGAACAGTAGCTAAATTTGTAACTGAAGAAGTATTAAATTATTTTAAAGAAAATTTAGAATTAAAAGAAAATGAGGCTTTATTTTTTGTTGCAGATGAATATAAAAAAGCATGTGAAGATGCTGGTAAAGTAAGAATTGAACTTGGGAATAGACTTGATTTATTACAAAAAGATGTATATAAATTATGTTTTGTTGTAGATTTTCCAATGTATGAATTAGATAAAGAAGGTAAAGTTGAATTTAATCATAATCCTTTTTCAATGCCAATTGGCGGAATAGATAGTTTATTAAATATGGATCCATTAGATATTTTAGCATATCAATTTGATTTAGTATGTAATGGTTATGAAATAGCTTCTGGAGCAGTAAGAAATCATGAAATACCAGTAATGGTAAAAGCATTTGAAATTGCTGGATATACAAGAGAAGATGTTGAAACTAGATTTGGTTCATTATTTAATGCATTCCAATATGGTGCGCCTCCTCATGCTGGAGCAGCTCCAGGACTTGATAGAATAATGATGTTACTTACAGATGAAACAAATATACGTGAAGTTGTAGCTTTCCCTAAAAACGGAAAAGCAAAAGATTTAGTTATGAGAGCTCCATCTGTTATAGCAAAACAATTATTAGATGATGTTCATATTAAAGTAGTAGAAGTAAAAAAAGAAGAAAAATAAAATAACTAGAAAATATAACTAATAAGTATAAAAAATATTTATTAGTTATATTCCTTAATAGCAGTTTTAAAAAAAAAAAAAAATATATATATATAATATAATTAAAAGTAAAACAAAAGAAAAATTAAAAAAGGAAGGAATGTGAAGTATTAATGAAAATAGCAGTACTTGGAATAGGAGCATATGGAATAGCTTTAGCAAATGTTTTTTGTGAAAATAAAAATGAAGTTGTAATGTGGAGTAAATTAGAAGCCGAAGTAAAAGAAGTTTTAGAAAAAAGAGAAAATACTAAAGTTTTACCAGGCATAAAAATACCAGAAGAAATAAAAATATTAAGTGATTTAAAAGAAGCAATTAATAATGCAGATATAATTGTTATAGCTGTGCCAACAAAATTTGTAAGAGAAATTTCAAAAGATGTATCTAAATATTTAGATAGCAAACAAATTATTTGTCTAGTTTCTAAAGGTATAGAAGAAGGAACAAATAAATTAATGAGTGAAGTTGCTTATGAAGAAACAAAAAGTGAAAATATATGTATGATATCTGGACCATCATTTGCAATAGAACTTGCAAATAATGTAGAAACAGGTTTTGCAGTAGCTTCTAAACAATTAAAAAATGCTGAAATAATAAAAAAATGTGTAGAAAATGATAAAGTTATCGTTGAAACAACTGAAGATATAATGGGAATACAAATAAGTGCTTCAGCAAAAAATGTTTTTGCTATTTTAATGGGAATGCTAGAAGGTATGGGCAAAAGTGATTCTACAAAAGCTGCAATATTGACTTGTTTAGTTTCGGATTTGAAATTAATAATAAAAGCTTTTGGTGGAAATGAAAAAACTATATTTACATATGCAAGTATAGGAGATATGTTACTTACTTGTATGAGTAATAAAAGTAGAAATTATAGATTTGGATATAATCTTGGTAAAGGATTATCAATAGAAGAAACTTTTGAAGCAATGCAATTAACAACAATAGAAGGGCTATATACGCTAAATTCATTGATAAATGTTTTAAAAGAAAAAAATGTTGAAGTTAAATCAATAAATTTATTAAGAGAAATTATATATGAAGGTAAAAAAATAGAGCATATGTTAGAACATATAAATTATTAATGGAGATGAATTAAGTGGAAGAAAAATATATTAAAATATTAGAAGAAATAAAAGAAAATGCAATTAAAAATCATGTACCAATACTTCAAGATGTATCTCTTGATTTAATTCTTATGGTTTTGAAAATAAAAAAGCCAAATAAAATATTAGAAATAGGTACAGCGGTTGGTTATTCTTCTATATTATTTTCAAATACTTTAAGTGGTGAAAATCCAAAAATAAAAACAATTGAATTAAAAGAAAATATGTATAATCAAGCAATAGAAAATATAGAAAAAATGGGATTATCTGATAAAATTGAAGTTATACATTCAGATGCAACAGCTTATTTAGAAACTCTTGATGAAAATATCCAAAAGTATGACATTATATTTATAGATGCTGCAAAAGGTCAATATATGAATTATTTAAAAGAAGCATTAAGATTGTTAAATAAAGAGGGTATTATAATAGCTGACAATGTATTATTTAAAGGTAGAACTTTAGGTGGATATAATGAACATAGACACAGAACAGCAACAACTAGACTTAGAGAATATTTAGCTGAAGTAGAAAATAATCCTAATTTAGATTCAACATTATTTAAAATAGGTGATGGGGTTGCCATAAGTATATCAAAAAAATAAATAAAAAATGTAAAAAAAATAAAAAAGTGTGAAAAGTATATTGTAAATAGTATAAATAAATGTTATAATGATTTTATAAATTATATGTTAAAGTATAATTAAGAGAAATTAGGAAAGGGTATAATGTATTGTATCGATATATTATATGTATAGGTGAAAATTATGTATTGTAAAAATTGTGGTAAAGAAGTAGAAGATGGTCAAGAATTATGTGTTAATTGCAAACCTGCTGAAGTAGTAGTAGAAGAAGTAGTTGAACAAAAACAAGAAACAACTCAAGGACCTGTTCAAGAAACAGTTCAATCAAATTTTGACAAAGGAAATGTTGTTCAAGATAGCAGTTCTAATGTAGGTGAAAAATCAAGAATGGCAGCTGGATTATTAGGTATATTCTTAGGATCTATAGGAGTTCATAATTTTTATTTAGGTTATACTGGTAAAGCAATAGCTCAAGTATTAATAAGTGTACTTAGTTGTGGTTTCTTATCACCAGTTTCAGCAGTTTGGGGATTAATTGAAGGTATAATGATACTTACAGATAAATCTTATGTTGATGCAGAAGGGAATCTTTTAAAAGATTAATTTTAAATTTATGAAAAGAATAAAAAATATAAGTATATTGTTAATATTAGTAATATTTTGTTATGTTATATTTTTTTCTGGAATTAAGTTGGAATGTATAGTTAAATCTAATTTAGATATATATTGTCCAGCATGTGGAATGACGAGAGCTTTTATAGAGATAATGGAATTTAACGTATTAAATTCTTTATCATATAATGTTTTGGCTATTCCACTTTTTTTATTTATTGTATATTCAGTTATTGCATTAATAATAGATACAATAAAAGGAGAAGATAAATATATAAAAAATATCTTAAATATATTTAAAGATTATTATTTAATTATAATAGTATTATTAATTATTAGTATGTTAATAAACAATATCCGATTTAATTAAATAATATGAATAATAATAAAATAGCGAATAATATAAAAAAAATAATGATAAATAAAATATCAAAAAGTAAAAAAATATATAATAGAATGAGGGTGTAAAAATTTTATGATAGTTCAGTTTTTTGTACTATTTCTACTTATTTTAATTAATGGTGTATTTTCAGCTTCTGAAATAGCATTTTTATCTATTAATAAAATAAAGCTTAATCATAATGTAAAATTAAAGAATAAAAAAGCAATTAAAATAGATAATTTAATGAAAAATCCAAGTGGATTTTTAGCAACTATACAGATAGTTATAACATTAGCAGGGTTTTTAGCTAGTGCATTTGCTGCAGATGCTTATGTAGAAGTTATACTTGGATATTTTTCTTTTATAGATGTGTCTCAAAGTATTTTAAAAACAATTATAGTAGTATTTGTAACTATAATTTTATCATATTTTACTTTAGTATTTGGAGAGTTAGTTCCAAAAAGAATAGGAATGTATTATCCTGAAAAAATAGCATATGGTATGGTAAATATAATAGATATTATAATGAAAATTGTATATCCATTTATTTTTTTACTTACAAAATCAACAAATTTTGTTACAAAATTAATTGGAATAAAAGCTACTCAAGAATCAGAAAAGCTAACTGAAGAAGAAATAAAAATGATAATATCACATGGAAATGAAACTGGTGCAATTGAATCTTTGGAAAAAGATTTAATATTTAATGTATTTGATTTTAATGATACTGAAATAAAAGAAATAATGAAAAAAAGAGATAAAGTAGTACATATTGATGTAAATATTGATTTTAAAAGATTAACTAAATTATTAAGAGAGTATAAATATACAAGATTACCTGTATATGAAAATGATTGTAATAATATAATCGGAGTTCTTAATGTAAAAGATATAATAGTTTTTTTTGAAAAAAGAGAAAAATTTGATATTAGAAAAATACTTAGAAAACCATTCTTTGTAGATGAAAATGAAAAAATTGATGATGTATTTAAATGTATGCAAAAAAATAGACAATGCATGGGAATAGTTATGAAAGAAAAAAAAGAATTTATTGGGATTGTTACAACTGAAGATGCTATTGAAGAAATAGTAGGTAGTTTGTTTAATGAATATGATTTAATAACTTAATAATTTATATTAATAATGTATAAGGAGATATCAAATATGAAAATAAAAAAAGCTGGTGGAGTTTTAATAGATATTAATACTCAAAAAATCGGATTAATTTTTAGACCAAGAAGAAAAAAAGATTTTAGTTTTCCAAAAGGTCATTTAGAACTTGGTGAAACATTGCAAGAATGTGCTATAAGAGAAATCGAAGAAGAAACCGGTAGAGTATGTCATTTATTTTCACAAAAAGAAGTTGATATATTAAAATATATTGATCCAGATGGAAATGATATAGAAGTATATATGTATTTAGCAATTGAGGATTGTAAAAGTAACAAAATTTTTAAATTAGATTTAGTAGAAGACTTAATATGGAAAAATATTGATGAAGTAGAAGAAACGCTTTCATATCAAAATTTAAAAGATTTTTGGAATAAAATAAAACAAAATGTTATAAAAATATTAGAAGATAATAAAAAGTAGATATATGGTTAAAATATATAACTTGAACTTATAAATATTTTATGTTATAATTACATAAAATATTTATAAGTTTTTTTGTAATAAAAAAAACAAGATTATGAAAAATAAAAGAATAAATAAAAAATTAAAATAAATTTAAGGAGGCTTTAGTTTTGACAAGTGAAATTCAAAAATCTATGAATTTTCTTATTCGGTGTGTCGGTAAAGGGAGAGGTTTTGAGTATGTATATACTCCTATTTCTATGAGATTTATTGAAAAATCTCCTGAGTTTATTAAAAAGTTGTTAAATAATTTTTTAACAACAAAAGAAAAAAACTTTATTTGTAAAAGGTTTGGATTAGAAGATGGTAAAATCAAAAGTTCGGTAGAAGAATTTGGAGAATTTGGCATTGAAAATAAGGCAATGTTAAAGAAAATGGAATTTCACATTTTAAAAAAAATAAGGGAGCGGATTTTAAGATATTTAGAAATGTGTCAATGTGAAAAAATTGAAGATCCTTTTATTTCATTTGTTTTAAATGAAATTGGTATCAAGAGATTTATTAATCTTTATTCAAATGTAAATGATTTCAAGGATATAAATTTCTTTTTTAGTAGAGAAAAAATTAATGAAGTTTTGGATATGGATATAAAAGATATTCATATATCAAAAATTCCTTGTGATGCTTTAAGAAAAGTAGGTGTTACTAAGGTAATACAACTTCTAAATATTATTGAAAATGGTAAACTCTACTGTTTAGAGGATTTGGATAACAGATCAAAACTTGAAATAAAATATAGACTTTCTGTTGTATTTCCAAATTACAATGAATTTATTTGTATTGGAAAAAAATTCGATACTAATCCTGAAATAAATAAAGAAAGGTGTTATGTTTTTTTTGATGATATTGATATTAGTGCACTTATTTTAGGTGAAAAACTTGAAAATATATTTAAGAAAAAAAACATAAATACTGTTGCTGAATTGTTATATCTTTATACTGATGTAAGGACATTTAAAAACAACTGTGAAGTTGAGTTTGAAAATGTTAAATTTAAAGGTATGTATGGAAATGATGTTCTTTTTATAAAAGAGCGCTTATCTAAATTTGTAGATATAATTTTAAAATTAAAAAACAACAAAGAATTTTTTCTTTTTTCGTGTCTTTTGGATTTTGGTATAAGTAGATTTATCTATTTGAATTTTAAATTGAATATGTCTTTTGAAAAAGTAGCATTTAAATATAAATCAGTAGATGAAAAATTTGAACTAGATCAATTAGGCAAAACAAGTATAGAAAATTTAGGATTATCAAAAAAAACTGAAAGATGTTTAAAGAGAGAAGGGATTTTGAATGTTTTACAGCTTATTAAAGTTGTAGAATTGAATTTTTTAAAAAGATTCAGACAAATTGGTAGTGTTGCAGAAGCTGAAATTATGTCTAATTTAAGCAGTAAATTCCCAAATTTTAAAGATTTTTATACAGGGAAGGAATACTTTGGATTTAACGAAAGCAAAAAGAAAGAAATAGAACTATATGATGTTGTGCTAGATTCACTTTCAATAAAAACATTAGGCTTTGAAAATAAAATTTATAATGTTTTGAAAAAAAGTGGAATTACCTCTGTTGGAGATTTAATAAATAGTTATAATAATGAATTTATTAATATATCAAATTTGTGTGTTGATATAAAAGAAAATAATTTAAAAAAATCTTTAATGGAGTTTTTAAAAATTTAATAGTTAAAAAACAAAAACAAAAAAATTACACCACTATTTTTATAAAAATAGTGGTGTTTTATTATTAAAATATATAAATATAAATTTTATACATTAGTTAAAAATGAAATCTTTTCTTTAATTCATGTAATGAATCTTTACCACTGAAAATAATTGCACTTGTTAATGATATAGTAGTTGTAAGTATTGCTATTATCATAAAACCAAAAGAATTAGAAACATTTAACAAGTAAAATAAAGCAGGCGTTAAACTAATTAAAAATAAGCCTAAGTGATAAAGAATATATTGTGTATATCTTTTATAATTAACTAATAAAATAATAAACATTGCAATATTATTTATTGTAATTAGTATTGGTATCGCTATATTTACAGACCACCCTATATATCCTAAAACATTATCTATAATTATTAAAATTATGCTAATACAAATAGTTTGGATTAGTAAATGAGATCCTATATTTATATCTTTTCTTATTGAAAATAATGTTGTAAGCCAACAATATATTATACCTGCAATTGCTATTAAAGACCAAAGTGTATCTTTTGTTGTGTAAAAATTAATTAATATAGAAGATAGTGCAAGTATTATAGATACAAGTAATAATATTTTTATAGCAATATTATATCTATGCAAATGACCTAGTATAAAAGGATAAGTATTTTCTGATTCTCTAGAATCTATATTTTTATCTATATCAAATAATTTCGATTTGCATAAAGGACAAATTTTTGAATTATCTATAACTTTAATGTTACATCTATTACATATTTTCATTGTAAACACCATTACTTTCTATTGTTACATCAATACCTTCAGAAACTAAATGTCTAAAGAAAAATCTTTCAATATATGTTTCTTCTAATATAGAAGAAAAGCTAAAAATCAAATTATTTTTATATGAACATACACAACATTTTATTTTTTCTGCTATTGAAGGTGCTACAAGAAAAGAAAAATTATCAATATAATCTTCAAATTCTTTTAACACTTCAATTTTACCAAGATTAGAAAGTGTAGTTGTGTGATGTTTTATAGCTTCTAAATAACCAATTTTCCCACCTACTTTTTTTATAAATAAAGGTAGTAATCTAACAGCTAAACTTTTTTCGGTTAAGACATTAGATGAGATTTTTTTTGTTAAATTTTCTTTAGTTAAATTATTATTAAATTCATTTTTTACATACAATAATAGTGAATCAAAATTTTCAAAATGTGAGTTTTTAAAATCACTACTTATTGTTATAAATGAAAAAAAGTTAGAATTTGTTGTCGAATCAAAGAAATTTCTTAAATTAACTGGTATATATACTTTTATAGGTTTGTTAGTTGGATAACTATTTTGATTTTCTTTAAAAATACTCCATGTTAATAAAGCAGTTAAATATTCTGAAATAGTTACATTTTTTTCACGACATTTTTGTAATAATTGCTCTAAATTAATATGTCCTTGAGTAGCTCCAATTGCTAAAAAAGGTAGAGTATTTCCTTTTAATTGATAAGCTTTAGCTGAATTATAGTTTTTTATAGCATTTTGATTATAATATTTTATATAACTATCCTCATTATTTGCAAAATAACATATATCATCATAATCATTTTGTTTGACTTGTATTTTATCTTTTTCAATTAATTTAATATAGTTGTATGTAATTGCTTTTAAAAAATTTAAAGCACCATTACCATCTGTTATAGAGTGTGATACATCTAAATTAATACGTTTTTTAAAATAAGTTACTTTAAAAATAAATCCGTTATTTTTATTTCCATCTATATATTTACAAGGATAATTTTTTTCTTCTTCGATTTTTGGTATTTTATTATTAGTTTCAAAATAGTACCAAAAAAATCCTTGTTTTAATTTTACTTTGAAATTCTTGAAATTAGGTAATGTAAGGATAAGAGATTCTTGCAAAACATCAGGAATGATCTGTTGTTTTAAAACAACAGACATCCTATAAGTATTGCTAAATTTTTTAGTAGAAACTATAGGAAAAATTTTTGCAGTATTATCTAATTTTCTCCATTCTATATTTTTAGTTTCATTTTCTTTCATATATTTTATACACCTCTAAAAACTTATTTTTACTATTAAATTATAAGTTACATTTCCTTTTTATTATATCAAAATAATGTTGTTAAGTCAATTAATATAGAACTCTATTTTGTTGACTTATTTTTTTATTTATGTTAAAATTTTATTTTAGGAGGCAATATATGAATGAAGAGGTAATCAATAAATTATTTGAATTTGCAAAAAGTAAAAATGATTCATTAAAAAACAATGAAAACAATAAAAATAACAAGTCTTTAAATATAAAAGCAAAACATGTTGAAGGTGTTGTAAATATAGTTAAAAAAATATATCCAAATAATGAATTTTTAGAGTTATGTGCTTATCTTCATGATGTTGGAAGAGGACTTCAATTTGAAAAAATAAGTTCTTTTAATGATGCTAAAATTTCACATAATATATTAGGTGTGGAAGTTTTTAATGAATTTTTATTTAAAAGCAATATAAAAAATAGTGAAGAAATAGATATAATTAAAAATGTAATTTTGTATCATGGTAAATTGCCTTTTATGAAAGAAAAATTGGATAAAAAAACAACTGAAATTATAAATATAATTACTGTTTGTGATGATATACAAAATGGTTGCATAGATGCAATTAGTTATCTAGAAATGGAATATGAATATGATTTAAAAGATTATATAAAAAATAATCCTTTGCTTGATCAAAAAAGTATTTCAAATGAAATAATATATAGTTTTAAAAATGGAATTAATTTTGATAAAGTAAAACTTTGTAGTACATATGCAGAATACTTTGTATTTGCTTGTTCAAGAGCTATTAATGCTTGCAGAAGTGAACATTCTGATTTAGCAAAAAATATTATGAAATTAGAAAATTGTGGATATGAAAATACCATAGTTGCTTATGAGGAATTATTTAAAAAATATATACAAGAAGAATATGTAGATGAATGTATTAAAACATTATATAAATTTTGCGATTAATAGTTATTTATATAAATAGTGTAATATAAAAAACATATAATATTTAGTGAAAATTATAGACTAGTTTAATTTTAAAAAATATAGTATAATAAGAATATATGTAAAATATATTTATAATTGGTATTTTATAATCGATATTTTAAAATTGTGATTTGTATACTTAAATATAGAAAGGGAGTGTATTATGTGGTATTGGATTTTTGTAATTTCATTTTCAGCTTTAATTCTTACATTTCTTAGATATGTGAGTATTAAAAGTACGGTTAGTTTTCCTGGTTTTTTACTTAGAAATATTAATAACATTACAACATATATACTTAGAAATCACACTTTAAAATTAGAAAGAAAGTATAAAGAATTTAATAAAATAACAAAATGGGATGTTCGAGATGGTGATTTTAGTTGGTATAGTATAAATAATATAGATATTGATGGATTAAAAGCATCTATATTAAAACCAAAAACTTCATTTAATAAAAAAATAATTTTACAATTACATGGTGGAGGGTACGAAATAAGTTTACCATATAATAATTTGTATTTTGCAAAAAAATATGCTAGTTTATTAAAAGATAGAGAAGTTTTAACTATAAACTATAGAGTTGCACCAGAAGATAAATTTCCAGCTGCACTTGAAGATGCTGTAAAAGCATATAAATATTTGCTTGAAAATGAATATGAACCTAATAATATAATAATAGCAGGTGATTCAGCTGGCGGTGGTTTAGCTATTGCTACTGTTATGTATTTAAGGGATAATGATATAAAATTACCTAAAGCTGTAATAACAATGTCTGCATGGACAGATTTAACTTGTAGTTTAAATTCCTTTAAAAATAATTATAAAAAAGATCCTGTATTTGGGAATTCTACACAAAGTATAATACATACTTCTACTTATGCAGAAGGAATGGATAAAAAAAACCCATACATTTCACCTTTATTTGGGAGTTTTAAAGATTTTCCAAATATGCTTATGCAAGTTGGAACTCATGAAATGTTACTAGATGATACAATAGAAGTTGCAAAAAAAGCAAAAAAAGCAGGAGTTAATGTTAAAATAAGTGTATATAAAGGAATGTTTCATATATTTCAAAAATATAATGGTTTTTTACCAGAAGCAGATCGTGCATGGAATGAAATAAGAGAATTTATAAGAAAAAATAATTGAAAAAAAAACGAAAATGTAGTATAATGTGGTTCTTAAAAAATAAAAATATTTTTGTAAAATTAAAAAATAGGAGAATGTATATGAAACAAATTCTTGTTGCAACAAATAATCTTGGTAAACTTAATGAATTTATAGAAATGTTTAAAAAACAAAAAAATATAAATCTTAATACTTATAATAGCATTGGTATTGATATTGATATTTTAGAAGATGGAGAAACATTTAGAGAAAATGCTATAAAAAAAGCTAAAGAAAGTTTTGAAGCAATGGCAGGAAAAATGCCTGTAATTGCAGAAGATAGTGGTTTGTTAGTAGATGCTTTAAATGGAGCACCTGGTGTATATTCTAAAAGATATTATGAAGGTAAAACTGATGAAGAAGGTAATGAAATGTTACTGTATGAATTAAAAAATGTTAAAAAAGAGTTAAGAACTGCCAAGTATCTTGTGAGTATGTGCTATTATGATGGTGTAAATTTAATAATACAAGAAGGTGAGTGTAAAGGTAAAATTGCATTTGAACAAAGAGGAACAGAAGGATTTTCTTATGATTATATTTTTATACCAGATGAAAATAATATTTACGGAAAAACATTTGGTGAACTTGGTTTAAAATTTAAAAATGAAATTTCACATCGAAAAAGAGGAATTTCAAAATTAATTAACGAACTTAAATTAAAAAATATAATATAACAAAAAATAAACAAATATAAAAATTTAAATATTACTTAACAAAGTATATTTAAATTTTTTTTGCTTATATTGCTGAAAAGAATAAAATTTATAATAATTGTTTATAATATATAACAATCGAGTTGCTTTACATAACTTGAAAAAACAGCTTGATTATGATATAATCTTAAAAAAATAATAATAAGTTTGAATATAATTATAAAAACATTGGTATAAATATTTAGTGGAGATATTTATTGTTAAATAGTTTACATAGTTGTATTTAAATTTATAAATAAAACTTGGAGGTAAAAAACTGTGTACAAAAAGAAAGAAAGTATTAAATTTTTTTGGGAATTTGCGGTAAGTAATGAGGATGATTGTTTTGAGGATTACTTTACGTATGATCCATTACAAGCAAGGATTATTGACAAAGCACCTGAAATACTAGAAATGGTTTTAACAAAATATTGTAGCTCGAAAGGAAAAAAAATCATTGAAAGGACATTTGGATTAATTGATGGTGTACCATTAACAATTAATCAATTATATGATGAACCAGAATTCGAATTTTTTAATATTAAAGAAGAATTTTTTAGTATTGAAGAAGAATACGACAATTGTATTGAAACACTTTATTGTACTTTGGGATTATTAAAAGAATTTCTTTTTAAAGAGGACTGTGAAAGTCATTTTGATTTTTCAAGTAAATTAAATAAAAAAGTAATACGGAAATTGATTGAAACAGTTGGTGTTATTAAATTTGTTGAAATTTGTATTGAAAAGAAAGAAGATACTATATCTTTTGAGTATGAAGATAAAAAACAAGTTGTTGAAAAAGGATTATTAAAGAAGATTTTGGCTCAAAATATTATGGGATTAGATTTGGATGTAAGAACATATAATAAATTAATGTTTCATGCTGTTACAGTGTTAGATCTGGTGAATTTAATTAATACAAAAGAACTTAAAAATATAGAAGGGATTGGTAAAAAAACATACAAAGAAATTGTTGATAAAATTTCAAGAGTGATTCCTAATTTTCAAGATTATGATTTTCGAAAAGTAACAATTGAAAGTTTCGATATCAAAAATGGAATTTACGACAAGGTTTTAAATGATATTGAAATAGAGGTTATGTTTAAAATAGAAGGTGATAATGAAAAATTGAAGTTTTTTAAAGATAACAATATTTTTACTATTGGACAGCTTATAGATGCATACAATGCAGAATTTCCTTTTATAAAAGATGAAAAACAAAAAATTCAAATTAAACATTTTACTATGATGAGATTAAGACGTTTTATGAAATTTAATTTTAATTTTGTTTGACAAAAATCCAAAACAATAATAATTAGTATTTATAAATAATATTAATTATAAAAAAAGATCACAATAAGTGGTCTTTTTTTTTTTTTAATTGACAAATTAAAATTAAAGTAGTATAATAATCATACTACAATACTAATGCAGTATGATAGTGTTTTTTGAAAAGGAGTGTTTTATGGAAAATATTAATAAAAAAAAGGAGCAAATAGTAGAAGCTGCAAAAATACTTTTTACTAAATATGGATATAAAAGAGTTAGTATGGACGAAATAGCAAGAGAAGCTAAGGTAGTAAAAAGTACAATATATCAATATTTTAAAGATAAAGATGATTTATTAAAATATTTTATTTATGAAGAAATATTGAAAATGAAAAATATGATAGAAGAAATTGAAAAAAATTCTACTAATGCTTTTGAAATGATACATAAAACAATTTATGAATTATTAATGTATAGAAAAAATCAACAATTTATTATTACAATAACTAAAGAAGCAGAGGATTTTCATTGTTCTTCAGTTTGTGAAAATTTAAAATTAATTGATAAATCGATTTTAGAATACATTGAAAATAGGCTAGATATTGCTATAGAAAAAAGTGTTATAAGAAAATGTAATACAAAAATTATGGCATTTATATTATTTAAATCATATGTTGCTTTGGCTATTGATTGGGAAAAAGAACATGAACATTTAGATGAAAAAGAAATATCAGAAAATATTAGTCTATTTTTAAAAACAGGTTTGATTATATAGGAAGGGTGCATACATAATGAAAATATTTAACAAATTAAACATTAAAAGAGTAATAATTATATTGGGTATAGTTATTATTCCTTTAATGTACAGTTATTTTTACTTAAGTGCTTTTTGGGATCCATATAGTAAATTAGAGGATTTACCGGTTGCAATAGTAAATAAAGATGAGGGAACTACTATAGATTCCAAAGAGAGAAATATAGGAAATGAGTTACAAGCAAAAATGGAAAATTCAAATGAATTAAATTTTTGTTTTGTTTCAAAAGAAGAAGCTGATAGTGGAATTACAGATGGAAAATACTACGCTGTAATAGTTATTCCAAATGATTTTTCAAAAAATATAACTTCTGTAAATTCAGAAGAAAAAACATCAGCAAAACTTATATATTCACCAAATGAAAAAACAAATTATTTAGCTAGTCAAATATTAAGTAAAGCTATTTTACAAATAACAGATGGAGTTAAAGAAAATGTAGTTGGAGAAGTTGTGAATGAATTAAGTGGCAAACTACAAGAAGTTCCTAGTGAATTAACAAAAATAAATGATGGTGTAACAAAACTATCTGATGGTGCAACACAGGTAAATACAGGAGCTACAACTTTAAAAAATGGTATAAATACTTTAAATACAAATTATTCAACATTTAATTTAGCACTTACGAGTTTAAGTAATGGAGCTACAAAATTAAATGATGGTAGTAAAAATTTAGATTCAGGTATTTCTAAAGTTTATGAAGGATCAAAAACTTTAGAAAGTTCAACTAAAAATTTATCAAAAATAAATGATTCTGCTAAAGCTTTAAATGCAGGGACTAATACGTTGAATATATCAACTAATGCATATGTGACAGGAGTTAACACATATATCGCTCAAAGCAATGAAATTGGAGCTAAAATAGCTGCATATGTAGCAGCAAATCCAACTTCAATGTCAGATTCAAATATTCAATATATTATGGGAATACTTACAAATCCAAATTCAAGCATTCAAGTCAATGCTTTGAAAAATGGCGGACAAAGTTTAACAGTAGGAACAAAAACTTTAAATGATAATATGACATTGCTTGCAAACGGTACAAATGATTTATATAAAATAAATGAAGGTGCCAATTCTCTTACTAGTGGGTTAGAACAAGTTAAAAATGGTTCTAATAGTTTAGTTAGTGGTAGTGAAGAATTAAAAAACGGAGTTAATAAAATTACTGATGCTTCAAATAGTGTATCAACTGGAATAAATAAATTAAGTACAGGAGCAACAGAATTAAATAATGGAACTACAAAAGTAGAAGATGGTTTAAAAACAGCAAATAGTGAAATAACAAATGGAATTAATACTACAAATGAACAACTTACAAAATTAAATGGAGTTTCTGAATTCACACAAGAACCTGTTAAGGTAGAACAAGAAACAATATCAAGTGTTCCAAATTATGGTACGGCATTTTCATCATATTTCATGTCATTATCATTATGGGTTGGAGGACTTATAATTTTTGTTGGAATATATTTAGATGCAGATGAAAAATTTAAAATTTTATCAAGACATTCAACAAGAAAAGTTTTAAGAACATTTATATACTTACTTATAGGTGTTGTACAAGCTTTATTACTTGCTGTTGTACTTAGAGTTGTACTAAAATTAGATGTAGTAAATATACCACTTTATTATTTATCATGTGTTTTAGTTTCAGTTGTATTTATAGCAATAATACAATTTTTAATGATAAACTTTAAAGATGTTGGTAAATTTGCAGTAATAGTATTATTAATATTGCAATTAACATCTTGTGGCGGAACATTTCCAATGCAACTTGTACCAAAAATATTTAACATATTATATCCATTTATGCCTATGACATATTCAGTTAATTTATTTAAAGAGGTAATAAGTGGTGGAGATATGGCAATAATAATTCAAAACACTATTATTTTAAGTATAATGTTAGTAACTTTTGTATCTTTTACAATCATAGGATCAAAAGTAAGAAAGAAAATGGAAGAAAAAAGAATGAATTTAGCGAAAGTAAGTTCTTAAAAAGTAAAATAATTAATAAATGATATATAAATAATATATATATAACAAAATAAATAAAAAATACCACAACTTTAAGTTTACATAATCTTAAAGTTGTGGTATAATATTTAAGGAATAAAAATAAGGTTTAAATATAATTATTTTAAACGATATCAAATAATTATATATACTTATTAATAAAAAATTAAGGAGTTTATTAATGTATACTAAAAAGATTAACAATTCAATGAGTTTTTTGATGGAATTATGTGGTAAGAAAACAGAGGATTATTTAATTTTTAAATGCAAGTATGATCCTGTTTCAATTAGATTTATAGAAAAATCTCCGCAATTTGTAGAATTTGTATTAAATAATTACTTAACGCCAGAAGAAAAGAAATTTGCTATTGTTCGGTTTGGTTTAAAAACAGGTAAAAAAATACCTCAATGTTATTTAACTAAAAAGTTTTCGTTAACTATTGCTGTAATGAGACTTTTGGAAGAAAAGTTATTGGAAAAAATATATGATGTTGTAAATGAATATTTAGATATGTGTTTGGGTGTTGGTTTTAAAGATCATATCATTGAACAAGCTGTTGCAAAAATGGGTATTGATAGATACTTAGATATGTATGTGAAAAAAGATGTTATAAACAAAATAGTATTTAATCTTGTGCCAGGTAAAAAAGTTGAACATTTTTGTTTAGAACATATATGTAGTTTAAATCTATCCGGGAAAATCCAAAAGTTATTAGAAAGTTTAAATATTAACACAATAATTGAACTTATTAATTTAGTTTGTGATGATTCATGCCAAGAGATTCCAGGAATGGGGAAAAGATATATTGAAACAATAAAAGAATCTATTTCTGCCAAAATACCTAATTTTGAATTTTATTCTGGAGTCACACTTGATAAAATTTCGAAATTAGAAATAAACAATAATATGTATAATCCATATATAGGAGATATAGATATTAAAGTATTATGTTTGGATAAGGATGTTGAAAATTATTTCAAGAAAAAAGGTATAAAAAACTTAGCTTCATGTTTTAGTGTTTATACAAATTTGTATGATTTTACGGATGATTCTATAGTAGATATGAAATTTACAAATATGGTTTCAACGGAGTGTTTAGATGAACTTGAAATTAAATCACTTTTTCAAATGAGGGAAAGTCTAAAAAGTTTGCTTTTTTTAATTTGGAAATTGCAGAAAAACAAACAAAGAATGACTTTTTTTGCTGTTCAAGGTGTGGGTATTTCTAATTATATTGAATTATATATGAAAGATAAATTCATATCAATGGCAGTTAAAGGCACTTATGAAGATTTAGTTATTAATTCAAAAGATAGTTTCGAGAATGCAAAAATTCAATTCAAATTAAAAAATGTTCCTGCAATACAATCTTTTGATGGAGGTTACGATGAAAGTTTTAGTGTTAAAAATTTAGATTTGCCAAATGAGGTTTTAGAAATTCTTAACTCATATGGTATTGTTAATGTTTTGCAACTTTCAAAATTAATTTCAGATAATAAGCTTGGTTATGTTGAAGGTTTACCTGAAATTGAAGAACGTAAAATGGTAAAAAAACTTTATAAAAGATATCCAAATCATAGAGAATATGATAAAGAAGATATTATTTTGAAAAATATTTATTTTAATATTGTAGATGAATATGATGAAGCTTTAGAACATATTGATATATGGGTTTTAGCTAACAATGGATTAAGACATAGACTTATACGGTTATTACAAGAAAATGATATTTTAACGGTAGGACAATTGATTAATACGTATAACGAGGGATTTAAAAATTTGAAAAATTTAACCCCACATTCAAAATATGTTGAAGTTAAAAATGCTTTATTAAGTTTTTTTGCAGCATAATTTGTAGCATAATAAGTTAAAAGATCGCTAATAAGTGATCTTTTTTTGATGTATTTTATGAAAAAATACAATAAAATAAAATAAAAAAATATATGCAAAGAATTTATAAAAATATGTTGCATATGACATAAAACTATGATATAATTGCAAAAAAATAAAGGATAACTAAAATATATATATGGAGGTGGGAAAGAGTGATACTTAATAATTTTTTTTACACTAAAGAATTTTTAGAAATTTTAAAATCGGAAATAGAACTTGAAATGTCACCAGAAAAACAAAATGAAATTATAAAATTGCACGTAAAAAAATTCTTTTCTGAAATATCAGAAGAAAAACAGTTGAAATTAGAAAAATTAAGTAAAGATTTTATTAATATAGATCAAAGTAACGAAAATGTAGAAATACAAAATATTTTGATTGAATTTGATAAAGTTCTTAGTTTACAAAAAGATGATTCGTAGAAATAAAAAAAACCACAAAATGTGGTTTTTTTTATTTTATATATTTATCATCTTTTTTTACTTCATTTTCATTTTCATTTTTATCTTTATCATCAGTAGTACTTAAATTTAAATCATCACTATTATCAATAACCGTTTGTTGCTTTAATTTTTCAGTAACATCTAAATCTAGATGTTTTGATTTGTATATTGTAGGTATTTCTAATTCTTGAGGTGATAGTCCGGAATCATTTTGTTTTTCTAAAACGATTTTTTTGAAAACATCATTAATTTTTTGTGATATATCATATTCGTCATATTCACCAGAAATTTTAACCATTTCTAAAATTTCATTATCAAAAATAGATTTATGTATGTTTTTAATTAATCTTTCAACATTTTTTTCATCTTTTAATTTCTTTTCAGAACTTTGTATATCTAATTCTTTTTCGTTAAAATCCCTTAATTCTTGGAATAAGTCAACACCTTTTAAAGATTTTTTATCTTTAGCTAATTCATTTTTCCCATTTATACTACAAAGAATACCAAGTTTACTTTCACAATTTTTTATTTTACTTGAAATATCATTTTTTTTATTTTCATCAAGTTTTGGTATAACAACAAAAGCATTTCCAGCACCTTTTATAACAATGTCTGTATATGTTTTTATATCTTCTTGTTTTAATAAATTATTTAAATTAGATAATACATTTTCAATTTCTTTATCGCCTTCAGCGTGTCCATATTCATCATTTACAAATTTTAATCCTGATATATCTAAAGATAGAACTTCAAAATTCTTTTTATTTTTTAATTTGTTTTTTTCAATACATTCAAAATATTCATGAGTAACACAACCATCAACAGGATATTTTGATAAAAATTGAGCCAAAACATATTTTTCTTCTTCTTCTTTAGTTAAATTGTTAAATTTATATCTAGCTTCATTTTTATATTTGTTTTCTAAAATTTTATCTTTACTATTACTTTGATTAGTGTTATCAATTATTGGAGTAGAAGAAGCAGTTATTTTTTTCGTATCATCATTTAATATTTCATCAATTGGTTTAGTGTTAATTATTCTATCAAAAGTATTAACAAAAGACATTTTATTGCTATCATTTCTTAATTTATCAATATCAATTCTACTTTTTATTAACTCATTTGTTATAGTGTGTGAAATCAATCTATTAATATCACCTTTACAAAATTCTTTTAATCCTTTATATTTATATTGTAATTTATTTATATACATTTTTTCGTCTGCTTCTTTCATAGCAGGTTCTAAACCGTTTTCTAAATCAGTAGTAAAACCACTACTAAGAGTGAGTGCGTTAGCTTTTATAGTATTAAATTCTTTAAGTAATTCATTAGATATTTCTTCTTTTGCTTCAGGTAAAAAGAAATAAATTTCATCACCCATTTTACCTATATCGAAATCTTTTATTCCTTTTTGTGTTACTTTTTCTTTCATTTCTTTGATAATTTCTTTTATATCTTCATTAACAGCTTTTTTAGAAGCGAATTTATTTGCTTGATATAAGTTATTTATATCTGACATAAATATAGTAGCATCTGAATTGTCTTTTATTTTCTTTTCTACTGTGTGTTTAAAAGCAGACATAGAAAGCGTATCAAAATCTTTTATAGTACTAAGGTTTTCGATTACTTTATCTACTTCTAAAAATTCTTTTTTCTTTCGTATACCTTTTAGAAAAAAATCAAATATGTTTCTCTTTTTTACTAAAGTAGAAGGTAAATTAGATATATTTTCTCTCTCCATTTTCATACCTCTTTTTAATTACATTATTTATTATAACAATGGTAACATATAATGAAAAAATAATCAATTTATTTACAAATTTTTTTCAAAAAATTATTCTAATAAAAAAATGTATGAATTTTATTTAAATAATAAACTAACAAAACGCCAAGAGTTGACATAATTGTGATT
The DNA here is from genome assembly GCA_964653805.1 of uncultured Clostridiaceae bacterium. Lineage (GTDB taxonomy): Bacteria > Bacillota > Clostridia > TANB77 > CAG-465 > CAG-465. The sequence goes on along the minus strand of CAZZFS010000016.1, from coordinate 10,765 downwards.
AAATGTTATAATGTTATATAGTAAAATATATTTAGTTTATGACAATTGGTCTATAAACAAAAGAAAGAAGGCATAATAATGCAAATAGGAATTAAAGTATCGTCAAGTGACGGAACCGTAGCTGAATTCGAACGGTTAATCTCTTCAAATTTGGTTAAACCAGAAAATATTCGTAGAGTAAAAATTTACTACGATAAACAAAAAATGTTACCAAATTATGATTGTGATTTAACAAAATATCCAGTTATAATGGAAACAGACACAGACATAACAATTCATCTGTTTTCACTTACAGCAGGTTATGGTGGTTCAGGTCCACGAGATCTTTTGAGAGTGTTGAAATTAGCAGGATTTGTTGTGCAAGATGAACTTATCACTGGCGATAGAAATATTGTTGATTTAACATTATCTAAATAAAAAACAACAAAAAAATATCTAGTTTAATCAAAAAAACAAAAAACGAACACCCTCGCTTCAAATGAAGTGAGGGTGTTTCCTTAGCCTATAATATTTAATATATCATCTTGAGGATTTGAATTTATTTCTATAAATTCATTTGTAATGGGATGGTAAAAAGATACTTTTGTACAATGTAGTGCTTGTCTTTTAATATATTTTAATATTATTTCTTCGTCATTTTTATCTGCATATAAATCATCTCCAAGCAATGTATGACCAATACTTTTCATATGAACTCTAATTTGATGAGTTCTACCAGTATGTAATATAATATTTAAAACAGTAGCATTTTTATCTTCTAATTTTTTTAAAACGTTATATTCAGTTTTTGCAAAATCACCCATTTCATTTATTTCTCTTGTAATTATAGAGTCAGGAGATCTAGCAATATTTTTTATAATAAAATCATGATTTTTTTCTACTAATCCATTAACAATACATAAATATTCTTTTTTTATATTTATAATATCTTTTTTCTTTTCAAATAATTCTTGAATATACTCATTTTTAGCAAGTACACAAATGCCACTAGTATCCTTATCAAGTCTTGTTAATATATGTATAGAATATATATTTTGTTTTTCTAAATATTTTGCCATTGCATTTGCAAGTGTTGATATTCTATTATCACAAGTTGGATGAATAAGCATATTGCTAGGTTTTTCTACTATTAATAAATAATCATCTTCATATAATATATTTATATGTAAGTCATATGGAGAATATTTATCTAAAAATCTTTCATTTTTTTGCTCGTTATTTGAAAAAATATCACTATTCATATTATCAAAATCTAAAATTATTACATCATTATATTTAACAATATGATTTATAAATTCAGGTTTGTTATTTACTAATATAGAATTGGTTGTTTTTAATTTAGTTATAAGTTTGGTAGATACATATAATTTACTTTTTAATATTTGTTTTAAAGTTGAATTATTATCATTTTTATTTGCTATATATTGTATTTTCATAATTTAGCTCCTTATGGTAATTAGTTGATATAATTAATAAGATAATTAATTAAAATTATTATACATAATATATATATATATGTCAAATTTTATTAGTATTTGTGAGTTTTTTGTGATTTTTCTTTATTTTTACTCCATTTTGTAGTAAAATATATATAAGTAGAATGGAATAAAAGGTGATAAGATGCAAAAGAAATGGGAAGTAAAAAAATATGATAATGAATTACTAGAAAGAATAAAAAAAAGATTTAATGTATCAACTATTATGGCTAAATTTGTATTAGCTAGAGAAATTGAATATAAGAATATAGAAAATTTTCTATATGGTAAATTGGAAGATTTAAAAGATCCATATTTAATTAAAGATATGGAAAAATTAGTAGAAAGGATTGTTCTTGCAAAAGAAAAAAATGAAAAAATTTGTATTTATGGAGATTACGATGTAGATGGTATAACTAGTATAGTTGTATTTTATAAATTTTTAAAAGAATTAGATATTGATGTTTCATATTATTTACCAGATAGATTAACAGATGGATATGGTTTAAATATTAAAGCATTAGATGAAATAAAACAAAGAGGAGTTTCTTTAATTATAACTGTAGACTGTGGTATTACAGCAATAGAAGAAATAGAATATGCAAAAGAACTTGGAATGGATGTATGTGTAACAGATCATCATGAGTGTGGGCTTGATTTACCAAATGCAATTGCAATTGTTAATCCAAAACAAAATGATGACAAATCATATTTTAAAATGCACGCAGGAGTTGGTGTTGTATTTAAATGTATCTGTGCTATAGCTAAAAAATATAATTTAGAAGAGTATATGTATTTTAAATATTTAGATATAGTTGCAATAGGTACAATATCTGATATAGTTCCTCTTGTAGATGAAAATAGGATAATATCAAAATATGGTTTAAGACAATTAAAACAAACAGAAAATGTTGGTATAAAAGCATTATTAAATAAATTAAAATATAAAGATGTAGATAGTATAATGGTATCATTTAGTATGGCACCTAGAATAAATGCTTGTGGAAGAATGGGAGATGCTTCTATTGCTGTTAAGTTATTACTAGAAGAGAATGAAGAAAAAGCTTCAGAACTTGCTGAAAAATTAAATGAGTTAAATATATTAAGACAAGAAGTTGAAAAAAAAATATTTGATCAAGCAGTAGAAATGATTCAAAGAGAAGAATTTGATAAAAATAATAGTTTAGTATTATATGATAAAGATTGGCATAATGGTGTTATAGGTATAGTTGCTTCAAGACTTGTTAGTATATATAATAAGCCTGTTATATTAATAACAAAAGAAAATAATGTGCTTAGAGGATCTGGAAGATGTCCAATTGGTTTTTCACTTTATGAAGCTGCTAGTAATTGCAAAGATTTGTTATTACAATTTGGAGGGCATGAACTTGCTATTGGTTTTAGTATAGAAGAAGCAAAAATAGAAGCTTTTAGAGAATGTTTTGAAAAAATAGCTTCCAAAGAAGAGAATATAATATGTGAAAAAATAATTGATGTTGATGCTGAAATTTTTAAAGAAGATTTAAATTCTAACTTGTTAAGAGATGTTAGATTTTTAAAACCATATGGTCAATCAAATAAAGCGCCTAATTTGTTATATAAAAATTTAAAGGTAGTTGCAATAAGGACATTAAAAGATGAAAAACATTTAAAATTTGTATTAAAAGATGAAAAAGTTTTAATTGAAGGAATTGCTTTTATGCAAGGAGAGAGAAGAGATGAAATTTTAGTGGGCGATAAAATAGATGTGGTTACACAAGTCGATTTAAATGATTTTAATGGTAAAAAAACACTTCAATTTATAATACAAGATTTTAAAAAATCAATTATTTAAAAAATAATATAATGAATAATAAAGAATTATAAAAAACTAAAAAACAACAAAAAAAGAAAAAACAACAATTAAATAAGAATTGGTGAGTGATAATATATGAGTGATACAAAAGAATTTGTATTTGATATTTTACAAAAAGAAAATATTAAATTTAAAGAGGAAGATTTAAATAAGGTTATAGATTATGCAGAAAAAATATATAAAGATAAAGTAAGATATGGTAAAAATATGTTAGATCATGCTTTAGGTGTTGCAAGTGAAGTAGCAAAATTAAGATTAGATGATACTTCTGTTTATGCTGCTATTTTACATGGATCAATTAGATGTGAAGAGTATGATGAAAAAGAAATGCTAGAGTTGTTTGGAGAAGAAATAGTTGAAATAATTACTACAATTGAAAAAGTATCATGTCTTAATTTTAAAACAAAAGAAAAAGTAAATAATGATAATATAAGAAAAATGTTTATGGCAATTGCAAAAGATATTCGTACCGTTATAATAAAACTAGCAGACAGGCTATATAATATGAGAAATATTGAAAATATTGAAGAAGCTGTAAAATTAAATATGGCAAAAGAGTGTTTGACAATCTATGCTCCTATAGCGCATAGACTAGGTATGTCTCAAATAAAATCTGAACTTGAAGATATTGCTTTTAGAGTTTTAATGCCACTTGAATATAATAATATTAAACAACAAATAGATGAGAAAAAATCTCAAAGAGAGTTATATATAGAAGAAAGAATAAAAGAAATACAAGAAAAATTAGAAAAAGAAGGAATTAAAGCAACGGTATATGGTAGACCAAAACATTTCTATAGTATATATAAAAAATTAAAATCAAAAAATTCTAGAGTAGATGATTTATATGATTTACTTGCTATTAGAATAATTGTTGATTCTGTTAAAGATTGTTATAGTAGTTTGGGTATAGTACACGATATGTATAAACCAATGCCAGGACGTTTTAAAGACTATATTGCTGTACCAAAAACAAATATGTACCAATCATTACATACTACAATATTTGGTGAAGGTGCAACTCCTTTTGAAGTACAAATACGTACATGGGATATGCATAAAATAGCAGATTATGGTATAGCAGCACATTTTTCATATAAAGAAAAATCAAATAAAATAAGTGAAGCTGATAAAAAAATAGTATGGCTTAGGCAAACTTTAGAAATACAAAAAGAATTAGCAGATAATACAAGTAATTTAGATGAAATGAAAGTAGAATTATTTGGTGAAGAAGTTTTTGTATTTACACCAAAAGGTGATATAAAATCATTACCAAAAGGTTCTTCAGTTGTAGATTTTGCATATCAAATACATCAAAAAATAGCTGAACAAATGGTAGGCGCTAAAATTAATTCAAAAATAGTAACACTTGATACTAAATTAAAAAATACAGATATTATTGATATAATAACATCTTCAAAATCAACAGGTCCAACACGTGATTGGTTAAAATATGTACATACAACTAGCGCTAAAAATAAAATAACTGCTTTTTTGAAAAAACAAGGTAGAGAAGTAAACATACAAAAAGGTAGAGAATTATTTGAAAAGATTTTAAGAAAACAAAAAATCCCTAAAGAAAATTTATTAAAAGAAGATTATATAAAAAATATGGTGAAAAAATTAAATTTTAATAATTTTGATGAATGTTTAGAAAATATAGGGTTTGGAAGTATGTCTCCAGTTAAAGTTATTAATAGATTAGTTGAGTCATACACTCAAGAATTACATCCTTTAGCGGATATAAATAATAAGCAAATAGCAAAAAGAAAAACTAATAATCAAAGTGGTAATTTAATAATAGTTGAAAATATAGATGAGTGTTTGGTTAAATTTGCAAAATGTTGTTCACCAATACCAGGTGATGAAATTGTAGGATATATAACACATTCAAATGGTGTTTCTGTACATAGAAGTGACTGTTCTAATTTAAAAGAATTAGATATTTTATCAAGACAAATAAAAGTATTTTGGAAAGAAAAAGTTAAAGTAGATTTTGTTTCTAAAATTAGAATAAAAGCAAATAATAGAGATAATATTTTAACTGATGTTTTAAAGAGGCTAAAAGAGTTAAAAGTTAGTATAAATGAAATAAATACTAAAATAACACAAGATAGAGAAAATATAATTGATTTAGCTGTTAGTATATCTGATGTAGAACAACTTATGAATATTATTAAGAATTTAAGAAAAATAGATAGTGTATTTGAAGTTAGGAGAATAAAGTAGTTATGGTTAATATAGAAAAAATAGAAGTAGATATTGCAGGAAGTGGACATATTACAAATACATATTTAGTATATGATGATGATAAAAAAGCTGTTTTAATAGATCCAGGCTTTGATAGTGATAAAATTATACAAAAAATAATTGAATTAAATTTATTTGTTGAAAAAATAATAATAACACATGCTCATGCAGATCATATAGGTGCACTTGAAAAACTACAATTATATACTAAAGCAAAAATAATAATTCATAAAAATGATTTTAAATCTTTAATAAATGAAGAAGAAAACTATAATGAAATGTTAAATGTAGAACATCAATATTTAAATAAAGAGGCTATAGAAAAAGTAGAAGATGGTTATGAATTTAAAATTGGTGAAATGAATTTTGAAGTAATACATACTCCAGGTCATACGTCAGGATGTATTTGTATACTTGAAAAAACAAGTAATAGATTAATAACAGGTGACACATTATTTTCAGACTGTTATGGTAGATGTGATTTACATTCGGCAAGTTTTGATGATATGGTAAAATCAATACAAAAATTATTTAATAGATTTGAAAATATAACGATTTATCCAGGTCATGGTGAAATTGTAAATATAGATAGTGTTAAAAGAAGAATAAGAATATTGTTTAGTTTAAAAGGTGCAAAACTAGAATAAAAAAATAAAAATATATAAAATATATAAAAAGGTGGTAATGTGAATTTATGGGGCATTTTGAAGAATTTATAAAAGAAGAAAGCAAAAAAGAATATTATATAGAGTTAAAAAAATTTATTGATAAAGAATATGAAGAACAAACAATATATCCAGAAAAAGAAAATATATTTTTTGCTTTAGAAAATACTCCTTATGAAAAAGTAAAAGTAGTAATAATTGGACAAGATCCATATCATGGAGAGGGGGAAGCTCATGGAATGGCTTTTTCAGTAAATCCTGGAATTAAGATTCCTCCTTCTCTTAAAAATATATATAAAGAATTAAATAGAGATTTAGGACTTGAAATTCCAAATAATGGATATCTTTTGAAATGGGCTAAACAAGGTGTTTTAATGTTAAATGCTGTTCTTACTGTTCAAAAAGATACGCCAGCAAGTCATCAAAAAAAAGGTTGGGAAGTGTTTACTGATAATATAATTAAAGAAATAAATAAAAAAGATGAACCAGTAGTTTTTTTATTATGGGGGAATTTTGCAAAACAAAAACAAGAATTAATAACTAATAAAAAACATTTAGTTTTAACTAGTTCACATCCAAGTCCTTTAGGTGTTAGACATGGTTTTAAAGAATGTTCACATTTTTCTAAAACAAATGAATTTTTAAAATTAAACAATATAGAACAAATTGATTGGCAAATAGAAAATCTATAGAAAATAACTGGTTATATTGTAAAAATATAGTAAATAGTATTGACATATAGTGCTAATTAGTTTATTATGTAAATAGTAAAGGTATTTTGTGTAATTGTTAAATTTTAAAATTAAAATTTCTTGAAAGGAAGTACATGAAAATGGACATAAATATTAATGGATGTTGTGATGCATCTGATTCACTGGATAAAAATGATGAAAAACATACTTTTTTATATCCTGACAAAGTATATAGATGTAAGAAACATTCGGAGTATGTAAGTAGTAACAACAAGATATGTCCACCTCAATTATGCGATTTTATTAATTCGAAAGATGTTTGAAAATGTAATGTAGTTTTTTGAAACTCATTTTGAGTATGAAAAAATATTTAAAAATAATTAAAAGCTTACTGTTGATTTTAACAGTAAGCTTTTTTGTATACTTATTCAAATATCATTTTGAATAAATGGGTTTTAGGATTTTTGTTCTTTTTGGAAGTGCTGCAGCACCATAAATTTCTTCAAGCACTTCATCTTGTTCAATATCTGTTGTTACAAGATTTTGAACTTCATTAATACAATCGTTGTTAGAATCTTCTAGCCGTAATCCATTAATTTCTTTGTTCATTTTAAAAACCCTTTCCGTTTTGTAATAAATACAATTAATAAGTATAAAAATACTTTGGGATGTAAATTATTACATAACATTAAAAAATTGTTTAGTGTTAGTATTATAACATAATTTACACGAAAATCAAGTGTTTTGATAAAAAACTATAAAACTTTACAATATAATGGATTTGTGATATAATGACTACATAAAACTAAAAAACTTTGGATTTAATTAAATAAAAAGGAGTGATTTTTTTGATGAATAAAAATGACAAAGTAGTATTAGCAGTTGAGAATTTTTCTTATATGGCTCAAATTAAGGATTTATATTATGTTAAACCACCAGTTTATATAAAAACAGGTGTGAAAAAATCACAAGTTAAGGATTTTAAAAGAAACAATCCTAATGCTCATGGTTCAAATGGAACATATAATAATTCTTGTGATAGTTTTGCTTCTGTAATTTTAGAACTACATATTCTTACCTTAAATAAGAATATTAAAATTGACATATATTCTAAATTAAAAACAATATATCCAGACAGAAGATTTACTAAGAAGTTTTTGGAAAAAATTCAAGATTCTTTGCCAGAAGCAATACTTATAAAATGTATAGGTGAAAATCGGTTTAAAATTGAAAATTTTGAAAAAACATTTTTACTTTCAGACATTTAATCAATTTATTAAAATAAAAACACTTTTAAAGGTGTTTTTATTTTTTTGCTATTTTTAAAAAATTTCAAAGATATTACAGTAATATTACAAAAATATTAAAAAAAACAAAATAATAATAATAAGATTGAATATTATTGAAAAAATATTTTATTTGATATATACTAAAGATAAATTAAAATAAAAATACATGGGGGTAGTAAAAATGTATAAAACAAAAGAATTAAAAAGTGGTATATCACTAATAGTATTAGTGATAACAATAATTGTGGTTATAATTATTGCAGCAGCAGTAATACTAACATTAACGGCAAATAATCCAATATCAGAAGCAAGAAAAGCAACATTTTTAAGTGATATTGATGCATTTAAAAGTGAACTTGATATGTATAACACAACACAGTATGCAACAACAATGGGGAATTATGATTTATCTGCAGCTGATTTTTCAGTAACAGCGGATGAAAATCAACTTTATACAGTAATACCAAGTTTAAAAGGTAAAACAAAATATCGTAGTCATTTTGAAGTAATAGATGGTGGATTAGCATATACAGGAACATCAGAAGAAGAAATAACATTAGCAAAAGATGTAGCTGGTATAATGACAACAAATGCAAAACCAGAAATCACACTAACAACTTCAAATATATTACCAGTAAAAGCAGGCGGAAGTGTAGCTTATACTGTAACAATGACAGGAACAATGCCAATAACAATAGCAAATTTAACAGGTAATGTAAAAGTATTAAATAGTGCTGGAACAGAAGTTGCAACACAACCAAGTTTAAGTGTAGGAGCAGTAAGTGGAACAACAGCAGATAAAGAAAGAAGTGCAGTAGTAACAATAAATACAACAGGAATGGCAGAAGGAACATATAAAATAAAATTATTAGCAGAAGCAGTGCAAACAGCAGGATCAAAAAATGCAGAAAAAGTATCAATAGCAACATTTGAGATAGATAATACAGCACCAGCAATGCCAACAATAACGATAAATCCAACAACATGGACAAACGGAAGTATAACAGCAACAATAACAAAATCAAATGCAGTTGATACACTTGAATATAGTACAAATGGAACAACATGGAATGCGTATACAACAGCAATAACAATAACAAGTAACTTAACAGTGTATGCAAGAGAAACAGATACAGCAAGTAATGTATCGAATGTAGCAACAAAAGTAATAACAACAATAGATAAAACAGCGCCAACAGTTGCATTTGGAACAAATGGTGGTAATATTCCAGGAACAACAGTAACTTCAGCGGTAACTGCAAGTGATACATCAGGAAGTGGAATAAATGCAAGTACATTACAATATGTATGGGATACACAAAATAGTACAACACCATCAAATGGTTGGACAATATTTACAAATGGTTCAACATTAACAACAACAGGAACAACAGGAACAACTCATTATTTATGGATAAAAACAACAGATATAGCAGGAAATGCATTTACTACAAAATCAAATGCATTCACAATAATTGGAACAACAGTATATAATTTTGCATATACAGGTAATTATCAAACATGGACTGCACCATACACAGGAACATATAGACTAGAAGTATGGGGTGCTGAAGGTGGCGGTGGTGTTAATAATACTACTTGGACTTCTAAAGGTGGTTATGCAAAAGGGGAAATAACTTTTACAGCCGGGCAAACTTATTATATTTATGTCGGAAAAAAAGGTGGCTCTGGTGGAGCTTCATCTGCAGGTTGGAATGGCGGTGGTTATGAATCTGATGGTACAGCTGGCGGTGGCGGTGGTGCTACTGATATAAGAAATGTTATAGGTAATTTATCTTCAAGAGTAATTGTAGCTGGTGGAGCTGGTGGAAGTCATGAACCATCATATGGTAGAGGAGGTCCAGGTGGAGGATTGATAGGTGGCGAGGCTTTAAATGAAGGATCATTTGCAAGTTCATATTCTGTTTATAAAGGTGGTCCAGGAACGCAAAGTTCAGGTGGAGCACATGCTACTGCTACTACAAGTTGTACAGATGGAAGCCTTGGACAAGGTGGAACCGGACTTGATGGCGGAGCTGGCCGGAGGTGGTTACTATGGCGGCGGCGGCGGGTATTGTGGAATAGGTGGCGGAGGTGGATCTTCATATATAGGATCGCTTGCTAATTCACAAACTATAGCTGGAAATGCAACAATGCCAAGTACAGGTGGTTCAACTGAAACAGGTCATGCAGGAGATGGCTATGCAAGAATAACACTTATGTAGACTAAATATATAAATTTAAGACATAAAAAAGATATGGGGGTTGTATATTATGTATAAAACAAAAGAAAATAAAAGTGGTATATCATTAATAGTATTGGTGATAACAATAATAGTAGTGATAATTATTGCTGCAGCAGTGATATTAACATTAACAACAAACAATCCAATAGCAGAAGCAAAAAAAGCAACATTTTTAAGTGATATAGAAACATTTAGAAATGAATTAGATCTATATAATGCATCACAATATGCAACAACTATGGGGAATTATGATTTATCAACAGCAGATTTTTCAGTAGCGTTAGGGAATCTAT
>CAZZFS010000015.1:0-36697 GCA_964653805.1 uncultured Clostridiaceae bacterium | reverse complement strand
TTGGATTATTATTTGTTAATGTTAAAATTACTGCTGCAGCTATTATAATAACTACTATTATTGTTATTACTAAAACTATCAATGATATACCCTTTTTATTTTCTTTTGTCTTATACATAAAATCACTACCCCTTTATTTTTTTATAAACATATATCTATACTATATATGTTTAATTTCAACTTATCACTATTTTATACAAAAGAAAAACTTTATGCAACAGTTTTTTAACATATTTCACTTTTTTTGTTTTAATTTAACAAAAAATATCAGTTACATTCTATGCAACTGATATTTACTTATTTTGATTTTTTTTGCAAGAATTCTTTTAAGCTAATTCTTCACTAATTTGACTATTATATAATTTAGATTATTTACCTTCTTTTTTTAGAAGTTCTTCGTGATTACCACGTCCTACTATTTTACCTTCTTCCATTACAAGTATAATATCTGCATTTTTAATAGTTGATAATCTATGTGCTATTACAAAACTTGTTTTTCCATTCATAAGTCTATTCATAGCTTCTTGTATTAACTCTTCTGTTCTAGTATCAACATTACTTGTTGCTTCATCTAGTATCAACATAGGTGCATTTGAAATTATTGCTCTTGCAATTGTAAGTAATTGTTTTTGACCTTGTGATATATTTGATGCATCTTCTTTTAAAAGGAAGTCATATCCACCTGGAAGTGCTTTTATGAAATGATGAGCGTGAGCAAGTTTTGCTGCTTCTTTTACTTCATCATCAGTAGCTTCTTGTCTTGAATAACGTAAATTTTCTCTTATAGTTCCATTAAATAACCAAGTATCTTGTAATACCATAGAAAAACTTTTTCTTACATCATCTCTTGTCATATCTTTTATAGATACTCCATCTATTTTAATGTCTCCACCTTTTATTTCATAAAATCTCATTAACAGATTTACTATTGTTGTTTTACCTGCTCCTGTTGGACCAACTATTGCAACAGTTTGACCTGCTTTTACATTTAAAGACCAATCTTTTATTAAAGCTTCATCATTATATCCAAATTCAACTTTTTCACAACTAACATTTCCTTTTATAGTTTGTAGTTTCACAGGATTTTCTACTTCTTTCGATTCTTCTTCTTCATCTAATATTTCAAATACTCTTTCTGCTGATGCTACAGTACTTTGAATTACATTTACTATATTAGCTGTTTGTGCTATAGGTCCCATAAATTGATTTGTATATTGTAAGAATGCTTGTATATTACCTATTGTCATTCTACCTTCTATTGCAAGTTTTGCTCCAAGTATACAAATTGCAACATAACCTAAGTTATTTATTACACTTACAACTGGCATCATTAAACTTGATAAAAATTGTGCTTTCCAACCTATTATATATAATTCATCATTTACTTTAGCAAAATTTTTATTTTCTGCTTTTTGCATATTAAAAGATTTAACAACAACATCTCCTGAATATGTTTCTTCTATTTTACCATTTAAATCACCAATTACTTTTTGTTGTGCTGTAAAATATTTTTGTGACATTTTAATTATTGTTGCTATAAATATCAAACTAGCTGGTACTATTAATATAGCAACACCTGCCATACTAAAGCTTATTGTCATCATCATAACAAATATACCAATTACAGTAAGTACTGATTGAACTATTTGTACTAAACTTTGTTGTAACATATTACTTATATTATCAATATCATTTGTTACTCTACTAAGTATTTCACCATGTGTATGTTTATCAAAAAATTTAAGTGGTAATTTATCTAATTTTGCATCTACTTCTTTTCTTAAATTGTATGTTACTTTTTGAGAAACTGTTGCCATTGTTCTATTTGCAATATACGTAAATAGCATACTAAGTACATATATTCCTAAAACTATTAATATAATTTCACCAATATAGTTAAAATTAACTTTAGGTTCATTATTTAATGTAACTGTTTTTGCAACTTCTGGTATTTTAGAAGCTACTTCTTCTGGTATAATTTTCATATCAATTAAACTTTGAATACTAGAATCTTCCGGTATTCTTGATTTAACAACTGCAGGTAATTTATCAAGTGTTTCATGCATTTGAGTATATACCATTTTTTGCATTACATCATTTGCAAGTTGTGTTGTAGCATTACCAAGTATTTTTGGTGAAACTATTGAAAGCAAAGTACCTATTACAAGTACTGCCATAACTGTAACAACTGCCACGTTATATTTACCTATATATTTTATTAATCTTTTTAAAGTATGTCTAAAATTCTTAGGTTTATCAGCCATATGTAATCCTCTAGCAGGACCGAAGCCACCTGAAGGTTGTTTTTTAGTTTCTTTATCACTCATTTAGCATCGCCTCCTCTTTAGATATTTGAGAAAGAACTATTTCTCTGTATTCTTCACAATTTTTATATAATTCTTTATGTGTTCCTTGAGCAAGTATTTTTCCTTCATCAATAAATATAATATTATCTGCTTTTAATATTGTACTTACTCTTTGTGCTACTATTATTACAGTAGAACCTTTAACATCATTTTTTAAAGCTTCTCTTAATTTTTTATCTGTATTGTAATCAAGTGCTGAAAAACTATCATCAAATAAATATACATCTGCTTTTTTCACTAATGCTCTAGCAATAGATATTCTTTGTTTTTGTCCACCAGAAAAATTAGTTCCACCTTGTGATACAACGGAATCAAATCCATTTTCTTGAGAGTCTATAAATTCATAACTTTGTGCTATTTTAGAAGCTTCAATCATATCTTCTTCTGTTGCATCTTGTTTACCATATTTTATATTTTCTGCTATTGTACCAGAAAATAAATTAACTTTTTGTGGTACAAATCCAATCATAGCTCTTAAAGATTCTAAACTCATATCTTTAACATTTATTCCACCAACTTTTATATTTCCTTTAGTAGCATCATAAAATCTTAACATTAAGTTTAATATAGTAGTTTTACCAGCTCCAGTTGAACCGATTATAGCTACTGTTTGACCCTTTGTTATTTTAAAGTTTAGATCCATTAATACTGGTTCATCACTTTCTTTATATTTAAATTCTACATTTTCAAATTCAATTTCACCTGGATTTAAAATTTCTTCTTTAGAAATTTCTTTTTCATTATCTATAATAACAGGCTCTATTTCTAAAACTTCATTTATTCTTCTTGCAGATACTATTGCTCTTGGTATCATAACAAACATCATTGTAAGCATAAGTATAGAAAATAATACTTGTATAGCATATTGCATAAATGCCATCATATCACCTATTTGTAATGAACCTGCATCTATTAGTCCAGCACCAAACCATATTATTATTACAGATGATATATTTATTACAAAAAATATTAAAGGCATAAGTATTGATATAATATATGAAACTTTTAAATTTACTTCATAAATATCTTTACTTGCAGTGTCATATCTATTTGCTTCATACTTTTGTGTACCAAAAGCACGAATAACTCTAACACCTGTTAATTTTTCTCTAACAACTTGATTTAATCTGTCTGTGAAATTTTGTAATTTCGTAAACATTGGTACAACTTTTTTCGCAACAAGTGCTATTAAAAGAAGTAATGATGGTATTATTACTAAAAATACAAAAGATAATTGTACATTTTTAGATACCGCCATTATTATCCCACCTATACACATAAGTGGTGCTTGAACCATCATACGAATTGCCATAAGTGTTAAATTTTGTACTTGTGTAACATCATTTGTTGTACGAGTTATTAACGATGATGTTGAAATTTTATTGTATTCTTCTAATGAAAAAGTTTGCACTTTCTCATATACTGATTTTCTTAATCTTTTTGCAAAGCCACTTGAAACTTTTGCTGCTATAAAAGATACTGATACTGTAAATACCATAGCAATTAAAGTAACAATTAACATATCTCTTCCATATTTCCAAACATTGTCCATACTTTGACCAACAATACCATTATTTATTATATCCGACATTAAATTCGGTAAATACAAATTAAGTATTACTTGAACAAATATAAATAAAGTTGATAATGCTATAAGCAAGTAATATGGTTTTAATTCTTTTAAAACTTTTTTCATTTAATTTTTCTTCCTCTCTTTAAAATATTTTGCTGTTTTAGAAATTAATCTAATTAATTCCTTAGAATCTTCTTCTCCCATGTAATTTATGTACTCAGAAGTATTTTCTAGTGCTAATTTATGAACTCTTTTCATATGTTTAATTCCTTTTTCAGATAGATTCAAAAAAATATTTCTTCTATCAGTTTTATCTATAACTCTATCAAGCAATCCTTTTTCTTCTAAAGATGCAAGTATTGGTGTTATAGTAGACGGTGCAAGTTCAATTTTTTCTCTTAAATCTGAAAGCTGAACTTCTCCTTTTGAAGAAAGATCATTTACTATAAATAACACAAGTTTTTCATTATGTGTCAAATCTGTACATTCTGATATATTTAAAAACTTAGATTTTTTTAAAGTAATGAATGTTTTCATTAATTCTTCTGCCAAATTTTCTTTATTCATATTCACCTCCATAAATACATTTCGCAATACGAACTATTTTACCACAGAAATATTAATTTGTAAATAGTTAATTTAAATTTTATTATAAATATGTTGATTCTGGCACTTTTTTATTACTTTATTAAAAATAAACTAAATTATTATAACATATATTGACATACGTATCAATACGTAGTATAATATTTAAAGAAAGGGGATATTAAATGCATAGTAAAGAGCTAATCAAGTTGCTTCAGCAAAATGGTTGGCAAAAAATATCTCAAAATGGTTCTCACTTAAAAATGAGAAAACGGGAACCAAACTGAGATAATTCCTGTACATAATAGGGACATTCCAATCGGAACTGCTGAAGCAATACTAAAAAGAACAGGGCTAAAATAATAGCCCTCCCTATTAACTTATATAATTTTTTAGTTTAATATGGTGGAGACTTAAATTTTATATTTATTATAGGGAAGCTTATTTATTATGCATTTATCTTCTTTTCTGTTATTTATTTGGGGGTATTAAAATGAAAAAACAATTAACTGTTTTTCCTGCTATATTTACTTTTGATGGTAAATGTTATAACGTTGATTTTATTGACTTAAAAGGATGTTCAACTTTTGGAAACAGTATACAAAATGCTTATTCTATGGCTCAAGATGCAATGGGGTTATATTTAGATAATATGACTAATTTCCCACTGCCTTCTTTAAATTTTTCAAATATTAATTTGAAAGAAAATCAATTTGCTTCATTTATAAGTATTGATATGGATGATTATAGAAAAAAATTTAATAACAAATCTATTAAAAAAACTTTAACTATACCAGAATGGTTAAATTATTTAGCTGAAAAAAATAATATTAATTTTTCTCAAGTTTTACAGGAAGCTTTAAAAGAAAAATTAAATATTGACTAATTTTTAAAAAAAGTATATAATATATACATGCATTTAATATCCGAAAGGGTAATAAAAAGAAGATAGTTATTTAAAATAACTATCTTCTTTTTATTGTATATTTTTTTATTCAATAGGATAAATACCTATTTTTCTTGAATCTTTTATAGATATAATTTGTGCTTCTGAAACCTTTGGACTATAATCATCAAAATTATCATAATATTCTTCTTGTCCTTTTTTTAAAGCTTCACAAAAATTTCTTTTTCCTATCATGGTTGATTCGATATATATTCTTTCATTTCCAAATAACTTTATCCCCAAAAAAGCATGTCCAGGTATCAAAACTATATATACTTCTAACGCTAATTTTTCAAAACAACTAGCTAATAACAAAGATAATTCTATACAATTTCCACATTTAGTTTTAATAACTTCCTTAGGTAATTTTATATTTTGCTTCTTATAATCTTCTATTCCAAACCAATACGATCCAACAACATATTCTAATTCAAAATCTTCACTTATAACATCATATATTGCTTTAATTTCATTTAACAAAACATTTCTATTATCCGATAAATAACCTCGTAATGGCATTTTTCTTGATGCAATTGTATGTATATCATCTATGCAACTATCATGAGGTGTAACAAATCGTGCAATATGAGGTGATAATGATAATTTCCAATTTTTTTCTTGATTTTCCATAAAAAACACAAAAAGATTTTTAGGAAAAATAATTAATTCATGTGTTTCATCAATTAATATGTTTTGATTTTCCTTAACATTTGTCTTTATAATTCTTTTTGTAATTTCATTTATTTCATTTTTTTTATTAATATTTAAAATTGGACATAAAGAAAATAATTTATATTCTTTTGGTAATAATTGTACTGTTTGCTTTATTTCTTCGCTTAAATTTTCTATAATGGTATTTATTTCAATATTTTTAATCTTATCAGTATTATTAAACACACTAATTTTTATAGGAGCATACATTTTATCATAAATATCATTCAAACTTTCATAATTTCCTATTTGCAAAGGTAAATCTTGATAAATACATCTACACATCAAATCAGAATTACTCTCTAATTTCAACTCAAACATTTCAATTGCATACCTATCATAATTAAAAGATTTTATCATATTATCTAGTACAAAAGATTCTACATTGTGTGCCATAAAACAATTTTCATTTCCTTCTAATGGTACTAATGTATAATTTTCTATCTTTCCTTTTTTTGTTGAAACAAGATGAAAAATTGATTTAGAAGATTTTTTTATTCCATCCACTGAATATATATTAAATTGTTTTATATTTATTAATTCAAAAGGAAAAAACATACCAAATGAATATGATATTAAATTTTCTTTTATCTCCAATTCTTCAAATTCTATTTTGAAATCAAAATTATATTCTTCATTTAATTTCAATTCACTATAATATGTATCATTTTTTCCTTGAAAAAACTCACCATTACAAATGTTAGAAGTTATGTATTTAGGCATTCCAATTTGTTTTGGTTCTATTTTACCTAGATCATTTTTTCCATATGGCATAAAAGTATTTAAATAATTGCTAATTTTTTTTACATTAATTTTTCTTTCATTAATTTGATATTGATTTGCATACAAATCTGATTTACCACTTTTCATTGTATAAATTTGTATCAAAGGAACTGTATTATCTGAATTCCCATTATCTTCTTTCTTCCATTCATCTTTCAAATAGGCCTCATTTTCAGAAACTTTTCTATTTGTTTTTTGTGGATTTTCTTTTATAAAAAATTTTAACTTTATTCTTAATGTTCCATAATCTAATACATATATATCAAATTTTTCAATATCCATCATTAATAAATCAAAAATATTAGGTAAAAAACAATTATTTGCAAATAATGTAATTTTCCCATTATCATTCTGCATTAATTCTGGACTTCCAATAACTATCCTATTCGTTTTTTCTTTTACATAATACTCACAATTGTAATTACACTCTGATAATTTTCTATTACTTCCACAACATAAACTACATATTTCTCCATCAATTCTATTACAAAATCTTTTTGCCTTTTTACTTTTGCATGAACAACACTTCATTTTATCACCTTCATATTATTTTTATTCTTAATTTATATCCTCTACTGTTTTATTCTTTTTCAATTACAGCTTCAATTTTAAATACACTATTAATATTTAAATCTATTCTTTATCAAATTCAAAATAATTTTCTACTATAATTATTTTAACACTAACTACTAAAATTCAAAACACAATTTTTTTATTTTAATTACAAAAAAATATGCTTACATCGATATTATACTACTTTTATAATATAATATCAACATAAACACAATGTTTTATACATTTTATTCCATTTTTATTTTAACAATTTATTCAATTCTTTTTTAAATTCATTAATATCTTTAAACTGTCTATATACAGAAGCAAATCTAACATAAGCAATTTCATCTAAAGCTTTTAACTTATCGATTACTATCTCACCTATTTTTGTAGACTCTATTTCTTTTTCTAAAGAATTGTTTATTTCAAGCTCTATTTCATCAACAAGTTTATCTACTTCTTTTACAGAAACAGGTCTTTTTTCACATGCTCTTAATATACCATTTACTATTTTTGTTCTATCGAATTGTTGTCTCATACCACTCTTTTTTATAACAATAATAGGAGTGTATTCAATTCTTTCATAAGTTGTAAATCTATATTTACAATTTAAACATTCTCTTCTTCTTCTAATTGAATTACCATCTTCAGTAGTTCTAGAATCAATAACTTTACTTTCTTCAAATCCACACTTTACACAATGCATAAACTTCCTCCTTTTATTTTTTTATTCTATTTCTTCACTTAAAACATTAACAACTTTTTTCTCAAATTTAAAATATTTTAATATTAAAAGATCCACAACTACAAGCAAAAACATATCTATAATAGTACCTATATAAACAATTATATCTTGATTAGATGAAAAAATATATACTGTCCAACTAAGTACTGCAATAAACTGCATTGCTATATGTCCTAAACTATAATCATTACTTAATTTAGTTTTAAGTAATTTACAAATTTGAGGAATTATTTGTATATAACTAAAAATATAATATATAGTACAAAATAAAATCATATAGTTTCTCCCTCTTATTTTTATTTTTTAAAAATTCCACAAAAAACATATAGTAGTTATTCGTGGAATTTAAATGTTTTTTTACATTTTCATTATACTGTTTATTTTATATAAAGTCAACTTATTTATAATATATAAGTAAAAATCTAATATTATATATTAATTATTAAATTTACTAAATTTTAATAATATAAATGTTTTTTTCGACAAAAAACGACAATTTTTGCATTTTATTTATGTTATAATACAAAAAAATTAAATAATATATATTATCGTTAGGAGGTGATTTATGTTTTGTGTTAATTGTGGAAATGAATTAAAAGAAAATTATAAATTTTGTTATAATTGTGGTTCCCCTGTCAATACTGTTATTAAATATATTGCAAAAGAACCTAAACTTCCATTAAATTGGTATAATTTTTACTTTCATTTTAGATTACCTTTAGCAATAATATTTGATTTATTATTATTAATTTCATTTTTCAGCTATGAAGATTCTATTTGGTACGGTTATCCTTATTATGTTTTTTTAATAGGATTACTATTCTTTGCTTTAGAATTTTTTACATTTTTATTCTTTAAATATAAAATTGGATATATTCTAAACAACATATTATTATGGTGTAATGTTGTTTATATGTGTTTGTATATGTTTACAGAAATTTTTGATATATATATGTTAATTTTTAATCTTATTTTTATGACACTTATTTGGTGGTTACCAAATTTCATATATTTTTCAAAAAGAAAATATATGTTTAATAAAAAGATTTAAATAAATTAGATAAATCTTTAGAAAAACTAATCTAATTACATTAAAATTGCATTAAAAACAAAGAAAAACAACCTAAAATGTTGATATTACTACATTTTAGGTTGTTTATTTTTTGGCAGGGGTAGAAGGAATCGAACCCTCCTCTGTGGTTTTGGAGACCATCATTCTACCGATGAACTATACCCCTATATATTTGTTACAATCGTGTACAAAAACAATTGTAACATTTTTTGTTTTTAATTTCAAGTTTTTTTTATAATTTTGTTATAATTCTATTAATTTAAATTTTGTATAGTCACATCCAACCATAATATACTCTATATTATCAATTAAACCTTCTTTTACAGTAGTATGACCAAACCCATGTAAATGACCATATATGCACTTTTTAACATCATATTCTTTTAATATATTTATAAAATCATATTCAAATGGAGGAAAATGTATAGCAAAAAGTATTTCTTTTTTTATTCCTTTTTCTAAATATTTTTCTTGAATTTTTTTACCTTCTTCTAAAGATAATCTAATCCTTATTTTTTCTCTTTCAACAATTCTTTTACTATCTTCTAAATTTGAATTTTCTGTTTTTCCCCATCCTCTTGTTCCACAAATTATATATTTATCTGTATCTATTGAATCATTATATAAATAACTTAATGTATCAAGATTATTTTCTTTAAAAAACTTTTCCATTTTTGTTTTAGTAGAAAAATAATAATCATGATTCCCTCTTAATAATATTTTTTTACCTGGCAAATTATTTATAAATTTAAAATCTTCTAATGATTCTTCCAGAGTTATTCCCCAAGAAATATCTCCTGCTATTATGACAAAATCATCATTTGATACTTGTTCCAACCAATTTTTTCGTATTTTTTCTTCATAATTGTCCCAAGTTCCACCAAAAACATTCATAGGTTTATTTGTTCCAAAAGATAAATGTAAATCAGATATACCAAATAATTTCATTTTATCACCTCACAATCTAATTAATATTTTACTTTTTTTATTTTTTTTACTTATCTATTATTTATGCTCGCCTATTTGTAAATTTGCTACTGCATTTAAATCTAATTTTTCTTCTATATTATATTTGTATCCATTTATATAGTTATAATGTGCTGCACTAGCTATCATTGCTGCATTATCTGTACAATATTTAAAATCTGGTATATAGCATTTAAAATTATTTTTTTCAGACTCACTTTTTAATAATTCTCTTAAATAATTATTTGCTGCTACTCCTCCAGCTAAAACAACTTTATCAAGTTCATATTCTTTCATTGCTTCCATAGTATTTTCAACTAATTCTTCACAAACAGTTTTTTCAAATGAAGCACACATATTTGCTACATTTAAATTATCTCCCTCTTTATGTGCAATATTTATTACAGATGTTTTTATTCCACTAAAACTAAAATCATAATTTTCAAATTTTGTTTTAGGTAATTTATATGTTGGTTCACCATTTTTAGCCATTTTACTAACTTCAGGTCCCCCAGGATATCCAAGGCCAAGTGTTCTTGCTACTTTATCAAAAGC
The DNA here is from genome assembly GCA_964653805.1 of uncultured Clostridiaceae bacterium. GTDB lineage: Bacteria > Bacillota > Clostridia > TANB77 > CAG-465 > CAG-465. The sequence goes on along the minus strand of CAZZFS010000015.1, from coordinate 25,840 downwards.
TTCTCCAACAGCATCATCTCTTGTTTTACCTATAATTTCAAATTCAGTATAATCTTTTACATGTATTAAATGTGAATGACCACCTGAAACAACTAAAGCCATAAATTCCGGTTCTAAATCTTTATATGTTAAATAGTTTGCAGCTATATGACCTTCAATATGATGAGTTGGAACTATCGGTATATTTAAAGCATATGCTAAAGATTTTGCATATGCAACACCAACAAGTAATGCTCCTACTAAACCAGGTCCATATGTAACACCTATATAGTCTATATCTTTAAATGTAAATCCAGCTTCATCTAAAGCCTCTTTAACCACATATGCTATATGAGATATATGTTGACGTGATGCAATTTCAGGAACTACTCCACCAAACTTTTTATGAATATCTATTTGTGAAGCTACAATATTTGAAATTACAGTTCTACCATCTTCAACTATTGATACTGCTGTTTCATCACAACTAGATTCTATTCCTAAACAAATCATTTATTTTGCCTCCAAACTTTTATGTTCTTGTTTTTTATTTTTTATTTATTATTTATTATTTATTTTAAATTTTCTTTTTATATTATTTTATATATATACTATATTATCATATTTAATAAACCAAGTACAAAATTTAATATAGGTCTAACTATCATACTACCTAAACCTGTTACTAAAAATATTATTATTATATAAAAAGAATATGCTTCTAACATATCAATAAATTCTTTACCTTTTCTAGGTAAGAAATAACGTAATACTTTTGAACCATCAAATGGTGGTATTGGTATCATATTAAATATAGCAAATATAACATTAAATTGTATTGCAAGTGCAAGCATTGAAATAACAATAGAATTCACAAATGTTTGTGTATCTGTAATAATACCTGTAATCATTAATAATTTAAATATCAATGTAAATATAACTGCCATTATTAAATTAGACATTGGTCCTGCAAGTGCTACAAGCATATTATCTCTTGCTTTATTTTTAAAACTACTATCATTTACCATTACAGGTTTTCCCCAACCAAAGCCAAGTAAAGCAACTGCTAAAAATCCCATCCAGTCCATATGAGCAAACGGATCTAATGTAAGTCTACCTAATGCTTTTTGTGATCTATCCCCCAATTTATATGCTGTATATGCATGAGCAAATTCATGTATTGCTAGTGATATAAGCAATGCTGGTAAAAGATATAAAAAAGATATTAAACCTTCTTTTGTAAATATATCAAACAAAATATATTCCTCCTTTTTATTTTTCTATTTTAAAATTTTATTTTTTTCATTTTAATATAAAATATTATACCATGTATAATATAAAAAGTAAACAAAAAAAACAAGTCTCTATTCATTTAGAGACTTGTTTTTAGTTAAACAGTTTTTGTTTTAGGAAGAGCTTCAAGATATAATTCATAACTCTCTTTATGAAAATTTAAAGTTTGACTCATTTTCTTTGAAAACTCTTCAATTGATTCAATATTATGTTCAGATTTTGCAGCTGCTAATATTAGTTTTTCTGGTAAATTAAATACGCTCACCATTGCATACAAAGAAATAATATGTTTTTTTATATTCTCTTCAACTTCAACCAATTGTTTTGCTTCCGAAGAATTTTCAAAACATTTCAAAAGCATTGAATAATCGTTATACAACACATCCGCTTCTTCTTTAATTTTTTTTAACATGATATATCCTCCTGATATTTCCGGAGGAATCCCTCCGAATTATTTAATTTAGAAGAGTCCTATTAAACTTATAGCAAGTTTCTATTAATTTTGAGCCTTGCTTATAATTAAAAGGTTTTTGTTTTATTAAGTTCTTCAACAAACAACTTATAAGATTCTTGATAAAATTTCAAATCATTATTCATTTTTTCTGAAAACTTTTCAATATTTTCAACATCACCTACTGCTTCTAATATTATTTCTTCAGGAAAACCAACTAATTTACTTATAGAATAGACAGAGCTCATATGCCTTTTTATATTTTCTTCAACGTCAATAATAACTTGTGATTTAGGCGTATTTTCTGAGCTTTGCAAGAGCATTAAATAGTCTTTGTACAACTTGTCAGCATCTTCTTTAATTTTTTCTAACATGATATATCCTCCTAATATTTTCGGAGGTAACCCTCCGAATTATTTAATTCCGAAGAGTTTTAATAAACTCAATGATAAGTATTATATCATATTAAAAAATTATTTGCAATAGTTATGTAATCTTTACTTTGATATGAAATATTATTTTTAAAAAATATTTATCCTATAAATGTAGGATTTATAGTTATTTGCATGCTAACATCTTTTTTTCTGTTTTTGTTGTATATAGCAATATTTTGATACATATTTTCATAAAAAGGTTTTGTTAAATTTGTTTTCATTACTATATTTATTCTATATTTGTTATTTATTTTTTGTATATATGGTGCTTTAGGAGTAAATACTTTGTACTCAACTCTATTTCCTTTTTCTAAAATTTGATGTAATCTATCAACTTCAGATTTTACATTTTTAAATTCTAAACCACTTATTTCAAAAAGTATTATATTAGAAAACGGTGGATAATTAAATATTTTTCTATGCTCTATTTCTTTTTCATAAAATTCAATATAATTATGTGAAACTATTGAATCTAGTAAATAATTAGTTGGATCATTAGTTTGAATAATTACTCTACCTTTTTTGTCTCCTCTTCCTGCTCTTCCTGCTACTTGAGAAATATTTGAATATGCTTTTTGAGCTGCTAAATAGTCATTCATATTTAACATAGCATCTACACCTAAAATACCTACTAAAGTAACATTAGATATATCAAGACCTTTACTTATCATTTGAGTTCCTATTAAAACATTTACATTATCATTTCTAAATTCATCAAGTATTTTTTGATGTGAATCCCTTGTAACTGTTGTATCAGAATCCATTCTAAGTATTGACATTTGAGGATACAAGCTTTTTAACTCTTCTTCTACTCTTTGTGTTCCAATACTTCCACTAGAAATATTTTGTCCTAAACAGTTTGGACAAGTTGTAATATTTTTATCTACATGTGAACAATAATGACACAAAAGTAAATTACTATTTTTATGATATGTCATTGCAACGTCACAATTTGGACATTTAAATATAGTTGAACAATCATGACAACTTAAATATGATGTATAACCTCTTCTGTTTAAAAACAACATTGTTTGTTCACCATTTGCTATATTTTTAAGTATTTCTTCTTTTAATGCTATACTTAAAATAGTACTATTACCAAGCAAACGCTCTTCTTTCATATCTATTAATTCTATTTCAGGTAAATTAGAACATCCAGGTCTTTCTTCTAAAATTAATAATTCCATAGCTCCCGTAGTTGCTGCATAATATGTAGATACTTCAGGTGTTGCAGAACCAAGTAACAACATAGCATCATTATTTTTACAAATATATTTTGCTAATTGTTTAGTTGAATATTTAGGAGTTGTATTTGAATAATAACTATTATCATGTTCTTCATCTATTATTATTATACCAACATCTTCAATAGGTGCAAATATTGCTGATCTTGCACCTATTACAATATTTACTTCTTTATTTTTTATTCTTTTATATTCTTCTTTTCTTTTTGAAACAGTCATTTTACTATGAAGTATTGCAACATTATTTCCAAAACGAGAAACAAATCTTGTTAATGTTTGATATGTAAGTGATATTTCTGGAACTAAAACTATAGCAGTTCTTCCTTGTCTTAAAACACTTTCTAAAACTTGTAAATATACTTCTGTTTTACCACTACCAGTAACACCAAACAACAAACATTCCTTATATTCTTCCTCATTAATATAGTAATTTATTTTATCAATTGCTTTTTTTTGTTCTGCTGTAGGCTCTCTTGGAACTGTTTTTTCTATTTGTAAATCTTCTAATAAATCTCTAGGCGGATCTACTTTTTCTATTTTTATATAACCATTTTTAACAACTGTTGATATAACTGCTCTAGAAATTCCAAGCCCATCAATTATATCATTTATTAAAACAAAATTATTTTCCATTAAAAAGCGAAGTAATCTAATATGTTTAGGACTTTTTATAGTTTCGTTTTCTATATCTTCTAATATTTTTGTTTGACTTATTGCTAAAGATACCATAGTATCTTGTTTTGTATTTAAATCTTTTTTACTATTTTTAGTTCTTGTTCCTGGAGGTAGCATAAGCTTTAATGCATCATATACATTACAAAAATACATATATGATATATACTTTGCAAACTTTAATCTATCTTCATTTATATATGATATTTCATCTAAAACAGAAATTATTTCTTTTAATTTATATTTTGGTGCTTCTTCTAATTCTTCCTCATCAATTAATTTTACAATTATGCCTTCATCGTTATCTTTTTTTGATCTACCAAAATTAACTGCTACTCTTTTTCCTATTTCAACTTCATTTACAAGTTCTTCTGGAACTATATAATCATATACTTTATTTAAATTTTTAACTGTAGTATTTATTAATATTTTTGCTATCATTTTATTACCAACCTTTAAAAATATTATACTAAACAAAAGTTCATAAGTCAAGAAAATAACTATTAAATTTGCATACTCTAACTTCTTGTGTTATAATGTAAAAACTTTAAATTTAAATTGCATATACCTAATGAATATGCTATAATATTTCTAAAAATAATTGTAATAATTAAATGGAGGAAAATAATATGAAAAAGATTTTTGTTATTGAAGGTACTGATGGTTCTGGTAAACAAACTCAAACAGCTAAACTATATGAAAGACTAATTAATGAAGGTAATGAAGTTTTTAAAACAAGTTTTCCAAATTATGCTTCACAATCCTCTGGGCCTGTAAAAGAATATCTAGCTGGTAATATTTCACAAAACCCTAATGATATTTCAGCTAAAGCAGCTTCTCTTTTTTACGCTGTTGATAGATACATTACCTACAAAAAAGATATTGAAGAAAAATATCTAGATGATAAAACTTTAATTCTTTTTGATAGATATGTATCATCTAACTTACTACACCAAGGAAGTAAAATAATTGCTAATTCTAATGATTATTCTAAATTAGATGAATTTGCAACTTGGAATTATGAAAGAGAATTTGGCGATTTAGAATTACCAAAACCTACAGCTGTATTTTTTCTTTATGTTCCTACTGAATATACATTAAAAATGATGGAGTATAGAAAAAATAAAATTACGGACGGTGAAAAAAAAGATATTCATGAAAGCAATAAAGAACATCTTGTTAATTCTGTAAAATCCGGTTTACATCTTGCAAAAAAATTAAACTGGCATATTATAGAATGTGTAAAAGACGATAAATTACGAACTATTGAAGATATTCATGAAGAACTATATGGAATAATATCAAGTAAATATTTATAACAATCTCCTAAAATGTAGAAAAAATAAATTTTTCTACATTTTTTTTATTTATTATAGAAATTCTAATGATTTTATGCTATACTTATGTAAATTAAATTAAAAACCTTTAGAAAATAATTATTTTAAGGAGAAACTTTGTGGAAGAATTACATGTGATCAAATTCATATCAAAAGATGTTAATCGGCAAAAAAGAGAAGAAAGAAAAAAGCAACAATTACTAGAATTAAATAAAAAATATTTTAGTTATATTAAAATTGTTGATGATATTTCAAAAGAATTATTTGGTAAAATTGACACAAACTCAAACAGACTTAACTATGAAGTGAAATTAGAAGATGATTTAAATTATTTAAAGCATTTCGAGAAATATTTAGAAGATGTTTCAATTAATTTCATTTTAGGTCCACCAGATAGTTTTATTATTGCATCATGTTTAATGTTTGCTTTAATAGATTCAAAAAGAGTATCTTTTAAAGTTAATGAAGAAACACCAGATCAAATTTTAAAAGTAAATTACAATATTGCAATTGGAGTTGCTTTAAATTTAATTTCTGCTCCATTAGTATACAAGCAAGATGAAAAAGGTAATTTTACACCTTCACAACTTAGCTTTGTAGAAATAACATTGCCTAATTTCAACGTAAAATTTGAACCGTTACCAATTCGATTCATTAACACATTAATGCTAAATGATATCTACGGAAACAAAAACGATCCTCTTTTATTTTCATTATTACTACAAATGGTTTATTTTGATTGTTTAAATAAACAACAAGAAATGAACTAAAAAAATAAGAACGACACTAAATGTGCCGTTCTTATTTTTATAATTTTTCTTACAATTTTTCTATTATTTTATGTTTTAAACCAGTTTTTCTGTTTTTAGAATCTGTATTTGTAACCATATAATCAATTACAGATTTACTGCCAACAATAATAAGCATTTTTTTAGCTCTTGTCATTGCTGTATAAAGTAAATTTCTTGTGAATAACTTTTGATAACCAGTAAATAAAGGTATTATTATATAATCAAATTCACTTCCTTGACTTTTATGAATTGTAACAGCATAAGCAAGTTCCAATTGTTCTAATTCTTCAAAGTCGTATGGTATAAGTTTTTCATCATCAAATAATATATACATTTTTTGAGCTACACTATCTATTTTTTGTATAAAACCTATATCACCATTATATATTCCTGTAAAATCTTCACCATTTATACTAAACTTTTTATCATAGTTATTTATAATCTGCATAACTTTATCGCCTTCACGAAATTTTTTATTACCTAATTCTCTTTCTTTTTTTTCAGTAGATTTAGGATTTAAAATTTCTTGGATAGTATTATTTAATTGAACAGTACCTAATTCTGTTTTTTTCATTGGAGTAAGTATTTGCAAATCTTTCATAATATCTAACTTAGCAAAACTTTCTAGCCTATATGAAACTAATGAAGAAACATTTGCTAAAGTATCTTCTATGCTATTTGTTTTTATAAAGAATAAATCAGTATCTTTAGTTTTAAAAACTGGATATTCACCTGAATTAACTTTATGTGCATTTACAATTATATCACTTTGTGAACTCTGTCTATATATTTGTTTTAAATACACTACATTTACAGTATTTGAATCTATAATATCTTTTAAAACACTACCAGGTCCAACAGATGGTAATTGATCAACATCACCAACTATTATTATTTGTGTTTTTTCTTTTATTGCTTTAAATAAATTATTCATCATTAACGAATCCATCATTGAAGCTTCATCTAGTATTAATACATCTGCTTCTACATCTTTAACTTCAGTTTCAAAAAACATATCTAAATCATTATCATCAACTTTAGTTATTTCAAGTAATCTATGCACAGTTTTAGCATCTTTACCTGTAGTTTGAGTAATTCTTTTTGCAGCTCTACCAGTTGGAGCACACAAAACATAATCTTTTTTTATATTTTCTAAAATATCAATTATACATTTTATTATTGTAGTTTTACCTGTACCTGGTCCACCTGTTATTATTGAAATCGAATTATTTAAACAATTTTGTATTGAAGTAACTTGCTCTTCAGATAAAACTAAACTATTTTTTTCACTTACTTTTTCTATTTCTTTTGAATAATCTTTTTTACCTTGTTTTTGTAAAGTACGTGCTAAAATATTTTTTGCAATATTTTCTTCTGCTAAATAATAGCTACGTCTAAATATATATTCTTCATCATCTATTATTTGAGAGTATAACTTTTCTTCTTTTTTTAATCTTAATATTCCATTTTCAATTGATTCTACATTAACTCCTAAAATATTTGATGCATATTTTATTAAATTGTCTGCTTCTATACAAGTATGACCAAATTCAGTTATTTTATTTAATGCATATATTATACCAGTGTCTACTCTTGTTTCATTGTATACATCAACACCTAAATTTTGTCCTATTTCATCAACTAATTCAAATTCTAAAGCTCTAATAAATCCAATTAAACTATATGGATTTTCTTTTATTACTTTTATAGTATCACTACCTAAAGCTTGATATATTTTTGAAGCTATTACAACTGATATTTTAAATTGATTTAAATATTCAACTACATTCCATTTTTCCCATTCATGATTAAAAAATTCTGTTAGTGCTTCTACTTTTTCTATATTTAAACCTTTTACATCAGTTAATTTAATTGGATTAAATCTTATAACGTCTACCGTATCATCTCCAAATTTTTCTACTATACTACCAGCTGTTTTTTTACCAATACCTTTTATATTATCAGCAATATATTGAGTAAGTGCATGACTACTTCTTGGCAAAACTTTTTTGTATGTTTCAAACTTAAATTGACTACCATAAACTTTATGAGCAGATTCTACGCCTTCAAATTCAATTACGTCATCTACTTCTAAATCTTGAGTTTGCCCAACTGCAGTTATATAATCTTTATCTGTTTTAAGTAATATAACAGTCCAAGAATTTGTATCATTTTTATATATAATTGTTGCAACTTTTCCTTCTATTTTCATTTATCTACCTAACTTTCTATTACCTTTATTATATAATATCATAATCATTTTTTCAAGTATATTAAAGTTTTTTATTCATTTGGACATTATACGACAAAAAACATCTAAAATATTTTATTTTTAGATGTTTTTTATCTTTATTACATTATTTATTTTTGTTATTTAATATACTTTATTTATTTATTTTTCAATTAGCTTTTTGGCATTCTAGCTAATATACGTCCTGAAAAATCATTAAAGTTTTGTGTTTGAAGTATTACTCTTCCTGGTCCAGTTAATTTTGTTATAAATAAACCTTCTCCGCCTAAAAAAATATTACTCATTCCTTTAATAGTTTCTATTTCATATTTAACTGATTTTTCAAAAGCCACTACATTTCCTGTATCAACTTTTATAACTTCACCTGCTGCTAATGTTTTTTCTACTTTATCTCCATCAATTTCTAAAAAAGCCATACCACTACCATGAATATTTTGTAGTATAAACCCTTCTCCACCAAAAAGACCAGCTGTAAATTTTTTAGTAAACATTATATCTAATTCAACGCTTGGTTCTGCACATAAAAATGAACCTTTTTGTCCAACAAGTCCACCTGGTATTTCAGATAAATTAATTGGTAAGATTGCTCCTGGATTAGTTGTAGCAAAAGCAACTTTTTGATTATCAGAAGTAGCTGTAAAAGTATTCATAAAAATTGAATCTCCTGCAAGCATTCTTCCTAAACCTTTCATTATTCCACCATGAGTATTAGTTTTCATTTCAACTGATTCTGTTCTCCATGTCATTCCACCACCTTGTGTAAACATTGATTCTCCTTTGTTTAAAGTAACTTCAACTGCTGGAACTGTTTGTCCTATAATTTCATATTTCATATTAATACCTCCTTTATAATACATACATTATATACCAAATTTATTTTTATTACAATATATTTGTGTAATATATTTACAATATCATATAAAATGTTTTTTACACTACAAATTTATCAAATATAAAATTTTATTTTACAAAAAGGTTGACTTTGGTATTAAAATGTATTATAATTAATTTGTTAAGTATCGCGGGATAGAGCAGTTGGCAGCTCGTTGGGCTCATAACCCGAAGGTCGCAAGTTCGAGTCTTGCTCCCGCAACCATATATAACAAGTATTTTACTTTTGTAAGATGCTTGTTTTTTTATTATTTAAATTACCTTTTAATTTGTTTTACTATTGACAAATATGTTAAAATATATTTTATATATATACAAAAGAAAGGTGGCATTACTATGCAAACAAATGAAGAAAAAATTTTAATAGCAAAACAATTTATTGAGGTTACAGAATTTTATCTTAATCAAGTAAAACAAGATTTAGGAACAGATTTTACAATGTCTCTTCCAATGAATCAAAATGATTTTGATAAAACAATATCTGTATTTGAACTCATACAAGAAATGGGCCAAGAAAAAGGAATTGATATTCAAATCTCTGATGAAGATGAATCAATAAAAGAATATGGACATACTCGTTGTATTTGCTTTTCAAAAATTTAAGAAAATAAAAAAAACAAGAAAAATTTAAGAAAAAAACTAATAACTGCTATATAAAAAAAGCAAAGTATATTTTTAAAATATACCTTGCTTTTTATTATATTGTAATTTGAAACACATTTTTTGATTCATTTTTATTAGCATTAATTACAAATCCATCAAAATGATCATAATAAAATCTTGAATCTGAATCTTTATCAAAACCAATTTCTTCTGAACTTGAAAAAAAACTAAACCAATCGTTTATTTTTTTTAGTTCTTCTTTTTCAAAAAGTTCATTTTTCTTTTGATAATCCATTTTAATAACTATTTGACCAAAAACTTCTCTAATAAAACCATTTTCATTAGTAAAAAATACAACTTTACCTAAACCACATTTAGTGATTACTTTATTAAGTAATTGTATTAATTCATTGATTTCTTGTTTACTAAATATTATACCATATTCATATTTAGCAACAAATTCTGCTTGTTCTTGAACCAATTTAATCCGTTCAACACTTTCATAATCATCAATTGAATTTATGTTGCATCTTCTTTTTTTAAATTCATTCATAAATTCTTTATACTCAATAAAAGCTCCACCAATGTTCTCTTTTCTTTTTTCAGTCAAACTATTTTGTCTTTCAATAAGCTTACCTTTTAAATAACTGGTAGAAGCTTTGGCAATCTTTTTGTTAACATCAATTCTCTTTTCCATTTTAATATCCACCCTTTATTTTATTTAGCAAAAAAAATTACTTAAACAAAATTCCACTGTAACAAATTTGTTTAAGTATTCTAATTAACTATGAGCTAATTATATCATATTACATAATTTTTTTCAATATATATATTAATGTTTTTAATAATTGTTATTTTTTTACTTACTTTTTTTTACATTCTCATTGCAATTATGTAAACATCATGTTATAATATGGTAAAAATAATATTTTAAATGGAGGTTTACAAATGGAACTTTTAGAAGAATTGAAGGAATTGATAAGGATTGCAGAGCTAAATCCTGAAACAAGATTAATTGAATCTTCAAAAATCATTGATTTAGAACGATTAACTAATCTTGCTATTGAAATTGGTATATTAGCAAAAAAATACAATGTTGCTAATACAGATTATAAGTTTCCAACTGAACCGTTATTAGTTGAAATTTATAACGATTACATTAAGTTACTTGACTTAGTCTTACCTGTTGATAGTTTAAAGGATTATTCTAATTTAATTCATATTGGAACTCCAATTTGTGAACTTTTTTCACAAATAAATATGATTTGTCAAATTGGAGAGTATATTGACCCAGGTGGACTTGAAGGAAGAAGAAAAAAAGAGCTACTTTGTAAAATAGCAAAATTAGGCTTAATAGTTGAAAAACAAAAAAAAGCTATTTCAGAAGGAAAAAGTAATGATCAACTTCATATAACTGATGAAGAATATGATTATTTAAAAAATCTTTATTCAGAATATATGCTAATTGAAAACAAAGAAAATTTAAAAACCGCTGTACAGAAAGTTTTTAAAATAATCGAAAATGAGTATTCAGAAGAAAGAAGGGTCATATGGTAACAAAGAAATAAAAACAAAAACAACTAAAATTTTTAGATGTTTTTGTTTTTTTGTTTTTTACTTAATTATTTTGAATCCATTTCAAATTGCAATGATCTTTCTTTGGATGATATAAAGTTATAATTCTATTTTTTTCATCAAAATTATACAATAATTCATCCACTTCTTTTTTTTCTTCTGATACAATTAATTCAAATTTAATCAATCTTGACAGAAAAAAAATACTACCATAATTTTTCTCAAAATCACTTAAACATTTACTCATATCATGTCCTAAATTATATATTGTCCGAAAATCACAAGATAACAAGTGTTCAACTTCTTCTTTTGAAAAATTTGTAATAATCACACAATTGTTTACCAATCTTCTGTACTCTTTTTTCACAATTTTTTTCAATGGAAATGTATTCATTTTTTCTCCTTTAATTATTTAAATATGCATTTATTAAAATACATATTTTACATTATTATATAAAACATTAAGCGGTATTTTATCATATAAAATTTCAAATTGCAATACTTAATCTTATTTTTTTGTTACATTAATTTTTCGAACTCATTTATTTTTATTATTATTAAAATATTATTAAAACATTTTTTATTATAAAAATAAAAAAAAGAGTTAATTAAACTCTTTTTTCAAACCATTATAACATTTTCTAATTGTATTATAGGTACACTTTTAATTTTTGAATCTTCTGCAAATAATAAAATATTAAAACCATCTAATAAATTATTATTTTTATCGACAATTATTGGTCTTGGTAACCGCTTATTCTCATTATAAAATTCTACAATACGATAATATTTTTTACCTCTTAAATTTTCTTCCGGGCTTTTGTAATTTATTAATTTAACATCAGATTCCTCAACCCATTTTTTAGGCAACTTATATCCTATCTTTCTCATTATTTTCTTATTATATGAATAAACATGTCTTAAATATTTCTTTCTATCTTTTTTAGAAAGTTTTCTTAAAACAAGATACTCATCATGAGTTAAATTGGATTTACTCGAATTACAATTAGAACAACAAGGAAACAGATTATTGGTAATGCTTATTCCGCCCGTATCTCTGGGGTACCTATGATCTAGAGTTCTATTGCTTATACTTAATCTTTTTCCACAATATACACATTTTTTTTCTTTTAAAGAATATGTTATTTCATACATCATATCCTCAAATCTCAATAATTTGTATATATACAAATCTCCCTCATTAATTTCTGCAAAAGACAATTTAAACCGTTTTGGTATATCCATATACATTTTATGCTATCCTCCAATTCATTAAAATAATTATTTTAAATTTATTAGTTTTTATATTATGATTATATATTATATTTTTTTTAGTGTCAATTTAATTTGTTTATAATTATTAAAACTTATCCCAAATATCATTATTTAAATTAATAATAGGTTCTACATTTATTTTTTTTGAAAATGATTTTATTGCTTTAAAAACCTTAGGTAAAAAATAATAAGCTTCTAATTCTTGCATATCAATTGCTTCATCTACTATAAAATCAACAACTAAATAACTTTCATTTATATCCAAGTTAATTTCTTTTATATATTTTATTTGTCTAACACCTTCAATACTATGACCAATTTCTGTTAATCTATCATATTTTATATCTATTTTATCAGCAAAAATTATACTTAAAGTCATCATATTTTCACTATCAAAACCATCACTATGATTTTTAATAGCTTCTAATACTAAATCATGATATTTTAAATTTATATTATTTTCTTCGAAATATTTTTTTGCAATATTATAACTTCTATTTGCATGATCTTGTTTCCCCTCTAAAGCTCCTAAATCATGTAATAGAGCAGCTATTTTTGCTTCCTCTATAAATTCATCATCATAACCTAATTTTTTCAAAACTTTTTCGACTGTATTAACTACATTATTAACATGAATTAAATTATGATGAGCTTGCCCACCATCTGATGCTTCGTATCTAGTAACTTCATCATATATTCCTTTAATATATTCATCATTTAAAATTTTTTCAAACATTTCAATCCCCCCTATAATTTAAAATTTATTTTAATTGAATTTAATTGAATTGAAATTAATTAATTGTATGTTAATTAATTTTTTACTTTATATTATTATATCATATTATTTCAATACCTAAACTAATATAAATTTAGAAACTAAAAATCAGAAACTAAAAATCAGAAACTAAAAATCAAAATTTTTAAGTTTTTTATTAAAATTATATTTATAATAAATAATATTTCACAAATATATAACATTAAGTATAAAAATCACAAAATTATTGATTTTTTTTATTCAATACTATATAATTAATTTATATAAAGGAGTTTAATTTATATGAAGAAAAAAACAGTTATATTTATAATTATTTTAAGTGTTTTTCTACTTTCTTTATTTGGAATAGGCGGATTATTTATTTATAATAATTATTTTAAAATAGATCCAAATGGATATGTAAGATTTAATCAAAGAGAATCATATATTATAAAACAATTTGATGAAACTTATCTTTCAAAATATTTAAATAAAAAAGAAAAAACTTTAATTGTATTTTTTTCAACAAGATGTGGATATTGTGTAGATGAAGCTAATGACTTAAATAATTTTCTTATGCAAAATCCAAAAATACAAACAATAATAGTATCTCATGATGCACATGAAGCTTCTTTACAATATTATTTAGAAGAAAATAATTATAAATGGTTTACTATTTTAGATAGTGAGAAAAAAATAAGAGAATATCTTGAACCTGGAAGTAGTGGAATTCCTTGTGCATATTTACTTGATAAAGATGGTAAAATAATAAATCAATATGAAGGTCCATTAACTTGTGACCAATTTAAATCTTTTTATGAAGGAAATAAAATTGAAGATCCACAATAAAACAATAAATAACTATTAATTATATAATAATTAAACAAAGGAGAGAATCATATGATAATAGAAAATTTCACGTATTATTTAGAAAATTTAAATCTTTTTACAACAGCTAACTTTTTAAAATTAGCAATTTCACTTACAATATTAATGTGTTGTATATTTATTAGTGAGTACTTATCATACTTTATAATAAAATTATTTAATTTAAAAGAAAAAGAAAAAAGTAAAATAACAAAAAATGGATTTTACAAACCACTTAAATTTTTCTTCCGTTTATTAGGATTATATTTAGCAATATTATTTTTAAATATATCACCTGAATTAAATGGAATTTCAACAAAAGTTTTTAGGATTTCTAGCGTACTATTATTAACTACCGGAATTGCTAACTTTTTTAGTACAAGTAAATTATTTTTAAAAAGATTTAATTTAAATTTAGAAGATCCTAAAAGTAAAGCAATGTCTCAATTTTTAGCTAGAATAATTAAAGTAGTAGTTTATTCAATTGCTGGTATAATTATTTTAACAGAACTTGGATATAACATCTCTGGACTTATAACAAGTTTAGGAGTTGGTGGAATAATAGTGGCTCTTGCAGCACAAGATACTGTAAAAAATCTATTTGGTGGCGTAGTTGTTATCACTGATAAACCTTTTGGTGTTGGTGATTGGATTGAAACTCCATCTATTGAAGGTGTTGTAGAAGATATTACATTTAGAAGTACAAGAATAAGAACATTTGCAAATGCACTTGTTACTGTTCCAAATTCAATAATAACTAATGAAAATATAATAAATTGGAGTAAAATAAATAAAAGAAGAATTCTTTTTAACTTAAATGTTGCTTTTGACATACCATTAAAAAAAGTATATAAATCAATTAGTGAAATAAATGATATGTTAGTTAAACATGAACATGTTTTAAATGATAATCTTCATGTTCATTTAGATCAAATAAAAGATTCTGGATTAAATATAATAATATATTTCTTTACAGATGTAATAGCATATGAAGAATTTTTACATATAAAAGAAAATATTAATTTTGAAATATTAAATATTTTAGAAAAAAACAAAACACCTCTTGCATATAATTCTCAAACAGTACATGTTAAAAATAGTAATTAATAAAAAAAGAAAAAGGCACAAAATTTAATTAAAAATTTGTGTCTTTTTTGTTTTTGAATTTGTTTTAAATTACTTGAATTTAATTTGAAGAATATAAGAAAGTTTCTCCCGTTGTTTTATCCTCTAATACATATTTTACAAAACCATTATTTTGGCTGCAACTTTTTCTACTAAAATTTGAAGAATGAATTTTTTTCGCCATATCAAAAGTCCTTGGACTATCTTTACAAAAAAAATTACTTAATCCATCATTTCTTATATTTCCATTCATTTTTATTTTTCCAATTTCATTAATTCCATTCCAATAAATGGCGTCATACTGGCATTCGAATAGATGTGTTCCATTTTCTAAAACAGCACCATATTTGACCTTATCATTTATAATTTGAGCAACAATACTAAGTCCATCTTTAAATGATTGTACATAATCATAATCATAATAATTTAAACGTTCACCGTAAAAATCAAGCAAAACATATTTATTATTTAATTGTCTTGCAAAAAAAGGTGTGTTATTTCCAAAATCATTTTCAAACTCTTCCATGCTAATATCTTCATATTTTAATGGGATATGAAGATTAGCAGTTAATGCTGAAAAAACACCTACTTTACCATCTTTTTTCACCTTAAAATAATCGCCAATACATTCATGATAATCAAAAGTAAAAAGTATTTTTTTTGTGTTTGCATCATAAACATCTATCTTTTGATTATTATCAAAATCAGTTGTTATAATGCACCGAGAATTTTGAAATATAGTTTCACCTTTAATCTCATTTTCAAGATCAGTTACATTAATTTTTACTAAACTCATTTTAACTTCTCCTTATATTTATTTTTTCAAATCTCGTTCAACACTTATAAATGGCTTGCTTAAATCTGTTGGCATATCTTTTATATCAACAAATTTAAGTTCTAGACTCTCTGAATCAGAATCTTTTAAAACACCAGTATAATGTGAAGTTTTAAACATTATATTTACATAGTAAACTTCATCACCATTTGGAAAAATATGATGTTGTTCTTCACCTGAATATATGTTAAAAAGTTCTATTTTAGATATTGTAAGGCCTGTTTCTTCAAAAACTTTTCGTTTGACTGTCTCTTCTGGTGTTTCACCAAGTTCCATACAACCACCTGGATTCCCCCATAATCCATCATCTACTCTTCTTTCGAGTAACACTCTGCCTAATTCATCATAAATAAGACATCCACAAGCACAAACAAGCAATGGTCTTTTTCCGACTATTGCTCTTAACTCTTTTATGTACACCATTTTACCTTCTCCTTAAAATTTTTATTAAAATTTAACAAAGTTTTTTCTCAAACATTATACAACAGTATTTAAATATAGTCAAGTAAAACTATAAGAATACATAATATTAATTCTATAACAATAAAAAAGATTAGAAAATTTTAAATTTTTTCTAATCTTTTTTATTATTTTTCTAAATCTTCAATACATAAATCAACTACTTCAGCAATAGTATTTAAAATTCTTTCAAGAGCATATTCTTCATATTTATTTTTAACATATCTATTATTTATTTCTATTTGAAAACAAGGTATTTTGCACCTTTTTGCTATTGTAGCAGATACTGTATGTTTATATACAGCATTAAAAGGATCATCAATTGTAGTTGAAAGAAAACCATTTTCTATAAATTTATTTTCCATATCATTTAATAATTTAACTTTATTGTGAATATTTTTACCAAGTCCTGTTCCTATACAAATATCTTGATGTCTAAAATTTGCCATTACATGTAAATCTAATAAATATTTTATATTGTTTTCTTTTATATATTCAATTAAAATATCTTTATATTCATTTTTTTCATCAAAATTAGGATCATCTAAATTATTTCTAGTTTTATATATAGCATGTGTCTCTTTAGATTTAAAAAGTTTTGCAGCTATTGGACCGTGTATTAACTTCACCCGCTTTTGGTTTATTATTTCTTGTATGTTCTGTATTATGAGGTGCAGAAATAATAACAGGATTGTTTCCTACTAATATATTAAATGCATCAAATCTTTTTATCACTTTTTCCACTCTCCTATCATCTTTGTATTTATTACAACGCAATTTTTATTATACTCCTATATTTAAATTTTTTCAAGAAAATTTCTACATAATAGTAAAAAAGATGCTTTTTTTACAAAACATCTTTTTAGAATCTCAAAAAACTTCCAATTCCATTTCCTTTAAATATTCATTTTGATTTTCATTTTGAATCTTTGAAAAAGAATATGAATACGAAAAGGTTGCTAGAGAAAAACAAGTAATTGCAATAAAACACAGTGCAACACCAAAAAAAATAAATATGAATACTAGTTCCACTTTTTTTCTCCTTTATTAATTAATAAATTATTATATTATAATTAATGTGATTATAGCATATTAATTTTAATTAATCAAACATTAATATGAGTTTTTTTGTTAATTTTAATTAATTATCTTTCATAATTATTATTAGGATTTCTTGTATTATTATTTTTTAAATTTTCATTATTTAAATCAAACTCTTTTGAATTTTTATTATCTGAAATTTTCTCCATATCTTTTAAAGTTGTATCAACTACTTGATCTTTTAAATCACTTCTAAAATCATTTTTACTAATATTATTTAATATTTCTGTATCTTTAAATCTATCTTCAATTCTACTTTCCATATTTTTAGTTTCAATACTACTACTAAGTTCATCACACAGTTTCTTTATTAATATATTTTCTTTTTCTAATTGTTTTCCTTCTTTAGTATTACCCAAATTATAAATTACATCTTTATTTTTTATTTCGATTAGTAATATTTTAATATACAATTCTTTATCGGTATATCTGTTGATTTTAAGTCCATCTTCAGATGCAATAAAACCTTTTTTTTCACTATCTTGTCTTGAATTAAAATCAATATCATATTTTTCTTTTAATATTTTTTTTGCTGAATCCATTTCTTTAATATGCTCTATTGATTTTTTTCTTTGTTCATCTAAATTTTCATTATCTACTATAACTTGAGAATAAATATCTCTTATAGCATCAATTTCTTTTAGAATTTCAAGACTTTGTTTATGATATTGATTTTCTTTTATTTCGCCTTTTTCCATTAATTTTCTTACTTGTATTTTTTGTTTTTTCAATTCATTAATTCTATCACTTTGATATTTTACAATATCTTTATAATTTATTGTAGCATTTTTTGTTATTTTAGATATTTGATTAAATGAATCTTTTTTATCACTATTATTATGTACTATATTATCAATAAAAACTTCTTCTAATTGTTGTATTTGTAATAGAGGATCAGAAGAAACAATATCATCATATTCTTTATTTAATGCTTGTGTTTTATTTAAATTTTCCCCTTGTACGATAACCATAGATCCTCTTTGCTTATTAATTGAAAGATTTTTAAGATGATTTTTTTTATCACTCATTAATTGTTCAAAATTCTTTTTACTTCCATCAGAATTATATTCTTTTAGCAGTAAAGGATTATTAAGTAATATTTCATTTCCTTTATTTCTAATTGCTAGATTTATTCCTGCAGTTGTTGCTAAATTTTTTTGATCATTTATTTTTTCGCCAAAAGCTTCAAACTCAAACTTACCCTGCTTTAATTTGTTTTTTAAAATTTCACAATTTACTTTACAATATTCTTCATAGCCTTCAACATGTTGAGGAGCTAAATCCTTTAAATCTTCTAATGTATTTAAAAATCCAGCAATATTTGCATCATGTTCAAAATTAATATTTGAATAATTATATTTATAAAATGAATCACCATATAACTCATGACAAATATCTTCCTTTACATACCTTATAGCATTATAATCATAAGTTTGTGTTTTCATTTTTTCTGTTTGAATAGCATGTTCAACTTCATGATTAATTGCTTTCATAATATCTAAAACATTAAATTCTTCTGTGTTAGCTTTATTATTTGCTGCAATTTTAATATATTGGGTATTAATCGAGATTTTTTTTCTAGAACAAAACCCTACTGTTCTATCACCTAAATCTTCTATATTTATATCTATTTTTATCCCATTTTCTACAAGTTTTCTTTTAATTAAATAATAACTCATATATTCTAATTGTTCTACAGATAAATTATTTACAAGATTATCTTTTTCTAATATATTACTTGCCATCTCTTTATATTCTATATTTTTTTCTTCATCATTAAATTCATATTGTTTAACAGATTCAATATATTTTCCAATTGATTCTTTATCCATTTAAAAAAGCACAACCTTTCTTTTAAGATTATTTAATTTAATGTATATTATACAGGATTTACATGAATTATAACTTTATTTATTATATCAATTTCATTTATAATTCTTTTTTGTAAATTATCAACAATTTTATGACTTTCATAAGTGGACATTTTACCATCTATATATATATTAAATACTACAACATAACTGTATCCTGTAGGTGTTGAATATATATCATCAACAGTTTTAATTTCTTTATATTCTTTTATTATCTCTAACATTTTATCTTCATTTTCTTTATCTAAAGATATATCCATTAAAACATTATAACTTTCTAAAAATATTTTAAGTCCAGTAATAAAAATCCAAATTGATATTGCCAGTCCTACTAATCCATCAAACCAATATACTCCAATTAAACTTAAAAGAACTGAAATTAATGTAAAAGTTGTTACTATACAATCATTTCTATGATCTTTCATATTTGATTTTATTAATAAATTTCCATATTTGTTATATATTTTTTTTGTATACATATATAAAATGAATTTAACTATTATAGTAATACTACAAACAACAACAAGTAAATATGAAAATGTAAGTTGATTTTTATATAATATAGCTTCCACTGAATCATAAAGAATCTTAAATGAAAATATCATCATTGATATACTTATAAACATTGAAAAAATATATTCAGCTTTTCCATGACCTAATTTATGATCTTGATCATTTGGTACACTTGCTATTTTATTTCCTATAAAAGTCATAAGTGATGCAAATATATCACTTGCACTATTAGCAGCATCAGCAATCATAGCTTGACTATTACTAGCAAAACCAACAAAACTTTTTATTACTAACAAAAAAATGTTTCCAAGTATACCGTATATACCAGCTTTTTTTGCACTTTCAAATCTTTCCATATAACAAACCTCTATTTATTATCTTATAAAACTTTTAATTAATATTAATTAATCAATTAATCATTCTTTATATCTTCATTTTTAAAATATAATGGATAAATATCCATTTGTTCTTCTGGTATTCCAATACTTTTTGCATACTCTAACATATTTCCCCAAGTATCTTTTGCTTTTAATATATAAAAAGTTTTTTCTTTAAATACTACTATTAATTTATCATTATTATCATAAAAATGTGCATACCAATTAATATCTATTAAAGCTTCTCTTAATAAATTTATTTTATTTTTTAAATCAATTGTATTTACTCTTACAACTTTTATATTTTCTCCTATACTTCCAACCATTTTAAAATTTTTTTCTAACTCAAAATCTGACTTTAAAGACTTTAATAGTATAACTCCATGTAATATATCTCTCATAAAACATTCCCCCAAAACTCAAAATAATATTTTCTACATTCCTAATATTATTTTTTTCAATCCTATTTCAAAATCCATTTCCCCTATTTTTGTTTTTTCATCGTACTCATCAAATTGATAAAGTATATTTTTTAAATCATTTAATTTATACTTTTGACAAGCTGTTGTTAATTTTTTTAATGTGTATGGATGTATTTTCATTTGAGTACTTAAATCATTCATATTTAATTTATTAACTTGAAAATACTTTATCATATACATTTGCTTGATTTGCTTATATAACATTATATATATTTTTACAATAGGTTCTTTTTGTTTTAATAAATTATTTAATTCTTTTATAGCTACATCTTTTTGTTTATTTACAATATTATCTAAAACATCAAATATCTTTGTATTTAGTGTTTTTGAACAAACTTTATTTATTACATCTTCTGTAACTTTATTGCCTTTTTCTAAATAAAACACTAATTTTTGTATTTCATTTATTATATTTGCTTTATCTTCACCACAAACATTTTGCATATATTCTGCATCTGCATAAGATATATCTATATCATATCTTTTTAAAGTTTGACTAATATATGCTATCATTTTTTTTGAATCTAAATAATTAAATTCTTCACATTCTGCAATTTTAGATAATAATTTATATTCGCTAGTTCTTTTATCCACACTATCTTCTATTATTATTATTTTAATATTTTCATCTAATTCCTTTAAAACTTCTGTATCAAATTTTAATTTTGTATCTCTTATTATTATAAGTTTTTCTGTTCCAAAAAAAGTTACACCTTCACAAAGTGAAGCAAGTTCTGATACATTATCTTTATCTAAAAAATATAAATTCAAACCTATTTCTAAATTATCATATTGTTTTTTTATTTTATCAACTTTAGCATTCAAATCATATTTTTCATCACCATAAAATAAATATATATTAGCCAATCATTTCACCTTCTTTTTTTATAATATTTTTCTTTTAAATATTACTTTATATTTATATTTATATTAATTACTTTATTAACTCTTCTTTTACTTTTTGTATATCATTTAAAGCTATTTGACTTAATATAGTATATTTTTCTTTTTTATCTTTTATTCTTTTTTCAAGTTGTTTTATAATACCAAAATTTGCATTCATAGGTTGGAAATTTTTATTTTCACTAGAAATATATTTTGATAAACTACCAAGCATTGTTGTATCTGGAAAATTAATTTCTCTATTTTTTAATTTATTTATAATATTATATGCAACCATCATACCTGATGCAGCAGATTCAACATAACCTTCTACTCCAGATATTTGCCCTGCAAAATATATATTGGAATTATTTTTCATACAAAATTTATTATCAAGTAATTTGCTCGAATTTATATATGAATTTCTATGCATAACACCATATCTAACAAAACTTGCATTTGCTAAACCTGGTATTAATTTAAAAACTCTTTCTTGTTCTGTAAAAGTAAGACTTGTTTGAAATCCAACTAAATTATATAACGTTTTTTCGGCATTTTCAGCTCTTAACTGAACTACTGCGTACATTCTTTCACCTGTTTTAGGATTATCAAGTCCAACTGGTTTAAGAGGTCCAAATACTAATGTTTTTTCACCTCTTTTAGCCATTTCTTCAACTGGCATACAACCTTCAAATAAAACTAATTTATCAAATTCATGACGTTTTGCTTGTTCAGCGTTTATTAACTCATTATAAAAGGTATAATACGCCTCTTTATTCATTGGTAAATTTATATAATCACCTTTTGCTTCTTCAGAGTATCTATCTAATTCGTAAGCAATATTCATATCTATACTTTCTTTTTCTACAATAGGAGCTACCGCATCATAAAAATATAAACTTTCATCACCTACCATACTTTTAATACTTTCAAATAATTCTCCACTAGTAAGAGGTCCAGTTGCAATAACGGTAATTCCTTCTAATTCTTTCAAATCATCTATTTTTTTATATAAAACTTCAATATTTTCATCTTCTTTTATTTTATTTGTAATATATTTAGAAAATTTTTCTCTATCTACAGCTAGCGCTTGACCAGCTGGAACACGAGTTTCATATGCAGCTTCTACAAATAAACTATCTAAAACTTGCATTTCTTTTTTTAATAAACCGCAAGCGTTTGTAATTGAATCTGATTTTAAAGAATTACTACAAACAAGTTCTGCAAAATCATCACTTTCATGTGCTGATGTTTTAACAAGTGGTTTCATTTCATAAAGTTTTACTTTAATACCATTTTTACTTAAAATATGTGCACATTCACAACCTGCAAGACCTGCTCCTATAACATTAACTACCATAACTAATCTCTCCTAATTTTTATCTTTTTATATTATCACATTATTTTTATATTACTATTTTTTATTTACTTTCTTTTTTAGGTTTATTCCAAGAAATATAATCACATTTACTATCTTCTTTATTTGTATTATTTTCACAAACATAAAATGTTCTTTTTGCCTTAGTTTTTTTAACTAATATATTTCCACCACAATTTGGGCAAGGAATATCTATTGTTTCTATAATAGGTTTAGCATTTTTACATTCAGGATAACCAGGACAAGCTAAAAATCTACCAAATCTACCTTGCTTTATAACCATATTTTTCCCACATAAGTCACATGGTATATCTGTTTCTTCTTCTGGTATTTTTACTCTTTCTATTTTACCTTCAACATCAGTTAAATTTTTAATAAAAGGATCATAAAATTCATGTAACATTTGAATATAATTTTGTTTATTTTCAGCTACCATATCTAATTTGTTTTCCATTTGTGCTGTAAATGTAACATCAACAATATCTTTAAAGTTATTTTCCATTAATTCATTTACTATTTCACCTAAACTAGTTGGTTTTAAAAATTTTCTTTCTTTTTCTATATATATTCTATCTAGTAATGTAGAAATTGTAGGCGCATATGTACTTGGTCTACCAATTCCTTTTTCCTCCATTATTTTAACAAGACTTGCTTCTGTATATCTTAAAGGTGGTTCAGTAAATTTTTGTTCTGGTTTTAATTCTTTTTGTTTTAAAACATCACCAACTTCAAATTTAGGTAAAATGTATTCTTTTGAAGAATCTTCAATTTCATTTCCATCTTGATCTAAATTCTTTTTACTATCATTTGCTTTTTCATCAATACCTTCAATATATAACTTCATAAATCCATCAAATTTAATTACACTACCATTTATATAGAAAATATAATCTTCTACTTGTACTTTAACTTTTGTACTATCATAAACAGCAATTGACATTTGACTTGCTAAAAATCTATTTAATATTAAAGAATATAATTTAAATTGATCTTTATTTTCTGAATCTAAAGATTTAATACTTGATTTTAAATTAGTTGGTCTTATAGCTTCATGAGCATCTTGAGAAGATTCTTTTGTTTTAAAAAATCTATTTAAATAATATTTTTCTCCAAAATTAGAAACTATATATTCTTTTGCCATATTTCTAGCATCTTCAGATAATCTAGTTGAATCCGTTCTCATATATGTAATAAAACCTTGTTCATATAATTTTTGAGCAACCATCATTGTTTTTTTAACACTAAAACCTAATTTTCTTGAAGCTTCTTGTTGTAATGAAGATGTCGTAAATGGTGGTGGTGGATTTTTCTTTCTTTCAGAATTTTTAACTTCTTTTACAACATAATCTTTTTTATCAATAATTTTCACTATTTTCATTACTTGTTCTTCATTTGTAAGCTCTATTTTACCTTTTAAATCTCCATAAAATTTAGCTAATACAACATCTTTATTTTTTTGTAAATTAGCAGTTAAATTCCAATACTCTTCTGAAATAAAATTTTTAATTTCTTTTTCTTTATCCATTATTATTTTAAGAGCAACTGATTGAACACGACCAGCACTTAAACCTTTTTTTATTTTTTTCCAAAGTAGTGGTGATAATTTATATCCAACTATTCTATCAAGTATTCTTCTTGCTTGTTGAGCATCAACTAAAGCATTGTCTACTTTTCTAGCCTCTTTAACTGCTTTTTTTACAGCATTTTCTGTTATTTCATTAAATTCTATTCTACATTTTACATTTTCATCTATTTTTAAAATATTTTTTAAATGCCATGCTATTGCTTCGCCTTCACGATCCGGATCGGTAGCAAGATATACAAAATCTTTATCTTTTGACTTATCTTTTATTTCTTTTACAATCTTTGCTTTACCTTTCATTGTTTTATATTCAGGAGCAAAATCATTATCTATATCTACTCCCATTTTACTAGCAGGTAAATCTATTATATGCCCTTGTGAAGCTATAACTTCATAATCTTTCCCTAAATATTTTTTTATTGTTTTTGCTTTAGATGGTGATTCCACTATTACTAAATTTTTTCCCAAATCTCTCAACCTTTCATATTTTATTTTATATTTAATAAACATAATTTTATCTTATTTTAACTATATAACATATTATACCATAGCAATCAAAAAAAGTATATAAAATCCAAAGTTAAAACTTTTTTATTTTACATACTTTTCTATAATAATTAAATATTATTATTTTATATTCTATAACATTTTTTAAAGAGTTGGATCAACATTTAGCACAGGTCTAAAACCAACAAAATTCATTGGATCACCGGCCTGTTGCACTAAATCCAAATATACCACCAATTACAGAATCACCAAATCCACTACGATTAAAGAATGCAAATGTACCAACTGGCATATTTGAATAATATGTATAC
>CAZZFS010000014.1:30208-38217 GCA_964653805.1 uncultured Clostridiaceae bacterium | reverse complement strand
ACATCAAATAATGTAGCATCAGCATTAAGTGGAGTAACAACTATAGGTGATTATGCATTTTATAACAATACATATATAACAAATGTAGATATTCCAAGTAGTGTAACAAGTATAGGAAATCAGGCTTTTTATAATGCTGGACTAACAAGTGTAACAATACCAAGTAGCGTAACGACAATAGGTGTTCATGTATTTACAGATTGTAATTCATTAACAAGTATAACAATACAAAATAGCATTATAGGCCAATATGAGTTTTATCATTGTGATAATTTAGCGAGTATAACAATACCAAGTAATGTAACAACTATAAGAGATTGGGCATTTTATTATTGTCCAAAATTAACAAGTATAACAATACCAAGTAGTGTAACTAGTATGGGGAGTTATGTGTTTTATAATTGTCCAACATTATCAAATGTAACAATACAAAATAATGTTATAGGACAAAGTCAGTTTTCGTATTGTAACGTATTAACAAGTGTAACAATACCAAGCAATGTAACAACTATAGGTGACAATGCATTTCTTGATTGTAATACGTTATCAAATATAACAGTAAATGCATCAAATGCAAATTATTCCGCAAGAGATGGAGTTTTATATAATAAAGCTCAAACAACATTAATATGTTATCCAAAAGGAAAAACATCAAATTCTGTGGCTTCAGCATTAAGTGGAGTGACAATAATAGGGAATTATGCTTTTTCTAATAATACATATATAACAAGTGCAGTAATACCAAGTAGTGTAACAAGTATAGGCACTGCAGCATTTAATAGTTGTACAGCATTAACAAGTTTGACAATACCAAGTAGTGTGACAACAATAGGAATTAGTGCATTTAGTAATTGTACAGGCTTAATAACAGTAACAATACCAAGTAGTGTAACAAGTTTAGGTAATAGTTCATTTGCAGGTTGTACAAATCTAACAAGAATAAATGTAACAAAACCAGCAGGAAGTCTTCAAGGTTCTCCATGGGGAGCATATAAAAAAGGAACTGTGGTTTGGAATTAATTAAAATAATTTAGTATTATTAATTAAAATATTCATAGTTATTAGAATGAAAGTGATTTTTAAAATTACTTTCATTTTTTTAATGCTTTTTATTAAATTAAGTAAATATATATTTAAAAATAAGTATAAAATATATATTAACATTGACTTTATAGCTACTTATTGATAAAATTAGAAAAACAAAACATATTTAATTATTTTTATTTGTTTTTGGAGGATATATGAATTTAATACATAAACAATATATAAAATGTGAAAAATATAAAAAAAATATAAAAAAATATAATAGAGGTATATCATTAGTTTTTTTAATAATTAGCATTTCAATTATGCTAGTTTTATCGAGTGCTGTTATTATTAATTTTTCTTCTAGTGAAAGTATTTTTGTTACTTCAAGAAAAACTGTTTTTATGAGCGATGTAAAAACATTTGAAACAGAATTAGAAGTTTCTAAATTAGATAATATATCAAGTAAAAATGGTGTAGTAGAAGATAAAATGATATATGCTGATGAGAATACTTTAAAATATGGAAATGAAGTTGAAGAGTCAGCTAATATATATAATTTAATACCTTCTTTAAAAAATAATTCTAAATATGAACGGTGATTTTGAAATTATAAGCGGAAAGCTATATTATAAAGGTACTCAAGAAAAAGAACTTGAATGGGTTAAAGAAACAGATATATCTACTATAGGAGAAGCTCCAGAAGTTACTGTATCTAGTATTTCAAATAATATAGTTAGACAAAGTATGCCAGTTCAATATAGTATAGCTATAAGTTCAAGTGTTCCAATAACAGATATAGATCTTGATGGGAATATTATAGTTGTTGATGAAGCTAATAATGCTTTAGAAATACAACCAGATATTACTATAAAAAACGTTAGTGGAACTAGTGAAGATACCAAAAGAGCAGTTACACTTCTTGTGGATACAATAAATTTAACAGAGGGAGAATATAATATTGTTGTAAAAGAAGGTTCTATATTGGATAAAAACGAGGGCTCAAATGATGAAATATTAAGCGTTTCTAGTTTTCAAGTAAGTGATAAAGTACCTGATAAACCTTTAATTAGAACAAATCCTAGTGTTATTGAAGATTGGATTTCTTCAAGTATAGAAGTGGTAATAGATTATTCTAATGATACCAATAAAAAAGAATATAGTTTTGATGGGGTTAATTGGTATTTATATAGTAAATCTTTCATTGTAAATAAAAATATTACAATTTATGCTAGAGGTACAAATTTCAATAATAAAGTTTCAGAAATAACAACTTTTCAAATTACAAAATTTGATAAAATACCACCACAAGATACAATAATTGATTTTACAATTGATTTAGGTACTGTTAATGGTAGTATTGTATTTGAGGATAATGAAAGTGGTGTAGATTTAACTAAAACAAAGTATATTATAACTAAAGAAAGAAATCTATATGGTGTTGAAAATGAAATCTGGAATACTGAAGAAGCAAAATTAATAAATAATAATAATCAAGTTTTAAATTCAACTTTAAAAGATGGTACTTATTATATACAAACATTATCTGTTGATATGGTTGGTAATAAAAGAAATAATATTTCTAAAAAATTTGTTATAAAAAATTCTGTATTAGAAGAATCAGGATATTCTCAATCAAAAAGTGTTAATATTCCAATGTTAATACAAGGTATGACACCAATAAAATGGGATAATAGTGGGAATATTGTTACAACATCATTTGATGATAATGATTGGTATGATTATCAAACTAAAAAATGGGCAAATGTACAAACAGCAGATGGTTCAATATGGGTATGGATACCTAGATATGAATATAAAATAACAAATCCACATAGTAGTACAGAACAAACTATAGATATTAAATTTTTAGAAAATATAAATAATGTTGCAAGTACTGGATATACAGTACATCCTGCTTTTAAATTCGGTTCAGAAGAATTAGAAGGAATATGGGTTGCTAAATTTGAAGCTAGTGGTAGTGCTAGTAAAATAGATATTAAACCAAATGTTGTTTCACTTAGAAGTACAAATATAAATAATATTTTTAATGCTTGTAGAAATATTGAAACAAATACTTTATATGGTTTTGGAACAAGTGGTGAAGCCATTGATAGTCATTTGATAAAAAATATTGATTGGGGTGCAGTTGCATATTTAACTCAAAGTGTATATGGTAAAAATAGTGAAGTTTGGATAAATCCAAGTAATTCATACAAAACAGGACAAGCTGGAAAAAGTATAAGTTCTGGATCTACATCTAATACATATCCATATAATAATACTTCATATGGAATTAATGCAAGTACTACAGGCAATGTGTATGGTATTTATGATATGAGAGGTGGGGCTAATGAATTTGTTGCTGCATATCTTAATAATAATAATGCTTCATTAACCAATTATGGACTAAGTTTGAAAAATGCAGATGCTAAATATAAAGATATTTATACAGTAGGTACTTCAGACAGTAGAACTAATAATTATACTGCAAATTCAAATAAAAAAGGTGATGCTATATATGAAACATCAAATACATATCAAGGTTCTAAAGCATGGTTTAAGGATTATTCATATATGATTTATTCAACAGTTCCTTTTTTTACAAGAGGTGGAGCTTATTCAAACACTACTAATGCTGGGTTATTTAACTATTATAGTTATAATGGTAATATAAATGCAACATGTGGATTTAGACCAGTATTGGTTTTAGGAAATGATTTTTAATCAAGAGGTTTTTAATTTAGAATAAAAAAAGGTGGTATATATTTTGAATACACGGAAAAATTTTTATAGTAGAAGATGATAAAAAAATAAGAGAAGAATTAGCTATATTTTTATCTAAAAATGGTTATGAAGTACAAAAAACTGAAGTTTTTGATAACTTAGTAGAAGAAATAATAAATTCAAATTCGGATTTGGTTTTGTTGGATATAAATTTACCTAATTATGATGGTTTTTATATTTGTAAAGAAGTAAGAAAAAAAAGCAAAATACCAATTATAGTTGTTACAAGTAAAAATAGCACATTAGATGAATTAATGAGCATTAATTTAGGGGCTGATGATTTTATAACTAAACCATATAACACACAAATATTATTAGCTAGAATAGAATCTGTATTAAGGAGAATAAACAATATATTTGAAACTAAAAATATTATTGAATATAAAGGGATAAAAGTTGATATATCAAAGAGTACTTTAGAATTTAAAAATAATAAAGTTGAATTAACAAAGAATGAATTAAAAATATTAAATTTTCTTTTAGATAAAAAAGGTGAAATAATATCTAGAGATCAACTTATGATTTATTTGTGGGATAGTCAAATGTTTATTGATGATAATACTTTAACAGTTAATATAAATAGATTAAGAAAAAAAATAGAAGAAATAGATGTAAAAGATTTTATACAAACAAGGAGAGGTCAAGGGTATATTATATTATGAGTTTAACAGATTTTATAAAAGATAAACTTAGTTGGATTATATCATTAATTGTTTTAAATTTTTTTATTATATTTGTACTATGGTTATTTAATAGTAGTAATTTTTTAATTGTATATATAATATTTTTTATAAATATGTTGTTTTTAGTTAATTTTTTTATAGAATTTTTAAAAAAGGTTAAATTCTACAATCAGTTAAATGAAAAAATAGAAAATTTGGATAAAAAATTTTTGATACAAGAATTAATCAAAAGACCTGAATTTATTGAAGGCACTATATTATATGATACAATACTTGAAGTTAATAAAAATATGATAGAAAATATTAATAGTTATAAAATTAATAGTGAAGAATATAGAGAATATATAGAATTATGGGTTCATGAAATAAAGACGCCGATAGCTTCTACAAAGCTTATTATTGAAAATAATACTAACGAGGTTACTAAAAGCATAGAAGAAGAAGTTGAAAAAATTGATGATTATATTGAACAAGTTTTATATTATTCAAGAAGTAATAATGTAGAAAAAGATTATTTTATTAAAAAAACTAATCTTGATGAAGTTATAAACGAAGTTGTTTTAAAAAATAAAAAGTTTTTTATAAACAATAAAATATCATTAGAAAAAAATGATATAGATATTAATATTAATATCTATACTGATGTTAAATGGTTGATTTTTATTTTAAATCAAATAATTTCAAATAGTATAAAATATTGTATTAATGATTTTCCTAAAATAACTATTTTAACAATAAAAGAAAAAGATAGTGTTATATTAGAAATAAAAGATAATGGCATTGGAATAGAAGAAAAAGATATAAGTAGAGTTTTTGAAAAAGGTTTTACAGGTAGTAATGGAAGATTTATTCAAAAGACAACTGGTATGGGACTTTACATATGTAAAAAATTATGTGATAAATTAGGATATAATATATCAATAAAATCAAAAATAAACAAAGAAACAGTTGTAAGAATTAAATTTCCTAAAAATAGCATGTTAGAATTTTAAAATTTTAATATGCTATTTTTTTAAAAAAAATGCTATTTTTTGTTATAAAATAACAAAAAAACACATTATGTTGCACTTATATTACAACAATATTACAGAAATATAAAAAAATAATTACATGCAAAAAAAGTATTGAAAAAAAATAAATTATATGATAAAGTATAGGCACATGGAAAAAGATATTAATCTAAAAAATATTGAAAAGACTATTAAAACATAAGATTAAAATTTTTGATAAGGAGAGTAATATGGCAAGTTGTTTAGGAATTTATTTAAGTGATGATATAATAAAATATGCAAAAC
Source organism: uncultured Clostridiaceae bacterium (assembly GCA_964653805.1). Classification (GTDB taxonomy): domain Bacteria; phylum Bacillota; class Clostridia; order TANB77; family CAG-465; genus CAG-465. Next base: position 32,426 of record CAZZFS010000014.1, on the reverse strand, counting down.
TAAATATAGATAATAATAAAAATATAAAACTTGAGGCATATGGCACTAGATATATAAAAAGTGATAAAAAAGAAGCAATACTTAATATTATAGAAGAAACTAATTCTAAAGATATTCCTATTGCTATAAATCCACAAAATGATATTTATGTCAATATTCAAATATATAATCAAGCTCAAAATAAAGCTTTTATACCAGAAGTTGCAAAAATGGAATTTGAAGCTTGGTGCGAAAAAAATACAAAAACAATAGAAAATTACACTTTTTTATATAGAGTTTCAGATTTAAAAGGTCCAGACGGAAAACATTCTGGTGTATTAAATATTATTCAAAAAAAAGATGTTGAAGAATATTCTAATATAAAAAATGTAAAAGTAAATAATATGTTACCTGCTAAACTTTTAACTACAAGATTAGTTCCAAAAGATGAATTAAATTATGTTTTAGTTAATTTTGATAATGAAATGTCAATAGAAACTATAATTAATTCACAATTAGTTGATATAAGATCATATCAAGTTGGTATGAGCAGAATCTTAATGGAAGTCAAAGAAAAAACAGGTTCTTTTGCTAAAGCTTATGAAGCTTGTAAACAATTAAATGTTTTTTCAGAAGCACAATCATCAAATAATGATAAATCAGTAGAAATGGTTGTAGAACCTATACTTCAAGAAATTCTTAGAGAAATATCTATAGTTGTAAATAAAAATAGAAAAGAAATTGATAAAGTTTTAATTTCTGGTGATGGAGTAGTGTTTACAAATGTAGATATATTATTTAGAGAATTTTTAGATATAAAATGTGAAATTTTAAAACCAAGTTTTATACTAGATACAAGTAATGTTAGAAATGTAGCTGAAATGTTGGAAGCAACTCAAGCAATGTCTTTAGCTTATGAAACTTTAGATCCTATAAATAAAGATTTAGATTATATAAAATCTAGTAATGTAATAAAAAATAAGTTTAATAATTTTTTTAAAAACACATCAATGGCTTTACCAAAAATCAAAACTAATAAAGATACAAATGGTAAAGTTGATGATAAATCAAAAAATAATAATAATGATGTGAAATCAAAACCAAGTTTTGTTCCAGAAATCAATTTTGATGGAAGTAAAATTTTCACAGGACTTGTTTCTGCATCGATAGTATTAGGTGTTGTATTAGTTAGTTATGTTTTATTTAGTACAATGTATGTTTCTAATATTGATAAAATAATAAAAGAAAATGAAGCAAAAGCTTCTGAATTAAAAACATCAATAAGTGAAATACAAGGTGATGCTTCTACTATAAAAAGTAATACAGAAGAATATACAAAAGTAAATAAACAAGTTACAGAACTTTTAGAACAAATACAAACTAGTAAAATAGGTAAATTTACAACATATAATGTTGCAACTTTCTTACAAGGCATAATAAAAATAATTCCTAAAAATGTTCAACTTAAAACAATAAGTTCAGATGATAATAAAAGTGTTAAAATTGTAGCACAATCAACAAGTTATTCAGATTTAGGTTATTTTGTAGCTCAATTAAAATTACAAGGAACTTTAAAAGATGTAAAAATAATAACTATAAAAAATGGAGATACTACTAGTATAGAGATAGGTGGTGAATTGCCATAATGAAAACTAATGCAGCTACAAAATATATAATAATATCAGTTATATTATTGGTTTTTGGTGGACTTACAGCTTTCTTTGTTATGGAAGATGTAAATTTGGGCTTTTTCAAGATATCATCAGTTAATACTTTAATGGGGAAAAAATCTGAAGTTATTGCTTCTCAAAAAAGTGTAGAAGAACAAGAAACTTTTTATGATTCTGCTATAGCAACTGAAAAAACTGAAGAAAAGAATTTCAAAAAATCAAAAGAAGAATATGATGCTATAAGTGATGATACTATAAAAATGATTAATGAAGCAACAACAGAAGAAAATTATAATTTAGAATACATGTGGGTTAAATTAGGGAATTATGCTAAATCAAATAATTTAACAATTCTTGTTACAGAACCAGGTGGAACAGCTCCATCAGATGAAAGTAAATCAACTGCTAAAACAACAGGTGGTGCGGTAACATCAGCAGCAACAACTGCTGCTGGTGCAACAGCAACAGATGGAACTGCAGCAACAACAACCGCTGGTACACCAGCAACAACAACTGCTGGTACAACAACTGCTGGTACAACAACTGCTGGTACAACAACTGCTGGTACA
>CAZZFS010000014.1:0-30108 GCA_964653805.1 uncultured Clostridiaceae bacterium | reverse complement strand
TGCTGGTACAACAACTGCTGGTACAACAACTGCTGGTACAACAACTGCTGGTACACCAGCAACAAATGCAGATGGAACTGCAGCAACAAATACTACTAATACAACAGGAACAGTTCTTTCAGGAACAGATTCAACAGCAAGTTCATCTACTGATACATCATCAACTATGAAAATACAAGTAAAAGGAAGTTATATGGATATTTCAGATTTTATATTTGAAGTTGAAAATGATAAAGCCTTAAGATTTAAACTTGATAATATTTCAATAGAATATGTTTCAGGAACAACAATAAAAGCGAATTTTGATGTTAAAAATCTTATTATAAAAAAATAATTTAATAGAAAGGAGTTTGAATTTATGAAAAAAGTATACATAATAACATTTTGTATATCAGTTCTTTCAATATTTTCTGTATCAATTATATTACTTATGCTTATGTTACCACAACAAACTCAAGTTTCAGAGGTTAGCTTAAAAGAATATGAAGGAATAAAATTAGAAGAATTCAAATTTGAAAAAACAAAAGAATTACAAGAAACAAATTTAATTAAAGATTATTCAATTACAATGGATGATATTAGTAGTTTTAAAAATAATGATCAATATAATTCAGGAAATTCAGATCCTTTTTCACCATCAGCTTCAGCAGATAGTGCATCAACAACAAATACAACTGGAACTACTGGTGCAACTAATACTGGGACAACAACTGGGACAACAACTAGTAGTGGTAGTACATCAACAACTAGTACTGCAACTACTCAAAAGATAACAAATAGTAATGGTGGTGTAGAAAATCCTAGTTCAATTAATAAGTAGGAGGAAGAATTATTTTGGAAAAAAATGAAAATATACAAAAAGGAATAATAATATTACTAATAATATTACTTTTACTATCAATTACATATATAGTATTTAATAAATTTAACATTGCAAATGTTGATACAAAAGCAACTTTTGTAGAGGATATAAATAATATTCAAAGTGAAATTTCATATTATTTGGGTACAAGTTATTCTGATACTTTTGGTGCATATACAAAAATCCAACTATTAACTGGGGTAAATTCAGAAAATCAAGAAATAAAAAATAATGCTGGAAATAGTTTAAAACCATTTGTAAATATTGATAGTAAGACAGAAATCAATGGAAAAGAATGTTACGAGCTAAGCTCTGAAAATATAAAAGAAATATTAAAATTAGATTTGCCAACTTATGATAATATAAAATGGTATGTACAAGATGGCAAACTTATAAAAGTTAAATTTGATACTAAACCTTCTTGGTGGACAACAGAATTAAATTCACTAGAAGTAGGTAAGTAATATTAATTTGGTTAAAGCGCTAATATTAGTGTTTTGATATATAATTTTTATAAAAAAGGGGGGGAAGTATGAAAGGTAATAAGGTTATTTTTAATTAATTAGTTTATTAAAAATAAATCCTTGGTTATTAAATTAAAATATTTATAAATAATATTTTGAAGATTGGTGTGGTTACCACCATAAAAAAGTAACAAAATGGGTGGATATATAGTCGCCAAAAAATGATACTTAGGCAAAATAATATTGCTTTTGTATATATAGCTTTAAAAGCTAAAATTAAAATTTATAGGAGGAATTAAAAATGAAACAAAACAAAAAAGGTATCTCATTAATCGTGCTAGTAATAACTATAATCGTTATTATAATTCTAGCAGCAGCAGTTATTTTAACATTAACTAGCAATAATCCGATAGGAAATGCAAATGCAGCTAAACAAGCTCAAAATAAAGATTCTATAGAATCTGCAATAAATTTATTTGTAGCAACAAAAATAGCTTCTACAGAAGGTGTTTATGATACAGCTCAAATAATTACAGGTTCAACTGCTGGAACAGCATCTATGAAAATAGTAACAGGAACAGCAGCAGTTACAGTTGCAACAAAATCATTATGGCCAATTGATACAGCAGCAGTTAAAACTGTTGTTGGATTAGATGTACCTACAACACCAAATAGTGCTTGGTACATAGAAGCATCATCTTGTAAAGTTTATTTAGTTTTTGATGCTGGAACTCAACCAACTTATTTATCAACAGCTAGTTATCCATTTATTTTATCAAAATAATAATTATTTTAAGTAATACTTTTTATTTATAAAAATTATAGTAAACTTTTAAGTCATAGGACATATATGCAAAATGTGTATATGTCCTTGACAATATATTGTATATTTTTTAGAGTATTTAAGTGAGAATTTAAGTATTGTAAAATGTGTATAAACAAATTATTTTGGAAGGGGAAAGCACATGATAACAGTTTTAGAAATATTTATAGTATGTTGTATTTTTATTATAGGTACTTTGTTTGGAAGTTTTTTTTCACTTGCAATTTATAGATTGCCAAGAAAACAAGATATAGTATCGAGTAGATCATATTGTCCAAAATGTAAACATAGGTTAGAATTTTTTGATTTAATACCTGTACTTAGTTATATTTTTCATTTTGGTAAATGTAAATATTGTAAAGAAAAAATAAGTATAAGATATTTGCTTTTGGAAGTGTGTAATGGTATTTTATTTGTTATCTTATACTTTCTTTTAGGATATACTGTTTATTTTTTATTAGTTGCTATATTATATATTATGTTAGTACTTTTAATTGGATCACATATAATGAAAAATAAAATGACTAAAGAAGAAATAGAGGAAGCAAATAAATTAACAGAAGAATTAAAAAATAATAAAATAAATTCTAAAAAAAACAATAAAACAAATAAAAACAAAAAAGGTGTCTTTTTAGTGGAACTTGTAGTTGCAATGGCACTGTTATTAATACTATTAATGTCTTCATATATGTTAAGTAGAAATTATGATACAAAAAAAGCTGTTGCAATAGCAAGAGCAAATGCAGTATCAGTAGCAACAAAAAATATAAATACCGCATTAGCAGTAGAATATGATAAATTAAATTCTTTTGATTCTGAAGAAAATATAGATGGAATTGTATATAGTATTGATACTAGTGTATCTAATTATTCAGATGAAAATTTTGAAAAGGAAAATATTGTGAAAAAAATAACAGTAAAAGTTGATTATTCTTTTAATGGATTACCATATAATTTTGAACTAAGTACTTTAAAAGGAAAGGGGATGTAATTATGAAAAAATCAGGTATAACAATGGTATCAATAATTATTTATGTTATGTTGTTTTTTGTTTTTACTACTTTTGCAATTTTAATAAGTTCAAACATGAATTATAAAACATTATCAGATAAAGGTGATTTATATATAAATGAGCAATTCCAAAAATTACAATATAATTTAGTAAAAAGTTCAACAAATAGTGAGTATATAACAAAAATAAATAATAAAATAGTTTTTTCAAATAATGATGAATATACATATAATACAGAAAAAAAACAAATTTTGAAAAATGGTGGTATAATAGCTGGAAATGTTGAAAGTTTTAATATTTTAGAAACAACAAATTTAACAAATAAACCAGAAAATTTTGATTATAATATTGATGAAAATAAAACAAATATTTTAATTGAAGTTAAATTTAAAAAGTATGGTAAAGAAAAAAAAGCTCAAATTTTTGTAGTAGCAGGAGATGATAATAGTGTATAAATTTGATTTTAAAAAAATTATTAATTTAACAAATAAAACAAATATTGAAAAAACAAAAATAAAAAATAAAAGTAAATTAAAAGGTTCAGGTATTTTTGTTGTTATATTATCATCAATAACTTTTTCAATATATGCAATGTCTGTTTATTCAGATCAAGAGCATTTTTCGACTATGCAAAAAAAATATGAAGATAATATAGTAAAGGAATATGAAAAATATAATGATGATGTAGAGGGTTTCTATCAAGAAACTTTAAAACAAAACAAAGATAATACCATTATTAATAATAGATTAAATTTAAGATAATAAAAATAAAATAAGCAAATAATAAAATAATAAAAAAATTTAGATGGAGGAGTGATAATATATGTTTGAAAATATAAAATCTAAAAAAAGTCCAGTTGGAATAGAGTTTATAAAAAGAGGTCTACTTACAGAAGCACAAGTTGATAGAGTATTAGAATATCAAAAAGATCATAAAGATATGAAATTTGGAGAAATTATTGATGTATTAGATATGTGTGATAAAGAAAAATTATTAGAAACTTTATCAGAAAAAATACAGGTTAATCCTATATTACTTAGCGAAGATATTTCTATAAATCCAGTTCAATATTTACCTAGAGATATGATAATAAATTATAAAGTAATACCTTTTGAAGTTAATGGTAATATTTTAAAAGTAGCTTTTACTGATCCACAAGATTCAAATAAAGTAAGAGAAGTTGAATTAATGCTTATGAATCAAGGTTATAGCATGGAAATTTATGTCACTTTATATACTAGTATAATGAAACAAATTTCAAAAGTTAGAACAGTTGAAACAAAATATATTGATAAAGAAGAAAAAGATATAACAAAATTAATTGATAACATAATATTAACAGGTATGGAAAAAAGAGCAAGTGATATTCACGTTGAACCAATGGAAAAAAAAGTAAGAATAAGATATAGAATAGATGGTGAATTAATTACTGTAACAGAACTACCAAAAGATAGACAAGATATAGTAGCAGGAAGAATAAAATCTATTTCTAACATGTATCAAGAAATAGTATATGATCAAGATGGTAGTATAAATACATATCCTGATTTTAGTATCCGTGTATCTAGTCAAAAAAATGTACATGGTGAAAAATTTGTTCTTAGGTTATTAAAAAAAGATGCGAGAGCTAGAAATTTATTTGAACTTGGATTTTCAGAAGATCCAGAGTTAGTAGATAAATCTTTTAATAAAAGAAATAGTGTAATAATAGTTTGTGCACCAACAGGTGAAGGTAAAACTACAACTTTATATAGTGTTTTAGAATATTTAGATAGACCTGATATAAATATAGTTTCAATTGAAAATCCAGTTGAACGTAGAGTTAAAGGTGTAAACCAAGTTGAAATAGGGCCAAATATCACTTTTGATTCAGCATTGAGGACTGTTTTAAGACAAGATCCGGATATAATTTTAGTTGGTGAAATAAGAGATGAAGAAACGGCAAAAACAGTTATAGAAGCTGGTCAAACAGGACATTTAGTTTTAACAACTATACATACAATTGATGCTGTAGAAGCAATAACAAGAATAAGAAAAATGGGTATATCAGATTATGATACATCAGCAACAATTGTAACTTCTATATCACAAAGATTAGTTAGAAGATTATGTACAAAATGCAAAAAGCCACATGTTTTAAATGAAACAGAATTAAAGTATATTGACAGAGTATCAAGATTATATAACTATGATTTTGATATTGAAAATAGTACTCCTTTTGAGCCAGGTGGTTGTGAATTTTGTAATGATGTAGGTTATACAGAAAGAATAGCATTATTTGAAGTTTTATGCATAGATGATTATTTAAAAGATATGATATCTGATGGCAGATCAAGTATAGATATTAGAAAATATGCATTAAAAGAAACAGATTATAATCCGCTAGTTGTTGATGGAATAAGTAAAGTATTAAAAGGTATAACAACAATAGAAGAATTAAAAAGAAAAATAGTAATTTAATGTTAAAAAAAAGAGGAGAAATATATGGAAATATTACATTCAATACTTAAAGCAGCAATTAGTTTAAGTGCTACTGATGTACATTTAGCACCTAATCAATTGCCTGTTTATAGAGTAAGAAGAGAATTGTATTTTGATAATTCAAGGTTACCAGTTAGTGAAGTTGTATTAGTTGAAATTTTAGAATATTTTTATCAAATATCTAATAGTTTACAAGAAAAATTTGAAGTCAAAAAACAAGCAGATGTATCATATACATATTTAGAACATAGATTTAGGGTTAATATATCAATTACCAAAGGATGTCCTACATTTTCAATTAGGATTATACCAAATGGTTCAATAGATGTAACCGATTTAGGACTTATTGATATAATTGAAAAAATGAAAAAAATACATTCTGGATTAATACTTTTAACTGGTAGAGTAAATTCAGGAAAATCTACTACAATGAATGCATTTATTCAAGAAATTAATAAAAATTATAAAAAAAAGATAGTTACATTAGAAGATCCTATAGAATATGAACATGAATCAGATCAATCTATAATAATTCAAAAAGAAATAGGTGATCAATCTGATGTTAATAGTTATTATGATGGTCTTATAAATCTACTAAGGGAAGATGCTGATATAGCAGTACTTGGAGAAATAAGAGATAAAGTTACAATGGATGTTGCACTTGATCTAGCTGAATCTGGTGGACTTGTAATAGGAACACTTCATACTCGTTCTTGTGGTGAAACAGTTGAAAGAATAATAAGTATGTATGATCCATCAGATCAAAGTACAATTAAAAATTCAGTTTCAAATGTATTAAAAATGGTTGTATCACAAAAATTAGTTGTAAGTTTGAAAGAACAACTTCTTATGGTACCAGAGGTAATGATTGTAAATAATACAATAGCTGCACAAATAAGACAAGATAAATTTAATGTTGCGGATATAGAAGATGGAATTCATGCTTCTAGAGAAAAAGGTTGTGTAAGTTTTGAACGTTCTTTTTCAGAATTATATATAAGAGGACTAATAAGTATGGATACTATAAAAAATAACGTTACAACAGATAAATTAAATATGATAAAAAATATAATAGTAAGTAATGGTAACACTATAGAATAAAGTTTTAATTTAAAAGGAGGTGCTAATCTAAATGCCAAACTATAAATACAGAGTTATATATGAAAATGGTAAAATTGGTAGAGGCCGTATAATGGGATTAAATAAAGCTCAAATAATTGACAATTTAAAAAATGAAGGGCTTCAACCAATAATGGTAAAAAAGATAAGTAAGCATCAAAAGAAGTTTAAAAGATTAGATTATAAAAAAATGAATAAGGATAAAAGAAAAAACAAATTTCCTACTCATAAACCTAAAGGTATGAAGAAAAAATTAGATATAAAAAATATAAATGATTTAAAAGGTGTAGAATTTGATTTTTCTTTATTCAAAAGAACTACAACTAAAGATTTGATTATCTTTTCAAATAATTTTTATATATTAAAAAAAGCTAGATTTAATAACGTACAAGCATTACAAACTATTTATGATGGTACTGAAAATGAAGCATTTAAAGATATTATAGAAGATATTTTAATAGGTGTTGAATCTGGTCAAAGATTGTATGCTGTAATGGAAGAATACCCAAAAGCGTTCCCTTCAATGTATGTTAATTTTATAAGAGTTGGCGAAGAATCAGGAACATTAGATGTAGCACTTTTATATGCAAGAGACTTTATTGAAAGTTCTATTAAATTAAGAAAAAAAGTAAAATCTGCTGTAATACCAAGAATATTACAAGTTGTAGCTATTATGATAATGTTATTTGTTTGTTTAATAATTGGTGTTCCTATATTAGAAGATGTTTATAGTGCGTTTGGTTCTTCAGAACAAGTTCCACCTGCTACTATGTGGGGACTTAATGTGGCAAAAGCTTGTATAGCTAATTGGTATTTTATAGTTGGTGGAATAGCTGCTGTAGTAGCATTATTTATGTTTTATATAAGTACACCAAGAGGTAAGTTTAATTGGGATAAATTTTTATTTAAAGTCCCAGTACTTGGTAAATTATTAATAAATATAACTGTAAGTAAATTTTTTCAAGCGATGTTACTTAATTTGAAAAATGGTATGAGAATTCAAGAAAGTTTAGAAATTTCAAAAAATGTAGTTTCAAACTATTATTTTATGGCTGCTGTTGAAGTTGGTAAATCTAGAAGTTTAACAGGTTCATCATGGATTGAGCCTTTTGAAGAAGAAAAATTATTTAGACCAATGGTTTCAGAAATGTTAAATATCGGTATGAAAACGGATTTAACAGAAATGATGGAAAAGGTAAATGAGTATATAGTAACAGAAATAGATGAATCTTTAGATAGATTTACAAAATTTTTACCTGAAGTTACATATATATTTGTTGGTATAGCTTTAATAGCTTTTGTTATAATGGTTATGGTTCCTTTAATGAATGTTTATATGGGATCATTTATAGAAATGCCAACTTAAAAATAAAAAAATCATAAAGTATAAATAAAGTATCTTTACATCTGTTATTATAAGTGATATAATAACAGGTGTTATTTATATGTTAAAATAATTGGAGGAAGCTATGAAATTTATAGAAAAAATATTTGGTTCATATAGTAAAAGAGAAATAAAAAGAATAATACCTATAGTGGACAAAATAGAAGAATTAGAAAAAGGTTTATCATCTTTAACAGATGAAGAGTTAAGAAATAAAACAAATGAATTTAGAGAAAGAGTAAAAAATGGTGAAACACTAGATCAAATATTACCTGAAGCTTATGCTGTTGTTGCAGAAGCAAGCAGTAGAGTACTTGGAATGAGACATTTTAGAGTTCAATTAATAGGTGGTATAGTTTTACACCAAGGAAGAATTTCTGAAATGAAAACTGGTGAAGGTAAAACTTTAGTTGCAACTTTACCAGTATATTTGAATGCAGTTTCTGGAAAAGGTGTTCATGTTGTAACGGTAAATGATTACTTAGCAAAAAGAGATAGTATTTGGATGGGTAAATTATATAAATTTTTAGGTCTTTCAGTAGGCCTTGTTATTGCTGGAATGAATCCTGAACAAAAAAGAGAAGCATATAGTGCTGATATTACTTATGGAACAAATAATGAATTTGGTTTTGATTATTTAAGAGATAATATGGCTATGAGTAGAGAAGAAATGGTTCAAAGAGAATTAAATTATGCTATTGTCGATGAAATAGATAGTATATTAATAGATGAAGCTCGTACACCACTTATTATATCTGGAATGGTAAATAAACAAAATGAATTATATGGAAAAGCTAATGATTTTGCTAAAAGATTAAAAGCAAAAGTAATAGTTGAAAATAATGATAAAGAATATGATGAAACAGACGAAGAATATGATTATATAGTAGATTTAAAAGCTCATTCAACAGCTTTAACTGAAACTGGTACTAAAAAAGCAGAAAAACATTTTAGTATAGAATCATTATCTGATTTAGATAATTTAACTTTATCACATCATATAAATCAAGCTTTAAAAGCATATGGTCTTATGAAAAAAGATAAAGAATATATTGTAAAAGATAATGAAGTAATAATAGTAGATGAATTTACTGGTCGTTTAATGCAAGGTAGAAGATATAGTGATGGATTACACCAAGCTATTGAAGCTAAAGAAAATGTTAAAATAGCATCAGAAAGTCAAACGCTTGCTACTATAACATTCCAAAATTACTTTAGAATATACAATAAATTAGCTGGTATGACTGGTACTGCAAAAACAGAAGAAGATGAATTTAAAGGAATATACAAATTAGATGTTGTTGAAATTCCTACTAATAGAAATATATCAAGATTAGATAAAAATGATGTTATATTTAAAACAGATAAAGCAAAATATAATGCAATTGTTGAAGATGTAAAAGAAAGTTATGAAAAAGGACAACCTGTTTTAGTTGGTACTGTATCTATAGATAAATCTGAAATAATTAGTGGATTATTAAAAAAACAAAATGTTCCACATAAAGTACTTAATGCAAAATTCCATGAAAAAGAAGCTGAAATAATAGCACAAGCTGGTAAATTTAAAGCTGTTACAATAGCTACAAATATGGCTGGTCGTGGAACTGATATAATGCTTGGTGGTAATTTAGAATATGCAATAAAACAAGAATTAGAAAAAAAAGGTTATTCTAATGAAGTTATTGAAATGGCAATTACGCCAATAAAATATGATATAGAAGAAGTAAAAAAAGCAAAAGAAGATATTATAAAAATAGAAGAAGCTTTAAAACCAGACTTTTCTAAAGATAAAGAAAAAGTAATGGAAGCTGGAGGACTAAAAATAATTGGTAGTCAAAGACATGAATCTAGAAGGATAGATAACCAATTAAGAGGTCGTGCAGGTAGACAAGGTGATATTGGTGAAACTAAATTTTATATATCATTAGAAGACGATTTAATGAAACTTTTTGGTTCAGAAAAAATAGCTGGTATGATAGAAATGTTAGGTATTCCAGAAGAAACACCAATAGAACAAAAAATGTTAAATAATGCAATAGAAACTGCTCAAAGAAAAGTAGAAGGTAGAAACTATTCTATTAGAAAAAATGTATTAGAATATGATGATGTTATGAATAAACAAAGAGAAATAATATATTCTCAAAGAAGAGAAGTTTTAGATATAGAAGATATCTCTAAAATAGTTATGCAACTTGCTACTTCTAAAGCAAATAACATAGTAGATGAATATTTTAATAGTGCTAGTAATATAGATAACGTTGATTTTGAAGCTTTAAATGCTATGTTATTAAATGTTTTTGGAGAAGAAAATTTAATTAAAAAAGATGAAATAGAAATAATGGATGAAGAAATAATTAAAAATGAATTAAATGAAAAAATTCAAAAATTATATAATGAAAAACATGAAAAAGCAAAAGAATTTAATTCAGAAGAATTATTAAATAGAATTGAAAGACATTTGATATTAAATATCGTTAATGAAAAATGGATGGATCATATTGATGCTATATCTCAATTAAAAGATGGAATAGGACTTAGAGCATATGGTCAAACAAATCCAGTAGAAGCATATAAAAGAGAAAGTTTCCAAATGTTTGAAGAATTAATTGGTGCTATTCAAGAAGATGCAACAAAAGCTGTATTTTCTGTTAGAGCAAAAAGTGAACAAAATTTAACAAATGTAGTGGAAAAAGAATCTAAATCAAACATTTCTAATGTTGTTACAAATGAAGGTGATGGCGAAGTTATAAAAAAAGAACCTGTAAAAGCAGATAAAAAAATTGGTAGAAATGAATCATGTCCATGTGGCAGTGGTAAAAAATACAAACAATGCTGCGGAAAAGGTGAATAAATAAAATAAATATCTTTATTATATAGTTAAATATATAATAAAGATATTTTTAATATATTACAAATTTAATATATATATTATTTCATTTTTGAAAGGAGCTAATTATGGAGATAAGAGATTTGTATGATTTAAATAAAATTAAAACAGGAGAAATTATAAAAAAAAAAAGTTAAAGAAATTTTTAAGTTTCTTTAACTTTATATTTATATTTGTTTTGTAATAATTATTTATTAGATGTATTTTTACTAACTTTTTTAATTTTCATTTTTTTATTTTGATTAGATTTTAAAAAATCATACCAATTATAAGCATAATATAGTAATACTAATGAAACTAATATACTAAAAAAATCAAAATATATAGTTGAAAGTATTATAGAATATATTGTTATAATAATACTTATTAAAGTAGCTAATATATTTTTTTTGTATAGCATAATAATTAAAGTAGTAAATAAAAGTATATATATTATTTTTATTATAATAGCCGTAATAGCTTCACTCATAAAAAGTTGATATATTATACCAATAAAGTGTATTACTATCATTATAGCTGAAATTAATGTTAAGTTTTTTATTAATTGTTTTTCTTTCAAAAAATCATCTCCATTTAAAATAAAAATTATTTTATAATTATTTATTATTTTTTTTACTTTTTACTTTCTTTTATAACAGGGCTTTCATAATCTTCTGTTATAGCTCCACCTGTTTTAGAAGCTTTATCTAGAGTAGGTTCTGAATCATCAAATATTATTTCAAAATCATCTGGTATATCAAAATTACCAATAGTTGATGAAGTAGCAAAAGAGTTATCATCATCATTATTTGACGAACTATTTGAATGTTTATTCATAGGTACTATAGGTTCGTGAGATCTTCTTTCTAATTCTTCAGATAATTTAGATGTTGTTTTTACACCAAATAAAATATCATCTTCTTTAGCATCATCATCATTTATTATAATACCAGGATTTTCTGGTTTAGACATCATATATTTTTCGAAATTGTACATTATAACATCAAACTTTTTAGTATATTTTGCATCTAAAAAAGTAGTTTTTCCTTCTCCAAATACAGAAGAACCTTTAACATTTTTTGTTTTATAAAATACAGCTCCAAATCCTTGTTCAGAAAGTTTAAATGGTTTAATTCTTTCTTTATCAGAAATTTTTAAAGCAGAAGATTTTTTGATATCTCCAGATTCTAATTTGAAACTAGAATCAACTTCAACTTTTTTCTCTTTACCAAATGCTTCAGTCCAGTAGTTACTATCATCTGGTACTGTATCACCAAATACAATTTGTGTTTTTGTATTTGCAAGTACAGTTTGTTTGTAATAACTATGACCACTTTTTTCAAGTTGAGATAAGTTTTGTATTGCTACTGTAACACCACATCTATATTTTCTAAATAATGTAAACATAACTTCCATGTCTTTAGTAATGTATTCTGGGAATTCATCTATGTATAAGAAGTGAGGAGTTCTTGTATCTTCATTTCCTTTTCTTCTAAGTACAGCATCTTGGAATTGTAATATAAAGAACATACCGAATGCTTTTGCTTGAGTGATACCAAGATCACCTTTTCTAGAACATGCTGTTATAATACTACCAGTTCTTAATGCATCATCAAAGTCTATTATATTTTCTTTTCCACAAAGAGCTGCTTTAAGTCCAGGATTTCTAACTAAGTTATTAAGTTGGGTAATAGCTCCATATAGGAATTTTTCTGTATCTTTTCTACCACTTCCACGTGTACCAGGTAATTCAAATCCGTTTATATTAAGTGAAGGTTTATAGAAGTTTTTCTCAAAATATTTTATAAGTATTTTATATTTTTGTTCAAGTTCTGGTATTTTTTTCATTTCTTCTGTCATTTCTTCAACAGCGTCAAAGTTATATAATAATTCTAACATATCTTCAAGACTTGCTATTTCACCATCATGAAGAACAGGGTACATTTCTTTTAAAAGTATTGATAAATTTTGGAATGCATCCATTGTTACTTGTGTAAAGAATGGATCTCCCGCTTTTCCACCACCAGTACTTTCATACATAGCATTTAATACGTCTGCTATAATAGAAGCAACTTTAGCTGGATCAGGAATAGCAAATGGATTAATACTTAGTGTAGTATCAGGTGCTGCTGGATCAATTGATAAAACTTCTAAATCAAAATTATTAGCAACGCCTACAACTTTTGATATAAAGTTACCATCATTTTCTACTATTGTAACACCAACATTTTTGTAAAAAGCTTCACCAGTTGAATTATCTATATATTGAATCATTGGTTTTACTGTGTCATAAAATTCTTCTTCCATACCACGTTTTGGTCTTAAATAGTTAAGAGAAAAAACTCTGTTTATGTGTTCGTTATTGTATGGACCATTCATATATGCTACGCCTTTTTTTAATAAATTATAACCGATTTTTTTTGAATATTCTCTAAAAAAGAATTTTTTTTCTATATCTAAAGCAGCCATTGGTAAAAGAATAGTAGCTGTTTTACCAGTACCAGTAGCACCTTGTACTAATGTTGCTTCATAACGTTTACTTTCAGGAACTATTACAGGTAAATTCGTACCTTTTTGTTTACAAATTATAGTTTCGCAAGAAAATGCACCATTTTCTTTTGTTTGTTTTGTTAAACTTAAACCTACAAATCCTGCTATTGCTTTTGGAATATCATCATCTCTTAAAATTAATAAAAAATAATCAACAATTCTAAAAGAAGCTACAAAAGGTACCGCTAAACACAAAGTTCTAATTGCTGGTTTAAAAAGTTCAGGATAATTTTGTAATACCTTATCGTAATTAGGTAATTGTTCTAAAAGCCACCATACAATAATATTTAACCAAGTACATGTCATACCACCAAGTATTATACCAAGTAGGGTAGTAGTAATTATATACATTTTAACCTTATTATCATCATTTTTAGGTATACCAGAATTTACGTAATATGAAAATGCTAAAGCTGGTATTGCTATAAATATAGCATAAACATAAGGAGAAATCCTATCTAAAAGCTTTATATTTCCTACTGCAAATCCTAACATTATAGAAAGAGAATAGAGTACTAATATACCTGTTAATCCATATAAAAGGTAAGTTGCTAATTTATTAGGGCTTGTTTTTATATTTAATTTTTTTAATATGTGTTCTATCAATTTATACCACCGCTTTCTAAAAAACAACTTAAATAAAAAAATAAAATCAATATATTATTACATTATTTAAGTTGAAATTTATATATTATTTAATACATCAAAAATATAAAATAATATATAATTGACATATAATCTAGTTTCATATATAATAATACTATAAATAAGTTAAAAATTCAAGTTTTTTTACTAAACTCATATCTAAAAAAGTAAAAAAAACACTAAAATAGAAAAGAAAGGATTTAGTTTATATGAAAATAATAATAGGGCTTGGTAATCCAGGCAAAGAATATGAAACTACTAGACATAATACAGGATGGTTATTTATAGATTATTTAAGAAAAAAATATAATGTAGAAAAGAAAAAAGAAAAATTTGAAAGTGAGATTTTTGAAATAAAAATAAAAGGCGAAAAGGTTATGCTTGTAAAACCACTTACATATATGAATTTAAGTGGTAGCTCAGTTGAAAAAATAAAAAAATTCTATAAAGTTTCAAATGAAGATATTTTAATTGTATATGATGATATAGATATTGGATTTGGAGAAGTAAGATATAGAACTAGTGGTAGTGGTGGAACACATAATGGTATGAAAAACATAATACAAATATTAAAAACTTTAGAAATATCAAGAATTAGAATAGGAATAGGAAAACCTACTTTTGCAAATCAAGATCTTGCAAATTATGTTTTAGACAGATTTACAAGATTAGAAATTGAACATATTGAAGAAGTATTTAAGCTTGCAGAAGAAAAAATGAATATTTTCCTTGACAAACACCAGTAATAATGTTAAAATATATGATGTATTCCGCTCAAAACAGGTTTAAAAGTATTTAATGCTACCTTAATTGGCGAGAACAAGTTAGATTGAAGGAGGAATAAAATGTACGCAATAGTTGAAATTAGTGGAAAACAGTACAAAGTTGAAGAAGGAGATATCGTTTTTGTTGATAGATTAGAAACAGCTGAAGAAGGTTCTAAAGTAACTTTTGATAAAGTATTATTAACATCAAACGAAGGTAAAGTTGAAATCGGAGAAGATACTGTTAAAGGTGCAAAAGTTGAAGCATCTGTAATTGGACATGGTAAATTCAAAAAAATACTTGTATTTAAATATAAGGCTAAGAAAAACCAAAGAAAAATGAAAGGTCATAGACAACCTTATACAAAAATCCAAATAGAAAAAATCGTTACTACAGCTACAAAAGCTAAAAAAGCTGAAAAAGTAGAAGAAGTAAAAAACTAATAAGATAAAGATAGTTAAAATAAAAGCTTAAAATTGAATTATGTAAGGAGTGAATTTAGATGGCACATAAAAAGGGTATGGGTTCTACTAGAAATGGTAGAGATAGTGAATCAAAAAGATTAGGTGCTAAAAAAGCAGATGGTCAATTTGTAACTGCAGGAAATATATTATATAGACAAAGAGGAACTAAAATACATCCAGGAACAAATGTAGGTAAAGGTAAAGATGATACTTTATATGCATTAATCAATGGTGTAGTAAAATTCCAAAGAAAAGGTAGAGACAGAAAACAAGTTAGTATTTTACCAGTAGAAGAAAAAGTAAACTAGTTTTTATATAAAAATTAGAATGAAAAATAAGTTAATGTGATTTTGAATTTACATTAACTTATTTTTTTGTTATATATAGGAAAAAGAAAAAAGTCACAATGTATAAAACATTATGACTTTTTAGATTGTATAAGTGAAAGATACTCAAGCAGATGCTTGTGAATTTTGTGTAGTTTGTGAAATTTGTTGGAATGATTTTACGATTCCCCAAGGGTTTAACTTATGAGTTACACCTCTGTTACAAATATCTATGGTTTTTATATTAGTGTGTTGTTTTGACACTAAATCGTAATAACCTTTTTTTGCTTCATGGCAACCGTGATTTATTAGTAGGGATTTGATATTATCAAATTGTTTTAAAAATCCTAGTAATTCATCACTTTTTGCATGAGAAGAAAATTCATTTGTTGTGAAAATACTTGCATTAACCTGAATTTCTTGGCCAAAGATGTTTACTGTTTTTTCATCTCTTCCTTCAATAATTTTTCTTCCGATGCTACCTTCTGCAACATAACCGTTAAAGCTAATATTTACATATTCTCTTTTTAACATTTCAGGAAGATAAACTTGTGCTGGACCATGATCACCCATTCCGGCTGTTGTAACCAAAACTTTTGGTTCTTTGGAATTTATTAAGTGTTCACGTTCTTGTGGTCTAACCCAAGAATAATTACCTTTTAAAAAATCTCTTGCATGTTCTTTAAAGCCAAATGATTTTCTTTTGTATATAACAAAGTACTTTTCGGCTAAAGGACCATCAAGATAAATTTTAAACTTTAAACCACTTTCTCTTAAAAGCCATAGCTCTAAAAGAATTTCTTCAAACCTTTCTTGTGAAAAGGCAAGAGCTACAACAGTTTTGTTTTTTGCAATGTTTTCTTTTATGTTTTTCGAAAAAGTTTTTTTAATACTTGAACTGTGTGTTGAACCA
This sequence comes from uncultured Clostridiaceae bacterium, assembly GCA_964653805.1. Lineage (GTDB taxonomy): Bacteria > Bacillota > Clostridia > TANB77 > CAG-465 > CAG-465. The sequence goes on along the minus strand of CAZZFS010000014.1, from coordinate 13,433 downwards.
TAAGTTGCTTCTTGCAAAATATGTACTTGTTTTTTCTTAATCCAATCTGGTACTTCTTGAACTCGAACAAATGAACTCTCAGGTGAATAATCGCCTGTAGCAAGTAAATTTATTGAGGTTTCATCACAATCTGCATCACCATCAAAAATTTGAATGAAAATACAAGATGCTCCTAAAAGATGACCATTATCTAAAAATGTTACCCTTACATTAGAGCAAGGTTCAAAGGTGTCAAATAGATCAGTAGGAACAAGGTTTCTTTTTACTGCTTCGAAATCTTCTCGTATGCAATTAGGTATATTTATAGAAGCTTGATTGGATAAAGAAATCTTGTAATCATCTTCAATACTTAAAAGCATTAACTCTCTAGTTACCCGTGTACAATAAATTGGATTATTGAAACCATATTTGCACATTAGTTTTAATTTACCAGTATGATCACAGTGATTGTGTGTAACAAGTGCAAAATCAATTTCTGATGGATCAAAATCCAAAACGTTATTTAACATTTCATAGGGTTTTTCTTGAAACATACCTGCATCAATTACAAACTTAATGTCTTTTTTACCAGGTATTTTCACCTCAACTAAAAAACATGAACCAGTTACTTCTGGATGGAACGTAGTAACATTGAACTAGAACCGTTGGTTGTACATAAATTACCTCCTTAAGCATTATAACTATAGACAAAAACATTTAATAAAACATTTTACATGTTCCTTTTATTTAAAATCATTATAGTATTTAAAATATTAATAGTCAATAATAAAATGAAAAAAAGCAAAAAAAAAAGTGTATTTCTTTTTTTACATAAAAATAAATACCATAAAATGTATTTTTATGTATGTTAATGTATAACAAGAGTTTTTTTAGTTAAAATTATAATATTTATATAAGACAATAAATTAATTATATATTTTTATATAATTTTTTGTATAATTTGTTTTGAAATTTAATTAAATGGTAGTTTAAAAGTTTAAGTTTTATTAATATAGTAGATTTTTTTGTAAAAATAGTATATAATAGATACATAATATATAACATAAATATTTATGTTGATATAGTTAATTAACATTTTTGCTTAAATATTATGTTTTGAAAGTATATGTAGTAAATAAAGGGAAAAAGGTGATATATATGTCTGAAGATAAAAATAAAAAAATAATATTAACAGGTGATAGACCAACAGGTAAGTTACATATTGGTCATTATTTTGGCTCATTACAAAACAGAGCTGCGTTACAAGATGAATATGAAATGTATTTAATAATAGCGGATATTCAAGCATTAACAGATAATTTTAATGATCCTGAAAAGGTTAGAAAAAATGTATATGAAGTTGTTATGGATAATTTGGCTATAGGTGTTGATCCTAAAAAAAGTCACATATTTATACAATCAATGATACCTGAAATTGCTGAGCTTACTGTTATATATTCTAATCTTGTAACTGTTGCAAGACTTGAGAGAAATCCTACTGTAAAAACAGAAATGAAGCAAAAAAAAGAATTATTTGGTAATGAAGGTAATTCAGTTACATATGGTTTTTTAGGTTATCCAGTTAGTCAAGCAGCAGATATTACTGCTTTTGATGCTGATTTAGTTCCAGTTGGAGAAGATCAATTACCAGTTGTAGAACAAACAAAAGAAATAGTTAGAAAGTTCAATAGTATGTATGGTGAAATTTTAAAAGATCCAGATACACTAGTTGGTGAAGTAGCAAGAGTAAAAGGTTTAGATGGAAATAACAAGATGGGTAAGAGTTTAGGGAATGCTATTTATTTATCAGATGATGAAAAAACAATAACAGAAAAAGTAATGCTTGCAGTAACTGATAAAAACAAAATAAAAAAAGATGATCCGGCAGATCCCGAAGTTTGTATGGTAGCATATTATCATAAAATGTTTAGCAAAGATGAATGTAATATTATTTTTGATGAATGTAGAAAAGGTCAAAGAGGCTGTGTAGATTGCAAAAAACAATTAAGTAAAAATATTAATACTTTCTTAACACCTATACGTGAAAAAAGAATGTATTATGAACAAAGACCCGAACTTGTAAAACAAATAATATACGAAGGAACACAAAAAGCTCGTGAAAAAGCTCGTAAAACAATGAAAAAAGTAAAAGAGGCTGTAAAAATAAATTACTTTGAAGAATAAAAGGAGATAAAAATGGTTATAGATTACGTAAAAATAAGTATTAAGTCAGGAGATGGTGGTAATGGTGCCATGACTTTCAGAAGAGAAAAATATGTTGCAAATGGAGGACCTGATGGTGGAGATGGTGGAAAAGGTGGAGATGTTTACTTAATAGTTGATAAAAACACTAGTACACTACTTAACTTTAAATTCAAAAAAATATTCCAAGCAGATGATGGAAAAAAAGGTGATGGCGCAAGAAAAACAGGTAAGTCTGGACAACCGTTATATATTCCTGTACCACTTGGAACAATAGTAAGAGATATAGATAAAAGTGTAGTTATTGCAGATTTAGCTAAAGAAGGTGATACTTTTTTAATAGCAAAAGGTGGAAGAGGTGGAAGAGGTAATCAACATTTTGCCACTCCAACTAGACAAGTTCCAAACTTTGCTGAAGCTGGACAAAAAGGTGTTATAAAAAATATAGAACTTGAATTAAAAATGCTTGCAGACGTAGGACTTATTGGTTTCCCTAATGTAGGTAAATCAACTTTAATATCTGTAGTTTCATCTGCAAAACCAAAAATAGCAAATTATCATTTTACAACATTAGAGCCTGCTCTTGGTGTAGTAAAATCAAGAAGTGGTGATGCTTTTGTTATGGCAGATATACCTGGTATAATTGAAGGTGCAAGTCAAGGAACAGGGCTTGGAATTAAATTTTTAAAACACGTTGAAAGAACAAGACTTTTACTACATGTTATAGATGTATCAGGTAGTGAAGATAGAATTCCAGTAGAAGATTTTGAATTAATAAATTCTGAATTAAAAAAATATAGTGAAAAATTAGCTATAAAAAAACAAATAATTGTTGCTAATAAAATAGATAGTATTGAAAATGAAGAATTATTAAAAGATTTAGAAAAAATGTGTAAAAAATTAAAATTAAAATTATTTAAAATTTCTGCTGTTACTCATGAAGGTTTAGATGAATTAATTGATTATGTTGGAAAAGAAATTAAAAAAATACCAGTAGAAGATGTAGTTGAAGTTGATGAAAACTATGCAATAGAAGAAGCACTAGATCAAAGATGGTATGCTAAAAAAGAATCTGAAGATAAATATATTGTTACAGGTGCTCCAATTGAAAGACTTATGAGTAAAGTAAATATATATGATATTGAATCAAGACAATATATGCAAAGAATTTTAAATAACATGGGAGTTATGAATGAACTTAGAAAACAAGGCCTTAAAAAAGGTGATGTTATTGATATAATTGGATATCAAATGGAATATTTAGATTAATAATTAAATTAAAAAAATTATAATATAAATAATTAAAAATATATAAAAATAATAAGAAAATATTTAAAATGTAAAATTTTAGATATTTTTTTTTATATTTCTTGAAAAAAGAAAATATATAATGTATAATAAATATTATATATAAATAATATAAAAAGATGAATTTTAATTACGTGAAAGGAGCTTTACAAAGAAATTATTTTTTTGTAAAAAAAGGTGTTAAGATGGATAAAAAAGAAATGGATACTTTAAAAGATATAATAAATGTAAGTTGTATAGAAAATAAAGATAAAGTTGCATTTATAGAAAGAAATGAAAAAACAAAAGAATTAATAAAAATAAAATATTCTAAATTAAGAGAAGATGTTAATTCTTTAGGTACAGTTATGTTAAAAGAACTTAATTTAAAAGATAAAAAAGTTGCTGTTATTGGTGAAAATAGCTATAAGTGGGTTGTTACATATATGGCTGTTTCATGTGGTTTTGGAGTAATTGTGCCACTTGATAAAGAATTACCAAGTAATGAAATACAAAATTTACTTAAAAGATCAGAAGCAAGTTGTGTTGTATATTCTTCTAGAAAAAAAGAATTAATAGAAAAAATAAAGGATAATTTACCAAAAGATATGGTATATATAGAAATGTCAAAAGAAAAATCTGATGATATGAGTTATTCTTTTGATGAATTAGTTGATAATGGTAAAAAATTAATTGAAAATGGTGAAGTTGAATATATAAATACAGAAATTGATAGAAATGAATTTAAAATATTGTTATTTACATCTGGAACAACAGCGGCTGCAAAAGGTGTAATGCTTTGTCATAAAAATTTATGTTTTGATACATACAATACTTTAAAAATTTGTCCTAGTATAAGTGATGAAACTTTTTTATCTGTTTTACCTATGCATCACACTTATGAATTTACTATTACATATTTGATAGCTATGTATAGTGGTGCAACAGTTGCAATATGTGAAGGTATAAAATATATTGTAAGAGATATTAAAGAAATAAGACCAAGTGTTATAACTTTGGTGCCAGCAATTATAGAAAGAATAGATGTTAAAATAAAAAAAGCAATAAAAGATTCTGGAAAAGAAAAAGCAAGTAAAGTTGCAAGAAATATAGCAAATATTTTATCAAAAGTAGGCATAGATGTTAAAAGAAAACTTTTTAAACAAGTTCATGAAACATTAGGTGGAAATTTAAAATATATTTTTTGTGGTGCAGCGCCACTTGATAAAAAAATAATGCAAGATATGGAAGCTTTAGGTTTTGATTTTCTTTATGGTTATGGTTTAACAGAAACAGCACCATTAATAGCTAGTACAAATTTTCAAAATAAAGCTTTTGGAACAGTTGGTAAACCAATTGATGGCGTTGAAGTAAGAATTGATTTAAGTAAAAATAAAGATGAAAATAGCAATGTAGGTGAAATAATTGTAAAAGGTGATAATGTATTTTTAGGTTATTACCAAAATGAAGAAGAAACTAAGAAAGTATTAAAAGATGGTTGGTTTTATACTGGAGATATAGGATATTTTGATATACGTGGTAATTTAGTTATTTCAGGTAGAGATAAAAATGTTATAGTAACATCTAATGGTAAAAATATTTTTCCAGAAGAAATAGAAACATTAATAAATAATATACCTTATGTAAAAGAATCAATGGTTTATGCAAAAAAAGATCCAAAAAGAAATGATGAACTAGTTGTTGCTGTAAAAGTAACTATAGATGAAGAAGAACTTGAAAGTAGATTTGTTACAAGACCAGATAGTAAAGATATGTACAATTATATTTGGGGTGAAATTAAAAAAATAAATAGAACTTTAGTACCATATAAAGCTGTAAAAAAATTAGAAATTAAAACTGATGATTTTGTTAAAACTACTACTATGAAAATAAAAAGAGCTGAAGAATTAAAAAAAGATAGTAATTAATATAACATAAAAAAAAATTGAAATAAATAGTAATATTTTTATTAAATATTTTTAGATGAAATATTTAATAAAAACTTGAAAATAAGGACAAAATAGTATATAATATGGTTGTGAGGTGATTACTATGAAATTAGATTTAACAGGAATTCATTTAGAAGTAACAGAAGCTATAAAAGAATTTGTTGAAAGAAAAGTTAGCAAATTAGAAAAATTTTTTGAACCAGATACAATTTGTCATGTTACATTTGCTGCTGCCGTAAGAGGTAAACAAAAAGTAGATATGAGAATAGAATATAAATCGCATACATACTTAGCAGAAGGTGATTATGAAGATTTATATTATGGAATTGAAGAATTAATTTCTAAAGTTGAAAGTCAAATTAAAAAAAATAAAGATGCAAATGAAAAAAAGAGAAAAGATACAATAGCAGTTCCTGCTGATGTTGAAGATATCGAAAATATATTAGATGAAGAATAAATTCTTAATATAGTTTGCAAAACAGATAGAGTAAAATCTATCTGTTTTTTTCTTCGTTTAAAAATAAAAAAACAAATTAAAAAATATAAACTTAAAAATAATAAAATAATATATATATAATTTTAGGATATATGCTTGAAATCTAGCTTTAAAGATGTCGTGCAATTAAAATGCAATAAAAATGTAATAAAATAGAAATAATTTAACTAAATGTCTTGACATATCGAACATAAAGTGGTATATTTATGTAAAATTGCATTATATATATGTAGGAGGAATTTAAAATGTTGAAAAGTCGTAGAATAAAAAATTTCAAAATGAAGGTGTTAAGTATAGTTGTAATAATTGCAATGTTATCAATACAATTAGAACCTTTAACAACAATGATGGCAGCACAAGGGTCATTAAATTTTAATGCTGGAGCTAAAACTAATCCAATATATGATCCATATTATGATTATGCTTCAGGAATTTATGAAGCTACTTTAGGTGGAGCTCATGCATATTGTTTAGATTATGGACGTGATTTACCAAGTGGAGTATTATCTTTTAAAGGATATGCATCACCAGAGGTAACAGCAGTTATGATTTATGGTTATCCAACTGTAAGTCCAGCAGCTTTAGGTGTAAATAATGCAACAGAAGCAAATTTAGCTACAAAAATGGCTATGTGGATGGTAGCTCAAGCAAAAGGTGAAAATACAAAATCAATAATGAATTTTAATATTGATATAATTCAACCTACTGCAGGATATGAACAATCAACACCAAGAGCAATAGCAGCGGCTAAAGTATTAGCAAATAAAGCTATGACAACTCCGTATACTGCAAAACTTACTTTGCAAATAACAGGGGTAGGTGCAAAATTATCACATATTGGGGATAAAATAGTTGCTGGTCCATATAAAGTTGCGACAACAGGAAGTGGAGCAAAAACTACAAATGTATCTTTAACAAATGCGCCAGCATCAGCAATAACAACAGATGCTGCTGGAACTAAAAAAACAACTTTTGCAATAGGTGAAGAAATATATGTAAAAGTAAATGATACAGAACCAACAGGGAATTTAACATTAAATGCACAAGCAGATGGTGAAAAAAATGTTGGTGCTATATATAGCAATGACCTATATTATACACAACATTTTGCAGTAGTAGTAAAAGAACCAGTTTCTTTAGTAACAAATGTAAAAGTTGCATGGACAGGTTTAGATGGAAATGTTGAATTATTAAAAGTAGATCAAAATAATAATAAAATCCAAGGTGTAACATTTGAATTAAGAGATTTAAGTGGAAAAGTATTAAAAACAGCAGTTACAGGAGCAGATGGTTATGTTAGATTTTCAAATATAGCTGTTGGTGAATACAGACTTGTAGAAGTAAAAGCACCAGACGGATATATAATGGAAGATCAACCAATTGTTGTAAATGTAAAACCAGGTGAAACTTTTAAAACAACATGTGTAAATAAAAAAACAAATGGTGGATTAAAAATTATAAAAACAGATAGTGAAAATAAACCAATACAAGGTGTTGAATTCCAAATATTAAATTCACAAAAAAGATTAGTTGATACAATAACAACAGATGCAGCAGGTATAGCTTCAATATATGATTTACCAGATGGTACATATTATTATAAAGAATCAAAAGCACCAGCTTATGTTGTAATTGATAGTACTATAAATGAATTTAAAATCTCTGGAAATATTGTAACTAAAAATATAGTAAATCAAGTTATAAAAGGTTCATTAAAAATAGTTAAAACAGATAGTGATAAAAAACCTTTACAAGGAGTTAAATTCCAAATACTTGATAGTTCAAAAAATGTTGTAGAAACAATAACAACAGATGCAAATGGTATAGCTAATTCAAGTAAATTAAATAAAGGAACATATTACTATAAAGAAATAGAAGCACCAGCAAGTGTTGTAATGGATCCTAAAGAATATGAATTTAAAATTAGTACACAAAATGAAGTAGTAACAAAAAATGTAGTAAATCAAATTGTAAAAGGTGGATTTAAAATAATAAAAGTAGATGAAAATGAAAAACCTTTACAAGGCGTTAAATTTAATATTTTAGATAGTAATAGTAAAGTAATACAAACAATAACAACAGATGCAAATGGTGTTGCAGAGTCTAAAGAATTAGAAAAAGGTAATTATTTCTATCAAGAAATAGCAGCTCCAGAAGGGATTATTATAGACAATACAAAATATCCATTTGTTATTGATGGAAGTTTAGTAACTATAAAAATGGTTAATAAATACATTAAAGGAAAACTTGAAATAACAAAAGTAGATAATAATAATAAACCAATTGAAGGTGTAAAATTTGATATATTAAATTCAAATAAAGAAGTAGTAGAAACTTTAACAACAGATGCAAATGGTAAAGCAACTTCTAAAAATTTAATGTATGGAACATATTACTATAAAGAAGTTTATGCACCAGATAGATATTTAATGGATACAAAAACATATGAATTTAAAATAACACAAAATAATCAAGTAATAGCTAAAACAGTGGAAAATAAAATCATAGAAGGTTCATTAAAGATAATAAAAGTAGATGAAAATGAAAAACCATTACAAGGAGTTAAATTTAAAATTTATGATTCTAATGATAAAGTAATACAAACTATAGTAACAGATGCAAATGGTGTTGCTGTATCGGAAGAATTAGAAAAAGGTGTTTATTATTACCAAGAAGTAGATGCTCCAGAAGGTATTATTATAGATAATACTAAATATAAATTTACTGTAGCAGATGATTTAGTAGTAATAAAAATGGTTAATAAATATGTTAAAGGAAAACTTGAAATAACAAAAGTAGATAATGATAATAATCCAATTGAAGGTGTAAAATTTGACATATTAAATTCAAATAAAGAAGTAATTGAAACTTTAGTAACTGATGTAAATGGTAAAGCCACTTCTAAAAATTTAGTTTACGGAAAATATTACTATAAAGAAGTAGAAGCGCCATCAAATGTTATTATGGATACTAAAGAATATGAATTTAAAATAACACAAAATGAACAAATTGTGGCTAAAACAGTAGTTAATTTAAAATTAACTGGTGGACTTAAAATATTGAAATTAGATAAAGATTGTAACAATCCTATAGCGGGTGTAAGATTTGAAGTTCTAAATTCAAATAAAGAAGTAATTGCTACTTTAATAACAGATGAAAATGGTATTGCAAAATTAGATAATTTAGTTAAAGGAACATATTTCTTTAAAGAAGTAAAAGCTCCAGATAAATATATAATGGATGGCACTACATATGAATTCGAAATAAATCAATCCGGACAAATAATAGAAAAAACAATATACAATGAAACTAAAAAATTACCTGTAACAGGTGGATTTATTAATAACAATATGATTATTATATTTATAATTTCATTAGTATGTACAGGAATATATATTGGTTCAAAATTTGTTTTTGCAAGAGAACCAAGAAAATATAGAAATAAAATACTTAGAACAGAAAATGAATTAGTAATTTAAAATAATTATTAATAAAACTAAAAAACAGATTATTTTTTACAGATACTATAGTTTAATATATAGTATCTGTATTTTGTAATAAATGATATAAATAGTAAAATATTAACAAAATCAAATGAAATAAAAAGCAAAAGGTTACATAATGTTGACTTTTGCTTTTTATTATGTTATAATTATTATGTAAAGTAAAAAAGAATACGATAATTAAAAAGAAAAAAGAGAGGTATATATTATGAAAAAAGGGGAATTAAAAATAAAACCAATTGAAATAATAGGTCTTATATTATTTATAGTAATAGCATCTTTTGCTATTATAAATATTAAAGATATATTAAAAGATAAAGAATTAAGTGAAAGTGTAAATATAGATACTGTTGTAACTGAAGGTAGAGATAATAAAGATCAAGGTATACTTAGTGATATATTTAATACAAATGAGCCTACTGAAAATAAAGAAGTGAAAATAGTTGTTCCAGGTGATGCAATAGCTGTTGTATATGTTCCTTCAGTTGGAATAACAGGTAAAATAAAAAAAGGAACTGATGCAGAAACTTTAAAAAATTATGTTGGTAAGTTTGATGGTTCAGTAGATCCTGGACAAGTGGGTAATTTTGCAATAGCAGCACATAATAATGTATATACAGAAATTTTTAGAAAATTAAATAAAGTTAAAGTATCTGACGAAGTTAAAATAATAACAAGAGAAAAAGAATATACATATAAAGTAAAAACTATACAAACAGTATTACCAGATAATGTAGATGTTTTAAAAAATACAGATAAAGCTGAAATAACTTTAATAACATGTAATAATACAGCAAGTAAAAGAATTGTTGTAAAAGGAGAATTGATATCACAAAAAGATTTAACTTAAAAATTATATATTAATAAACAAAAATATACATATGTAAAAAACATAATTAATAATTTTATTAAAAGGAGGAAAAAACAATGTTAAAAAATATAAAAATAAAAAATATAAAAATGAAAATATTAAGTATAATTGTAATAGTTTCTATGTTGTCAATACAATTAGAACCTTTATCAACAATGATGGCAGCTCAAGGATCATTAAATTTTAGCGCTGGAGCTAAAACTAATCCAATATATGATCCATATTATGATTATGCTTCAGGAATTTATGAAGCTACTTTAGGTGGAGCTCATGCATATTGTTTAGATTATGGACGTGATTTACCAAGTGGAGTATTATCTTTTAAAGGATATGCATCACCAGAGGTAACAGCAGTTATGATTTATGGTTATCCAACTGTAAGTCCAGCAGCTTTAGGTGTAAATAATGCAACAGAAGCAAATTTAGCTACAAAAATGGCTATGTGGATGGTAGCTCAAGCAAAAGGTGAAAATACAAAATCAATAATGAATTTTAATATTGATATAATTCAACCTACTGCAGGGTATGAAGAATCAACACCAAGAGCAATAGCAGCAGCTAAAGTATTAGCAAATAAAGCTATGACAACTCCATATACTGCAAAACCTACATTACAAATAACAGGAGTAGGAGCTAAATTATCACACGTTGGTGGTAAAATAATAGCTGGACCATATAAAGTTGCAACAGCACAAAGTGGAGCAACAACTACAAAAATATCTTTAACTAATGCACCTGCATCAGCAATAACAACAGATGCAGCAGGAAATCAAAAAACAACATTTGCAATAGGTGAAGAAATATATGTAAAAGTAAATGAAACAGAACCAGCAGGTGAATTAACATTAAATGCACAAGCAGATGGTGAAAAAAATGTTGGTGCAACATATAGTAATGACCTATATTATACACAACATTTTGCAGTAGTAGTAAAAGAACCTATTTCACTTACAACAAATGTAAAAGTTGCATGGACAGGTTTAGATGGAAATGTTGAATTATTAAAAGTAGATCAAAATAATAATAAAATCCAAGGTGTAACATTTGAATTAAGAGATTTAAGTGGAAAAGTATTAAAAACAGCAGTTACAGGAGCAGATGGTTATGTTAGATTTTCAAATATAGCTGTTGGTGAATACAGACTTGTAGAAGTAAAAGCACCAGACGGATATATAATGGAAGATCAACCAATTGTTGTAAATGTAAAACCAGGTGAAACTTTTAAAACAACATGTGTAAATAAAAAAACAAATGGTGGATTAAAAATTATAAAAACAGATAGTGAAAATAAACCAATACAAGGTGTTGAATTCCAAATATTAAATTCACAAAAAAGATTATTAGATACAATAACAACAGATGCAAATGGTATTGCAGAAATATATGATTTACCAGATGGTACATATTACTATAAAGAATCAAAAGCACCAGCTTATGTTGTAATGGATCAAACAATAACTGAATTTAAAGTTTCAGGAAATATTATAACAAAAAATATAGTAAATCAAGTAGTAAAAGGAAATTTAAAAATAGTAAAAACAGATAGTGATAAAAAACCATTACAAGGAGTTAAATTTCAAATACTAGATAGTTCAAAAAAAGTAGTAGAAACAATAACAACAGATGCAAATGGTATTGCAACATCTAAAAGTTTAGCAAAAGGAACATATTATTATAAAGAAACAGAAGCACCAAATAATGTAATAATGGATCCAAAAGAATATGAATTTAAAATTTCTAGCACAAATGAAGTTATAACAAAAAATGTAGTAAATGAAATTGTAAAAGGTTCATTAAAAATAGTTAAAGTAGATGAAAATCAAAAACCATTACAAGGAGTTAAATTCCAAATATTAGATAGTAATAGTAAAGTATTACAAACAATAACAACAGATGCAAACGGTGTTGCTGTATCAGATACATTAGAAAAAGGAACATATTACTATAAAGAAGTATCAGCTCCAGAAGGAATAATAATAGATACTAATAAATATGAATTTACAGTAGCAAACGATAATGATTTAATAATAAAAAATATTGTAAATAAATATGTAAAAGGTAAACTTGAAATATTAAAAATAGATGATGAAAAAAATACAATTGAAGGTGTAAAATTTGATATATTAAATTCAAATAAAGAAGTAGTAGAAACTTTAGTAACAGACAAAGATGGTAAAGCAACTTCTAAAGAATTAGCATATGGAACATATTACTATAAAGAAGTTTATGCACCAGATAATTATGTTATGGATGCAAAAGAATATGAATTTAAAATAACAAAACAAGATCAAGTTATATCTAAAACAGTAGTTAATTCAAAATTAACTGGTGGAATAAAAGTATTAAAATTAGATAAAGATACAAAACAACCAATAGCAGGTGTTAGATTTGATATTACAAATTCAAATAAAGAAGTTGTAGCAACATTAATAACAAATGAAGATGGTATAGCAAAAATAGATAGTTTGAAAAAAGGAACATATCAAATACAAGAAGTAAAAGCACCAGATAGATATGTTATGGATCAAACAATTTATGAATTTGATATTACTAAATCAGGACAAATAATAGAAAAAACAATATATAATGAACAAAAAAAATTACCTGTAACAGGTGGATTTGTAAATAACAATATGATAATTATATTTATGATTTCTGTATTGTCAGTAGGTGTATTTGTATTTTCTAAAGTAGGTTTTAATGTTAGTTTTATTACTAGTTTAGTTAATAAAATTGAATATTTAGGTATAATTAGAAGAAGAAAAATATTAAGAACTGAAAATGATTTAATAATATAATAAATATAAATTAATAAAATGATAAAAAAATTATAAAAATAAAAAATTGAGTATAAAGTTCAGATTACGAGCTATATACTCAATTTTTTTATTTTTTTTTGAAAGATTATAAAAAAATAATATATATTATTGAAAAAAGATTTTGTTTGATATATACTAAATATGAAATAAAATAAAAATACATGGAGGTATTAAGTATGTATAAAACAAAAGAAAATAAAAGTGGTATATCATTAATAGTATTAGTCATATCAATAATTGTTGTAGTAATTATTGCAGCAGCAGTAATACTTACATTAACAAATAATAATCCAATATCAGAAGCAAGAAAAGCAACATTTTTAAGTG
>CAZZFS010000013.1:0-38759 GCA_964653805.1 uncultured Clostridiaceae bacterium | reverse complement strand
TATTTGTTTTATCATTTGTTATTTCATTTACTTTATCAATATTATTTTCCATTTACTACCCCTTTTCATGTGATTTTTATGGATTACATATGGGACAAGGATAAAAACCTTGTGTTTGAGTATCTACTCCAGCATTTTTAAAAGTTACTTTTGCTGCTGCTGCTTGTTGTTTAGTTGTTAAGTATCTAGGTGACATATCTGTCTTTTCAGCAGCTTTATATTCTGGACAATTTTCATCTTTATGATATAGGTTCATTTTATACTTTGAACCTGCACTAGGAGCAGATAGATAAAATCTACTTACTAATTCTAATTTTGATACACCATATGCTTTTGCATTTAAATACTTATTACCTACTGATAATCCTTGAACAAAAGCCATCATACCAACATTTTCAATACTATTATTTAAATCTTCTGTTGTCATTGGTGGAAATGTAAAACTGTATTCTATTCCAGCAGCTTTTGCAAAATTATTATTTGCATTAATTGCATAGCCCACTTCTCTAATAATTGTATTTACTATCACGCCACCTTTTATTTTATTTAAATGTTCCAATATTTTATCACCTGCAACAGGAGCATCACTCCATAAATCAGCATTATTATTTGAATCATTTAAATAAAAAGCTTTTGTTTCACATCCAACTCCTCTATGAACAACATAATCATCCATAGAAAAATCTACTGTATGTGGTGAACCAATTTGGCTTCCATTACCAAATGGTTCTGAAGCATTTACAACTTCTATTGCGCCACTTGTTCTTCTCATAACAACATATGAATAACTATACATAGTTTTTGGTTTTAATGCATGTTTTTTTGATAGAACCGAATTTTCTTGATATTCTTCTACTGAAGATACTTGCACTCCATCATAATCTATTATTGCAATCGCAGGTACAAATAACTGTAAATATTCTTGAGCTGCTACATTACCTTCTATCCCAAAATTATTATATAAAGAATCTAAAAAAGAATCAACTGCTATTTGAGCATTTACACTTACTTTTTTATCTTCTACACCTGAATAACCATAATCTATATTTGAATCTGTATTTTCTACTTCTTTCATTTGATTAGCTGCATCTTGTACAGCTACATTTATTATCTTTTGAAAATACATCTCTTGTTGTTCTGCTTTTATCGTAAAAGATATATTTACATATACTATAATAATTATTGGTAAAGTTACTCCAATAAATATTAATGCAAAATCAGTTAATTTCAATTATTTCACCTCTTTTATTATTTAAATTTATATTTAACACTATATTTTATAAATGATCCAACAGCTAAACAACCATAATGACCTTCATCTACTTTATATGTAAATTTAAGCTGTGTATATTTACTTGGATCAGATAATTTCACATTCCCTGTATTTACACCATTACTAACATTTTGATATGCAATTTGTTCCCATGTTCCAGAAGTTGTTAATCCTTGAATTTTCCAATAATCATTTCCACCATGTCCAGAAGAAATTTGAACTTCAAAAGAATACTCTGAAACTGTAGCTCCTGATATTATTATTGAATCCATAGTAGATTCTCCAACAGAAGATATTGATTTTTGAGAAAAGTTATTCATTACTGTAAAACTTACTCCTGTAGTTTCTGATTTTAGAGTAACATTATCCACAGCATAAACTTTTATATATGAAATACCTTCATTAAATGTTGCTGTAAGATTACCATCTGTGCTTTCAACAGTATATTCTGGTTGAGAAGTATTTTTTATTGTATATACATATTTTGCTATACTTCTTCCTGCACCAGTAGGACTAGATGTAGCTTTAAAAGTTATTGTTCTTACACCACCAATTGGATCTATTGAATTATTAGTTACAACATCAGGATTAGATGTTATAACTGGTGTTGTTGGTATTAAACTTGTATCAATTTTACCTGGTATTTTTTTAGTATTTATATCAGTTTCAACTTTTTTCCAAGCATTATTTTTTACTACACCACCATAATTTACTACTATTCTATCTGTTTGAGCAGTTGGTATTATCATATTAAATACTGCTCCTGCCATAGTTGTACTACTATTTTTCACTTTTATATAAAATTTGTCCCCTGTGCTAAGTAAATATGATCCATTTTTAACCTTATCTTTTTCACCGCCATTATCACCTTCATTTATAGCAGCTGCTGTAGAAGAAAATATATCTTTATTATAATCTATTTCATATTGTTCTTCATAAACCTTAGAACCTAAAGTCGTTTCCACATATACTTTTTTATGCACTTCTAATTCAACATCGTACATATTTCCTGTAGCAGATAAGTTATCTATATATTTATCATATGTTGCTTGATCTATATATCCTGAATTTATAACTTCATTTGCAAAATTATTTGTTGCTTTTAAAACAACATTATATGACATATCATCTTGTCTTTCAAAATGATTATATAAAGGAAATATAACTACCAATACTACTAATAATATCATAGTTAAAACCATACTTACATTATCTTTCATAAATTATATTTCCCCTTTCAATTTTTTCTTGTTTTATATTTAATAATTTTTATTTATTATTGTTTTTCACATTTTATTTATTAAGCTGGTTTAATATTAATAGTTGCAACAGGTATTGCACCAGATGTATTTTTACTTGTATATTCTAAAATGTATTTTCTTGTTGAACCAACTGATGTTAATACTTGTTGATAAGTAAGATTATTAGTTAAAGTTCCAGAAGGTGTATTAATTGTAACTTTATACTCTTGTTTTACTGTAGCATCTGGAGCTAAGTATAAATCTTTTTTTACATAATTAAAATAATATGCAATTACTTGCGAACTATCTAATATAACGGCATTTTCTGATGGAACTTGTTCTGATACTGCCGCATCAACTTTTACTTTTCCATATTCATATGATCTTTCAGATAGTTCACTAATTGAACTAAACAAATATATAGTAGCAGATATTGCAATTATAAATACAAAAATACTTACTGCAACATGCATTGCTTCAAAAGTTGAATCTTCCATCACTTCACGCCCTTTCTGTTATGGTTTAAAAGTAATTACTATTGGATTACTTTTTTTGTCTACAGTTGCAGTAAATGGAGAATTTTGAGTTGTTTGATCTCCATTACTAAAATTAGATGATTTAAAATTATTAATCCAAGTTTGATTATTAATAACTGTTTCATTTAATTTAACTATTACTGTAGCATTTTCTCTATATTTTTTTGCTGTATTTAAAACATCTAATTTTGTTTTTTGTGTATTATCATATGCATCATATTCATTAAACTGGCTAGATAAAGAAATATTTGTACTATAAACGTCTTGATAAACTCCTCTTATACTATCCATAACCATGAGTACCCCAGATGCTATCATAAGAGTAACAAATATCCCAACAGCTATAACAATAGCTTTATTTGACATTAAATCCAAACCACTCACTCCCTTCTAATATATTTTAAAATTTAATAAACTATGGAGTTGTATCTATCATATTTAAATTATTATTCTTATAATCATCATTTTGAATAGTTCCACCATAATTTATATATACTTTAGGTAAATTACCTGTATTAGCACCAAAAGTTAATGTATTAAATAAAACTGTTGCTACTGTAATATTAGTGTTTTTTACAGTAACATTAAACTCATCTCCTACATTCATAGTATATATATCTTTTCCATTTAAATTATATATAGTTGGATATAATGGTATACTATCAACTGTATACGTACCATACTTACTTCTTAAATCTTCTGCTATAGTTTCATCTAAAGTTTCTAATATTCTTTTTTCTGTAAAAACTTCTTCTGATAAGTTATATGCAAATTTTAAATTTTCATAGTCTTTACTAGACTCTGTTATTTTACCACTTGTAAGTGCATCTTTATATATACTATAATCAAACTTAGCAAGTCCATTTTCTTGTATTTGTGTGTTACTACCATCCGTATATGAATATATTGTAGGATAATATTTTTTTGCTACATGTTCCATTTTTATTTCATATACATTACCTGTAAGTGCTAAATCCGAAATAAATTGTTCATACATATTTTTAGAAATATATCCTTTACTACTTGCCTCATCAACAAAATTATTAGTTATTTTTAATGCAAGTGCATATGAAATATCATCTTTTTTTTCAAAAGCAATATATAAAGGAAGCATAAAAAATATTATTGTTGATATTAAAACAGAAAATACTCTTTGTAAATTATCATCCATATTTTTTTCTCCTTATTTTTTACCTGTTATTGTTATTGTTGTTACACCTGAATTTGTTACATATTCTAATTTAAATCTTTGACTAGGATTAATATTTTTCATTAAAGTTATAAATTTATTCGATGTCGCTTGCTCATTATTTATATTACCAAAAATAGGATTACCACCAAATCTTAAAATTTCACCTGTTGTAGTACCATCAAATTTTATAGCATTCCCAACATTAACTATTACACTCTTATTTAAAGAAAAATAATTTATTATGTTTTTTGTTTCTGTGCCATTAATAGATTCTTTAAGTAAAGAATTTGTTATATTTTGATTAGTTAATCCTGCTATATCTGTACCAACGCCTACTTTTTGTATAGAAGTTTGAGCTGTACCGTAATATGACATTACTGCTGATATTGTAATCATTGCTATAAATAGACCTGCACCTACAGTAAGTGCTCTTGCTAATGATTCATTCAAATTAATCACCTTCCTTGAATTTTATATGCTTTAAAAAATATATTTTAAAATAAACTTTTTAAAACACACACCCTTATTTATATTATTGCACAAGGTATATAATCTAATCTTTAAATTATATACCTTGTTGCATTAATGTGTTTATAAGTTCTTAAATTAATTTTTAAGGATTTAATGTGAATTGCATTCCTACAACTGTTTTTCCACTATATATTAATTTTGAACTATATGTTTCTGCTATTCTTACATTACTGCTAACTTGTCCTATTGCAGCTTGTGTTGTTGAATAAGGTGGTGTACCACCTGTATAAGTTCCTACTGCTTTTGAAGCATTTACGCTATAATTTCTTCCAGTTTCTTGAATTATTAATAAATCTTTATTTGTATAATATTTTTTTATTGCTGCTATTACTTGTGAACCACTTAAATTTGTATTACCATCAAATTCAGATGTAAGTTGTGCTTTTAAATTAGATGATATATTATTCACTTCATCTACACCACTGTTTAATAAATCTTGTCCCATACCAGTAATTAACATTACTGCTGCTATTACTATGATTGTTATAAATAAGCCAACACCAATCATTATAGCTTTTTGTGCATTATCCATTTTTAAATTCCTCCTTCAAATATAAATTTTATATTGTTAAACTTCTAATAGAAGTTTTAAACCAAATTTATTTGTATTAAAAATTCATATTACTAAAATATGACATCATTTGCATTATACTTACAACCATAAGTGGAGCTACTAAATAGCCACCTATTAATATAACCATAGGAGCAAATCCTAATACTTTACCATACATAACTTTTTTACTTATTAATCTTTCATTTCCTTCTTTTCTTTTTTCATAGAAGAAACCTCTTTCAGTTTCTAATTCATCAAAAGCCGATTTTATTGGAATTCTTTCAACTGCTGATTGCAATTGTTCAACAATTCTTACAAAATCTTTATAAGGAACGCTTTCTTTTAATTCTTCTAAAGCTTGTTCTGAACCTGATTCATAATTATTTAAACAAGTTGCTATTGGTTCTTTAAATGCATATGAAAATCTACTCATCCATTCAAGTATCGTTTGTACATCAATTCTATCTATATACATAAGCATAAGAATTATTGATTGAAATTGCATTATTTCATTTTCTTTTTCCATTTCTCTAATTTTATTTTTTATAAATAAAATTAAAACTGGTGTATGGAATGCAAGAAAACCTAGAACTAAAGCACTTAATACTTGCCAAAATTTCAAATATATATTTTTCATAGTATTTACTTTTTTATACACTCTTTCAACTGCTGTTTCATCAGTTTTTCCAGTATCAGGATCTATATAATCCATAGCTAATTGTTCTTTTGTTACTTTCCCATTATGTTCTGCTATATACTCTTTATCTCTTTCATTTATAGCACCTGCAGCCATTTCTTGCTCTTCACTTAATTTACCAAAAGACAAAAATTCTTGACTTATTTGTGTATTTATTGATGAAAGATCTATATAATGCATATTTATAATAAGTACAAGTGATAATATAAAAGTAACACCGGCTGCTGTTAACTTATTTACATATAACCATTCAATAGTTAAATATGAATTTGTATTTTTAATTAAATTTTCTTCTTTTTTATATTTTCTTGTGTTATACCTTGGTTTAAATGCATCTACTATCATTTTAAAAAAGTCATTTCTATATACTTTATCTTGCCATTTAACACTAGAAACTCTGTCAAATTTAATTTCTTCAACATCTTCTTTTACTATTTTAAGCATTAAGTATGATATAAATATAGAAATTATTATAAGTGATTGCATAAAAAATCCAATACTACTATTGTAGAAATTTGCAAGTGCTGGGAAATTACTTTCAGCCCAACCTTGTAATGGTTTTATTGCTATAAGAGGTACTACCGCTATTGCAGTTAAACTTCTAAACATATAATTTATTTTATCTCTTTTTAATACTTCAAGATATATTTCACTTAAAATATTATTCAAATTTCTAAGATATACAGAAGAGCCATTAACTTTTCTATCTCCTAAATCATATGATAAGTATGAAACACCTGCAAATAATTTTAAGAATCTATTTGGAGCTGTGTCATAATATTTTTCTAACTCAATTTCAGGATTATCAGAAGTAATAGCTTCTCTTATTCTTTTTAATTGAGGTACTATTTCTTTTTCACCTAAATCATCTACCGCATTTATAAATGCTTCTTCAATCATTCCATGTTCATGGAACGCATGTCTAATACTTGTAAATGCTTGTGGCATTTGTTTTAATATTTTTTCAGATACAGAAGTTATTCCTATATCAATAGTTTTTTCTGTTACTATAAGAACACCTATGATAACAATCAACGACATATATAAATCATTAACAAGGTTTAATAATACAAATAAAGATGTAAACATAAATATTGAAGCAAGTAAAACAGATTTACCTGTTCTTCTTCTAAGTTCATATTCTGTATAATCATTTGTCATTTCCATTTTCAGTCTTGTTTTCTTTATATAATATTTTATTATAGGCATTCTTACAAAAGTTGAGTAAACTAATTGAAAAAATCTATCAAAATTATCTTTTGGATTTATTTTATTTTTTATAACTAATTGTTCTCTTGCAAAAAGAGCACTATTTCTTTTATGTTTATTTTTCATTATATTGTAATATGTTCCAACAGCGACTAATCCTAGAAAAGCAAAAACAATTAAACCAATTGCTATATATACAATCATTGATTTATCACCTCCAAGCTAAATCTATGAAGTCATCAAAAGATTTCATATCTTCTGCAGCCATATTTTCTCTCATAGCTTTTATGTTGTTTTCAGTTATTGGATTTTTAAATATATATTCTCCATCACAAAATTCTACAATGTTTTTATATGTAAAATTGTTTGTTTGTGTCATATGTTGGAAATATTCAACAGCATTATCCATAAATTTATCCATTTTTTGATCAACTTGTTTTACGTTTCTATAATCGTTATTATAGTTAAATTCTTTTTCAAGTGGAATACATTCTGTTATTCTCTCAATATATCTAGAACCATCAACTGCTCTTTTTAAATGTATATCAAAATTTATTACTTGTACAACTTGTACTTCTGCAACATTTTCTGAATTAAACATTCCTATTTTTAAAAGTGAGTTTCTAAGAGATGTTATTAAGTTTGGGAAAGTTTTAGCATGATGTGTAAATAACGTAAATTTTGATGCAACTTGCGCCATTTGAATCATCCATGCTGCTACTGGATCAGTAGCAACCTCTCCAAGTATGTTAACACCACCATCTGTTTTCTTTTGTACATCAAGTCCCATTTGACCTGTTATTGATTCTGTTTCTCTAAGAGATAAAATATTGTTATATGGGTATATTTTTCTAAGATGTAACTCAAACGCTGTTTCTTGAACCCTTATAGTAATTGTTGGGTATATATATTTAAGTATAGCCATAAGTAATGTTGTTTTACCACAACCTTGCTCACCAGTTATTGCTGTTACCCTTGCTCCTCTTATTAAATATTTTAATAATTCGATTACTTGATCTCTACCTTTATGTATTAATAATTGTTCTGGAGATATTAATGTTGGTGGAGCAAATTTTCTTACAAAAAATGCCCAAGATTCAGAGAAGTTTGGTCTTAGAACAACAACCCTCGAACCATCTTTCATTTCATTAATTTTAAAACCAACAGATTCAGATAACTGACCTGGATTATTATATTTATATATGTTTTGACAAACTCTTTTTAATTCTGTTTCTCCACCAAAAGATAAGAATGATAAATACATTGCTTTACCTTTATAAAATATCCAAACTGAATCATAAGACATTGGAACTTTTCTACCATTCATTTGATCTAAATAATCATCCATTCCAACAACTTGATCTAAGAATGATGGTGGTATACCAGATACACCACCTGATACTCCATCAATATTCATATCACGAATATCATCAACTACACTATATCCTTTATATTTTTGATAAATTCTTTGAACTACAATTTCTAATTTATCATCAAAAGATATTGAATCTTCTCTTACTTCATTAAAGAATATATCGTTTATTTCATTTTCAGTTATAACATAAGATGAAACCTCTGGATCAAACTCAAATTTAGGTTCGTCAAGATTATATTTTTCAATAATTTGTGTAAGAGCTTCTGCTCTATATTGTTTTTTATACATATGCATTAATATTTCAAATTTATCTTGTGCAGTTAAATTATCAAAATCATCAAAAGGTATAGCATTGTTTATATTAAAATCATTAACTTTATAATTATTCCTAAGCAAGTCAAACATTAAAGTTTTAACGTATTTTTTATCACTTACATCTGCATATCCTGCACCTTTTAAAGCTTTTTTTAATTCATATTTTACATTTTTTCTTCTTTCAAATTCTTCTTCTGATAATGCTAAGTCGTACAAATTCATTCTAGTAATTTCATCAAATTGTTTTTTAATAAACTCTTGCATTTTATTAATACTGAATTTTTCTCTTTCTCTTGTTAACTCATTAACTGTTTCCTTTGTTTCAGATTTTTTTATTTTGTAGTAAAAAAATCCAACAACAAATGCAATAAGTAAAATTATTAATATAACGTTAAATATAAATGCAACACTCATCATCTCACCTCTTTTTTTTAATTATCTTTTATTTTTGCGATTTCAATTATTCTTTCAACTATTTCTAAAGTTTGGGCAATAAAATAACCATTATAATCTTTTTTATTTGCATTTATATTTCTATAAAAGAAATCTATTACATTCCCACTATTACAAGCATCAGCAAATAAATAATTATGAGGAATAGCATATATAGGATCTTTTATAGTGCTTCTTAATTTTATGTTAGATATATTAATTCTAGCTCTATTTTCGTAATCTCCTATAACAAATAATTTTGTTTTATCTTTAAGTTCTTCCATACTATTTATATTTTCAAAAAAACCATCTAATTTAACTGTATCTTGATTTACAACACAAACTACTATTTCAGCATCTGCTAATGTATTTAAAACAAATTTTTCATTACTTGATTTTGGTATATCTATAAAAACAAGATCATAAATTTCTGCTGCTTTTCTTGTTATATATGGTAAATTATTAACAAGATCATTGTATCCATCTAAATCTTTAGTATTCATACCATATAAAACATCTAATCTACTTTTTAAAACTGGTTTTGCATAATTTTGTATTGCATCTGATGTTAATTTATTACTAGTAACAAGTCTTATCAAAGCATTTACTCCTATATTTGAATTATCAAAAGCTTTACTAGCTTTTAAATCATCATATGGTGTAAAAGAAGATTCGATTTTTTTTGAATTATAGTTACCATGCATAAGTAAACAACTTGTTTTATGAGCTATTCCCATTAACGTACTAACCGCAATTGCTGTATGTGTATTTCCAGTCATATCATCCATTGGACTCCAAAAAACTACTCTAGGCATTAATCTTTCCTCCTTTTAATTGCTTTAATTACTTCTTTACTTGAAACATCTTCTAAAATTTGAGAGGCCATTGAACTTAATAAATTAATATATTGTTTTGTATGTTTTTTTATATCAATAAGACCACTAAATTGAGAATCAATATCAACTAATTTATCTTGTTCTTCTAATTGTATTTCATACTCAGGTTCTTCCCATTTTATATTATAATCATTTATTTGAGTTTCAAAATAGTTTTCAGCTGCTCTTGACATATAACCCTTATATAAAACTTTTGTTATTTTAATAGCATCTTCTTGAGAAGTATATACCCTTATTGCTTTTACTATATCTTTATTTTTAGCTATAGATAAAACATTTGTATCTATAAAAAAATATGTTTTATCTATTCCTCTTGTTCTAAAAAATTCATATGCTTTAGGGCTATCTACATCTACTAATATATAATCATATAATGATATATTTATTCTTTGATCTATCATATAATTTTCTATATCATGCATACTATCAAATCCCAATGCAAAATCTATATCATTATACTGTGTTACATATGATCTTCCAATACCATCCATTGCTGGTACAATATTTTTTAATTTTTGATCTAGTGTTGCATCTACTACTAACACCGCTTTATCCATGGTATTTATAACTTTAGCAAGATTTATCAAAAAATCATACTTATCCATATACCCAACCATACCTATTACTTGCATTCTATTTCCTCCTACGTTTTTAATAACTTCATATTAGATAATGTTTTAAAAATAATCCATTATCTAATATTAGTATTGTATATTTATATTATTGTTCTGTTGTTGTTGTTCCTGTTGATGTATCTGTTGTTGTTTCTGTTGTTGTATCAGTTACTGTTGTTGTTGAAGCTTGAGAATCTATTAATTCTTGTCTTTGAGTTTTTTGATTAGTTATAGATTGTTGTGCTCCAGTTACTACATTAGTATATTCATCACCATTTGTAGTTTGATAAGCACTAACACCATTTTCTAAGTTTTGTCTAGCTTCTTCACTTAATTTTGCTTTTGCTTCATCAATAATATTTGAATTTGATTTCATCATTTCCATAACTTGTGCATTAGGTTGATAATTTTCTGTTGTTCTAGAAACAGTTACACTAAAGTTTTTAAATTTAGATATCATTTCAAACATAACAGTTGTTAATTCATCTTCTGTTGATGATTTTATTTTATCTGCTTGTTTTTGTATTTCTTCTTTTACATATCCTTCAGCTTTTTTTACTGTATCATCATTTAATTTAATTTGAGAATCAGCATCTGCATATTTAGTTGCATATAATTTTGTACCTTGTTTTAAGAAAGAATCTACCATAGCAGAATTTAATAATAATCTTTCATCTTCACCTATTTTTATCCACATTGTTTGTCCAGCTATTTTATCAATATTTTTTTGTGCAAGTACGATATAATCTGTACCATTTGGATACATTATTCTTATATCAACTTTATCCCCTTCTACCAAATCACTAGGCATAACAACTGTATTCACTTCTTGTGATCTTATATCAGTTCTTGTATTTTCTTCAGTTGAAAACATATTTTGAGTAAGTGCAACATTTGCAAGAATATTATATTTTGCAACACTTCCTACAACTTCACTTGATGATTCAATTGCTTGAGTTGGAGCAGTGCTATTATGCACTCTAGATTCAGTAAGCATATCTTCTGTTATCATTTCCCCTTGTATTACATCTTTATTAAGAACTGTAACCATCTTCGTATATTTTGAATTATATGCTTTATTAGTTCCATTTTCATATGTTTTTATAGTAGCTACTGCCCACCATACACTTAAACCTATTCCAATCACACCAACACCAGCACCAATTGCAATTCCTTGCCACATTTTTTTCTTAATTTGACTCATTCCTACCATATAATTTATAACCTCCATTTTCTAAAACAATATGTAAATTCTAAAAGAAAACACATATTTATTAATATCTTCTATAGTATAACAACAACATCAAAAAAAATCAACAAAAAAATTACATTTTTTGTGTTTTTCAAAAAATGTAATTCTATTGTAATTCTATTGTAATGTTTTTGTAATATTACTCTTTAAATCCTATGTTTTATACAGTATTATAAAAAAATAAGCTTATATTATTTTTTGTTTTTTTGTTTTTTCATAAATTGTTTTTTATGCAATTCAAGTTTTAATTCATTTATTTGATTACTAAATTTTTTAAAATCTAATGACGGAAAAGCTTCTAATATTCTTTCATAATATGAATTACCTTTTAATATTGTACTACTCTTCAATTCTTCTAATTGTTTAATTACTTCTAAGTTATTAAATTGATTAATTTTTTCAGATTTAATTCTTTCAGCTAATTCTTTAATTTGTAATAGTTTATTTTCTAAACTAAGTACTGTATATAGCGTAGATATGTAATCAATAATAAGTAATATAAAAACACCTATTACAATTATAGTTAAATGATTTTGAGGTATTATATTAATTAATTTTTGTACATAAGGATGAATAACATATGTTGCAAAAAGTCCCATTATCCCAAAGAAAATAGCAAATAACAAACAAACTCTTCCATTTATATTAAATTTCATATGAGAATAATCCCACCACTTTGCATTAAATGATTTTTCCATCAAATAACTAGTTGTATATTCTAAAGTTGTAGTCATAATCATACCTAGCAAAAACACTATAACAGGTTGATTTAGAAATGGTGTTAATACAACTACAACTAAAAGACCTCCAAATCCATATATAGGACAATACGGTCCATACATAAACCCACTATTAATAATTTTTGATTGTGTTATTGAGCAATACGTACTCTCACATAACCATCCTAATACACTATATATAAAGAAATACATAAACAATATTTCAATTCCTATCATAATATCACATCCACAGACATTATACTTTAAATTATATTTTTTGTCAATAAAAAATACACTTGTAAAAACAAATGTATTTGGTACCGTTGGTGGGACTCGAACCCACACATCATTGCTGATAAAGGTGTTTGAGACCTTCTTGTCTGCCAATTCCAACACAACGGCTAATATATTTAATATATATATTCATATTATACCTAAATTATTAATAAAAATCAATAGCAAATTTTAATTTATTGTAAATATATCAATAATTAAAAATAATACAATTGTTAATATGAAAATTTTTATTTTATAATATTTAAACTTTTTCTTTAATTTTATTAGTTTTCAAAGCTCTTTAAAGCATTTTAATTGACTATTAGTGATTTTTCTAGTATAATTATATACTAGAAAAAGGATGTGAGTTTTATATGAATAAAGACTTTAAAAATTTAAAAAATATACAAAAAATACATATGATAGGTATTGGTGGTATTAGCATGAGTGCAATAGCTCTAGTTCTAAAAAAAGCTGGATATGAAGTAACAGGTTCAGACAGAAATGAAGGTGAAATGGTAACTATTTTAAGAGAAAATAATATTTCTGTTTTTATAGGTTCTCACGCCGACTTAGTAAAAGATGCTGATTTAGTAGTATATACAGCAGCAATTGATCAAAACGATGCTGAATATATAAAAGCTAAAAATTTAAATATACCTACCTATGAAAGAGCAAAATTTTTAGGATTAATAATGGAAAATTATGAAATACCAATTTGTATTTCTGGTACTCATGGAAAAACTACTACAACTTCTATGATTTCTTCTATATTTATAGATGCAAATCTTGATCCTAACGTTCAAGTTGGTTCAAAATTAAAAAAATTAGAGAATTTAAATTATAGAATCGGAAATTCAGAATATTTTATATTAGAAGCTTGTGAATATGTAGATAGTTTTTTAAACTTCCCACATAATACAGCTGTTATTTTAAATATTGATGCTGATCATTTAGATTATTTTTCTGGAATAGAAGAAATAAAAAATTCTTTTGAAAAATTTATATTAATGTTACCTGAAAATGGCAATTTAATAATAAATATAGATGATACTAATTGTTTAGATTTACTTACAAATATAGAAAACAAATTAAAAGAAAAACATATTAATATTTATACTTTTTCTTTAAAAAATACAGAAGCAAATATATATGCAAAAAACATTACATGTGATTCTAATGGTTATTATTCTTTCGATATCATAAATAAAGTAGATAATAAAACTTATACATTTACTTTAACAGTTCCAGGATTACACAATGTATATGATGCTTTAGCAGCTATAACAACTTCTTTTGTACATGGTATTAATTTTGAAATCATGGTAAAAAGTTTAAATGAATTTTTAGGTGCAAATAGAAGATTTGAATTCAAAAAACAACTAGATAATAATATATTAGTATATGATGATTATGCTCATCACCCTACAGAAATAAAAGCTACACTTGAAGCTGCAAAACAAAAAAAAGCAAATAAAGTAATAGCTATTTTCCAACCACATACATTTACTAGAACAAAAGAACTTTTAAATGAATTTTCTAATGCATTTTCTAATGCTGATTTAGCAATAATAACAGAAATATATGCTGCTAGAGAATTTGATGATGGAAGTATATCTTCAAAGGATTTAGTTGATAAATTAATTAAAAACAATGTAAATGCAATATATATAAAAGATTTTGAAGATATTGTTAAATATTTAAAAACAGTTACTAAACCAAATGATATTATACTTACAATAGGTGCTGGAAACATAACAAACTTAAGCACTTTGCTATAAATATTACAGAATTATTACAAGAATCAAACTAATTTAAATAAATAAAAAACCAATAAAATATTAATAAAATATTAATAAAATATATAAAATAAAGAGTTAACTACCATCCACTTTTACTTAAGTGAAGTGGATGGTAGTTTTAAAATGAAAGGAATTGAATAATATGAAAATAGGAATAGTAGGATTACCAAATGTAGGTAAATCAACTTTATTTAACGCAATAACAAAAGCAGGAGCAGAAAGTGCTAATTATCCATTTTGTACAATAGAACCTAATGTAGGAATAGTAAATGTTCCAGATTATAGAATAGATACATTATCAAAATTAAATCAAGCAGATAAAACAACATTTGCAACAGTTGAATTTGTTGATATAGCTGGTCTTGTAAGAGGTGCTTCAAAAGGTGAAGGATTAGGAAATAAATTTTTAGCACATATTAGAGAAACTGATGCAATAGCTCATATAGTAAGATGTTTCGAAGATGAAAACATAGTACATGTAGAAGGTAAAATAGATCCAATATACGATATTGAAACTATATCTTTAGAATTAATAATGGCAGATATTGAAGCTATAAATAAAAGAAAAGAGAGATTAAATAAATTACTTAAAACAAACGATAAAAAAGCTTTGATAGAATCTGAATTATTAAAAAGAATTCAACTTCATTTAGAAGATCAAAAACCAGTTAGAACTTTAGAAATTACAGAAGAAGAAAAAGAAATGTTAAAAGAAGTGTTTTTATTAACAAATAAACCAATAATTTATGTTGCTAATCTATCTGAAGCTCAAATTAGCGCTCAAGAAGATGATGAAAATATAAAAAAAGTAAAAGAATTTGCTAAAAATGAAGGTGCAGAAGTTATAACATTATGTGCAAAATTAGAAGAAGATTTAAGTGAATTAGAAGATGAAGATAAATTAGCACTTATGGAAGAATATAATATAAAAGAATCTGGACTTGATAAATTAGTAAAAGCTAGTTATTCATTACTTGGTCTTATATCTTACCTAACAGCTGGTAAACAAGAAGTTAGAGCTTGGACAATTACAAAAGGTACTAAAGCGCCTCAAGCAGCTGGTAAAATACATACTGATTTTGAAAGAGGATTTATAAAAGCAGAAATTATTTCATATGATAAATTAATTGAATATGGTTCAACTGCTGCAGCTAAAGAAAAAGGTCTAGTACGTCTTGAAGGTAAAGAATATGTGGTACAAGATGGTGATGTTATATTATTTAGATTCAATGTATAAAAATATAAATTCAAAATAAATAATAAAAATAGAAGAAAAGTTTAAAACTTTTCTTCTATTTTTTCTTTTTAATACTATATCCAAATTTGCCTAATTTCTCACCTAATTTAAAATATTCACCATGAGCATAAGTAATTAATTTGCATTTTTGCATATCAAATTTGCCTTTTTCATCAATGAATTTAGAATCTACATTAATTGCTAAAACTTCTGCTAAAAACATATCATGAGATCCTAACTCTTTTATTTCTGTAACTCTACATTCTATATTTATAGGACTTTCTTTTATCATAGGAGCATTAATTTTAGTTGCTTTTTGAGGTGTCAATTTCATTTTTTTAAATTTATCATCATCTCTTCCAGATTTAACTCCACAATAATCAGTTGCAAATGCTAAATCTTCTGTAGTTAAATTTATACAAAATTCTTTGCTGTTTTTTATAATATCATAAGAATATCTAGATTTTCTTATTGAAATATATGTCATTGCTGGGTCAGTACATATAGTACCTGTCCAAGCAACTGTTATTATATTATTTATATTTTCATCACCACAACTTACCATTACAGCTGGAACAGGATATATAAAAGTTCCTGCTTTCCAAGTTTGTTTTTCACTCATAACTATCTCCTATTTTAAATTTTTTATAATTTAATGTTTATTTTTTTCTTAAAAATCTTTTTATTTTTTTTACTTTTGGTAATATATTTTTATAAATAAAATATATACCTTTATTGTATACTTTATCTATTTCACCTATATATTCTGTTATACCATCTGTTTTACAAAATCCATTTTTAAATTTATATAACCCATTATCTTTATCAAGAATAATTACTCCACCAAAATCATATTTTTTACAATTTGTTTCAATAGCCCATTTAATCATTTCCCATTGCATAGCATAATTAGGCATTAAATTTCTTTTTTCATTACTACTAGCACCATAAATATAGAATACTTTTTGTCCATAATTTATTGCAATAGCCGCAGATAACTTATTATCTTCATGCTTTGCAACATATACTCTTAACATGTTTTCATCATAAGCTTCTAACATTCTTTGAAAATATTCATATGGTCTACAACCTATTTTATCTCTTATAGTTGTAACTTTATATAACTCATAAAATATTTTTAAATCTTCTTCTTTTCTTGAATAATATACTTCTACACCTTTTCTTTTAGATAAACGAATATTATATCTAGTTTTTTCACTAAATTTCTTCATAAGTTCATCTTCTGTTAAAGAATCAATATCTAAAACCATATTGTATGCTGGTTGTATAATTTGATCTTTATCTGCATCATTTCCTATTATTTTAAATCCTTCTTTTATATATTTATTCTTCAACTCTTCATCAAACAACACTTCTGGATCAAATTTAAGAGAAAAAGCATTATATTTTTTAGCTACTTCATCTGCTTCTGCAACAAGTTTTTTTACTAAATCAATATTATATAAATCACAAACAGGACCTCTACATACATACATAAAATATGAATTAAATATTGGTGTTTTTTCAAGCAAAATAGACATTGCAGCTATTATTTTAGAATCTTCTTCTAAGTATACAGATTCTTGAATCCAATTACTTTTTACATTGCCCCATGCTAAATCTTGCATAGCGCTTGCACCTTGATAATTCCTTATAAACTCGTTATATTCTTCTACTTTTTTACTGTCATTTTTATTTAGTATTGGCATTTATTATCATCTACACTTTCTCTATTTTTTGACCTTCTTTTGAATCAATTATATTATATCCTTTTTCTTTAAGTATATCTCTTAGTTTATCAGACATTGCAAAATCTTTATTTTCTCTAGCAAGTTTTCTTTGATCAACTAAATCTTTTATTTCATCAGATAAAACTTCTTCAATACCATCATTTGTATTTTTAATTTCTAATTTATCTAAATTTAAAGATAATACTTCATCAAATTTCATAATTAATTCAAAATAATCATTTGATTTATTCTTTTCTTTTGCAATTTCCCATACTATAGAAATAGCTACTGTTATGTTTAAATCATCATTTATTGCTTCTAAAAACTTTTCTTTATATCCTTTTAACATTTCTTCATCAATTTTATTTTCAACATCTTTATGTGTTTTGCATAATTCTTTTAATCTAGTAAGTGCTGTTTTAGCTGCATTTACTGCTTCCCATGTAAAATTCAACTTATTCCTATAACTAGATGTATATGTAAAATATCTAAAATCAAGTGCTGTTATACCTTTTTCTTCTAAATCAGATATAGTATATACATTACCTAAACTTTTTGACATTTTACCATTATCTATTAATAAAAATTCCCCATGCATCCAAAATTTAGCTGGATTTTTACCAGTAGCACCTCTTGATTGAGCAATTTCATTTTCATGGTGAATTGGTACATGATCAACACCACCAGTATGAATATCAAAAACTTCACCTAAATATTCTTTTGACATTGCACTACATTCAATATGCCAACCAGGGTAACATAGTCCCCATTTACTATCCCATTTCATTATATGTTCTTTTGGAGCTTTTATCCATAAAGCAAAATCTAAAGGATTTCTTTTTTCTAAATCAACCTCTATTCTTGCTCCTGCTTTTTGATTATCTAAATCCACTTTTGAAAGTTCACCATAAGTTTTTAATTTTGAAGTATCAAAATATATTCCAGTTGAAGTTTCATATGCATATCCATTTTCCATTATTTTAATAACATACTCTTCCATTTGTTTAATATAGTCTGTTGCTTTTAAAATATACTCAGGATCTTCTATATTTAATTTATGTATATCATTCATAAATACTTCTGTATACATCTTAGCTATTTCATAAACTGTTTTATTTTCTCTTCTTGCTGCTTTTAACATTTTATCTTCGCCTTCATCAGCATCAGATGTTAAATGTCCCACATCAGTTATATTCATAACATGTAAAAGTTTAAAACCATTATATTTTATTATTTTTCTTAAAACATCCATAAATATATATGTTCTCATATTACCTATATGTGCAAAATTATATACAGTAGGTCCACAACTATACATTTTCACCATATTATTTTCTTTATCAATTGGTATAAATTCTTCTTTTTTTCTACTTAACGTATTATATAGTTTTAGCATAATTATTTCCCCCTTTACTAATACATTATATTATACTACATTTTATGCTTAGTTTTCAACAGTTTCAACAGTTTTAAACTTATTTTGCTTAAAAAAAGTTGATAAATTAAAAAATTATCAACTCTTTTTATACAAATATATATTATCCTATTATTACTAATTTTATTTTTTTCTTTTCTGGTATTATTCTTTTAACACTTACCAAAACTTTTTTACCATATTCAATTCCATTTACATGTTCTGCAAGCCCAACTAAATTTGGTTTTAATTCAACAAAGACTCCAGATTTAATTCTATTTCTTACAACACCTTCAATAATATCATTTTCATTTAATTCTTTTACTATTTCCTCAAATGAACCTAATAATTCTTTATATGTAAGTTCTATTCTTCCAGTATCTTTATCAAAACTTTTAACTATAACTTCTATTCTTTGTCCAATTTTAAAAACATCACTGGCATGTTGTAACATTACATCAGATATTTCACTTAATTTAAGAATTCCTGTAACGCCACCACCTAAATCAACAAAAGCAGCATATTCAGTAGTACTTACAACAACACCTTTTAATTTCATTTTCGGCTTCAAATGAACATACATCCAAGCTCTTACTTTAAGTTCTAATATTCTTTTAGATAAAACCACTTCAAATTTATCACCAATTTTTATATTATCTTTAATACAAACTTGAATAATTTTACCTTTTTTATTTATAATATGTTTTTGTTCAACAAAGCCATCTTCACCAACAACACTAGAAGCTTCTTCTCTTGGTACTATAGCTTTTATATTATTACCAATAACACCTATCATATTTAAACTATCATCAATTTCTTTTACATACATATCTACAACTTGTTGTTCTTTTTTTATTTTTTCAAGATTTTCAAATGTATATTTAGGAGGAACTTTTTTATCAGTTCCTCTTTTGTTTGTTATTGTATTTTTATTTGTAGTTTCTTTTTTTATATCATTCATGTGTATAATCTCCTTTTATGTAGTAGCTTCTTTACCTGTGAATTTAGTATAATTTTCTCTTGAATATTTATATCTAGTGTCCATCTGCGGATCTCCAGCATTTTCAAATGTATATTGAAATACATCTGTTGCTTGTTTTATATCTTGTAATAATATAAATTGTGCCATTGTCATACCAGAATTTTCATTCATCATTTCATCCTCGTATCCTTGGAATTCTTGCCAAAAATATTCTAATTGGAAACCTAAATCTGATACTTCTTTACCAGCATCTTGAGCTGCCATAAACAACCTATAACGTCTACCCTGTGTATCACCCTCTGTATTAGTCCATTGAAACAAACCATATCCTTCATTTAATAAAGATGGGTCATTTCCACTATTAAATTCTTCTGATACTGTTGAAAAATTACCACTTTCCTGTTGTATATTTCCCAAAACACCTGCTGCTGCTTCATCAGTTAAACCTTTTGATTTTAAGAAATACCAACAAACTTCATCTGGTGGTCCATCAAAATTAACTCCACCTTTTGAAGTAAGATCATCATTATAGAATTCAAGTGGATCTAAAAATTCCCCATTTAAAATTATTTCAAAATGTAAATGTGGTCCTGTTGAATTACCAGTACTCCCCACTAAACCAACAACTTGTCCTGAAGTAACTTTATCTCCTTCATTTACACTTACTGAATCTAAGTGATTATATGTACTAGTATAACCATTTCCATGATCTACTACAACACTATTACCATAACCTCCTCGATCTCCAGCAGATACAACTGTTCCAGCTTTAATTGCAACTACTTCTGTACCCGTTGATGCTCCCAAATCAATACCATTATGAAATCTTTGAGTTCCTGGATTCATAGGATCATCCCTCATACCAAATGGGCTTGTTACAAAATCTGCTATTGTTCCTTTACCTACTTGACTTGGTATTGGCCATATAAAACCACCATAAGAACTTCCACTACCACTTTCAACACCTACAAATTTAC
This sequence comes from uncultured Clostridiaceae bacterium, assembly GCA_964653805.1. Taxonomy (GTDB): domain Bacteria; phylum Bacillota; class Clostridia; order TANB77; family CAG-465; genus CAG-465. The sequence goes on along the minus strand of CAZZFS010000013.1, from coordinate 17,506 downwards.
TGTTTAACCCAAGTGATTTACCATAAACTACTGGTAATTTATCTGGATTGTCTCCCATTTCAGCTAAAGCTTTTTTTAACATAGCATAACTAATTGACATTGAAGATTTAAGTCTTGCTATTTGATTTGCGGCAATTTCTTCTTTTGGATAATATTCATTATATATTTTCTCATATGCATTTAAAAAATCTAATCTATCTAATTCTGCTATTGTACCACCAGCAATCGTACCATCAGAAAAAGCATTAGGATCTGCATTTCTCGCATCTGTTCCAGAAGAACCAGCACTAGCATCACCATCATCTGCAACACCAGTAACAGAACCACTTCCACTTCCGCCACTACTAGTTCCTCCACTTCCACTTGAAAGGCCTGTTCCAGTATCTGCATTGTTTTCATCAATTGTTCCATCAGCATTTTTTACTCCAAATACTATGTTTCTTGTTATATTTTCATCTTTAAATACTATACTTAAAGTTGCTCTACCCGATTTTAAGCCTATAACTTTTAACTGATCACCATTTTCTCTAATTTCAATAACACCATTTTCTGCTTTTTTATATTCGTAATTTGTTTTACTACCAGGCATTAATTTTATACTTAAAAAACCAGCTTGAGTTATAAATATTTCTTTAGTATCACCATCTATTCTATTTGAATCAAATTCAACTATAATTTCTTCTTTTGCTATTACATAATCCTGTAACCAAAAACCTCCAGCAGCAGGAAAAGTAATTTTACCATTAGAATCTATTTTTATTCCATTTGAAATTGGTTGCATTTTATACCAACCATTAGAAAAAACTGAATAACTACAATTTGAATTTGCATATTCACTGTTTAAAGCAACTGTTACCATGGCATTTTCAGTTAAATTATCTTTTGCATAATTCCCATTTAATCTAAGAATATCTTGTCCTTCTACGCCTTTTTCATTTGAATTGTACTCTATTTTTTGAGTATAATCATAATTAGCGGCATATAAATCAACTTTTTTTTCTAATACTAAATCATTTTTTTGATATATTAAACTTATTACAGTAACAAAAAATATTAAAGATAATATATATAATATACCTATTTTTTTATTTTTTTTGTTTTTTATCAATATTTCAGACATATATATACTCCTAATCAATCAAATCATAATATTCTATATAATTTACATATTATGTTTTTCTAACGCTTCTATAACTAAATTACCTTCATTATTTTTTCTTAATTTATAATCTACTGAATAATAGTCATTTCTTTTAATATTAATTGTTTTAACACTATATAGAACTTGTATTATATATTCATTAATAGAAATTTGTTCTATTCCTATAACCTCAGAAGTACTATAATAAGATTTGTATGCTTCACGATAATCAGCAACAAAAGCATCTACTTCACTATTATATAATTTTGATTTTTTGTAATTATATCCTTTTAAATAAAATAATTTATTTATAGTTTCTTCTAAAGTTTTTCTATCAATATATTTTTTTATTTTATATTCTTTTCCTTCAGAATTTAAAAATTTTATATCTTTATATTCTTTTATACTTTCTTTATATTCACTTTCATTCTCCATAATATATCTTATTGTACATTCTATTACTTCATCTTGAGTAAGTGATTTCATTGGATTTTTTTCATAAGATACTATATCAAAAATATTATTATCTAATTTGTTTATTTCTTCATATTTTTCATTTAAATTAATATTTGAAACATCGTAATTACTTTTCAAATAAAACATATAAATTATGAAGCTAATTCCAATTATTGAAATTATAATTAAAAATATTATTATCTTTCTGATTTTTTTAATATCCATTGAAATCCCACTCCTTTTTTTCATTTACAATTGACTAGCAAAAAATTCTTCTAAGGTTTGACCATTATTTTTTAATTCAGTTGCAAGTTCAACTCCAACATATCTAACATGCCATGGTTCATATCCATAACCTGTTACTTCTTTTTTATTATCTGGAAATCTTATTATAAATCCATATTCATGAGCATGTTCTGCAATCCAAACTAAAGTTGTATCTTTGGCTAATTCTCTTGATTGAGCATCTTGTCCTGAACCATAATCAGTAACAAACCCACTAATATCCCAAGCTAGACCTGTATGGTGCTCAGAATAACCTGGTTTAGCAGTCCAATAATATGCTTCTGGTACACCTGTTTTTTCTATTTCATTACTATACAATCCTTCTTGTGTACTATAATCTCTATATCTTGTAGCATCACCAATTGAACCTGCGCTCTTCATTTCAGCAAATTTTTGATTTGCCTCTTGCCCTTCAGAACTATCAACGTAATTATTTATAGTATCATCAGATAATCCATAATTCTTATTAACTATTAATATTTTTTTTCCTTTATAATCAACAAACTTATCAGTTCCTTTATTAGGCCAATCTGTACTACCTGCTTCAGGATTTTTAGTAGTACCACCAGTACTGTCACCGGTTCCAGAATTACTTCCGCTACCAGAACTTCCACCACCAGTTGTATCTTTAAGAGCTTCAACTGGTTTTGTAGCATAACTTGCATAATATCTCCAAGCTTCTTTTGTAAGTTTTATTGCATTTGTTTTTTTACCATTAATTCCAGCTCCAGCTCCAACTCCACCTTTATATACATCACCTGTTGGTATAACGCCTTGTTTAGATGTTAAATCTACATTAAAAAATTGCGCTGGATCAACAGAAGTACCATCTTTTTTTACAGTAAAATGGAGATGTGTACCTCCTGAATCACCAGTGTTCCCCTCTACGCCAACAGGTTGAGAAGCTTTAACAGATTCACCGTTCACTTACCATTATAGAAGACATATGGCCATATAATGTTTCATAACCACCTTCATGTTGAATTATTACACAATTACCATATCCACCATTCCAGCCTGCAAGTGTAACTGTTCCTGCTGCTGCTGCACAAACAACATTATAATCTTCGTTTTTTGATACTATATCTATACCTTTATGATCACTACTTCCTACTGAAACATTTCTAAGACCAAACCAACTAGTTACAGCTCCATTTTCGTTAAATGTATCAGCACCATCAGTATCAGTATATAATAATTGGTATACTCCTACTTGTTTTGGAAAAGGCCATGATAAAGTTATTCCAACATCAGCGGTATAAATTTTTAAATATTCTTTTTGAGTATCTGTTTTAATATTAAATATACTAAATATAAAAGAAACTAAACAAACTAAAAATAAAATAATTATATATATTTTTTTGTTAGTTATTATATTATTTTTAATTTTTTTAAACATAGTCTCCTCCTAATTAATATTCATTTTCATTTATAAAATTCTCAACATCTTGAGCTGTATAATGAGTTCCTTTACTATCAGTAGTGCTTTTTAGTTTATCAGCCCAAACTTCAACCACTGTAGTTCTCGTTCCATATTCAGTATAACTAGTTGTATTACCTTTTTCATCTGTTGAACTAACAGTTCTACTTATTTGTTCTGTAGTAGTTCTACTAGAATCAGGTGCCTTGCTTAAATTATATGGAGTAAATACATTTCTATTTCTAAACCAAACATCATATGTATATACTTTACCTATTTTCCATTCCTTCTTTTGTGTTTTTACATTATTTTGACTATATCCACCAAAAGTATCAGTTATAGTTGTTCTAGTATATGTTTCAATAATATATCTATTCATTTTTATTCTGCTACCTGCTTTTGCCATTATATAATATGGAAATGAGATTTCTTTTGAAGTTCTATAAGTATTAGAATCTACTGAACCAGAAAACATTGACATTGGAATTTGCCACGTTTGAAGATATGGATATAATTGTTTTGTAAAATCTTTTAATGTTTTTTTATCATCATTAGGATATTTTAAACCTAAATCTTTATCAACTTTAATATCCGTTATTTCTTTACCCTTTAAATCATTTCTTGAAAATTCGGTCCAAACAACATTATTAAAATCATATTTTTGAGACATAAATATATGTTTTAGTAATTCTCTTTCATCATTAACAGAAACAGCACCTTCAGGCATTTTCTTTAAACTTGAATTTCCATCTTTAAATTTAACACTCATAAATTCCGAAAATTTATGATCTTTATTCTTTTCACTTAAATAATATGTTTCATACATATAATCTATATCAGAAATACTAAATAATAATAAAGATTGCTTTTTTAAATAGTCTTCAACTTTTTCTTTATTTTCTGCTTTATCAGAAAAATCACCAGCTAATACATAATTATCAATATTTTTTTTAGCATCTAATTGAGATGTAAATTGATTTGTTAATATAAAAATTATCAATATCAAAGCAAATATTGCCATTACAATCCAAAAAACAGGATTAACAACTAAACCAGCAGCTACTTTCATCATAGCTTTACCTATAACTTTTGCTGTTTCTTTAGTAGCCTTTTTTGTTCCTATTTTAAGTTTATTTTTAATACCAACACTACTACCTTTTAAACCTTTTGGTTTAGTAACATTATTTATTTGAGTTCTATTACTTATTTCATTTTGTTTATTTGAAAAAGGTGAAGCATTAGCGTTCTTTGAATTCCTTTTTTGTGACATTTTAGATGCAGTATTCATCATCTTTTGTCTTTTTCCATCAGGAGAATTTTTTAAACTTCCAGCTTGATAACTTGAATCCTCTTGGTTTTCTTGTTCTTCATATTCATCATCATATTCTTCTATATCATCATCATCATTGTACATTAATTACTTCACCACCTTTAATTAAAAATCATTATATATTTTAATACTAATTAAGTTCTATTTCTAAATCTTTTTCTTCATCATTTATTTTTACTTCATAAAAATTTATATATTTAACTGTTTCAGATGATGGAATAGCAAAAGACATTTCTTTTTTTATTTTACTTCCTTTAGTTAATGGTTCATCTATAACAGAAGAAACATCAGTATTTAAATCATATATATTTTTTTGTGCGTCTTTTAATTTTATATTTGTTACATCTAAAAACTCGAATTCTACAGTTTGTTCTAATGTATTAGTTATAGTTACATCATATATTTCTGTATCTTTATCTTTGTATGTTCTAGTCATTTCAACTTCTATTCCATTTAATGAACCTTTTAAAGTTTTTTCTGTTTTTTCTTCATAAGTTTGATAACCAAAACTTATAAAAAATTCATTATGAGCAGTTTCTATTATATTTATTATTTTTATTTTGTTATCTATTTTAAACTGTACTTCATAAATTGTTTTGTCCCCTTTTATGTAGTAAGTATATTTTCCAGCTTCTACATTATTTGAAAATGGATATAAAGTATTTTTTAGTAAATACCTTCTCATAGTTTCTTTAGTTAAACCTTCTTTTTGTATAAATTCTTCAGGTAGTTTTGAATATATCCATCCATAATTTTTATTAACTAAATTCCTTGCAACTAATTCTGTATATTGTTTACAAATTTTATCTTGAGCTTCTTGCTCTGTAAATCTTTCATATTTAAAAGATTCAGGTTCAAGAAAAGGAGGCTTCCATATAAATATAAATACCAATGAAATTATAACTAAAAACAATAATACAAAAATTATCATTAACGCTATATTTCTTCTTGTAAATTCCATACTTCTCCTCCTATTCTATATAAAATATATACCATTTAGAATTACTAGGATTTAATTCAATCCCAATATATCCAGTAATTTTTTTAGTCGAATTCGATACTTCACATATATATCTATTTTCATCAAAAACATATACATTTTTAATAACATCTTTTGTATCTACTGAATCATACTCATCTTCATCACTTATAGTAGTTTTAATAGAAAATTTATCTAAAAAATTATTTGCTACTTCTTGGTATTTAAATTCCCCTAAATATTTTTTATAATCTAACGTTACTATACTATAAAAATCTTTATATGATATATATTTTTCTTCTGATTTTATTCCAATTTGACCATCAATATCTTTATATGATTTTAAATATTTTACAATTGCATCTTCTAATGAATAATATGTTGCTTTGCTAGTATCTTTACTTAATGTTAAAATTAAAGTTTCACCTTTAACATTTGAATAATCAATCTTTTTTCTAGACATATTATATGATAAATTTTTAAACATATTATACATTAGAAAAACAAAAACTAAAATTATTATTAAGACTACTATTTTTTGAACTTGAGTTAATTTATTAAATCTTTCCATAATTACCTCATATCTTTACTTATTTTTAATTTTTTTATTTTTTCTTTGAAGAATCAGAATAATCAAAATTTGTATTTTTAAACATTTCATCAACTTCATTTCTTTTTGTTTCTATTTCTTTTTCTAATCTTTTATTTATCTTTACATTACCCTCTAAAATTTGTTTTCCAAGATCAGCGGAACCTTTTATTACCCTTTTTGTTCCTCTTGTTAAATCTACTGATTTTTCTCCTAAGTAATCACCAGCCCCCATACCTGTTCCTAAACCTTTTAAAGTAGTACCTACATCTCCTGTTGCTGCACCCATTACTGCACCTGTAATACCTAGAGCTCCGGCACCAACTGTACCTGTAAATGATTTTGCTACTGAAGCTACAGCATCGCCTTTTTTAGCTTTTATAGCGCTTATTTTATCATTATATGCATTCCTTAACTCGTCTTCTTTTAATATAGCTTTGCCATTATTACCTGCTCCACCACCTGATTCATTTACTGCATTTGCAAGTGCAGATATAATGTCATCATTAGTACCTATAGAGCTACTACCATTTGAACTACCAACATTATTTCTACGCGCTTTATTTGCAACAGCCGCATAATTATTTGCACTAGCTCTAGCTTTATTAGGATTTAAAGTATTACCTGTAGTATCCCCACCTAGGTTAGCTTGTTCAGAAGCAGTTGCTTTTCCAGTTTCACCAGCTGGTTTACCATGTGTAAGATTTAATCTTTTTAATTCTGCTTGTTTTACTTTAGTCTCTTCCTTAGACGCTTTTCTATAACCAGCTACACCTTTTCCTAAATTAGCACCATTATTTAAAACTCTTCCAGCAATTTTACCTGCCATTAATCCAGTAGCAATATCAGTATTGCTTAATTTCATTGAAGGATCAAATGATGAACCAACACCTAACATTTTTTTTACTAAATCTTCTAATTTACTTAAAGATGCAAGTCCAACTACACCAACTATACCAAGACCTAAAGCTTTAGAACTTTCATCTGCTTTAGATTGATTATATGATGTAACTATTAAAACAACTATTATTGAAAATAAAAAAGCTTGTAGTGATTGTATTAGTACTATTGTACAAAACTCTTTTAACCAATTAGAAAAACTTCCGCCTTTTCCCATATTAAATTTCCTCCTTCAACAATTAAGCTTTATTTATATAATCCCAAACGATTATTGCTGGTGCCATTACAGCAAATATCATAACAAAAAACAATCTTTTTGCATAAGACCAAAAGAATAATAACGATTGTACAACAAACATAAGATACATTATACAAAAAGGTAATGAAACCGTATCCCTTACAAAAGAACCATCTTTTGATTGCATTGAATTTGTTCTTAAATAAGTTGCCAAATTAGCTATTGGATATGATAAATTAGAACCATCTGCTAATTCAGTATTATATTTTGGTATAAATACTTTTAATCTTTCATTTAAAGTTTTATAAGATTCAACCCATCCAGCTGGAATTGAGGAACCTGGTAATAATGTACCTATATTCCAAGCACCTGGTGTTAAATAATATGCTTCAGAAACTTTTATTTCTTTTGCAAGTATACTATTTTGATCTATATAATCTTTTGATAATTTTAAAACATATGCAGAAGCTTCAGCTGGTGTTCCTTTTTCTTGTAATTCTTTCACTTCTTCTTTCGTAGGTTTAGTAACCAAGTCATAAAAATCATACATTCTTCTTATTGCATCTGTTTTATTAACTGGTATATCTATACCAAGAAAATCTGATTCATATTTAAAAACATTACCTTTTAAATCATCAGGTGATTCTGTAATAAGGTTTTTATAAAATTCTTGATTACCTTTTATTCTAGATAATATTTTTTCTTTTTCACTTGGATCAGTTATAAACTTTTCAACATCCTCAACTAATACTTTGTATCCATCATCTACTTCTTCCGTTGTGAAAATTTTTGCTCCTGCAATATTAGTTGTTACAATAGAACTTGCCATTTTAACTAAACTTTCATTTAAGAAAAATACAAATGAAATTAAGTAATGAATTGTAAATAACAATAACAAACACATAAAACTATTGTATATCATTTGTTTATATTTTGCTTTATCTTGTGCAATTGCTGAAACAGCAAGTTTTACTGCATTTAACATTATACCTAAACCAGTAAATGTAATTGAAAGAAGTAATACTGTATAATACATTTTACCAATTAAACTTGTAAAATTAGAAATCATAGCATTTGAATTTGGTGATATGAAGTTAATGTCTAAAGCTGGTACTGCATTAAAAATTATTGCATCAGCCCAAGGCATAATTGCTGTATCTTGTCCGGTCATAATAAGTGAAACACTTGATAAAACCCATTCTATAAATCCACCAATCCATAATAAAAATAATCCAATAGGTTGTACTAAAAAACTAAGTCCTGCTAAATTATCTAAAAAAGATTGAGATACAGTTTCAGTAGCATATCCTTCATTAATTTCAGCAAATATATAATTTGAACTAAAAGAAAATACTAAAAAAATCATCATAAACAAAATAAATATTTTTAAAAATTTATTTTTAGAAACATTTTGTTTCATCAAAATACCACACCTCATTTCTATTTTAAATAATATAACTATCTAATTATTAAATTTTATGTACAAAATCCCAAACAATAATTGCCGGAGCCATTATTGCAAATATTACAACATAAAAAAGTCTTTTTGTATAAGCTAAAAAATATAAAGCTGATTGTACAGCAAACATTAAATACATAATTGCAAATGGTAAATTAATATCTGTTTTTACATATGAATTTTCTCTAGGAGTATATGCATTTTTTCTAAAGTAATCTGCCATTTTTGTTATTGGAGTTCTCTGTACCATTCTTAAATAATTAATAGAAGTTTCACTTTTAGAAGCAGCATCATTTTCATTAATTGTTTTTCCAGCTTTAAGTTGTTTTTGAAAAGCATTATATTTTATAATTAAATTTGCTACTGCTGCTCTTCTTTCTTCTAATACTGATTTTGCCATTGCACTATCATTTATATAATTTTTATATAAACTACTATCTGTATAATTTTTAAGTAAATCATTTAATGCTGCTTCTCTTTTATTTGGATCTGATAAATTTTGTATTTGTTCATTTGAAAGAGTTACAAATGAAAAATTATATATTGTGCATGCTCTTTCAATTGCTTCAGCTCTTGTTACAACTAAAGAAGTTATTTTACCATCACCAATAAATTTAAAATTATAATTTTGTCCTTTAGTTTCAAAACCCAAACATCCATTTACAACTTCACTACCTTCACTCATTAAAGCACTAAAAAATACAGGATTATTATTTATTATTTCTTGTTGAGATGCTGTTCCAAATTGCTTTGCATCTTCTTTTAACATTTCATAATATCTATTTGTAGTAAAAATCGGTTTACTTCCTTGTTTTTCTAAAATAGAGGTAGTCATTGTGCTAGCAAAAGTTACCAAACTCTCATTTACAAAAAACACAAAAGACATGAAAAAATGTATTAAAAATATCATAAGTATTCCTTTTACCCAAGTTGCAATAGCTTCTTTATATTTTGCTTTTTCTTCAGCAATAGTTGAAATAGCAAGTTTTACTGCCATTAACATTACAGATAACGAGAAGAATACCAAAGATAAAGCTAAAACTGAATAATATACTGTTCTAATTGCAATATTTAATGATGACATTATAGAACCATCGGCTGGAGATATGAAATTAACATCTAAAACAGGCACTGCATTATATATTATTGCATCTGCCCACGGCATTATAGTTTGATCTTCACCACTTATTGCTAAAGCTGCCATACTAAGACAAGTTTGAATAAACCCACCAACCCAAAGCAATAATGTGCCTATAGGATTAAGTAATGAACTTGAAATTTCAACATTTTTAAGCCATCCACCAGAAATTGTTTCTGTAGCATATCCTTCATTTATTTCAGCAAATACAGAATTACTAAATCCCATAATTACAATTACAAAAACTAATATAATAATTGGTTTAATATGCTTTTTTATTTTATTATTATCCACTTTCTAATACTCACCTCGTATCTTTTTTTGTTTTTTATCTTTTTTACATTTAATCTTATATTTTTATTAATATTTATTTACCTTCTAATTTTGCTCTGTTTTTCATAGCCATCATTTTACTTAAGTTTGTTTCAACGAATTCAAATTCTCTTTGTGTTGGTCTTATAGCAACAACAGCTGACTCTTGTCCTATTTTAAACAAACCTTCTCCTCTTGTACATGTTAAAAGGAAACTAGATTCACCTTCACTTAATTTAAAAACTTCTCTTAAATAATCTATTTCAGATTTATCTTGTGCTAAAAATAACTTTGTATCAGCTGATGTTAAAACAGCTTGAACAGATTTATTTTCATAGAAATCTTGGAATTTTTGTGAAACAACTGTAAGTGATACATTTCTTTTTCTCGCACGTCTTGCCATAGTATTTAAGAAATCTACAGCTTCAGGATATGCAAGTAACATCCATGCTTCATCGACAAGAACTCTTTTTCTCTTTGCTTTTGATTTTTCTTCACTATTTTTCTTAACATATTTTTCCCATATCCAAGATAATAGTATTTGTTGTGCAAGCGGTCTTGCAAATCTTTCTTCTAATTGAGAAATATCAATATTTATAAATATTGAATCTTGTAATTCATATGTTGATTGACCATCAAAATATGCCATTTGACCATCAAATTTTCTACAATATTGTTTCATAACTTTTATTAAGTAATTGTAATGATATTCATATGTTGAGTTTTTATTTTCAGTTGTTTTTTGATCTAATCTGTCATACCAAGATCCAATTGTTGGCATATCTTTTTTTGTTCTAGTTATACCATCCATCTCATCTTTATATAAAGAATTAGGATTGCTATTTATACCTAAAGAAGCATATTCTTCAGCAACAATCTCACTTATTATTTGTTTTGTAAGTTCGTTTACTTCATCACTTCTTGTTGACCCTCTAGCCATTGTAAGTAAGGCTTGAGTTACGTCTTCTACTTTATTTTCAACATTTAATACATATCTTTCTTTACCTGTTATTTCATCTTTTACTTGTTCTGTTTCAAGATCAAATATATTTATTATTGTTTTAGAAGTTGGACTTATTGTTACATTTATCCCCCTTAATGCTTCAGCAACAACAACATATTCTCCCTCAGCATCTAGAACTAAATTTTCAACACCCATAAGTATTGCAGATCTTGCCATTATTGTTTTTATTGTAACTGATTTACCAGCACCAGATTTTCCAAATATAATCATATTGTAATTAGTTAAAGAATTATCAAAATTATCAAATATTACCGGTAAACCTGTTTGTTTATTTATACCAATTGGTACACCTGTTTCATGACCTGCTTCTGCATTAACAAAAGGAAATACAGTTGACATTGAACCTCTATCAAAAGTATGTTTTCTACTCATTTTATTATTATTAAGTGGTAAATTTGATTTAAAACCTTCTTCTTGTAATGCCCAAGCTGCTTTTATAGTTATTAAATTTTTTGATGCTTCCATTGATAATAATTCTGAATATTTATCTAACTCACTTTTTGAATATGCAAAAAGTGTAGTAAGAATAGTTGATTCAAATAATTTATTGTATCCAGCAGCTATTTCATCCCTTAAACTTTCTGCCTCTGCTTGTTTTGTAGCTAAAATAGATTCCCTATTTATATCTCCTCTATCATGTGCAACAAATCTTTCAGATTGTAATTCAACTATCGTTTTATTTAATTCATTTTGTGATACTGTTTCTGGTATAGGATTTATATATACAGATGTAGTTACATCTCCAAAATCATATATGCCAGATAAAAAATAAGGAAAAGTTGCTTGCCTTGGTAGAGTTGTAACATAAAATGTTCTTGCATACCTTGATATTTTAGAAAATATTTCTAAATAATCATAATGTGATGCATCCACTCCTGATGGTGCTAATAAATCTTTAAAAGTAGATTGGTTATCTTTTAATAAAGACCTTTCTAATTCATTTGATTTTATAATTTCAACAGCATCTGTTGAATTTCTTCTATCTTTCCTTCTTGACATATATTTACCTCCCAAAAATATTAATTTTATTAATATTTATTTAATTCTTTTTATTTTATATTATTAATTCTTCGTCATCATCATCTTCATTAGATGATTTATTTACATTATATTCAAATGCTTTTTTATCTTCTTGATTATTTATTTTTTTAAAGAAATCTTCTTCAGTTTCTTTTGCTTGAGGAATAACTTTCTCTTCAACTTTTTTAACTTCTTTGATTTCCTCTTCTTGTCTAATAGCAGCTCTTAATCCACTTTCTTCTCTAAAACTTGAAAATGTATTTTCTGGTTCTATAACTTCATCATTTTTGTATGCTCTAAAATCTTGTATTACTTTATCTACATTAACTTTTTTTTCTTTTTCTTCTCTATCTAATTTTTCTCTTTCTCTTTTTGCTTCTATATTAACATTATCTAAATCTCTATTTATTTTTTCAATACCTTCACTTAAATCTCTTCTTACAATTTTAACTTCTTCTTCAGCTTGTTTTATATCTTCTTTATAGACTTTTACTTTTTCATTTTTTATAACTTCAAAATCTTTTTTTATTATTTTTTTAGCTGTAGCTTTATATTTTTCCTCTATAGGTTCAACATTAACTATCTCAATAGCTTTTCTTGCTATTTCTTTTTCTATTTCAAGTTCAACAGTTTCATTTGTTTCTAATTCACCATTTTCAATAGCTTGCTTAATAGATTCATATGCTCTTAATTCTGCTTCATTATTTATTTTTTCTTGTAATATTTTTCTTTTCTTTCTAAAAGCATCTTCTGAAGTTGAATATAATCTGTAGAAAACTGAATCTAAAGCTTGTTGAACACTTAAACAATTTGCATCATCTCTATTATATGAAGTATATAATAATTGTGCTAATTCATTTGATGTAAGTACATGACTAGATACAGAACAATTAGAAAGTGAGCTAATTATCCCTAATGCTCTAGTATATAATTCTGTATAACATATTTCAATTATTTCATCTTTATTAAAAGTTTCACCAGCAGTTATTTCTGAAGAATAATATGAAACTAATATATAAAAATTTCTTTGTAATAAGGTTTTATTAAGACTCATTCTTTCAACATATTTTACAATATCATTAGCATATTCTAAAACGTTAGTTATATTTTTTTCTTCATATTCACTTTTTAAAATTTCTTCATCTGTACTTTCTAAATTATTTACTATATAACTGTGTCTTTGAGCAGCATCCAATTGCTCTTGTTTTAAAATATCAATTTTCTCATTATACATTCCTATAGTTTTTTTCAAATCTATATTTTGAGCTTGTACATAAAATTGTATTGGAAATCTTAATGTATTTAAAAAAGTTGTAAAACCTTCTTCAACAGATATTTTTTCAACTTCAGACATAAGATCATAATTTATACCTTTACATTTTATAGCCATAGTAAATTTAGATCCATTATCTTGAACTATCATATCATCTAAAATTCTTTCAAATTCCATAAAATCAAATACATCTTCTCTTCTTACTTCTTTTTTTTCTTCTCTTCTTTTTATTGAATCTTCAGGTTTTTTTTCTTTATTCGCACCTTCTTCATAAATACTATGTTTTTTATTTTGTGAACTTGTAACTATAAGAAAAATAGCTCCAAATAACAAAACAACTCCAAATAAAATTAAAGGAAACACCAAACTTTCCATAATTATTCTCCCCCTCTTTTTATGTTATAAACATAAATTTTCTTTCTTTTCCTAAAAGTAACAAATCTTTGTATTATATCAATTAATGCTTCTCCACCTGCTCTTCTAAATTTCCCCATCATAGGAATATCAGGTATTTTAATTGTACTTATTGCCCATCCAAAAAGCCCTAAAAATACAGTAACAAGAAATCCAAATCCAATTCCTGCATTAAATAACATATCGCTCAAATACCAAATACCACCACCTACAAGTCCAAATGCTGCTGTATATATAAATGATTTTATAGTAAATATGTATAAAATTCTAGACTCACCTTTAACACTTCTTGGAACATAATATGTTCTCCCCATAATATATACCTCCCTCTTATTAATATATATATTGCTTTTTAATCTCGATTTTTTATTTATTAACTTATATTTTTTCTATATTATATCGTTTATAACTGTTGAAACAAATGCTAAGAATGAACTAGCACAAAAAGCCATTATTACACCTAATATAAATTGTGGTGATTTTGCTTTTAAATCTGCTCTTCCTGGTGCTCCTGAAATAATATATCTTATACCTATATATACTACCGCTAAAATAGATAAACCATTAGCTAAATATGTAAATAAACTAAATATATCACCTAAAATAGTTGTATAACTACTTGTGTCTGAAAACAATATAAATTCATTATCTGCACTAATTAATAATCCTCTAATTGAAGACCATCCAAAGAAAAACACACATGCTACTAATAAACTAGGTAAACTTTCTTTTACAGAAACTTTATTATCAACACTTCCAAACATGTATTTAACACCTAAAAATATTGTAGCCAATGCTATTAAAGTAGTACCCACTACATTTATCATATCAACAAAAACTTTAATAACTGAATCCATTCCAGAATTCCCAATTGTAGTATCGTTTTTATTCTCTGTAACCATGTTTTTATACCAAGTTGAACCGTCCTCCCAAAAATCACCTGAACTCCCATTATTTTGAGTAGTGACATCATTAGCAGTTACCTCTAATAGTTTTATTTCATTATCTATATTTAAATTCGTTTTACTATCACTATAATTTAAATAAAATTGATAGTTACTATCTTTATCATAATTCAATTCTTCTACTTCATTTAATTTTATTTCATTATCAACTAATGTACTATTGCTAGTTTTAGAGAGTATTTCATCAAATTTTGAACTTTCTAAATTTGTTTTTTGTCCTCTTAAAACTGCCTTATATAAAGAATTACCCATATATGAAAAAACTATACAAACTATTGCTAAATAAAAAATTGTAATAATGCTAATTCTTTTTTTTCTATTTTTATTCATATCATACCACCTTAATATCCAATGTATAACTACACTCCATACTTTTTAACTAATTATATCAATTAATTAATAAATTGTCTACATTTTGTGAAAAAAAAGTGATATATTCTACTTTTTTCACAAAAAAATAAAGGTTATTTACCATTTATAGTAAATACCTTTATTTTCTATTTTTATATTTAAATAATTATTGATAATTTAAAATGTTATTTTATACTTTAAGTAAGGTTTATAAATGATTTTGTTATAAAATCGACAACTGTTGATGCTCCAAAAACTATTATCATACCTATAACTAATGGTAATAATTTTCTCTTTAAATCAGCTTTATTTTCTGCTGATGCAAACATATAACTTACACCCGCAAATATAACTCCACCAACAGCTCCAACTTGTAAAATTGTAAATAAAACACCAAAAACTTTATTTATAGGTTGTTTAATCTTTTGAACACCATTTGTATCAGAACCTGTTGTTACCTTTGTAGAATCATATCCATTACCAAGATCATTTAAACTATTTGCCTCTAAATTATAACAAAACAAATTAAAACTCAAAAATATACTTACAAATAATAATATAACAAATATAAATTTAAATTTTTTCATAAAAAACTCCTTGTATTAAGTAACTGTATTAGCTATATCTGAGAAAGCTCCAGTTAAGAATTGTACAACCATTGATGCTCCAAAAACAAGTATTGCACCAACTGCAAGTCCAGGTAATGTTTTCTTTAATTCAGCTTTATTTTCTGCTGATGCAAACATATATTTAACACCACAAAACACTATTGTAGCTATTGCAGCCACTTGTAAAATTGTTAACACAACACCCCATACTTTATTTACAGTTCCTACTAAGGTAGAGTTTGTATCTGCTTTAACTGACATATTAGAATTAAAATCCCCAAATCCACCAGTAGTAGCAAAAACTGAAGTAGTTAGCATTATACCAACAACCATTAAAACTGGAATTATTCTTAACATTAATTTTTTTGATCTTTTCATAAACATCCTCCTTACGTTTAATATACTTTTATTATATCTAAAAAAAATAAAAAATCAATACTTTAAAGCTTTTTTTTTATTTTTTTTATGATATTTATCTAATTACTATTAAAATTAATTTTTTGTCGTTTTTTGTAAATCGATTTTTCTTTACATTCTTGTTTTTTTACTATATAATTTTATTGGTGATGCAATGTTTAAAAAATTTTATTTTCTATTTATTATTTCAATTTTATTTATTTCTTTTATTGGTTCATTTTCTAATTCATTAAGTTCAAAAGAAAATTCTAATTCATATTTATATCCAACAACTACAACTAATATTTCATCCTTTTTTGGTTATAGAGAATTGTTTGGCAAACAAAATTTTCATAACGGTATAGACTTTCCTGTTCCTAAAGGAAGTCCTGTTTTTGCAACTTTATCTGGCACAATAACTTTTTCTAATTTTAATTCTGGTTATGGTAATTCAATTATTATATTACATGATAATAATTTCAAATCATTATACGCACATCTTGACGAAAATTATATTGTAAAAACTGGTCAATATTTGAAAAAGGGTGATTTAATAGGTTTTGTCGGACCAAAATATTTATCTAATGGTATTTTAAATGGCTGGACAACAGGTCCTCATTTACACTTTTCTATATTTAATGAAAAAGGAATTGCAATTGACCCTTTATCTCTTAATTTAATACAATAATTATCCGCTGGTATAACCGGCGGTTTTACTTTGCGCCCTATAAGGGACTAACACGAGCAAACTCTTAAGAGTTATTTTAAGTTTGACAGCCCGCGAACTTTTTACTTGCTATCCTTTAAAAGGATCTATAAATTCTTTCATTGTCATTTGATCTGTTATCATATCTTCTTTTAATTGTTCTCTTATATATGTTTCTATTGCTTTTCTATTCTTTCCTACGCTGCTAACATAATATCCTTTACACCAAAATATCCTATTACCATACTTATATTTTAAATTTGCATGTCTTTCAAATATCATTAATGTTGTTTTTCCTTTTAAATATACCATAAAATTTGATACACTTAATTTAGGTGGTATACTAACTAACAGGTGAATATGATCTGTGCAAGCTTCCGCTTCAATTAATTCTACTCCTTTTCTATTACACAATGCTCGTATCATTACTCCAATATCTTTCTTCAATTTTCCATATATTTCTTTCCTTCTAAATTTGGGTGCAAAAACTATATGATACTTG
>CAZZFS010000012.1:0-39349 GCA_964653805.1 uncultured Clostridiaceae bacterium | reverse complement strand
GATGTTGATGTTGACCATGCATATTGTGCATAACTTAATCCACTTTGGCTATCACTTACATATACATACGTTCCAACTGATGATCCACTTCCACCATTTGTTCCAAATGATATTGATGGTTGTGTTGTATCTATATTGCTTATTGATATAGTACTTGATGTACTCATATTTCCAGCAGCATCATATGCTCTTGCATATACTGTTGTATAATTTGAATATACATAAACTGTTGAACTATATGTGTTCCATGTTGAACCACCATTTGTGCTATATTGTTTTGTTGCACTATCTCCTGAATATGTTATTGTTACTCCAACTCCGCCTGTTGTCCATCCTGTTGGACTATAACTAAATGTTGGTGGTGTTGGTGGTGTTGAATCTGTAACTATAAATGAATTAGACCTTACTGTGTTTACATTTCCAGCACTATCTGCTGATTTTATCCAAAGATAATATGTTCCAAGTGTTGACCATGATAATGTTTGACCGTTTGTAAAACTATTCCATCCACTACTTGGTTCTGTTGTACTTGTTGACCATATATATTGTCTTGTACTTACTCCACTTCCACTATCACTTACTGTTACTGTTGTACTTACTGAGCCTCCACTTCCTCCATTTGTTCCAAATGATATTGTTGGTGCTGTTATATCTATATTTGTTACTGCTCTTGTTGTAACTGTACTAACATTACCTGCTGCATCATATCCTCTTGCATATACTGTTGTATTATTTGTACTAATATTTATTGTTGCACTATAATTATTCCAATTCGTTCCATCTGTACTATATTGTCTTATTGTTGAATCCCCTGAATATGTTATTACTACTCCAACTACTCCATTTGTCCATGATGTTGGTGCTGATGTAATTGTTGGTGCCGTTGGTGGTGTTACATCACTACTTACTATAAATGCATTAGATCTATTTGTACTTGAATTTCCTGCTGTATCTGTTGCTTTTATCCATAAATAATATGTTCCATCAACACTTTTTGATAATGATGTTCCATTTGTATATGCTACCCATCCACTACTTGGTTCGGTTATCCCATTTGACCATGCATATTGTAATGTGCTTGTATTTAATCCACTTCCTCCAACATCATTTACTGTTGATGTTGTACTTATAGATGTTCCATTTCCACCATTTGGACTAAATGCTACTGTTGGTGCTGTTTTATCTATATTTGTTATTGTTTTTGTACTTACTGTACTTGGATTTCCTGATGCATCATATCCTCTTGCATATATTGTTGTATTATTTGTACCAACTATTACTGATGTTGAATATGTAGACCAATTCGTTCCATCTGTACTATATTGTTTATTTGTACTATCTGCAGAATATGTTATTGTTGATGTTACATTTCCATTTGTCCATGTTGTTGGACTACTATCTATTGTTGGTGCTGTTGGCGGTGTTATATCAACTACAAATGCATTTGATCTTGTTGTTGTTATATTCCCTGCTCTATCAGCTGTTTTTACCCATAAATAATATGTTCCATTTTGTGCATATGTTAGTGTTGCTCCACTTGTAAATGCTGTCCAGCCACTACTTGGCTCTGTTGTACTTGTTGACCAGATATATTGTGCTGTATTTATTCCACTTCCACCTGTATCACTAACTGTTGTTACTGTACTTGCTTGATATATATTGCTTCCACCATTTGTTGCAAATGTTACTGTTGGTGATATCTTATCTATATTTGTTATATCTAGTATTGCTATATTTGATGTGTTTTGTGCTTTATCTATTAACTTTGCGTATATTTTTGTATTTACTGTTACTGTTAAGTCTGTTGTATATGGGGTATATGTCACTCCATCTAAACTATAGAATAAGTCATCTTCTGTATTTGTTTTTGTTATTTTAACCACAACATTACTGTTCATCCATGGCGGTAAGACACTTGGTGTGATTTCAAATCCCGGCATTTCTGGCGCTGTGCTATCTAACTCAAACATTGTGTTTGATGTTACAGTTTCATTTTCATCTGTCGCAATTTTTACCGCACCAGATAATATTTTCAACTTGTATTTCCCATCTGACATTCCTGTTGTATTTATTGTTACAGTTACATCTTTTACTCTTGTTGTTCCTGTTACACTTCCTATATTAATTGTTGGTTGAGTACCTAATTCTGTTCCAGCTTCATTTACTACTTTTAAATTTCCATTTAGAATAAAACTTGTTATATCTACTCCTGCTGTAGCTGTTATATAGTAATCAACTCCTGTCCCTGATTTTACCGGAACATCACTTGCTGTTACTATTGTTACATTAGGTTTTGATATAATTATTAATCCTGGTGGAACTGGATCACCTGGTTCCAATGGATAATCACCTTTAAAACAGAGCTTTCCTTCTACTATTTGAAAAGTATTAGCATACCTATCTATTCCTTTTAAACTTGTTATTATTGCATGTAACTCATCTTCTGTATAAGTATTTAAGTTTTCAGGTATAAATTCGCCTCCTGTCGTTGCATATTGCTGTGCTTTATACAACTCTAGTTCATCTACAAACGATCCTACATCGTTTATAAATTTAGCTTTTTGTGCTTGTTTTATAGGATTATATGAAAAAAACATAAACATTATAGCTCCTACAAGTATTAATATTACAACAATTGTTATAATTAATACCATTAAATTAATTCCTTTTTTATTATTCATAATTGTATACCAACTCCTATTTTCTAATTTATACTACATCCTTTAAATAATACACTTTTTACCTATTAAAGTCAACTTTTTCTTTTCTTTTTGTGGCTTTTTTTTACATTTTAACATTCACGCAACACAAATGAAATATTTGTGTAATATTTTTAAAAAACAAGCAAAAAAAGAGATAAAGTAATTTTTTCTAAATTACTTTATCTCTTTTTTTATTATAAAGATTTTATTTTCTTAATCCTAATTTTGCTATTAAATCTCTATATCTTTGAATATCTTTATTTTCTAAATATTTTAATAGTCTTTTTCTTTTTCCAACCATTACTAAAAGTCCTCTTCTAGAATGATTATCTTTTTTATGAATTTTTAAGTGTCCTGTTAATTCATTTATTCTTTCTGTAAGAATAGCTACTTGAACTTCTGGAGACCCAGTATCATTTTTTACTCTTGCATGAGCTTCTAAAACTTCTGTTTTTCTTTCTTTAGTCATTTTTTATTCCTCCTTTTTTCTAAACTTGCCTATAACCAAGATACAACTGAGGTATTTATGTTGTTTCTGAGTAATAGGTGTAATATATATAAATAGTTATATAATAACTTATTTATCAATTTTAAAAATTATCTTCCAGATATATATGGTAATGAGTTTGTATGAACACCATTTAATCTTACTTCAAAATGTAAATGATTACCTGTTGACCAACCTGTTGAACCCATTTTTGATATAACTTGACCTTGTGAAACTTGTTGTCCCGCAGATACTAATAAACTACTGCAATGAGCATACCAAGTAGACATTCCATTTCCATGATCTATTTTTACTATATATCCATATGATGATTGCCATCCTGAAAAAGTAACTAATCCAGATTTATATGCATATATTGGATCACCATTTCTCCCAGCTATATCTGTACCAGTATGAAAATCTGTACTTCTCCATCCATAATATGATGATACATATCTTGAAGTAGTAGGCCATACACCACCTTGTGAAGCTGAAGCATTAGCTATTGAACTAGATGCTGTTGCATTTGTAGAAGTGGTTTTTTGAGTTGTTGTAGCTTTTGCTACAACTGTGGCTTTTGGTGTTTCAACCGGTTTATTTCTATCAACAATATCTTTTAAAATACTATCTGCTCTTTCAATAGTTGTAACTTCTTTTAATTGAGCTACTTTTTCTTCTTTTATATCTACAGTTAATTTTGAAACTTCCTTTTTTAAATTTTCAGAATATTTATTTGCTTCATCTTTACTCATAAACGTCATTTTATTTTCTCCGTTTACAGCAACTTCATAAATTGTAAATTCTGTTTTCACTTCTGCTCTCAAACTTGTATATACATTTTGACTAGCTAAAATTGAATCTCTTATATAGCATTTTTCAAAAGATGGTTCGTTTGATAAATAAACTTTTACACCTTGATCTATCTTTTGTTGTTCTACCACTAAATCATTAAACACTTCATCAAATTGTTGTTCACTAGAAAAATATCCTATGAATTTCCCATCGATATAAGCTTTAACTGTTGGTTTGTACATATTAAGCACTGTAACCATAACTGCACTGAATATTAGTACTAGCATGATTATTGTAAAAAATATAAATTTTAGTGTTTTGAGCACACTTTTTTTTCCCATAATTTAAATTTGCACCTTCCTTTAACAAATAGGTCTTTATCAATTATAACATATTTATTACATTTTGTCAAATTCCTTGATTTTTCAAACTAAATCAAATATTAAGTCTTTTAAATTTCATAATTATTTCGTCTTTTGTAATTTCGATAATTTTAACATATAATTGAATTACTGTCAAGTATTAAAAAATAGTATTTTTTTAATTTAAACAATATAAATCACTTTAAATTATTTATTTCATTCAATTTATTTCTAAACTAAAAGCAAAAAAATAATTAAGATTAACTCTTAATTATTTTTTTATATACTTTACATATATTTTAGCTACATATATTTTTTTAAAAATCAATACTTGAAAAAATCTTCACCGGCTTTAAAATATTTTTCAACACCATCAATTTTTTCAATACCACTGATAACTACCAGTTTTTCTTTTTC
Source organism: uncultured Clostridiaceae bacterium (assembly GCA_964653805.1). Taxonomy (GTDB): domain Bacteria; phylum Bacillota; class Clostridia; order TANB77; family CAG-465; genus CAG-465. Next base: position 34,589 of record CAZZFS010000012.1, on the reverse strand, counting down.
TCCATCACAATATAAATGATGAGTTGTATCTTTTATTTTGCCAACAGCATTTACTTGCCATCCTTCTTTAATAAATTCTATTGCTTCTAAATAAGAATCAATTTTCAAACCTATTGCCAAAACATAAAAATACTTTAATTCAAAACATATTAGTTGATTTGTTTTATTTTGTTTAAATTCATCTAATATATTTGATTTGTTTTGTTTCTTTTCAAAAATCCGATTTGTATTTTCTAACAAATACAAATCACCTCTATTAACTCTTTTCTTTCCAACTACATTTTTTGAATTAATAACTTCTACACTTGCTTTTTCTCCACTTACAACGCACACAATGATTTCCTCCATGTTATTACTATATATTTTACATAATAATAACATATTTAACCTTTTTTGTCAATATTTTATGTAATCTCTGTGTTTTTTTATACTTTAAAAACTATTTTGCATATATATATTGTATTAAGCTCAAAAATGTTGTATAATTATACTATAGATATTTAGAGGAGGTGTATGTGTTATGTCACTGCCTATTTGGCTTATATGGCTTATCCTTTGTGGAGTATTTTTTTTAATAGAAATTTTTACAGTTTCTTTTCTTATGTTTTGGCCTGGTGTTGGAGCAGTTCTTGCACTTTTAACAAGTGTATTAGGTTTTTCTATACCTATACAAATAGCTGTTTTTTCTATATCTACTATTCTTATGATAGTATTTATGAAACCTCTTACAAAAAAACTATTCAAAAGTCGCAATGATGTTGCTATGAATAGTGATGCTATAATTGGAAAAACTGGAATTGTTGTAAAAGAAATTGATAATATTAATTCAAAAGGACAAGTAAAAGTAAACGGTGAATTATGGTCTGCAATGAATATAGATGAAAATGAAACTATTGAAAAAGGTGAAAATATTATTGTAGAAGATATAGAAGGCGTTAAACTAAAAGTGAAAAAAAGTTTAATAGTTTAATTTAGGAGGATTTAATTATGGAAATATTTTTTATTATTTTAATTATAATTGTAGGTATAGTTGCTTTTGCTTCTATAAAAGTTGTTAGACAATCTGAAGTTCGTATTATAGAACGTTTTGGTAAATATAATTTCACTGCTGAAGCAGGACTTAATTTTATATTACCTTTTGTTGATAAAGTTAGAGCTGTTGTTAGTTTAAAACAACAAACTATGGATGTAACACCTCAAAGTGTTATAACTAAAGATAATGTAACTATTATTATTGATACTGTTGTTTTTTATCAAATAATAGATCCAGTTAAAGCTGTTTATGAAATTGAAAGTTTACAAAAAGGTATTGCATATATTGCAATAACAACTATTCGTGATATTGTTGGCAAAATGGATTTAGATAATACATTTAGTTCAAGAGATGAAATAAATACAAAATTAAGAGATGTTTTAGATGAAGCAACTGATAAATGGGGTTGTAAAGTTGATAGAGTTGAAATAAAAGATATCAAACCACCTGTAGATATTAGAGATGCTATGGAAAAACAAATGAATGCAGAAAGAAATAAAAGAGCAAATATATTAGAAGCTGAAGGAAAACGTCAAGCAGATATAACAATTGCTGAAGGTTTCAAACAAGCTACTATTTTAAATGCAGAAGCAGAACGTGAATCAAGTATTAGAAGAGCTCAAGGTGTTAGAGAAGCTAAAATTCTTGAAGCTGAAGGTACTGCTGAAGCTATAAAAAAAGTTGCAGATGCAAAAGCAAAAGAAATAAATCTTGTATATTCTGCTATAATGGAAGCAAAACCAGATCAAAATCTAGTTGCTATAAAATCTTTAGAAGCACTCGAAAAAATATCACAAGGAAGTGCAAACAAAGTATTTATTCCTTTTGATGCTACTAAAGCAATGGGAGCACTTGGCGCAGCTACTGAAATATTAAAAACAAAATAATAATTATTTATTATATAAAAAACATATAAATTCGATTTGAATTTATATGTTTTTTTATTATCAATTTTAAATATATACCTAACATTATTATTTTATTTTTACATTTTCTTTACCAAAATATGATTCTAATTTTAATATTATATTTTCATTATCACCTATCCAAATATTTCGATTTAAAAGTTTAAGTTTATTTGTACCTTCATAAAAAATATATACTGGATTATTTCCAAAATCTTCTTTATTCATTTTAGTTAAAACATTAACAACATTTTTCTCCATATCAAATTTATCTTTAGGTAATTTAATATATATTTTTTTTTGTTTGGTTATTAAATCAATATTACTAATTAATATTTTAGGTTTTTCATTTTCTTTTAAACTAACTTTACCTGTAACTTTAACTACATTTTCATTATTTAACAAACTCTCAAATTTCTGTAATACTCCAGCAAAAACAACAGCTTCTACACTACCATACATATCTTCTATTTGAATAAACATCATTTGTTGATTTGTTTTAGTAATAAGTAATCTTTTTTGAGTTATTATACCACAAAAAACTACTACTTTACCATCATAATTTATTTTATCACCAATAACTATATCATTTTCTATTTTATCAATAACTATATCTTCATTAACCTCTTCTTCAAAAAATAAATCTTTACTTGTAACTGTTGCTTCCTTTTTTATATATTCCATATATTCATCTAAAGGATGTCCTGATATATATATTCCTAAAACTTCTTTTTCCATATCTAGTATTTCTTTTTTATTTGGCTCTCTTCCACATTTTTTTATAACTACTTTTTCTTGTTTCATTTCTTCATTATCTAAATCAAATAAACTTATTTGATTTAAATAATTATTTCTTTTTGTATGATTTAAACTATCAATTACATCTTCAAAAGCTTCTAATAAATCTAATCTGTTAAGTGATTTTTCTATTTCATCAAAACATCCCGCTTTTATTAAACTTTCTACACATTTTTTATTTATACTCTCACTTGAAATTCTTTCACAAAAATCAAAGAAATTCTTAAAATTCCCAAATGCTTTTCTATTTTGTATTATTTCATTTATTGCATTTTCTCCTACATTTTTTATAGTAGTAAGCGCAAATCTTATTTTTCCATTTATAACAGCAAATTTTGAAAAACTTTCATTTATATCTGGTTTTAAAACTTCTATTTTCATTTCTCTACATTCTTGTATATATTCAGGTATTTTATTTAAATTACCAAGCATACTATTCATTGTAGCAGCCATAAATTCATGTGGATAATGTGTTTTTAAATATGCTGTTTGATAAGCAATAACAGCATATGCCGCAGCATGTGATTTATTAAATGCATATTTTGCAAATTCTGCAATTTCATCAAATATTTTATTTGCACTTTTTTCGTCAACATTATTTTTAATTGCATTTTCAATAAATACTGTTCTTTCTTTTTCCATTACATCTAATTTTTTCTTACTCATTGCTCTTCTTACAAGATCAGCTCTTCCAAAACTATATCCAGCTAAATCTCTAAATATTTGCATTACTTGTTCTTGGTATACCATACATCCATTTGTAACCTTTAAAATAGGTTCTAGAGAACTGTGTGTATACTCTATTTCGCCATTTGAATTCTTGTTTTTTATATATCTAGGTATTTGTTCCATTGGTCCTGGTCTATACAAAGATATCATAACAATTATATCTTCTAAACAATCAGGTTTTAATTTAACCATCATTTGTTTAAAACCTTTACTTTCCATTTGAAAAACACCTATAGTTTTACCTTCTTGTAATAATTTAAAAGTATCTTTATCATCCAATTCATTATTAAACTCAATATCTATTCCATGTATTTTCTTTATTAATTTTTTAGCATCTGATATAACAGTTAAAGTTCTAAGACCTAAAAAATCCATTTTCAAAAGGCCTAATTCTTCTAAAGTGGTCATTGTAAATTGAGTTGAAATGACACCTTGATTTTCATAAAGTGGTACATAATTTACAACAGGTTCTTTTGTTATAACAACACCAGCAGCATGAGTTGAAGCATGTCTTACCATACCTTCAACTTTCTTCGCAACATCAATAATTAATTTTGTATCATTATCAAGTAAGTACATTTCTTTTAATTCACTACTTACTTCCAAAGCTCTATCTATTGTCATTTTTAATTCATGTGGAACTAATTTTGCAATTTTATCTGCTTTTTGATATTGTATATTTACAGCTCTAGCAACATCACGTATAGCTGCTCGAGCAGCCATAGTTCCAAATGTTATAATTTGAGCAACATGAGAATGTCCATATTTATTACCAACATAATCAATTACTTCTTGTCTTCTTTCATAACAAAAATCAATATCAAAATCTGGCATACTAACTCTTTCAGGATTTAAAAAACGCTCAAAAATCAAATTGAATTTTAAAGGATCTATATCCGTTATATTCATTAAATATGCTGCAATAGAACCTGCTCCACTACCTCTACCTGGTCCTACAGCTATATTTTGTGATTTTGCATAATTTATAAAATCTGCAACAATTAAAAAATAATCAATATACCCCATTTTATCAATAACACTAATTTCATAATCTAATCTTTTTTTTGCTTCTTCTCTTTTATTTATATCATATTTTTTTTCTAAACCATCGTAACATAATTTAGTAAAATATTCTAAATGAGAAACATCTCCTTCTATTTTAAATTCAGGTAAAATTGTATTACCAAATTCAATTGAAACATCGCACATATCAGCTATTTTTTGAGTGTTAGAAATTGCTTCTTCAAAATTTAAAAATGCTCTACTCATTTCTTCAGGTGATTTTAAATAAAATTCATTTACACCAAATTTCATTCTATCTTCATCATCTAAAGTTTTTCTTGTTTGTATACAAAGAAGAATTTCATGAAAATCATAATCCTCTTTTTCTAAATAATGACAATCATTTGTTGCAACAAGTCCTATTCCAAGTTCATTCGATATTTCAACTAATTTTTGATTTACAATTATTTGTTCCCTTAATTTATTATCTTGCATTTCTAAATAATATCTATCTTTACCAAATATTTTTAAAAATTCTTTTGCTAAAACTTTTGCACCTTCTACATTATTTGCAACTATTTGTTTAGCCATACCTCCTGCAAGACAAGCAGATAAACAAATTAAACCTTCATTATATTTTTCTAAAACTTCCATATCAATACGAGGCTTATAATAAAAACCCTCTGTAAAACCTATTGAACATAATTTCATTAAATTTTTATAACCAGTATTATTCATTGCAAGTAAAACTAAATGATTTGGTTCACTATCAACTTTACCTTGTTTATCAAGTCTACTTCTAGGAGCAACATATACTTCACAACCAATTATAGATTTTATACCTTCAGCCATACATTTTTTATATAACTCAATTACACCAAACATATTTCCATGATCAGTTATAGCAACAGAATTCATGCCCATTGCTTTTACTTTATCAACTAATTTATCTATTTTAATAGCACCATCTAATAAGCTATATTCTGTATGCATATGCAAATGTACAAAACTCATAATTCCACCTTCTTTTTTATATAATATTATACCATAAAATGATTAAAAGTCCACAGTATATAAGCTTTAATTATATACTGTGAACTAAAATATAAAATAATTAATTATACATCATTATTATCTTAACCATTTCATATACGAAAATAACAAAAATAATTATTGATAAAATGCCGCTAGACAAACCTATTATTGAAAATTTTCTCTTATCCGATTTTAAAGAAATAGAACCAAATAATATAGCTAAAAGTATACATATAAAAACAATAGGTCCTATTGTAGGAGCAACCATCAACATAATTAAATAACCTATTGATCCACATTTCACACTAATATACATTATCAAAGTTACTATTATACTAATAATACCAAACACAAATGATAATACAGAAAATTCATTTTTTTGATTTTTTTTCATTTTACTTTACTCCTTTCTATTTTTATTTTTATTTATTATTAAAATATAAAATTTACCTTTTAATTTATATTTCAAATAATTTTCCTTTTTACCAATTCTTTTATTGTAAGTACTGAACTAGTATTTATATAATCATATTCAAATCTTGTTAAAATACCATTATTAATAAATATAATATATGTTTTTTTATTATCGTATTCACACCAAATAAGAAGCCAATATCCATGTTTGTTTAACAAGTATTTTATATATTTATCTAAAAAGTTCATATTTTCATTATATACTTTTATAATAATTCTATTAATCTCTATTTCATTTATATTATATTTTTTATAATTATTATCGCAAACTTCTTGTATCTCTTTATTTAAATCTGTAACTTTAAAATATTTCTTTCTAAACTCATCAATATCAATGTTTTGATTTAAACTATCAAAAAGTTTTTTATCGTTTTTTGAAAACCTACTACTAGATAAATATTCACTATCACATATAACAGATATTGCTATAATTTTTTTTTCATATTCACTAAATTGATATTCTTCTTTAAACAAATCATATATATATAATAAAGTACTGGTATATTCTTTTGAAAAACACTTATCAATTTTACCAATATTTATATGATGATCAAAAGCACAAATAAACTCCCCTTTATTAACTGATTGAGCTGGATCATTATGATCTACCAATATAAATTTATATTTTTCTGTATCCTCATTTTCTAATACTATAGGTGATTCTTTTATATATTCTGTTATTACTTTTTCATCTTCATACGAATAATTATATGCTTTTTTTAAAATTGCAAATTTAGCATTTATACCTTTTTTTTTCAAAACATTAGATAAAATAATGCTAGAAAATATAGAATCTGCATCAGGATTTGTATGACCTATAACATAAATAATATCATATTTTTTAAATTCTTCAACATCCATTAATTACCACCTGTTTTATTATATCATAAAATATATAAAAGTAAATCAAAATTTAAAAAGTTATGAATTTTATAATTTGACATTCAAAAAAATATATAGTATAATTATTTAATGTTAAATTGGAGGTTACTTATGTTAGAAATTGTTTTTGATACTTTAATAGATGGATTGAAATTATTACCATTTCTTTTTATTTCATACTTAATAATTGAATTTATTGAACATAAAGCATCAGATAAAATAAATAAATCGCTTGCTAATTCAGGCAAATTTGGATCTGTTATTGGAGCAATTCTTGGATGCTTTCCACAATGTGGTTTTTCAGGAGCAGCAGCTAGTTTATATTCTGGTAGAATAATAACACTTGGTACTTTAATTGCTGTTTTTATATCTACATCTGATGAAGCTATCCCTATACTTATATCAAATCCAGATAATTTTTTTGTTATTTTAAAAATACTTATTATTAAAATATTAATCGCAATTTTATTTGGTAGTGTAATTGATTTTGTAATTAATAAAAGACTGGATAAAACTAAAATTGATAAAAATAGACATGAACATTTAAAAGATATGTGTTCACATTCTCATTGTAATTGTGAAAATGAAAATGAAGGTATTTTAAAACCAGCTTTAAAACATACATTAAATATTTTTGGTTTTATACTTGCAATCTCTTTTATTTTAAATACAGTTATTTGGCTAATAGGTGAAGAAAATTTATCATATTTACTTATGCATGGTAGTATATTCCAACCATTTATAGCTGGGCTTATTGGTCTTATACCTAATTGTGCATCTTCTATTTTACTTACTGAATTATATATATCAGGAAATATTAGTTTTGCTTCTATTATAGCTGGTTTATGTAGTGGTGCTGGAATTGGTTTAATTGTACTATTTAAAACGAATACTAATATAAAAGAAAATTTGAAAATTGTTGGATTACTTTATGCTATAGGTGTAATTAGTGGTATAACAATTGAAATCATTTCAACATTTTTTTAAAATAAATATAAAAAAAAATGTGAGGAGAAACTTTTTAGTTTCCCCTCACATTTTTTATTTTAACTATCTACTTTAAATTACTTTATTTTTATCCAAAAAAAAGTCCAACAAAATCGTCTAAATAACTTAAAAATACTATAGCAGCCCATACATAAAAAATTAAAGTTAACATTATAGATACTGTATTAAATACTATATTCAATATATTATTTATATTATAAAATTTATTTTTTTCTACATTTTTATTTTTTTTATACTTAGAATTTAATATTATTGAAAAAATATTAAATATATAAGGTATCCCCATAAATCCAAGCATCCCAATCAACATAATTATACTATAATCTTTATATATTAATAATTCAATTATAAAACTAATATTTATAGCTAATGATATAATTGCAAAAATCAATGCCATTATTGGTTTAAAAATTTCTTTATTCATAAAAAACCTCTTTTTCTTTTATTTGAGGATATATATTTATATTTATAATTGAATTATTAATATAAATTATATCCTTCATTTATATATTTTTTATAACATTTTCTACATATAGCTTCATACATATCGTTTCCACCTATTAAAATAGTTTCACCTTCTGTAATAACTTTATTATCAATTACTCTCATATTAGTAGTTGCTTTTTTACCACATTTACAAATTGTTTTTATTTCTTCTATTTTATCAGCTATTTCTAAAAGATGTTTTGAACCTTCGAATAAATCTTGTTTAAAATCACTTCTTAATCCATAACATATAACTGGAATATTTAAATAATCTACAATATCACTTAATTGATATACTTGATCTTTAGATAAAAATTGTGATTCATCTATTAAAATACAATCTGGTATATTTTTTTCATTAGCAATTAAATCATATAAATTTGTATCATTATCAAAAACTTCTGCATCTCTTGATAACCCTATTCTAGTATGTATTTTCCCAGTTTTAAATCTATTATCAATTTTTGCTGTAAAAAGATAAACATGCTTATCTTTTTCGTTATAATTTTGCGCTGCTTTTAACAAATCAATAGTTTTACCTGAACCCATAGTACCATATCTAAAATATAATTTTGCCATACATATTCTCCTTAATTAAAAAGTTTTTCAACATATTTTTAAAATTCCACATTTTATTTTTTCAAGTTTTTTTGTAATTTCTTTATAAAGTCATTTGAATTTTCTTCTATATCTCTTTTAGTTTCAGAATTTTTTCTATTTATTTGAGATTCATTTTCTCTTTTTTGAATTTCAGTATCTGTCGCCAATTCTTTTATTAATTGTTCTACTTCTTTTCTTTCTATATCATCTTTTTCAATTTCGTCTATCTCTTTTAATTCATCTGATTTTTCTGACTTAATAATACCAAAATCTTCATTTTCAGTTTTAAATTCTTCATATAAAGAATCATCACCATATATATATTTTAAATTATATGCTCTATATAATTTAGTTTGTTTTATATCATAATTTACTATTATTGTATCTAAATCTTCTTCTAATTTATGAGCTGATATAATAGGATCACATAATTTAGATATTCTTTCTTTTTCTTTTAAAAAATCTGGATTTATGTTTTCCTTTTTAGAAACTATAATATCAAATGAAATATTATAAAAAGATGCTATAAATTCTTCAGGTGTTATTTTTTTCTTTTCTAACAAATATAACAATTCCTTAAGTGTCTTTTTAATCTCATTGGTAATCTCTGCTTTTACTTCATTAACTCTTTTTTCTTCTTTTTTCTTTTTTTCTGATTCTATTTTTTTCTTGATTTCAATTTCTTTTTTTTCACTTACTTTTTTGAAACCATTTGAACCACATTTTGGACATTTTATTTGATTAATCTGTTCTTTAAATGATTCTTCTTCTAAATACTCTTCTTTTACAGTTATTAAATAATCACATTTTTCATTTGGACATTCAAAATGAACTTTTTTAGGCTCTTTTTTTGCCATAAAGTTTCCCTCCTTTATTAACAAATTTTAAAATTAATTTAATTTAAATCAATTCAATTTAAATCAATTCTAATAAATTTTTTCCTGTCATCTCTTCTGGTATTTCTTCACCCATCATACTAATTAAAGTTGGAGATATATCTGATAATTTACCATTTTCAATACTTTTTACTCTATTTGATACTACAATAAGTGGAACATCAAAAGTTGAATGTGATGTTATAGCTTCACCTGTTTTTAAATCAACCATATATTCACAATTACCATGATCTGCTGTAATTAAAGCCTCTCCATTTACCTCTTCAATTTTAGATATTACTTTACCAACACATTCATCTAAAACTTCAACTGCTTCTACTACTTTTTCAAAATTTCCTGTATGTCCAACCATATCACCATTTGCATAATTCATTATTATACAGTCATATTTTTTTGAATCAATAGCTTCTATTGCTTTTTCTGTTATTTCTCTAGCTGACATTTCTGGTTTCAAATCATAAGTTGCAACATCTGGTGAATTAATTAAACATCTATCTTCACCTTCATATGCTTTTTCTTCTCCACCATTAAAGAAAAATGTTACGTGTGCATATTTTTCTGTTTCAGCAAGTCTTAATTGTGTATACCCTTTATTTGATATATATTCACCTAATGTATTTGTTAAAACTTGTGGTTTATATGCAACTTTAACATATGTAAATTTTTCATCATATGAAGTCATTGTTACATACATTAAATTTTCTATTTTTTTTGTTTCAAATTCTTTAAAATTAACATCTTTTATTGCTCTTGTTATTTCTCTAGATCTATCTGGTCTAAAATTAAAAAATATAACTGAATCATTATCTTTTATTTTACCTATTGCTTCATCATTTTTATCTGTTATAACAATTGGTTTTATAAACTCATCAAATTCTTGCATTTCATAAGAATTTTCAACTGCTTTTTGAACAGTTTTAACTGAATTTCCTATTCCATTTACTATGCTATCATAAGCAAGTTTCACTCTGTCCCATCTATTATCTCTATCCATTGCATAATATCTACCTTGAACTGTTGCTATTTTACCAACACCGATTTCTTTTATTTTATCTTCTAATTTTTTCAAATAATCTATAGCTGATATTGGATTTGTATCTCTTCCATCAGTTATAGCGTGTATATATACATTTTCTAAATTATGCTCTTTTGCAAGATTTAATAATGCATATAAGTGATTTATATGACTATGAACCCCTCCATCTGAAACTAATCCTATCAAATGTAAATTGTTTTCATTTTTTTTAACATGTTCTATAGCGTTTAAAAGTTCTTCATTTTTAAAAAATGTACCTTCTTCTATATCTTTTGAAATTCTTGTAAGTTCTTGATATACAACTCTACCTGCTCCTATATTTGTATGACCCACTTCCGAATTCCCCATTTGTCCTTCTGGAAGACCTACTGCATAACCACTTGTGTGTACATATGTATTAGGATATTTTGCTATACATCTATCTATATTTGGAGTTTTAGCTGTCTTAAAAGCATTACCTTTTTCTTCATCATTTAGTCCAACTCCATCCATTATCATAAGTAAAAATTGTTGTTTACCTTTCATTTTGTTTACACCGCTTTCTACTGCAGAAACTTCTACAGTCTTGTTATTATATCATCTTTATTGATAATTTACAATAGCAACAAAATCTTTCGTAAGACTTGCGCCACCAACTAAAGCACCATCTATATTATCCATTTCTAGTATTTCTTTTGCATTACTTGGCTTTACACTTCCACCATATAATATTCTAACTTTTTGTGCTATAGAATCATCATATATTTTTGCTATATTTTCTCTAATAAATTTACACATTTCTTCTGCTTGTGTAGAAGTAGCTGTAACACCTGTACCTATTGCCCAAACTGGTTCATATGCAACCACTACATCTTTTTGCATATAAAAAGTTTCAATATCTTTTAAACTTTCTTCAATTTGTTTTTCTATAACATTAAACATTTCATTTGAATTTCTTTGTTCTAAAGTTTCGCCTACACAAACAATTGGTTTTATATCTTTTTCTAATAATTTTTTTGCTTTTTTATTTACTTCTTCACTTGTTTCTTTAAAATATTGTCTTCTTTCACTATGTCCAACAATACAATATTTAGCTCCCACAGAAAGCAACATTTCAGCTGAAACTTCACCAGTATATGCTCCGTTATCTTCAAAATATACATTTTGTGCCCCAACAGAAATATTTGTTTCTTCAAGCATATCAATTACTTCAGATAATACAACAAAATTTGGACATATAACAACATCAACTTCTTTTGTATTTATACTATCTTGTATTTCATCTATAAAAGTTTGTGATTGCAACATTGTATAATTCATTTTCCAATTTCCAGCAATAATTTTTTTTCTCATATAATTCTACCATCCTTATTTTAAAGTTAAAATTTAATAATCAAAATTTAAAAAGTTAAAATCTAATTTAATATTATTTTATTAACTAAATCTTGATCATTTATCCAAATAGGTTCTATTGATTTTGTTTTAAATTTAAATTTAATTGTACCTTCTTGATTTATACTCCAATCACCATTCCATATATTTGGTCTTTGTGTATCTAAAACTTCAAATTTTTCTTTTTTCAAATCATCTTTTAATGTTGAAAGTATACTATCTAGAGAACTTGATTCACTTGACATATTATTTAACATATACATAGCTGAAGCAGTTTGAACTGCATCATAATCAACTAAAAATTGTGCTTTCATACCTTCTTCATTATATTTTTGTGATATTTGTTCTGAATTTTTTTTAGCATCTAATTTAGATATATCAGTCTCTTCATTTATTTTAACGCCTTTATTTAAAAATATCACCAATAATACTATTAGTAAAACAATTATACCTATAAATATAGATATTTTTTTCTTATCAACAGTAATATTACCTAATTTAATATTATTTTTTAAATTAGGTTTAATATTCATATTACTTTTATTTTGTGTAGTTTTATTAGTGCTTTTTGTTTTAGATGTATTAGTTTTTTTTACACTTTTTTTTACAGTAGTTTTCGAATCTTTAGTTGTATTTGATTTTTTCTCCATAATTTTTTTATATGATATTTAATCATATTCTCCTTTACTATTTTAATTTTGTAATTATTCTTTATCATTTAAAGCTTCTATAGCTGGTAATTTTTTACCTTCCATAAATTCAAGCGAAGCTCCTCCACCTGTTGATAAATGAGTTACTTTATCTTCTAAATCATATTTTTCTATTGCAGCAGCACTATCACCACCACCAACTATTGTTATAGCATTAGTATTTGCCATAGCTTCTGCTATTGCTTTTGTTCCTTTTGAAAATGCATTTATTTCAAATATTCCAACAGGACCATTCCACACTATTGTTTGTGCTCTTTTTATTTGGTCTACATACATTTCAATCGTTTTTGGACCAATATCTACACCAGAATAATCATCTCCAATATTATCAATGTCTACTATTTCACCATTTGCAGTATCTGATATTTCAGTTGCAACAACTAAATCTATTGGTAATAAAAAGTTAATGTTTTTATCTTTTGCCATTTTTAAAATTTTCTCAGCTATATCTAATTTATCATCTTCACATATTGATTTCCCAATTTTATAGCCTTTAGCTTTTAAGAATGTATATGCCATTCCACCACCAATTAATATTGTATCTACTTTGTCTAAAAAGCTAGTTAAAATATTAATTTTACTAGAAACTTTTGCACCACCTATTATTGCTACTAAAGGTCTTTTTGGTTCATCAATTCCTTTTCCAAGTGCAAGCAATTCTTTTTCAATTAAAAAACCACAAACAGAAGGTAAATATTTTGTTACACCAACAGTTGATGCATGAGCTCTATGACTACTACCAAAAGCATCATTAACAAAAACTTCACCAAAAGCTGCTAAAGATTTAGAAAAATTTTCTTCATTTTCTTCTTCTTCTTTAAACATTCTTGTATTTTCTAATAAAACAACATCTCCTGATTCCATATTATTTACAATTTGAATTGCTTCTTTAGATAATATATCTTTAATTAAAATAACATTTTTATTTAACAATTCAGATAATCTTTTTGCAACAGGTTCAAGTGATAAATCTTGTCCTGTTTTACCTAAATGTGAACAAAGAACAACCTTTGCACCTGCATTTATTAAATAATTAATAGTTTTTAAAGATTCAATTATTCTTTTATCTGATGTTATTTTACTAGGATCATTTTTATCAAACGGCACATTAAAATCACATCTTACTAATACTCTCTTTTTACTTACTTCTATATCTCTTACAGTTTTTTTATTCAAACTAATCTTCCACCTTTCAATCAAATATACTAAAATATTAACAAATAAAAATCATTTTTAAACTAATTCTTAAAAAATTATTTAAACATCACATATATCCAAAATATATTTTAATAATTATATTTTGGATATATGTATACTTTTATTATTTTTATTTTTTATCTACAACTTGCATATGTTCTATTAAATCTATAACTTTATTTGAATAACCCCATTCATTATCATACCAAGAAACTAATTTTACAAAGTTATCATTTAATGCAATACCTGCATTAACATCAAATATTGATGTATGTGAATCATGTATGAAATCTGAAGATACAACACTATCTTCTGTCCAATCCATTACACCTTTTAATTCATTAGCACAAGCTTCTTTTATTGCTTTAACAATTTCTTCATAAGTTGCAGCTTTTTCTAATCTACAAGTTAAATCAACAACTGATACATCAAGAGTTGGAACTCTAAAAGACATACCTGTTAATTTACCATTTAAAGATGGTATTACTTTACCTACTGCTTTTGCAGCTCCTGTTGAAGATGGTATGATGTTGTATGTTGCTGCTCTTCCACCTCTCCAATCTTTATGAGATGGACCATCAACTGTTTTTTGAGTAGCAGTTACTGAATGAACTGTAGTCATTAAACCTTCAACAATTCCAAATTTATCATGAACAACTTTAGCAAGTGGTGCTAAACAGTTAGTTGTACAAGAAGCGTTAGATACTATATTCATATCTGTTTTATATTCTTCATTATTTACGCCCATAACAAACATAGGAGCATCTTTAGATGGTGCAGATATTATTACTTTTTTTGCTCCACCAACAAAGTGAGCATTTGCAGTATCCATAGTTGTAAATACACCTGATGATTCAACTACATATTCAACTCCAGCTTCTCCCCAAGGAATTTGACTTGGTTCTTTACAGTTAAATACTTTTATAACTTTACCATTAACTACAAGATTACCATTTTCTACTTGTATATCACCATTAAATTTACCATGTATTGTATCATATTTTAACATATATTTCATATATTCTAGATCTACAAAAGGATCGTTTATTGCTAAAACATCAATATTGTCTCTTTCTAAAGATACTCTAAGTACCAATCTTCCAATTCTTCCAAATCCATTAATTCCTAATTTAATATTTTCCATTTTTTATTCCCCCTTAAATTTAGATAGTGTATTTTTTATATTATTTGACTTTTAAACATATACTATTATCCCAAACTATCAACAGATATTAATATATAAAATAATTATATCACATTTTAAAAAAAATTAAATATATAAGTTTATTTTATTATTATTGTTTCAATTATTAATATTTTATTATTTATTATTTAAGTTGATATTGGTATTACAACAGAAGCAAAATTCCCTGCATTATCTTCAACATATACAGTAATATTAAATACTCCTTTATTTACAACAATAGTGTCACTTTCTAATTTAGTTCCATTTTGTTGAAAATAATCAAATATATTATTTGTAACACTTTCCGTATCAAATTTAATATTTTTAATACCACTTAATGCATCTGATTTAGATAAAATTTTAAGGTATCCCAATATATTTTCTTCGTTATTATATGCTGATTCTAGAGTATTATTTACTGTCACACTCGGTACAACTTTATCTATATTTTTAATTTCATATTTTGCTTCTAAAGTTTGTGTATCAGTACTATTTTCTTTATAATTTACAATAACTTCTCCATTTTGAGTTACTGTAGCTAAATATTTATTATAATCTGCATCTCCTGTAGTTGGAGGTACACTAGTCCCATTAGAAACTACATCCACTATAGTTAATGATTTTGGTATTTTAACCATAACCGTAACGTCTTTATTTGTCCATTTTGTATTATTAGGTTCAAATAATACAGGTGTTTTGGATGATTTTAAATTTGAATCTAAATTATACGATAATAAATTTTCTATTTCAGCAGTTTTGCAAAAATATATTTCTCCACCAATTTTATTTCCTTTTGCATAATATACTTTTCCTGTTTTCTCTGATACTACATATATATCATTATCACCATCTTTTTTTTCACCTAATTTAAGTGTTGTTATACCTATTTTATCATACTCTATTTCATACAAATTTATTTTATCATTTATTATTGTTTCACCATTATCTACAAATTGTGATTTTGCTTTAGTTGTTAATGCTGAAATATCTAATTCTATACTATCACCTATTGGATACATTCCATTGTTTTTATCACTATATGCATTTACGGATGTTTCAACTGAACTTATTTCAGTACCAAAAGCTATTTTTTTTGAATTATTTGATGTATTAATACCTGATATAACAACAGTTGTCGTTAAAACAATCATTATTGCTACTGTTGCCATTAAAGCTACTAAAGAAAAACCTTTTTTTGATATTGCCACAACATTCCCTCCGTTTCTATGAATAAAATATAAAAACATTATCTATTTTTATTACCTTTTATTATTTTTATAATTTATAAATCAAATTCATATATTTCAAAATTTCCTGCATTATCTTCAATATATACAGAAATATAATCTGAACCTTCTTGAATTTTTAATATATTACCTTGTGCAACTATACCGCTAGTTTTAAAATATGTGTTTTTTTGTGAACTATCTAATTTAACATTTTCATATTTTATAACTTTAACACCACTTTTATCATCACTAGAACTTACAATATTTATATATGAATACATTTCATTGTTTTGTTTATCTTCCATTTTTTTCACTACAAATGGTGATTCAAAAGTGATTGAAGGTTTTGTACCATCATAATTTTTTACTTCAAAATTTTGTTCATATGTATCAGTTGTACCTTTTTTATATTGTACACTAACAGAATAATTACCAACTATATCTGTATCTAAACTTTTTGCATTATATATATTATAATTTTCTTCTAATGTTCCTGTTAATATTACACCAGAATAGCCTGTTTGTTTCACTGTTACAACAACATTTGTATAACTTGCTGGTACTTTTATTTTTGCTGATACTTTTTGATTTGTCCAATCTTTTGTTGACTCTTCAAATTTAATACCATCTTTTATTAAACTATCATCTGTTGATATATAATTTATAATATCTTTTAATTCATCATTTAAAGTATAATAAGTAACTGATGAAACTTTTAAACCTCTTATATAATATATTTTTTTTGTATCTTTAGAAATAGCAAAAACATCATCATTTCCACCACTTTTTTTACCATATACTGTATCCATTTTACCAAGTAAACTCATATTAATTTCATATAAATTAACTTTATTACCACTTATAGTTTCACCATTAAATTGATCTATAGAACCACCTGAAACTTTTGAAATATCAAGTATAATAGTATTACTAACCGGATATTCCTTATTGTTATTTAATATATATGAATCAACAGATTCTTTTACAAAAGCTAACTCACTAGCAAATTTCATTTTTTTAGTTCTTTCCATTGATTTTACACCAGCAAAAGTAGCTGTTGTAAGTAACATAGTCATTACAGCTATAGTTACCATTAAAACCATAAGGGATATACCTTTTTTATTTTTTTTATTCATATAAATACCTCATTAAACTGTTAAACCGATTTCTTTTTTTAAATCATCTGATAAAGTATAATATACCCTATCTCCTATTTCTTCACCTTTTAAATAAAAAACTTTACCCGTATTTTCAGATACTACATAGATATCATTAGTATTTGAATTTTTTTGCATACCTCTTGTTGTACTTTCAATTCCTGCTTCATATAAATCTATAATTTTGAAAATTACTTCATTTGAACTATAGCCTGGTTCATTTATAAATTGGATTTTATCTTCATTTTCTAATGTTGCTATTGAAAACGTAATATTAGTATTAACTGGATATTTCTCGTTTTTAAATTTATATGCATCCACTAATTGTTGAATAGAATATATTTCTTTTGCAAATTCCTTTTTTTTCGTTGAATTTTTTATACTAGAATAAGAAACCACTATAGCTGAAACAAGCAACATTGTTATTATAATAGTTACAATTAAAACTGCTAAAGTAATACCTTTTTTATTATATTTTTTAATTTTCATATACTAGCCTCCACACTATATCTCTACTTTTTACATTTTACTATATACTTCATAAATTATCAAGTAAGTTAAGCAAAAACAATCAAAAAAATATATTTTTGATTGTTTTTTTATATTATATTATTATTTTTTTGTTTTATTTAATTATTTAATTATTTAATTATTTAATTTTAAGTTCCTACATAAGTAATTGTTATTGTTGAATTTGTTTTGTATGCATTCCATCTTGTTCCATTTGTACTATATTCTAATATATCACATAGCATTTGATATTGTTTTTATACTTTTTAAAACCTATTATTTGAAATTCTTCTGCTGTTATTATATATTCTAAAATTCCATCTATTACTTTAAAATGATTTAAATATTTTTTTGCCTCTTCTATTGAATTGTTTATTGTTAAAACAAAAAAAGTAAGTTAATACATTTTTATACATATTAACTTACTCACTTATATTTTATTTTTTAATCAACTAAATATCTTTTTAATTCATTATTTTTTATCATTCCTAATGCTCTAAATTTACCTTCACAATGTACATTTACTAAACCTTCTTGCAAAGCAAAAGGTAATTTTACTCCATTTAAAAATTTTGTATAATCTTCTTTTGAAAGAACTACTTTTTTTAAGTCTTTATAATATTCTTCAATTGTAATTATTTTATCTAGCATAGCTTCATAATCTAACTTTAAAAATTTATCTAATTCAATACTTTTTTCAATAGAAAAATCACCTGTTTTAAGTCTTCTTAATTCACTCATTGTAGCTCCACAACCTATTTTTTTACCAATATCATTTACTAAACTTCTAATATATGTACCTTTAGTACAAAAAACTTTAAATTCAACTTCTTTTTTATCTAAATTAACATTTATATTTTCAATATCAAATA
The DNA here is from genome assembly GCA_964653805.1 of uncultured Clostridiaceae bacterium. Lineage (GTDB taxonomy): Bacteria > Bacillota > Clostridia > TANB77 > CAG-465 > CAG-465. The sequence goes on along the minus strand of CAZZFS010000012.1, from coordinate 15,473 downwards.
TTTCTATTTTTCTAGGTTCTAATTCAAGTTCTTTACCTTCTCTTGCATATAAATATGCTCTTTTTCCATTTACTCTTTTTGCGCTATATATAGGTGGTGTTTGTAATTGTTTACCTATAAATCTTTTAATTCTTTCTTTTATATAGATTTCATCTTTATTTACAACACTTGCGAAAACTATTTTCCCAAGTATATCATAAGAATCTGTTTCAACACCTAATAACATTTTAACCTTATACACTTTATTTTCAGAAGTTAAATTATCCGTAAGTTTTGTTGCTTCACCAATACAAATAGGTAAAACACCAGTTGCTAAAGGATCAAGTGTACCAGTATGTCCAACTTTAACTTTAGGAAAAATCTTTCGTATAACATCCACAACATCGTGTGATGTTATACCCTGAGGTTTATCTACATTTAATATTCCATTTTTAACCTGAGGTATAATCACTTTAACATCTCCTCTACTACATTTAATAATTTTATTTTTTCTTCCTCATATGATTTTTGCATAGTATAACCAGCAGCTCTAGAATGACCTCCACCACCAAATTGTATAGCAATTTTAGCAACATCTAATAATTCTGTTGATCTCATACTTACTTTTTGTTCGCCATTTTCTTTTTCTCTTACATAAATAGCTACTTGAGTATTTTCTACACTTCTTAAATAATTTACCATTCCTTCTGCTTCTTCATCAGTTATATTTAAATTATTTAATGTATTTTTATCTATATATGAATATCTAATTTTACCATCTAAATATACTTCCATATTATCTATTGTTTTAGCAATTAATTTTAATTTAGATTCTTTTATTGTATCATTTAATCTTTTACATATATCTGCAAAATCAATATCTTTTTCAAGTAATTTTGAAGCTATATATAGCGTTGATGGTTTTGTATTAGAATAATTAAAACTACCCGTATCTGTCATAATTCCAGTATATAAATATGTTGCTGTTTTTTTATCTATTTCTATATTCATTTCTGTTAATAAATTATATATAAGTTCACAAGTTGCAGGAATTTGAGGATCTACACAATTTACATCACCATAATTTTTTACAATTTCGTGATGATCTATTACAAGAATAGTTTTTGCTTTTTCAAAATCTTCTTGACTACATGCAAGTCTACTACTATTACTAGAATCTAAACAAATAATTAAATCATATTCATTATCTTCTTCTGATACTTTACTTACACATTCATCTATATTAGGTAAAAATTTAAAATCTTCTGAACATATTGGCATTATTACATTTGAAATTTCACCTAATTTTTTTAATGCAAAATTTAATGCAAAACTAGAACCAATTGCATCTCCATCTGGATTTTCATGACTAACAATATATATTTTTTCTGATTTATTAATTAATTTTATTGCCTCTTTAAACATAAAACATCAACCTACTCTTTTCTCTATATAATATTATATACCTTTATATTAAATTATTAATCAATAAAATATAAAGGTATATACACATTTTGTTTTTAATTATACTAATAATATATACTTAAATAAATATTTAAAAGAATTTTAAAATAACTTTAAAATATTTTTATGTTATATCTTCATTATTGGTAATATTTTTTTCATCATTATCTATAACATCTTTTATGATTTTTTCCATACGAGAACCATATTCTATAGAATCATCAATAACAAAAGTAAGTGCTGGAACATTTCTAACTTTTACTTTTTTACCTAAACTACTTCTAATAAATCCACTTGAACTTTTTAAAGCATCTAAAACTTTTGCTTTATTTTGTCTTCCAAATATACTAATATATACTTTTGCATATTTTTGATCTGGAGTTATTTTTACATCTGTAACAGATAATAGTCCTGATACTAAAGGATTTTTAACTTCGTATGATATTATTTGACTAAGTGCAACTTTTGCATCTTGTTCCATTCTCTCATGTCTTTGACTCATTGCTTATCATCTCTTTTCTTCTACCATTTCGAAACATTCAAAGATATCGCCTTCTTTTATATCTGTGAAATTTTCTAATTTTATTCCACATTCATAACCTTCAGCAACTTCTCTTGCATCATCTTTTTCTCTTTTTAAAGAATCTATTTTTATTTCAAATAAAACTATAGAATCTCTAACAAGTCTTACCATTGAGTTTCTTATCATTTTACCTTTTGTTACGTAACATCCAGCTATTATACCAGCACCAGTAATATTAAAGATTTTTCTAACTTCTGCTGTTCCATGCATAATTTCTTTGTATTTTTTAGGCATAAGACCTTTTAATGCTGTTTCTACATCATCTATAGCATCATATATTACGCTATATAATCTCATATCTATATTTTCTTTTTTCACTTGTGCTTGTACTGAAGTTTCTGGTCTTACATTAAATCCAATTATTATTGAATTTGATACAGAAGCAAGTGTTACATCACTTTGTTTTATTCCACCTGTTGAAGCATGTAATATTCTTACTCTTACTTCATCATTTGATAATTTTTCTAAAGATTCTTTTAATGCTTCAACTGAACCTTGAACATCAGCTTTTACAATTACATTTAAATCTTTTACTTGACCTTCTTTTATTTGACCAAATAAATCGTCTAATGTTACTTTTGTTCCTTGTTTTATTAAATCTCTACGTTGTTTTGCTTTTCTTTTTTCAACTAAATGTTTAGCAACTTTTTCATTTTCAACTTCATAGAATATATCACCTGTTTGAGGTACTTTTGATAACCCTATTATTTCAACTGGTGTTGAAGGCCCTGCAGAATCAACTTTATTTCCTTTATCATCTTTCATAGCTCTTACTCTACCAATTATATCTCCAACTACTATTGTATCTCCAACATTTAATGTTCCTCTTTGTACTAACATAGAAACTATTGTACCAATATTTTTATCAAGTCTTGCTTCTATTATTGTTCCTTTTGCTTGTTTATTTGGATTTGCTCTTAAATTTTTCATATCCGCTACAAGTAATATCATTTCAAGTAAAGTATCAATTCCTTCACCAGTCACTGCAGATATTGGAATACAAATTGTATCTCCACCCCATTCTTCAGCAACAAGTCCAACTTGTAATAATTCTTGTTTTACTTTATCAACATTTGCTGTAGGTTTATCTATTTTGTTTATTGCAACTATTATAGATACTCCAGCAGCTTTAGCATGATCTATTGCTTCTATAGTTTGTGGTTTTATACCATCATCTGCTGCTACAATTATTATTGCTATATCTGTAATTTGTGCTCCTCTTGCTCTCATTGCAGTAAATGCTTCATGTCCTGGTGTATCTAAGAAACATATTTCTCTTGAATTACATTTTACTTTATATGCTCCAATATGTTGAGTTATTCCACCTGCTTCACATGCTACAACATCTTCACATCTGATTTTATCTAAAAGTGATGTTTTACCATGATCAACGTGTCCCATAACAACTACAACTGGTGGTCTTGCTTCTAAATTTTCATCTGCATCTTCAGTATCATCAAATAAAATATCTTCATCTGTTACAATGATTTGTTTATTTGCAGTAATTCCAAATTCTTCTGCTATTAAAAATGCAGTATCAAAATCAATTTCTTGATTTACAGTTGCCATTATACCAAGTGCAAATAATTTTTTAATTATTTCAGAAGATTGTTTTTTTATAGCTTCAGAAAATTCTTTTACACTCATAACTTCTGGTAATTTAACTTCTGTCATAGGTATGATTTTTGTTTGATTTAAGTTTGCTCTATGTGGTTTTTGATTTCTTCTTTTATTTCCTTTTTTATAGAAATCCCCTGGTCTTACATATAAATCCATAAGTTCATTTGAAGATTTAACTTCTAAACCTTTTAATTGAGTTGTAGAAATTCTAGATTGTTCTTCTCTTAATTTGTTTTTATCTAATTTTTCTTTTTTCTCAACAGTAGTAACTCTAGAATATTTTTTCTTATCTATAACATTAGTATATTCTCTAGTTTCTTTTTGTTCAATCGGTAAAGTAGCCGCTTGTTTCATGAATTTATTTACTTGATATGATGTGTTATTCCCATTATTGTTTTGACCATTATTGTATCCACCAGCATTATTATTTGGTCTATTGTTATTGTATCCACCTGGAGTTCTATTATATCCGCCACTAGCATTTTGATTATTGTTTGGTCTATATCCAGTATTAGAATTATTGTTATTATTATATCCGCCTGGAGTTCTATTATATCCACCATTATTATTTTGTTGGTTATTATATCCACCACTAGTATTTTGATTATTATTTGGTCTATAACCCGTATTTGCATTATTATTATTGTTATTATTATAAGTTCTATTTTGATTATATCCACCATTATTATTTTGTTGATTATTATATCCACCACTAGCATTTGGGTTATTATTTGTTCTATAACCATTATTGTTATTTTGATTATTATTGTTGTATGGTCTTCTATTTTCTGTAGATTGAGAATTTTGTCTGTTTGGGGTAAAATTTCTATTATTATCATTTGGAGTATTTGAATTATATCTTGGATTTACATTATTTCCTTTATAACCGTTATTTTCTCTTGAATAATCATTATTTACTCTTTCAGTTTTTTCTACATTTACATTTGCTTCTACAACTTTTACTTCTTCTACTTTTGTTTCTACTGGTATTGCAACATTTGCTTCAACTTTTGCCTCAACTTTTGTTTCTACAACTGAATCTACTTTTTTACCATTTCTTGTTATAACTACATTTTGATTTCTTCTATCATTAAAATTATGGCTTTTATAGTTATTTTGTCTAGGAGTAACTACCCCTAAACCTTCTTTACTATATGAGCTTTTTTCTTGATTTTGATCTATAACAGTATGAGATTTTTTTATATCACCTGTTATATTTGTAGTTATTTGGTCAACTTCACTTTTTTGACCATCTGTATTTATAACTTTAACATTTCTTCTAATTATATGAACATGTTCTTTTACTTCTTCTTTTTTATCATCTTTTTTTACTTCGTTTTTTGGTTCATTTTTCAAAAAAACTTTAGCGACAGAATCTTCTATCGTTGAAAGGTGTGATTTCACCTCTACTCCCATTTTATTTAGCTTTTCAACAACTTCATTATTTTGTAAATTCAATTGTTTTGCTAATTCATATACTTTAATTTTACCCAAAATTATTCCCCCAATTCAAAACCTATTTTTTTTATAATATCAACTAACTTATCTTTATCTATATCAATTTTACATTTAAACTTATTTTTTAATATACGTTTTTCACAATTATTTAAACAATTTACATCTTTGCATAAATATATTGCTCTTGCATTTATTTTTTGTTTTTCATCATAAACAGCTTCTCTTTTTTCATTTGAAACTATTCTTAACAATTCACTTTTTTTATTTTTCCTTTTACATAAAATACATGTCCTTGTAGGTTCCATATATTAATCACCTACCATTTCTTTTAGTTTTAATTACTCTACTACAATATCTTGTATTTGACTTTGTGTTTTTATATCTATTTTCCAACCTGTAAGTATTGCTGCAAGTCTAACATTTTGTCCACCTGCTCCTATTGCATAAGATAATGCTTCATCTGGAACTACTACAGTAGCTATTTTTTCTTCATCTTCAATATCAATAGCAAGTATTGGTGCTGGAGATAATGCATTTATAATATAACTTGGTATATCATCACTAAATGGTATAATATCTATTCTTTCACCATTTAATTCATCTATTATTGGTTGTATTCTCATACCTTTTTTACCAACTAAACTACCAACCGGATCAACATTTTCATCATTTGACCAAACAGCAACTTTTGTTCTACTTCCAGCTTCTCTTGCTATTCCTTTTATTTCTACAACTCCATCAATTATTTCTGGAACTTCTAATTCAAATAATTTTTTAACTAAATTTGGATTTCTTCTTGATAATACAATTTGTGGTCCAAATTTACCTGATTCAGTAACACTTTCTACATAAGCTTTTATTCTTTGGTGTGTTTGTAATTGTTCCGTTTTAATTTGTTCTTTTAAAGGAATTACAGCTTCTACTCTTCCTAAATCAACTATTGTTCCGAATTTATCTGTTCTTTGAACAATCCCAACAACTATTTGACCTTCTTTACCTGAATATTGAGTATATACTAAATCTCTTTCAGCTTCTCTTAATCTTTGAACTATTATTTGTTTACCAGCAACTGCTGCTATTCTACCAAAGTTTTTAGGAGTAACTTCCACATTTACTTTATCTCCAATTTTTGCTCTTTTAGTAATTTTAACTGCATCATTTAAATTCACTTGTAAGTTAGAATCTTCTACTTTTTCTACAACTTCTTTAACAGCATATACTTTTATATTTTGAGCATTTAATTCAACCATTATAGTTTCGTTAGTATCATAATTTTTTCTATATGCAGCTTCTAAAGCCATTTTTAAAGAATCTATTAAATATTCTTTTGTTATTCCTTTTTCATCATGAATTTGCTCAATTGCATTAAATAATTCTTTTGAACTTATTTTTTCACTTTTCATTTTATTCCTCCTAAAATTTTCCCAATTTATTTAAATTTATTTTATCATTATTTTTCAAATGTTCATCGAAATCAAAAGTTGTATGTGCAGTTGCTATATCTTTAATATCCACTTTTGCTATATTTTCAACTTTATCTTTTAAAATTTTCATATTAATACTTAAATTTTCTTCATCTACTGATTCTAAAATCCCTATTAATTCTTTACCAAATTCACCTTTTTTATATAACTTAATATATATTTCACTATTTATATATTTTTTATATAATTTAAGATTTTTTAGTTGTCTTTCAAGACCAGGAGAAGAAACTTCTAATATATATTCAAATTCAACCATGATATCAATATCTTCTTCAACTGCTCTACTAACTGTTTCACAATCTTCAATAGTTACAACATCATTTAATTTATCAAGAACTATTCTAAGTATAGTATTAGAATCTTCTTTTGCAAATTCAATATATTCAATTTCAAAACCAAGTTCATTAATTTTACTATTTATTTTTTCTTCAATTTTTTCTTCTAATTTAAATTTCAAAAACTTCAACCCCTATCTACAGTTAAGTGAGAGGATTTTCACCCTCTCACTCCCATATTGCATATATATATTATACTACAATTAAACTTTAATTGCAATGTTTTGACAAAATTTTATGTAAAAACAACAGTGTTTTTACTTGTATTTGCGTTTTATACCATAATATTTGTATTTTTACTAATAATTCTATTTATATTTGATATTCTAATATCTGTTGACAAAAAACACTTATCACTGTATAATCTATGTAGTATAATAAATAAAAGTTTTAGCACATTATTTTTTTTGATCTGTTAATTTTTTAATTTTAAACTAGAAAGAGAGATGAAGAATCATGGCACAAGCACAAGCACCAAGTGGCAGTAATAGATATTCACCTATTAAAACTAATAATTCAAAAACAAATATGTTTTCTAAAAAAAACAGTAGAGCTACTAATTTTATGAACGGGAAATCACTTACTAAACCATTTAAAAACAAATAAAAAATAAAAAAGTTAAAAGACAGATGCTTTAAAAATAAAAGTATCTGTCTTTTTATTTATTCTCTAATTATATCTTTATATAATCTTTTTTATTTTAATTTACAAAATGAATTTAATCTATGTGAATTAGTATGACAAATAGCTATAGCAAGAGCATCTGTTGTATCATCTAGTTTCGGCATTTTTTCTAAGCATAAAAATTTTTTTACCATTTCTTTAACTTGCTGTTTTTCTGCTCTTCCATAACCAACTATTGCAAGTTTAGCTTGTAACGGAGTATATTCATAAATTTCTATATCACATGAGGAAATAGTATTAAGTATTACACCTCTTGCTTGAGCAACTTTAATTGCTGTTTTAGTATTTGTGTTAAAATATAGTTCTTCTATTGAAGATGAATCAATTTTATATCTTGAAATTATTTCTCTTAATTCTGTTTCTATTTTATTCAATCTTTTTGGAAATGCTTCTGTTGCTTCTGTTGTAATACTGCCATATTCTAAAACTTTATATTTGTTTTTTGTATAATCTATTATTCCATAACCAACTCTTCCATAACCTGGGTCTATACCTAAAACTACCATCATTACCTCTTTCTTATGTTTTGTATTTTATATTTATTTATTTTATATTTATTTTGTATTTGTTTTTTCATTTTACAATTTTTATGTAAGCATATCATATAATCTAATAACTTCTGCATTTGTTAAAAGATCATATCCTATACTATCGATTGATATACCTTTTTCATTATATATCTTCCTTATTCCACCATTTACATAGTTATTTATATCTTGTATTAATTCTTTTACCAAATTATATGCTATTTTTTGTGAAGCTCTGGTAACACCATTTTGTCTTAAGTTAGCTTTAACAAAATATGCCATATATTTAGGATAAATATTTCCTTTATTATTTGGACTATTTTTTGAAATTTCTCTTAATCCATATGGTGTATATAACTCTTTAAAAATTGTATCTAGTAATTTTATAGGGATTTCACCCACAATACATGGATATGATAGACTAATTGAATAAAGCATATCTACAGTTGCAACAGAATTTTCTTCTTTTAAATTCTTTTTTAATATTCTTTTATCATCTATCCAAAATTTTTCTTCTATTAATTTTTGAACATAAAGACTGGCTTTATATGTTATTTGATCTTCTTTACCTTTTTGATTTAACATATATTCATATACTTTTATAGCGTTATAAACTAAAGCTACTACTTCTACATGCATATAGTATTTTTTCATACTTTCTTCTTTTAATATATCATATACTATTTCTCTTACAAAATCTAAAAATATATGTTCACAGTCATCACTTTGTAAAAATCTATTTAAACTTTCTATATACCAAAGTTTTAATTTTACTAGATTTAAATTAATTTCATCAGTTTTTATAGTAACTTCTTCAATTGTTTTTATATATCTTCTGAAATTTATAAGTAAATTCATAGCCTCTTTAACTCGTCCAAAAATTAAATACTGACCATCTATTGATTTTACAATATCTGTTAAATTTTCTATATTATTTGCTGTAACTAAAACATTACCACTTTCAACATCTTTTATCCAATCAACATTGTATTCTTTTTCATAAGGAATTGATACAACATAATTTTTTTCTAAATCTATATTTTCCATAGCAAAAATTAAATTTTTAAGTTCTATATAATTTTCATCAACAGCGCTCATTAATTTTTCTTTTTTTAATCTAAACTCTTCAAACAAATCTTTTTCTTGCATATTAGATATATTAAATTCTTTGCTAGCAATATATATTTTACATTTAATAGTTTCATTTGCTTTTACAGTTGTTTCAAATTCCCCTGCTACTAATAAATCTTCTACTAAAATTTCTTTTCTTATATCTTCATTTGTAAAATCATGTTTAACATTATTTAAAAAATTAGGATCATTTACCCAGTTAAATTCTTTTGATTTTAATACAACATTAGTTTGATTTGTTACACTTAAATTAATAAGTGTTCCATTTTCTATTTTTCTTTGATTAAATCTAAGCATTTGAGATGTTTTCATTGAAAATAAATCCCTATAAGTTATCATTGGTAATACTTTAAATCTAATTTGACAATTTTCTCTATTAGTTATTTCATATTCAATACATAAAATATCGCTATTTTCTTCAAAAGCAATTCTTTTTGTATATTCTACTAAACCTAAAGAATAATCAAATTTATTATTTTCTAAATCTATCGTTTTTATATAGTCATCATTTGATATATTTTGTATAGATGTATTTAACTGAACACTATTATATACCTTATCTTTTACTTCTACTTTTTCTATAACATTAGATACAATAACCTTACCATTTTTTATATATAATCCATTATATGGTTTTTGGGCATGAAGTACCCCTGACATTGATAAACATGCATCTAAATTGTTTGATAATACATATTCTATTTGTTTTGCTTTTTCTATACTTTCCATCCCTCTTTTGTATTTATACATATTTAAAATCTATCCTTTCGAAATTTTATTTTTGATTTTTTCAATTGTAGCATCAGATTTTGCACTAACTTCTACTTTTTTATTTTTCTTTAATGTTTTATTTTTAGATAAATTTTTCTTTCTTTTTGTATCAATTTTTTCTTTTATTATTGATAATATAGCATTTTTATGACCGGCTATTTGTTCTTTTTTCATATTTTTCTTTTTGATTTTTACTATATTTAAATCACCAATTCTTTTTGATTTTGCAATCCTTATTATGATTTCTGCAACTCTACTAGAATTATGAATTATAGCATTTGGAGCTGTGAGTACTAAATCTTCTTTTACCACTGATATAGCTCTATTTTGTATATTTTCTAAATCTATTCTTACAGGAGTAGATGTATCTTGATTAAAGTCTTTTATCATTTCTTTAGTAATTTCACCTGAGTTAGCTATTGCATAATCAAGTACATGTTTACCTAAATATCTTTCTATTTCATTTACATATCTAGCTAAAGTGTATCCATCTGTTTGACCAGGTTGATTCATTATATTAGCTATAAATACTTTTTTAGCTCTAGATTTTATTATTGCTTTTGATACTTCATCAATTAATAAATTAGATGCAACAGATGTATAAAGAGCTCCTGGACCTAAAACTATAACATTAGCAGTTTTTATTGCATCAATTACTTCTGGTAATGGTTTAACAGATCCTTCTTTTAAAAATATTTGTTTTATTGGACTTTTTACATCTTTTACTCTTTCAATTATATTTTCTTTACCAACTACAACTTCACCATTAGCAAGTCCAGCACAAAGTACTATTTTATCAGTTGTTACAGGATAAATATTTCCTTGCATTTTAAATATTTCAGGTATTTTTTCTACCCCTTTAGCAAAACTTCCAGAGATATCTATAAGGGAAGATATAACTTGATTCCCTATAGTACAACTATTTGAATTACAATCCGCACCTCTATATGTAAGTAATTTTTCAACTTCTAATTCTGATGTAGAAAGTGCTGCTATACATTTTCTTAAATCTCCAGGTGTAATATAATCCATACCTGTTAAAACTGTTGAAAGAGTTACATCATCTTCCGATACGTTAACAACAGCTGTTATATTTGAAGTATATTCTTTTAATCCTTTTAATAGATTTGGTAATCCACTTCCTCCACCTATTACAACTATTTTAGGTTCTTTTCTAAGTCTTGGATCTGAATATAGTAATTTCTTTACACGAATACTTCTATTTTTTCTTGAAATATCTTTTAAAGAAACATAAAGTATATTTTTTTGTGCTAATATAAACGAAAATATTATACCAAACGATGATAAAGTTATAAGTACAATATACGCTATTAACATTTTTTCATTTAAATCATATGTTGCCATTAAATTAACAATACAATACACAAGCACCGCCACAGACAAAGCTTGCAAAATCATATATCTTTTAATTCTGGCTCCTGGTTTTAACCATTCTAAAATTGTTCTCATTTATTTTTCTCCTCCGATTAATACCACTTCTGTTTTTAAATTCACTCCGAATTTTTCAAAAACAGTATCTTGTATTAATTTTATTAATTCTAAAACATCATTACATGTAGCTCCGCCTCTATTTACAATAAATCCAGTGTGTTTTTCTGAAACTTGAGCTCCACCAATTTGTTTTCCTTTAAGTCCACAATCTTGTATTAATTTACCTACAAAATATCCTTCTGGTCTTTTAAATACACTACCAAAATTAGGATATTCTAAAGGTTGTTTTTCTATTCTTGCTTTTTTATTTTTTTCCATTTCTTCAGTTATTTTTTCTAAATCACCATGTTCTAATTTAAATTTTGTTTTAAGTATTACACATTTTGGTCTATCTGTAAAAATAGTATGTCTATATGAAAAATCCATATCTTTGTTTTTAACAACACAAATGTTATTATTTTCATCTAAATATGTAACTTCTTCTAAAACATCACTAAACTCACCACCATAAGCGCCAGCGTTCATTCTAACGCCACCACCTATTGTTCCAGGAATACCACAAGCAAATTCAAATCCAGTAAGATTGTTTTGTTTTGCAACAAGTGCAGTTTTAGGAATAGAACATCCTGAAAATACAGTGATACAATTATCTTCTACTTCTATACTATTAAAAGCTCCAGCTATTTTTATTATAAGTTTATGAACACCTTCATCTCTTACTAATAAATTACTACCATTACCAATAACACAGTAATCAATATTATTTTCTTTAGCAAAATTTATTACATTTATAACATCATCCATTTGCGTAGGTAAAACCATACAGTCACAAGGACCTCCAACTTTCATAGTTGTATGTTTTGACATAGGCTCATTATATCTTATTTTATCTTTACTTATAATATTTTCTAAAGCTATATATTTTTCCAATTAATTTCACTCCTTAAATACATTTATTTAAACAATTTTTAAAATTATAATTATTCGTTATAAATTAACTAAAATTATATAGTAATTATTGAATCCACAAACATTTTTATATCAAACTCTTCTATATCATCCATAGTTTCACCAGTGCCAATATATTTTATAGGAATATGTAATTCATCAACTATACTAAATACTATACCACCTTTTGCAGTAGAATCAAGTTTAGTTAAAAATATAGAATTTACATTTGCACTTTCAGAAAAACTTCTTGCTTGAATAACACCATTTTGACCTGTTGTTGCATCAAGCACCATTAAAACTTCTTTTTTAGCTTTTGTTATATTCTTATCTACTATTTTTTTTATTTTTTGTAATTCATCCATTAAATTCTTTTTATTATGAAGTCTACCAGCAGTATCGCATATTAAAACATCATATTCACCTAACTCAAATTGTTTTATTGCATCATAAACAACAGAAGCAGGTTCTTGATTTTCTCTACCTTTAAAAATATCTACATTACTTCTTTTTGTCCAAATTTCAATTTGTTCAACAGCAGCTGCTCTGAATGTATCAGCAGCTACAACTAAAACTCTCTTGCCTTGATTTTTATATAAATTTATAAGCTTACCTATTGATGTTGTTTTACCAACTCCATTTACACCAACTACTAAAATAACCTCTTTACCAGATCTATTATTTTCATCTTCATCAATTTTTTCCAAAGATAAAATATTTTCCATCTCTTTTTTCAATACTTTTTTTATATTTTCACTACTTTTATCTAATTCTAATTTCATACTTTTTCTTAAATTTTCACATATTTTAGTACTAGTTTCAACACCTAAATCAGAAAGTATAAGCGCTTCTTCTATTTCATCTATTACTTGTTCTATATCTTTATTATTTGTAAAGACATTTGTTAACCTTACATTTAAAGCATCTTTTGTCTTTTTTAAATTATCTTTTATTTTTGAAAAAAACATATCATTCTCCTATCAATTAATTAATTACCCTTTAATTATACCACATTTTCAATATTTTTCAATATAATTGATAAAACTATGATAATTAAAACCTTACTTTAATATATAAATTAAGTTAAAAATAAAAAACAATTGATTTGTTACTTTTTTTATCTTATTTTTATTGGTATACATATATGTTGTAACATTACCATTTTTATCAATATATTTTGTTTTGTTTTTCAATTCATCATATTCAAAGTATTCAGTATTTCCTTCTTGATCTTTTTTAGCAATTACATTTCCGTTACCATCATATGTGAATTCTATATTTTTATTATTTGAATCAATTGATTTTGTTTGTCTTCCCAAATCATCATATTCTAGTTTTTCTACAACTGTGTTATATTCATCTATCTTTTGTATTACCCTATCTAATTTATCATATACATATTTTTTTTCATTTCCTAAATAATCTATTTCTTTTGTTTGATTTCCATTTAAATCATATTCATATGTTGTTGTTTGATTCTTTGGATTTTTTTCTGTTTTTAGATTATTATTTTCATCGTATGTATATATTGTTGCATTACCTTTTCCATATAAATAAGTAGTATGAAAAATTTAATTTTATTTCTCATACTACCTATCTAATTTTTAATAATTCAAATTAAAATTTTAATATATCTGGATTTATTATTAATTCTTGTTCTACATCTGATCCAATTCCTATTATAGTTGTTATACCTTTTAAACATTTTATCGTTGGTATTTTTAAAACTTCTTCTCCATTATCTTTGTAAAATTTTCCATCTTTAGTCGAATAAAATCCATAATCTAAATCTTTTTCTTCTTGCGTTACTTTTTCATTTCCTATTGTATATAATAATCCTTTTCTCCAATAACTTTCATGAATTATAACTGGTTTTATTAAAAGTTCATTTATATTAGGTTTAAAATCTTCTATATTTGTTTTTTTAGACTTACATTTATAAATATATACTAAATTATTACCATTTATAAATCCATCATTATTTAAATGCTTTATATTTGCATTTATAACTTTACCAAAAAAATATATACCTTCTCTTGGTTGTAAAATAAAAACATCTCCTTCTTTTATTTCTTCTTTATATCTTTTTATTTTTATTAATTGAACTTTTGATGGTATCATTTCATCTATTTTTTTCTGTTTTTCAAGTGTTAAAGAATTATATCTTTCTTCAAATTCTTTTGCTACTACATTTTCAAACATTTTAAACATTTTAACATCTTCTCCTTTATTTATTTTTGATTTTTTAAAAATTCTTCTGCCCATCTCATTGACGGAGCATAATGTTTTGAATTTTTACTTATACTATTTATTTGATTTATTTTATTTGCTGGACCTTTTTCAATTAAATATTGTTCTATAGCTCTTATTTGATTCCTTGTAAGGTTTGAATATTTTTCATCTAATCTAGTAAAATCTTTACCATTATATTTGTGTTGATATAATCTTTTAGATAATGGTTGTTTTGTAATGCCAGTATATACTTCTTTATTAAACTTGTCAACTCCAAAATATAATGTGTTGTTTTTTTCACCTTTATTAAGCCAACTATAAAATTTTTTATCTAAATCATTATTTTTATATAACACACTATCAGCTGATTGTTGTATTTCTTTTTTTATAGAAGTTTCTGTTAATTCAACTGTAATTTTATTTTTAGAAATATTTTTACCAACATAAGAAATTATTTTCGGAATAGCAGCATCAATCTTATATGAAACTTTTATAAGCATTGGTGGAACTAAATAAGAAAATGGCATAACCGATGCTATTGAATTATATAATCCCAAAGTTTCTTGCTTTTCAGCTATTTCTGATTCTGTAAGGGTTTTGTTAGTTAATATAGTTCTTCCTGTTGTAATTTCTACTACATCCCATGGAATAATTAAAGCTGACATTATATTTTCAGTAAATTGAGCTATTTCTTCAAAAAAATGTCCTGTTGGATCTACATATATCATTGGATTGTTTACTACATATGTGTATAAATTTAAACTTAGTGGATCTTCTAACTCTCCTCTATATGTATCTTCTGATA
>CAZZFS010000011.1:0-44745 GCA_964653805.1 uncultured Clostridiaceae bacterium | reverse complement strand
AAATAAATGGAACAATAACAATAGCAGATAGTGAAAGTGGTATAAATGTAAGTCAATCAAAATATATAGTAGCAACACAAAGTACAGGATATGGAGTAACAGATACAGTATGGAATAGTGCAACAATAATGGGAACGACATCAAAAACAATATCAGAAACAAAAGCAGATGGAACATATTATGTACAAGTATTATCAGTAGATAATGCTGGAAATAAAGTAGTTAATGTATCTTCAGCAATAACAGTTATTGCAGTTGTTAATATAGTAGTAACAGATACAGGATATAATTCTACACAAGGATTAAATGGACCAGTAATTGCAACAGGAATGACACCAGTAAAATGGAATGGTAGTTCTTGGGTTGATACAACAATAAGTGATACAGCATGGTATAATTATGCAAGTAAACAATGGGCAAATGTAAGAACAGCAGATGGAAGCATGTGGGTATGGATACCAAGATATCAATATAAAATACCAACAACTCATAGTGCAACTGATCAAACAATAGCAATTGGTTTTTTAAATGGAACAACTACCTCAGTAACATCTGGGTATATTTTACATCCAGCATTTACATTTGGAAGTACACAAATTAAAGGAATATGGGTAGCGAAATTTGAAGCAAGTGGTTCAACAAGTTCGATAACTGTATTGCCAGAAGTTTCATCACTTAGAAATTTATCAATAGGTGTAATGTTTACATCGTGTAGAAATATGGAAACAACATATGGGGACCAATATGGTTGGGGGAAAAGTGGTACAGGAATAGATACACATTTAATGAAAAATATAGAGTGGGGATCAGTAGCTTATTTTACACAAAGTATATACGGGAAAAATAGCGAAGTATGGATAAATCCAGATAGTAATTGTATAACAGGAAGAGCAGGAACTGGAGCAAGTGTATCTGAAACAACAAGTACATATGCATATAATAATGCAACATATGGAGTACAAGCAAGTACAACAGGAAATGTATATGGAATATATGATATGAGTGGATGTGCAATGGAATATGTAGCAGGGTATGTTAATAATGGAAGTAGTAGTTTAACAACATTTGGAAATAGCTTATATACAGCTGGAAGTCAATATAAAGATGTATATACATCAAGTGGAGATACATCAGCAGGCAACTATGCAGCAAATGCAAGTAAAACAGGGGATGCAGTATATGAAACTTCTAGTGCAGATATAGGTTTAACATCATGGTTTAACGACTACTCGTTTACACCTAACGGTGGAAATCCATTTTTCTTACGTGGTGGAGCTTGTAACGGTAAGGCTGCTTCTGGTGTGTTAGGTTTTTACTACAATGATGGCGGTCCGCATACCACCCTTTTCGGGTTCCGACCTCTTTTATTAGTAGGAAATGGACTTTAGAGCTCTTTTCCTCTCTTCCTCTTTGAGACTTTTAAATTAAAAATTTTGATACACAAAAATGGAGAGAGGAAAAAGAGATTACCTTTGATACTAGCGTTTTTTTAAAACAGCAAGTATCAAAATTTGTAATCGATAAATTTTAAAAATGAGCATGTCTGTTATGCGAAGCATAGCGAACGTGCGAGGGGGTTAAAAAGCCTCGAAATTATGTAAATAAAAATATGTTGTTTTGATATTTTAATTTTTTAAAATATTTTAAAATATAGGGATTAAAATGCTGGTGTGTTTGCGTTCAACAACAATAATAGCAATATCGGCTTCCGTCCTGTGGTTGCGCTGGTGTCTTGACTCTGGCACTATAAATTTTCTTGGAAAATTAACCTAGCTAGGTATTTTTTTAAGAAGAGTACTGAATGGTCTGTGCCAAAGAAGCTGACTACCGGACAATTTTGATATAGTGCTAGTGAGAATAGAGAAAAAAGAAAATAAAATCTGTCCGAAATATAAGAAAAACCTTAAAAAACGTTGAATTATAAACGTTTTTTACGGTTTTATTTGTAAAAAAGCATGACAAAACAAGCTATCTAAAAGATAACTTTAAATTATGTTGACTTAAACGTCATAGAGCATAAAATTAAATTTTAATTTTATATTTTTGTATGAATTATATGCTAAATTAAAAAGAGTAAGACCTAAATTGAAAAATGAAATATATCTTTAGGTATTATTTTTAATTTTTTTAGTATCTCTAACTTTACAGGTAGCACTTTTTTTATTTTTCGAATAATTACAACCAAGAATAGTAACTCCAATAATAGATATGTTTAAAATTGTAAACATACTAGAAAAAGCTTGTAAATTATTAATTTTAGTACTTTCTAAATAAAAGCCATTAGATTTTTGAAAATACATTCAATAGAACCAAATCTATAACCATAATCTTTTATAGCACGATTAGGATCAGCATTAGTTGCAATATACCAAGGATCATCAGTATTAAGAGATGTACTAATAGAGCTATATTTACTAAATGTTTTGAATTAGTTAAAGGAATATTGTATAAGTGTTTAGCCTTATGTTTAGTAGGTTTTACTTTAGATAAATGAATATCGATTTCATCAGATTTATAACTTATTATAACTAAATTATTACCTTTAATTCTAATACAATAAGTACAATTTAAATTTTCTATATATTTCATTATTTTAGTATTATTAAACCATCTATCAGTAAGAAAAATTATATTATAGATATAATCAATACCTTTAAAAATAGTTGAATTAGAAAAAGCTTCAGAATCATTTTTACCTTTGAAAGATTTGAACCATAAAGGTATGCCTTGTTTTCCAATACGTAGTGAAAAAGCTAAAGTCGTAAATTTATTATTGGTAAACATGTGAGCAAAAGAAATGTGAATTCTATTATCAGAATGTTTAGATTTAAAAAGAGAAATAACATGGTGTATAATAGAATCATATAGTTCTGTAACCTTAAATTTAGTAT
The DNA here is from genome assembly GCA_964653805.1 of uncultured Clostridiaceae bacterium. Taxonomy (GTDB): domain Bacteria; phylum Bacillota; class Clostridia; order TANB77; family CAG-465; genus CAG-465. Next base: position 41,854 of record CAZZFS010000011.1, on the reverse strand, counting down.
TATTAAGGAAACGTCTAATTCTTTTTTCAACAGATTCAAACTTAACATTTAAAAAATCATCTTTTAATTTTCTAATAATATCAGTAGTAACAATAGATTCAGCATCAATTAAACCAACAATAATATTTGGTAGTATTTTAAGATGATTTTTAGAAATAATAGGAAAAACTTTTTTTAAAAAAAGTTTTTAAATTACTTGCAATATCTTTTTGAGTATTATATAATTTATTCATGAAAAAACAACCCACTGTTATTTGTTTTGCAATAATATAATAACACAAAATGGTTGTTTTTTCAATTTTACAAATAAATGATATTAAATAATGATTAAGACATAAAAGTTGTTATATAAAAAAGTATCCGGTAGTCAGTTTTTTATATAGTATACATCCTTACACTTATGTTATATTTCGTCTTGTTTCTTGAAAAATAGGCCAAAATATGGTATTATATATGTATAAGAAGGTGAGAAATATGAAGAAATTATTAAAATTTACACTTTTAATTTTGCTAATGATAGCTATAATATCGGTTATATATACAGTATACGAAGGTTATGTTATGTATAGAGAAGCTATAAATAAATATGATATTACAAGAAAAATAGATGATATAAGAAATTCAGAAGGTTATCTTAAAAAAGAAGAAATACCAACTGATTTTACAAATGCAATTCTTGCAATTGAAGATCGTAAATTTTATGAACATGGTTCTATAAGTTTTTCCTCTATTTTAAGAGCAACTATAACAAATATACAAAGTATGAAATTAGCTGAAGGTGGAAGTACAATAACTCAACAACTTGCTAAGAATTTATATTTTACTTATGAAAAGAAATTTTCTAGAAAAATAGCAGAAGTTTTTGTAGCAGAAAAATTAGAAAAACAATATTCTAAAGATGAAATACTTGAAATATATTGTAATTTGATATATTTTGGAAATGGTAATTATGGTGTAAATAATGCTTCAAAAGCATATTTTAAAAAATCACCAAAAGAACTTGATTTATATGAAATAACAATGCTTGCTGGAATTCCAAATGCACCAAGCGTATATTCTTTAGAAGAAAATAAAGATTTAGCTAAAAAAAGACAAGATGAAGTAATTGCTGCTATGGTTGATTGTAAATATATAACTTATGATCAAGCAAGCCAAGTAAAAAAGATACAAGAAGGTAAATAAACTATCTAATCTTTTAAATTTAATAAAATATATTTAAATAGTGTGTTTTTTGTAAGTCAACCAGTTGTTTTGGTTGACTTATTTTCATATTTGCTATATAATTAGTTAAGAAAAAATGTAAGTTTTTTTTGTTACATTAAATATTTTAGGGGGAATGAAAAATGAGTATTTCAAAAGAAGAAGTAAAACATATTGCAAAATTATCAAGATTATCATTTAACGATGAAGAATTAGAAAAAACTGCTGTAGAATTATCTGCAATAGTTGATTTTGCAAATGAACTTTCAAATGTAGATGTTGAAGGCGTTAAACCGACAGCTCATATATTGGATATAAAAAATATATTTAGAGAAGATGTGGTTAGTCCGTCTTTTGATAGAGAAAAAATATTACAAAATGCACCTACTAAAGAAGCAGGATGTATTAGTGTACCAAAAGTAGTAGAATAGGGGTGTTTATAGATGGAATTATATAATTTGACATTAAGTGAAATTTCAAAAAAAATAAAAGGAAAAGAAGTAACAATAAAAGAAGTTTTAGATAATATTTATTCTAGAATAGATGTAGTTGATGAAAATATAAAATCATTTATTACATTAACTCGTGAAACTGCATATAAAAGAGCAGAAGAGTTACAAATTAAATTAGATAACGGAGAAGATATTGGTAGTTTAGGTGGAGTTCCTATTGCCATAAAAGATAATATTTGCATGGATAATGTTAGAACAACTTGTGCATCTAAAATGCTTGAAAATTTTGTTCCAATATATAATGCTACTGTAATTGAAATGTTAGAAGCAGAAGGTGCTATAATACTTGGTAAAACAAATATGGATGAATTTGCAATGGGATCTTCTACAGAATCATCATATATTCAAAAAACTTTAAATCCTTGGGATAAAGATAGAGTTCCAGGTGGTTCTTCAGGTGGAAGTGCTGCTTGTGTATCAGCAGATATTAGTTTTGCTTCTCTTGGAAGTGATACTGGTGGTTCTATAAGACAACCAGCTTCATATTGTTCTGTTGTAGGTTTAAAACCAACATATGGACTTGTTTCAAGATTTGGCCTTATAGCATTTGCATCATCACTTGATCAAATAGGACCTTTTACAAAAACAGTTGAAGATGCAGCTATTATGTTAAATGCAATAGCAGGTCATGATAAAAAAGATACAACATCAGCAAATATTGATAAAAAAGATTATACTAAATCTATAATAAATGATGTTAAAGATTTTAAAATAGGTGTTGCAAAATCTTTTGTAAATGAAGGTGTAAATGAAGATGTAAAAGCTGCTTATGATAATGCAGTTGAAGTTTTAAAAAATCAAGGTGCAACTATTGTTGATATAAATTTAGAATATGCAAAATATTCTTTAGCAACATATTATATAATAGCTACAGCTGAAGCATCATCTAATTTAGGTCGTTATGATGGAATAAGATATGGATATAGAACAAGTGACTTTGAAGATTTAACTGATTTATATACAAAATCTAGAACTGAAGGATTTGGAAGTGAAGTAAAAAGAAGAATTATGCTTGGAACTTATGTTTTAAGTTCAGGATATTATGATGCATACTATAAAAGAGCTCAACAAGTTAGAACTTTAATTGTTCAAGACTTTAAAAAAGCTTTTGAAGCTTGTGATGCAATTGTTATACCAACAGCACCAAATACAGCATTTAAATTTGGTGAAAAAAGTAAAAGTCCTTTAGAAATGTATTTAGAAGATATATATACTGTTCCTGTAAATATTGCTGGACTACCCGCAATTTCAGTACCGGGTGGATTTGATTCAAATAATATGCCAATAGGAATACAGTTTATTGCAGATGATTTTAATGAAGAAAAATTATTGCAAGTTGCATATACGTTTGAACAAAATACAGATTTTCATACTAAAAAACCAAATGTATAGGAGAGGATATTTATGTTACAATCAAAATTAATAGGCGAAACTTTTAAAGATTGGCCAAGTGAAGCTACTTTAAAAAGTCATGGACTTTTATTAAAGGGTGGATATATAAGACAAATAGCTGGAGGAATATATGTATTAATGCCTTTAGCAAAAAGAATAACAGCAAAAATAGAAAATATAATAAGAGAAGAAATGAATGCATTAGAGGGACAAGAAATACTTATGCCTCTAGTGTCAACTAGAAAATTATGGGAAATGTCAGGAAGATATGATAGTGTTGATCAAGAATTATTAAGATTTAAAGATAGAACTGGAACAGATTTAGTTTTATCAATGACACATGAAGAAATAGTTACATTTTTAGCATTAACAGATGCTAGATCATATCAAAAATACCCATTTAGCTTGTATCAAATACAAACTAAATTTAGAGATGAAGCAAGAAGTAGAGGTGGCCTTATTCGTGTAAGAGAATTTACAATGAAAGATGCATATTCATTTCATACTTCAAAAGAAAGTTTAAAAGAAACATATCAAAAATACTATGATTCATATAATACTATATTTAAAAGAGTTGGTATTCCAGAAGTTATAGCTGTTGAATCTGATACAGGTATGATGGGTGGAGAAGTAGCTCATGAATATATGTTACTTTGTGATGCTGGTGAAGATAAAATAATTACTTGTACTAATTGCGATTATAAAGCAAATATGGAAGTAGCAAAAGCTTCTAAAATAGAAGTAGCAACAAAAGAAGTTTCAGATTTAGAAAAATTTGAAACACCAGGTATAAAAACTATAGAAGATTTACAAAGTTTTGTAAATGAAGAATCTTCACATATGGTAAAAGCAGTTGTATATACTAGAATGGATACAAAAGAACCAGTAATTGTATTTATTCGTGCTGATAGAGATGTAAATGAAACAAAATTAAGAAAAATAATTGGTGTAGAAGATATTGAACCAAGAAAAGAACAAGCTGATGATGGTATTTGTTATGGTTCAATTGGGCCAGTTGATTTTAAAGCTAAAAATGCAACTATAGTTTATGATATATCTTTAAAAGGTGAAACTAATTTAATAAGTGGAGCAAATGTAGATGGATATCATTTAAAAGGTGTTAATATACAAAGAGATTTAGGTGAAGTTGATTTTGCAGAAGTATATAAAGTGGTTGAAAATGATGTATGTCCTTCTTGTGGAGAAAATACAATTGCTATTTCAAAAGGAATTGAAGTTGGTAATATTTTTCAAATAGAACAAAAATATACAAAATCAATGAATATAACATATTTAGATGAAAATGGAAAAGCTCAATTTCCAATAATGGGATGTTACGGTATAGGTATAGGTAGACTTATGGCTTCTGTTTTAGAAGCAAAAGCTACAAAAACAGCTGTAAATTGGCCAGTTAGTATAGCACCATTTGATATACATATATGTCCAATAGATTATACAAAATCTGAAGACGTAAAAAAAGTATCAGATGAATTATATGAAAAATTACAAAAAAAGAATTTGGATGTTTTACTTGATGATAGAGCAAAAAGTCCAGGATTTAAATTTGCAGAAGCAGATTTAATAGGAGCTCCAATTCGTATTTGTGTAAGTCCTAGAAATTTACCAAGTAATGTATTAGAAGTTAAAGTTTTAGGGAAAGAAGAATTAGAACTTATAAATATAGAAGAAATTTATGAATATATAGAAAAAACAAGAAAAAAACTATTTGAGGGGGTAAATTAAATTGAAGGATTATGAAGTAATTATAGGGTTGGAAGTTCATGCTGAATTATCAACTAAAACTAAAATATATTGTAATTGTAATACAGAATTTGGTGCAGATCCCAATACACAATGCTGTCCAATATGTACAGGAATGCCAGGAACGCTTCCAGTATTAAATGAAAAAGTTGTAGAATATGCTGTAAAAGCTGGTCTTGCAACAAATTGTGAAATTGCAAAATTTTCTAAACAAGATAGAAAAAATTATTTTTATCCTGATTTACCAAAAGCTTTTCAAACTTCACAATATGATTTACCTTTATGTGAAAATGGACATTTAGATATACATGTAACAGAAGGTAAAAAAACAATAGGTATAACAAGAATACATATAGAAGAAGATGCAGGAAAATTAATACATGATGCATATACAGGTGATACACTAGTAGATATGAATAGATGCGCTGTACCACTTATTGAAATAGTATCTGAACCAGATATTAGAAATGCAGAAGAAGCAGTTGTATATATGCAAACTTTAAAATCAATACTTGAATATTTAGAAGTATGTGATTGTAAAATGCAAGAAGGATCACTTAGATGTGATGTTAATTTATCTGTAAGACCTAGAGGACAAAAAGAATTTGGAACTAGAACAGAAACTAAAAATTTAAATTCTTTTAAATCAATCCAAAGATCAATAGAATTTGAAATAAAAAGACAAATAGAAGAAATTGAAGCAGGTGGAAAAATATATCAAGAAACTAGAAGATTTGATGATGTAAAAGGTATTGGCTATGCAATGAGAACAAAAGAAGATGCTCATGATTATAGATACTTCCCAGAACCTGATTTAGCACCAATAATTTTAAGTGAAGAATATGTAAATGATATACGTAATAATTTACCTGAAATGCCACATGTAAGAAAAGAAAGATATATAAAAGAATATGAACTTTCAGAATATGATGCAGAACAACTTACAAATTCAAAATATGTAGCTCATTTCTTTGAAGATTGTGTTAATATTTGTAACAATCCAAAATCAGTAGCTAACTGGATTATGACGGATTTTACAAAATTATTAAATGAAAAAGAAATAGAAATTACAGATTCAAAAGTTACTCCTGAAGGTTTAGCAAAATTAATACAACTTTTAGATAAAGAAACTATAAGTTCAGCAATTGCTAAAAAAATATTTCCTGAAATGTTTGAAACAGGGGAAGATGCAGAAAAAATAATGAAAGAAAAAGGGCTTGTTCAAATTACAGATGAAGGCGCTATAAATGAAATAGTTCTTAAAGTAATTGAAGCAAATCCTCAATCAGTTGCTGATTACAAAGCTGGAAAAGATAAAGCAATAGGATTTTTAGTAGGTAAAATAATGCAAGAAACTCGTGGAAAAGCAAATCCACAAATAGTTAACAAATTACTTATTGAAAATTTAAAATAATAAAAAACAAATAATGAATAATAAATAATAAATAATAAATATCTGTAAAATAATATATAAAATAAATTGTGGGGGTGCATTTATTATGAAAAATAAAAAAAATATAATAATAGCAACAGTTATAATATTAGCTATAGTAATTACAGCAATTATTACTTTAGTATATTTTACAAAAGTAAAGGCACAAAATAATAAAAATATTAATATAAATTTAGAAGAGTTGGATAAAAACTTAACTAAAATAGGTGTTTTTGAAGAATCAAAAAATACTAATATTGATAAAAGTTTAGCTGTAAGTACATTTAATATAGAAGAAAATGATATTATAGAAGTAATAGGTAAAATGCCTCTCATAAATATAAAATCTAGTATGTATATTGTAATAAAAGTAAAAGATGGTAAACAAGAAATTGTTAAACAAAAATTAGAAGAATATGCAGTAGAATATGAAAAACAATGGTCTAATTATTTAGAAGATCAGTACAATCTTGTTAAAAATAAAGAGATTGGAATTGTTGGTGAGTATGTATATTTAATTATTGCAGATAATGTAGCAGATTTGAAAAAACTTATTAAATGATATATACATTAATAAAATTAAATAAGAAAAAGACTTAAATATATTAATATTTAAGTCTTTTTGTAGTTATTGTGTTTGTTATTTTTTACTTTTTAAATTAATTTTTGTCGTACTTTTGTGATGAAGTCATTATCTGGATTTACTAATTTATTTAAGTAAGAATTAGAGTAATGAATCTCTATACTTTCAAAAGTACCTTCGAATAATTTTCTACCATCAGCTATTATTTTAATTTCGTCCTTGTTTACAGGACGTAAATTAATAGATATGTTTTTAGGAATACACATACTTTTTGGAAGACACCGCATTCTTTTATTCAATATTGTTTCACTAGGCGTCATTTGTATAGCTTCAATACTTGGGCACATGATGCTACCAACTGAAGAGATGTTTTGTGCTGTTGAACCAGTTGGAGTGGAGAATAATAATCCAGTTCCAAAAAAATTCTCAAAAAATTTGTTGTCGATGTCTACTGCAATACGAAGCGATTTTTCATGATTATTTAAAATGTTAAATTCATTTAATGCAAGAAAAATCTTTTTTTTGTCTTTTGTTATTAATTTTAGTTCAACAAAATGCAATTTTTCTTCAAGATATTTTGGAATATTTAAAATAACTTCAGAAATGTTTTTTGCTTCAAAGTCTTGCATAAAACCAAGTGTACCACAGTTGAATCCTAGATATCTAGATTTTGTAGAATAATTTACCTGGCTTAACCATTTTAAAAGAGTACCGTCACCACCAAGTCCAATTGTTAAATCCGGTTTTTCTTCAGAAAAATCTGATAACAAGTTATAACCAAAATCTTTTAATGCAGCTTCAATTTCATTTTTTATCATTAAAGCTTTTTTCTTGTTATTGTTTACATACAACTCTACATTTTTCACTTTGATCTCCTATTATTTTAGAAAGAATACTTAAATCTGTTATATTTAAGTTATCGTTTTTACCGCTACCAATTAATATGCGAGGTTTTAATAATGGACCGTGATAATCACTTCCTGCGCTATGTAACAATTCAATATCATTTGTTATTTTAATTAAATTATTTGTAAAGTCGCAACTTTGATCACTATGATAAACCTCAACACCAGTTAACCCAAGATCTTTTAAAACAATTAGATATTTTTTTAAATCATCAAAATCTCTTTCTAAGGTTATTGGATGTGCAAGAGAAGCAATACCACCAGCATTAATTATGTAGTTTAAACATTCATAATCAAATATTTCAGTAGTACTTTTTATCACATTTTCTTTTACAGGATTAAATAGTTTTGTAAAAGCTTCCTGTGTGTACTTTGCATATCCATACTTAACGCATAGTTTTGCTATATCAGGCCGACCAACCGATCCTTTAGATAAAAATATATCTTGAATATCTTCATCTTTAAACTTTAAATTAAAAGTCTTTTTTAGTTGAACTAATAAAGATTCTAATCTTTTTCTGTCATCTTCCATAACAAGTTTGCAAAAGTCGTTAAGTTTTTTATTTTTTAAGTCTATGTTGTAGCCTAAAATGTGAAGTTGTCCTTTGGGTGTGTAACAGTCGATTTCAATCCCAGGGATGATATGAATATTTGAATACCTGTTGTTTGAAATAGCCTCTTTTACACCTAGTACATTGTTATGATCAGTTATTGATATAGTTGTTACATTAGAATTATTGCAAATTTCAAGGATTTCCAAAGGTTCTTTTTCTCCATCTGAGTAGGTGCTGTGCACGTGCAAATCAATAAACATAATAATTAATCTCCTTCTTTTATTAATATTAACTAAATTTAGGTTAATATAGTATAGCTTTTAAATTTAAAAGTTATAGTATAAATTATTTAATTACTTGTATTATACACTAAAATTTGATATAATTAAAATACATATTAATTATGTTTATAATAAAGAAGGGTTATGATAGGAAATGGGAGTAGAAATAGATATTGAATTATACAAGATTTTTTATACAGTAGCTAATTTTAAAAATATTACTAAAGCAGCAAAGTTTTTATATATTTCTCAACCTGCTGTTACAACAAGTATAAAAAAATTAGAAGAAAAATTAGAAACAACTCTATTTATTAGAACAAAAAGAGGAGTTATTTTAACAACAGAAGGTGAATTATTATATGAATATATAAAAAATGCAATGGAAAATATAAAAATAGGTGAAAATAAGTTATTTAATTTAAAGAAATTAGAAACAGGAAATATAAGAATTGGTGTAGGGATAACATTAACAAAATTTTTTTTAATGGAACCTTTAGAAGAATTTCACAAAAAATATCCTAAAATATCAATAAACATTGATACTGGTATAACTAAAAGAGTATTAGAAGATTTAGAACACGGCAAACTTGATATAGGAGTAATAACTACAAGTGATATAAAATATAAAGATATAGATGTTGTTTACTCTAAAGATGTTCAGGATATATTTGTTGCAAATAAAGATTATATGGAGGTAGTAGAAAAAGGTTTAAAAATAGAAGATCTAAATAATTATCCACTATTGTTACAAACACCAGAAGCTAATACTAGAAAATTTTTAGATAAAGTTATGCTTGATAATAATATCAAGTTAAATAGTACTATGGAACTTGCTAGTTATTCACTTGTAATTGAATTCGCAAAAATAGGGTTTGGCATAGGTTTTATAGCTAAAGATTATGTTAAAAAAGAATTAAAAGATGGTTCATTGTTTGAAATAAAAACAAATATAAATATTCCAAAAAGGAAAATATTAATTGTTACTAAAAAAGATTATTTACCTAGTTTTAGTACATCAAAATTGTTAGAAATTATAAATAGTAAAAATAAAGATTAATGAAAAAAATAATAAAAAAATGACATGAAGATATAAAAAATATAAAAACAACAACAATATTATATAGCAACTACTTGACAATACATAGTAGTTGCTATATAATATAAACACTACTATGTAAAACAAAGTAGAAAGAAGGGCGTTTTTATGAATAATCAATCACAATTTTTAAAAGGGACACTAGAAGGTGGTATTTTAAAAATAATATCAAAAGGTGAAACTTATGGTTATGAAATAGTACAAAATATTAATAAATTAGGATTTTTAAATATTTCTGAAGGGACATTATATCCAATACTTATAAGGTTAGAAAAGAAAAAATTAATATTGGGTACACTTAGAAAATCTCCACTGGGTCCAATGAGAAAATATTATTTAATAACGGATAGTGGGAAAAAAGAATTAGAAGAATTTTTAAATTCTTGGGATTGTTTAAAAAAATCTATAGATAGTTTATTGGGGGAATAAAAAATGAGTAAAACTAAAGAGTTAATTAAAGTGTTAAATGAAAATTTAGAAAAATTAAATGATGAAGATAATAAAATATTTACAAATATTATAATAAATATAAGGTTTGCGGGTATTAGTGAAAATGATGCTGAAGAATTTTTACAACAAATATTAGATGCTACATTGGAAGCAGAAAAACAAGGAAAAAACATAAAAGATGTACTTGGTACAGATGATGTTGAAAGTTATTGTAAAAATATAATTAATGAATATAAAAGTAGATATCCGTTTTGGAAAAAGATATCAAATTATTTATCAACTTTATTACTTGTTCTTATGATATTTACTGGAGTATATGAATTTATAATATCAATAATTACAAATAGTATATTAAATAATAAATTGGTACTTAATATTGATGTAACATTAAATACATTGGTATCATATGGTATAGCATATTTATTTTTATTAATTTTCTTTAAATATGTAATAAAATTAATGGATATTGAGAAGAATAATTATTTAATACTATTCGGAATGAATGTATTATTAATAGGATTATTTGTTTGTAGTCAATTATTATTTAAAAAATATATATTGTTTAATTTTAATTTTATATATTTTGTTTGTATAGTCCCTACGTTATATTTAATAACTACAAAATTAAGTAAATAATGTATAAAAAAACGAGTTATCAACTTGTTTTTTTTATTGTGAATTTTATTAAAAAATGAATTTTGAGTTAAACGATAATTTAAATAAAAATAATTGAATTTTTGTTGACTATGTAATACTTATTTGCTATAATTAGTTAAATAAAAAATTTGAACTCAAAAAAATTTTAGGGGGATTTGTTGAAATGAATCGTAAGCTTGAAAAAGAAGAAATCGTGCAAAATGTATGTTGTGTTTTGTGGCCAAATGTTGTTGGTGCATATCTTAAAGAAGAGTATCATGTTTTAAACAAAAAAGCCGAAATTTCATCATTCGATGGAAAAAAAGTTCAAAGAAAAGTTGTTTTGTCTGACAATCCAAAGGAGCGAAGTGGCCAAATTTATTCTATGTGTCAAATAATAGAAAATTCTTCGAAATTTGCTATTAAAGAAAGTAATAGAAAAGTTGTTTTTGTGAAGGTTTAAAAAAAGTAAAAAGATTAGATTGTAAATTTACGATCTAATTTTTTTATATAATATTGACTAAACAAATGTTTTGATATATAATGTTTATGGTGATAAAATGATTGATATAGAAAGTAACATCCAATTTTTAAAAGGAGTAGGGCCAGCTAAGGCTAGTCTTTTAAACAAAGTGGGAATATATAAAATAAAAGATTTGTTAGAATATTATCCAAGATCGTATGAAGATAGGACTAAACTAAAAAATATAACAGAATTTATTGAAGGTGAATTTGTTTTGTTTTTTGGTACTTTAAGTACTGCTGTTAAAGCTCAAAGAATTAGAAAAAATTTGAGTATATTTAGTACTTTTGTATACGATGAAACTGGTGAATGTAGACTTACTTGGTTTAATCAAAAATATATAAAAGATAGAATAAAAGAAGATGGTAAATATTTATTTTATGGAAAGGTTATGAAAGAATATGGTAGATATGTTGTTGATAATCCAGCAATATATAATGTAGAGGATGTAGATAAAATAAAAGGTATTTACCCTATATATACTTTAACAGCTGGTATAACACAAAATTATCTTTTTAAATTGATGTCTCAGTTATATGAAAATAAATTAACATTTACTGAAATATTTGATCTTAATTTTAGAAAAAAATATGATTTAACAGAAATTGATTTTGCAAATAATCATGTTCATTTTCCAAAAAACTTTGATGAAATTGATATTGCTAGAAAAAGACTTATTTTTCAAGAATTATTTTTACTTCAACTTGCTCTTATGACTATAAAAAACAGTAGTTTAGGCGTTAAAAAAGGAAATATATTTAAAGAATTAGATACAAGTGAATTTATAAAACAAATTCCTTTTAAATTAACTAATGCACAATCAAATGTTGTTGAAGAGATAAGACAAGATATGGGTAGTGATAAAATAATGAATAGACTTATTCAAGGAGACGTAGGAAGTGGTAAAACAATAGTGGCAGCTACTGCTATGTACCTTGCAGTAAAAAACGGTTATCAAGCCGCTATGATGGCTCCTACAACTATACTTGCTAACCAACATTATGAAGAATTAAAAGTGTATTTTAACAATTTAAATATGACAACTGAAATTATAACATCAAGTACTACTAAAAAGAAAAAAAATGAAATAATAGAAAGATTAAAAAATCAAGAAATTGATATATTAATAGGTACACATTCATTAATAGAAGATAATATAGAATTTAAAAATTTAGGCCTTGTTATAACAGATGAGCAACATAGATTTGGTGTAAAACAAAGAATGAGAATAGGTAATAAAGGGCAAGCAGTAGAAACACTTGTTATGACTGCAACTCCAATACCAAGAACTCTTGCAATAATGCTATATGGAGATTTAGATTTATCTATAATAGATGAAATGCCACCAGGTAGGAGTCCAGTTAAAACTAATGTTGTAGATGATACTTATGAAGACAGAATAAATCAATTTGTGAAAAAACATATTGATGAGGGAAGACAAGTATATGTAGTGTGTCCTTTGGTAGAAGAAAATGAAGAATCAAATTTAAATTCAGTAGAAGAAATATATAAAAAATATAAAAGTGAGAGTTTTAAAAATTATAATGTTGAATTTTTGCATGGTAAAATGAAAAATAAAGAAAAAGATGAAATAATGCAAAGATTTAAAAATAATGAAATTAATATTTTGATTTCAACTACTGTAATTGAAGTAGGAATAAGTGTTAGTAATGCTACAATTATGATAATTGAAAATGCAGATAGATTTGGACTTGCGGCTCTTCATCAATTAAGAGGAAGAGTAGGGAGAGGTAAATATCAATCTTATTGTATTTTAAAAAGTAATAATAAATCTGCTATATCAAGACAGAGATTAAAAATAATGGAAGATAGTAATAATGGTTTTGAAATAGCACAAAAAGATTTAGAATTAAGAGGTCCAGGTGATTTTTTCGGTGTAAGACAATCAGGTTTACCAGAATTTAAACTTGCTAATTTATTAAAAGATATCAATATTTTAAAAGATGCTCAAATTGCTGCAAAAGAAAAAATAGAAGAAGATAAATATTTTGAAAAAGAAGAAAATCAAATTTTAAAACATGCTTTGTTAGAAAAATTTGGTGAGCAATTAAAAAATATAGTAACCTAAAAAAGGTTACTATATTTTTATTGTTATATTTATGAAATTTGTTACAATCATTGACAAAATATTAAATAAAGTATATTATTATATAAAATATAAGTGAATTAGTATATAAATAAGGGGTTGTGAGTTTATGTATAAAACAAAAGAAAATAAAAAAGGTATATCATTAATAGTACTTGTAATAACAATAATAGTTATTATTATATTAGTAGCTGCAATAATACTTACACTAACAGGAAATAATCCAATAGCAGAAGCAAGAAAAGCTACATTTTTGAATGATGTAGCAACATTTAGAGATGATTTAAATATGTATAAAACCAATGAATATGCAAAACGTATGGGAGATTATGATCCAAGTTTATTAAATGCAACATCAAGTGGTTTAACATATAATGGAACTTCAATTAGTGGACAAGACAATATTTATGATGTAATACCAAGTTTAGAAGGTAAAACAAAATATTTAAATGAATTTGAGATATCTAGTGGAGAAATTAAATATACAGGTGCAAATACAGAAAAAGCAGATTGGGCACAAAATATAGCTGGAATAATAGCAGATAGTGCTAAACCAGCTATAGCAATAACAACTTCAAATATATTGCCAGTAAAAGCTGGAACATCAGTAATATATAACATATCAATGACTTCGAGTGTAGCAATAACTACTACAAATTTAAGTGGGAATATAAAAATATTAAATAATGCAGGAGCAGAACTTACAACACAACCAAATATAAATATAGGAAGTGTAACAGGAACAGAAAAAGAAAAAACAGCAACGATAACAATAAATACAACAGGAATGTCAGAAGGAATATATAAAATGAAAATTTTAGGAGATGGAGTAAAAACAGCAAGTCAAGGTAATATAGAATCCATATCAACAGCAACATTTGAAATAGATAATACCGCACCAAATATGCCAACAATAACATTAAATCCTACAACAGCAACAAATGGAAATGTAACAGTTACAATAACAAAAGCTAATGTATCAGATACATTAGAATATAGTACAAATGGAACAACATGGAATTCATATACAACTGAATTAACAGTAACAAGTAATTTAACAGTATATGCAAGAGAAATAGATGCTGCAAACAATGTATCAAGTCAAGCAACACAAATAATAAGTAATATAGATAAGACCTTACCACAAAATGCAATCATGAATTTAACAACAACACCAACTAAAATAAATGGAACAATAACAATAGCGGATAGTGGAAGTGGAATAAATGTAAGCCAGTCAAAATATATAGTAACTACACAAAGTACCCTTTATAGTACAAATGATATAGCATGGAATAGTGCAATTGTAATGGGAACAGCATCAAAAACAATATCTGAAACAGTTAGTGTGGGTTTTTATTATATTCAAGTATTGTCAGTGGATAGTGTAGGAAATAAATTAGTGAATTCATCTGGGAAATTAACCACGGCTAATTATGTTTGGGAATATTCTGGATCTTGGACAGGAAATTATAGTTCAACATTTGAATGGAATCCAAACTATGATTATAGAGTGTTTTTTGATTTATCATCAACATACACTATGAGTTTTAGTGCAGTAAAAAGAGATAATACAAATGAAACTATAGCTAGTAATATAAATATTAATGGATTATGGTCAACACCAATATTAGATGGTAGTATATATAAAGGTGGTATATATTATTATAATCAAGGATATGGAAATGCAGGAGCTGACCCTAAATATTATATAAGAAAACCAAAAAGTAATTATACTGATCTTAACAATCCAAATAATGTTTGGGAATATGTTGGACCATGGACAGGAAATTATAGTTCAACATTTGAATGGCTCATAAATTATGATTATAGAGTAGCTTTTGAATTATCATCAACATATACAATGAGTTTTAGTGCAGTAAAAAGAGATAATACAAATGAAACTATAGCTAGTAATATAAATATTAATGGACCATGGATAACTCCTATATTAAATGGTAATATATATAAAGGTGGTATATATTATTATAATCAATGGTATGGAAATGCAGGTGCTGAACCTAAATATTATATAAGAAAAGTTAAAAATTAGATTATTAAAAAAATATACTCTTAAACAATTTGTTTAAGAGTATATTTTAATTCTTTTATAAATATTTAATTAAAAAAACTTACCACTAAGTATACTACCAATATTAAATAAAACTATTACAAAGAAAAACATTATTGTAAAAGAAAATATACTAGCTAAAAAAGCAGTTCCAAAAGTTAATATATTTTCTTCTTTTGTTATGGATAATTTTTTTACCTTATTATTTGTAGAGTCAGTTTTTATATTTTTTTTAAACCACCATCTAGTACTTCTAAATATGTTTTTATAATCTATATTTACTGCAAAGTAAGTTAACGCTTGTAGTAAAATACCTATACCAAAAGTTATAAATAAAGAAACTATAACTTTTATAATATTTGAATTTTCATTAGTTTTTAATATAATTGAATTAACAAATAATGTTATTAAATCTATATGAAAAACAGATGATAATACCTTATATACTGTATAAAATAATATACACCAAATAAATAAATTTAATATAGAGGGTATTAATAATATCCTTGTAGGGTATTTAATTTTCGTTGTCAAAAAAAGCGATAGTTTTATTACCGTTGCAACCATAGTGATTACAATTAAAGCAAAAAATAATGCTAATAAAAAATAAAAAAAATCCATAATAATTCACATCCTATTTTTTTAATCTTGTTAGTTCTAAAAGTTTATTAGTAATTCTTTTGTATATTGTTCTATTTTGTTTTTCGATTTCTTGTTTAGTTGAAAATAATTTTTTAATCTGGTAATTTTCTATAACTTCTGAAAATAACATTTCAAGTTTATCTCCAAATTCTTCTAAAGAATACTGATTTGCTGTTTTAAATCCGTTTTCTGATAATTTTTGATGTAGGGCATCATTAGTAAGTACAGAAACAATAGAATTTGCTAAATCAATATCTCTTTTTACTAATAAGCCATTTTGATTGTGACTTATAAACTCAGTTAAGTTAGGAGCAAATTTTGCTACAACAGGTACTTTTGCTGACATTGCTTCAATAAAAGTTAAACCTTGAGTTTCTGTAAGAGAGGCATTAACAAATACATCTGCTAAGTTATAATAAAGTGGTACATCAGTCCAAGGAACTTTCCCTGTAAATACAACTTTATCATCTATATTTAAATCTTTAGCTTTTTTTTCAAGATCTTCTTTTGAAGGTCCATCACCAACAACTAAAAATTTAACATTATCTAATTTACTAAAAACACTAGGCATAGCATTCATTACTACATCAACGCTTTTTTCTTCTGCTATTCTTCCAAGTAGAAGTATTACTTTTTCATTTTCTTTTATTCCAAGTGAATCTTTAGTCTTTTTCAACTGTTCTTCAGTAAAGTTATTTCTATTAAATTTATTTATATCAATTCCAGTAGGGATTATATATATTGATTTATTTTTAATTTTACATTTATATTTTAAATATTTTTCTGTTTTCTTCGATGGTGTTATTATACATTCTGCTTTTGTAGCAAAGTTTTTTGAAAAAGTACGAGCAAAACGTTTTGGATAAATATTTCTAGTACCTTTTAATGGGATTATATAATGTAAATAATCTTCCCACATTGTATGATATGTATGTATAAAAGGAATACTATATTTTCTTGCTATTATTTTACCAAATAAACCTAAAGAAAATTCAGAATGAGTATGAACTACATCTAAATTAAGTTCTTTTATTTTTTTTGCAACATCTCTAGAATAAAAAGCAGCGATCCTATTTTTATATTGTCTTGCAACTATAAGAGGTACGCTTCTTAGCATATATAAACTTTGATTTTCATTTGGTTGTATAGATTTAGAGGGAGCAAATACAAAAACTTCATGCCCTCTTTTTTTCATTTCTTGTTCTAACATATTTATTGATGTAACGACACCGCTAGTTGTCGGATTGTACGTATCTGTAAAAATACCTATTTTCATAAAAAAATGCATCTCCTTATATTGTAATTATATATATTTTAATATGTGTCAATTATATAGTAAAAAAATAAAATTGTCAAGCAAAGTCAATTAAAGAGTAAGTAAAATTCTACCTTTTATGATATTTTTAAATCATTATGTAAGTTGACATAATTTCAACGATGTGGTATAATATTCTTAAATATTTTTTAAAAATTTTTATTGATTAATAAGGAGAAAAGGAAATGGAAACTAAAATGAGTGTAGAATTTGGAACAGCTGAGTGGATTAATAAAATGACTTGGAGTCTTCTTAAAAATAGAAATTATTCAGAGATAGGGTCAGAAATTTTTGAAACAATTAAAGGCTATATGAGTCGGGCAATGTTTGATTCATTAAAAGACGTTTACCTTTTTGAAGATAAACAATGGGGAAATGGAAGGTTGAAAAAATGGGATATAAACGATATTTTAGCCGAGATAGCAAAAGTATTGCTATTTAAATTTTCTGTAAAAGAGGATAAGGTGCTAGTGGATGAAATATTTAAATTTGAAGAAATATATAAAACTGACAATGAATTTGAATGTTATGAAATCACTGAAGAATTCCTAAAGGGCTTATTAATAATGTTATCTTTCAAACCAATGGTTCAAGAAGATGGTGAAATAGTGAGCTTTTTACTCCCTGAATATTTGAAGTGGGTTTTTAAAGAATATAATGATGAAATACTACTTTTGAGGGTGTGTGATTTTTTTGATCTGTATGCTTATTAAAAGATAAAAATAAAAAGATTAGATTTGTAATAAAATCTAATCTTTTTATTTTTGTATGTGAGCTGTTTATTTTTTTATCTATTTAATTATTTTCTCTATTTTTTATTTATTTTAAATTTTTTATTTATTATTATTTTTATTAATTAAACCTAAATAATAGCAAAATAAATATAAGAATTCACATAAGAAATTTTTGATAAAAAAATGTCGAAAAAAATATAAAAAAAGAGTTGACAAGTAAATACAAGTGATATATAATTGGATTAACAAAACACAATATATTGTGTTTGTGTAATTTGTGATATACATTATGTACGAAATTATGTATACGAAAGGGTGTATGAATATGATAAAAGAAATAATAAAAAGAGATGGAAGAAAAGTTGATTTTGATATAGAAAAAATATCAAGTGCAATATATAAATCGGCTGTTTCTGTTGGTGGAACTGATAAAAATGAAGCAACGAAACTAGCAAATATGGTATGTGAAAAAATAAACGAAAAATTTTATGATGAAGCACCAAATGTTGAACAAATTCAAGATTTAGTAGAAGATATTTTAATTAAAAATGGTCATGTATCTACTGCAAAATCATACATTATATATAGAGATCAAAGAACAAAACAAAGAGAAATGAATTCTGATATTATGAAAACTTATGAAAAACTTACTTATCAAGATTCTAAAGACAGTGACATAAAAAGAGAAAATGCAAATGTTGATGCCGATACTGCTATGGGAACTATGTTAAAATATGGTTCTGAAGGTGCAAAAAAATTCTATAAAATGTTTGTATTAAAAAAAATATTTGGAGATGCTCATGATGCAGGAGATATTCATATTCATGATTTAGATTTTTTAACTTTAACAACTACATGTACACAAATTGATTTAATAAAATTATTTGAAGGTGGATTTTCAACTGGTGAAGGTTATTTAAGAGAACCTAATTCAATTGGAAGTTATGCAGCTCTTGCAGCTATTGCTATTCAATCAAATCAAAATGATCAACATGGTGGGCAAAGTATACCTAATTTTGAATATGCTATGGCTATTGGTGTTAGAAAATCATATATCAAAGAATATTCAAAAAATCTACAAAAAGCTATTGAGTTATTAACTAATGTAGAAGATTATGAATATATGGCTAATTTAGTTATTAGTAAATTAAATACAAATAATAATTTTGTTAGTTCTTTAGAAGAAATAACAAAAATTTTAAATCAAACAAAAAGTATTGAATATATACCAAATAGTGTAATAGAAAAACTTAAAAATAAAAATAACATTATATCATCACTTGAAGAAACTATTGAATTATTAAAAAGTTTAAAAGGATCAGAAGAAATAGCAAAAGAAATTATAAATAAAATAAAATTACAAAAAAATATTGTTCCAACACTTGAAAATACAAGTGGATATTTAGCATATGAAAATGAAGAATTAACAAAAATGTTTGGAGCTAAAATAGCAAATAAAATACAAGAATTCACAGTGAAATATACAAATAAAGAAATAGATAAATTAACATATCAAGCAATGGAAGGTTTTATACATAATTTAAATACCATGCATTCTAGAGCTGGAGCACAAGTTCCATTTAGTTCAATAAATTATGGTTTAGATACATCTCCAGAAGCAAGACTTGTAATGAAAAATTTATTACTTACTACAGAAGCTGGACTTGGACAAGGTGAGACACCTATTTTCCCGATTCAAATTTTAAAAGTAAAAGAAGGAATTAATTATAACGAAGGGGAACCAAACTACGATATATTTAAACTTGCTTGTAGAGTTTCAGCAAAAAGATTATTTCCGAATTTCTCATTTATTGACGCACCATTTAATTTACAATATTACAAACCAGGAAATTATGATACAGAAATAGCATATATGGGTTGTAGAACAAGAGTAATTGGAAACATACATGATAAAGAAAATGAAGTAGTATCAGGAAGAGGCAATTTAAGTTTTACTTCTATAAATTTACCTAGACTTGCAATTATCGCAAACGGAGATGTAAATAAATTCTTTGAATTATTAGAAGAAAAAATAGATTTAGTTACTGCACAATTACTTGATAGACTTGAAATTCAATCTAAAAAGAAAGTTAGAAATTATCCATTCTTAATGGGACAAGGGATTTGGAAAGGTTCAGAAAATTTAGAAATAGATGATGAAGTAAGAGAAGTTTTAAAACATGGAACACTTACTATGGGATTTATTGGACTTGCTGAAAGTTTAATAGCTTTAACTGGTAAACATCATGGTGAAAGTGAAGAAGCTCAACAATTAGGATTAAAAATAATTGGATTTATGAGAGAAAAAATGGATCAAGAAGCTCAAAAAACAAAACTTAATTTTTCAGTTATAGCAACTCCAGCAGAAGGTTTATCTGGAAGATTTGTTAAAATAGACAAAAAGAAATTTGGAATAATACCTGGAGTAACAGATAAAGATTATTATACAAATTCATTCCATATACCACCATATTACAAAATAAATACATTTGAAAAAATTAATTTAGAAGCACCATATCATAATCTTACTAATGCAGGTCATATAACATATATAGAATTAGACAGTGATGCAACAAAAAATCTTGATGCTTTTGAAACTGTAATAAGATGTATGAAAGATGCTGGAATTGGTTATGGTGCAATAAATCATCCAGTAGATAGAGATCCTGTTTGTGGTTTTACAGGAGTAATAGAAGAAGAATGTCCAAATTGTAGAAGAAAAGAATTCGAAGGTATTGGTAATAAAGGATTTGAAAGAATTAGAAGGATTACAGGATATCTTGTAGGAACAGTAGATAGATTTAATGATGGAAAAAGAGCAGAAGAAAGAGATAGAGTAAAACATACTTTTAGCAAATAAAAGAGGTGATGTAATATGAAAACTTTAAGTTTAGAAAAAGAAATAATAGAGGGACTTGCAAGTCATCAAATTAAAGAATATTTAAAACAAAGTGAGGATTATATAAAAATATCTGGAATAGTTAAGGAATCAACAGTTGATGGTCCCGGTTTTAGATATGTTGTTTTTACACAAGGATGTCCTCATAAATGTAAAGGATGTCATAATGAACATACTCATGATATTGAAGATGGATACTATATTAATACTTTAGAAATTGTAGAAGAAATTAAAAAGAATCCTTTACTTAGAGGCGTGACAATAAGTGGTGGTGAACCTTTTTTACAAGCTAAAAAAATTGCTAAATTAATATCTAAAATAGATAGAAACAAGCATGATGTTATTGTATATACTGGTTTTGAATTTGAAAAATTATTTGAACTGGCAAATGAAAAAAATGGTTTTTTAGAATTGATAAATCAAGCTGATATAGTAATGGATGGTAAATTTATAATGGAATTAAAAAGTAATGATGTTTTATTTAGAGGAAGTAGTAATCAAAGAGCAATAGATGTTAAGAAAACATTATTAGAAAATATGATAATAGAACATAAATTTTAAAATTAATAATAAAACAAAATAACGGATAAAAAACAAGATATGAAAAATGTATCTTGTTTTTTATATCTATATTAAAATTAATATTTATGAAAAATGTTGTTAAAAGTATATTTTTAGTATATACTGTTTTAAAATAATAAAAATAGTAATAGGAAAGGTCGTTTAAAAATGATATATATAATAGTAGGAAATATAATTGCATTAATAGCTTCAATACTTATGGTATATTCTGGTGTTATTAAACAAAAGAAAAAAATAATATATGTGCAAACAATTCAAATTGGTTTATTGGTAATAAGTAATTTTGTATTAGGCGGTTTTACTGGTGCAATAATAAATGCTTTATCTTTTATAAGAAATATTTTATGTTATAAAAATAAATTAGGAATGAAAGAAAAAATAATAATAATAATGTTATCATTAATTTTATCATTAATTTTTAATAATTTAGGAATTATAGGTTTATTACCACTTATTAGTACAGTTGCATATATATTATTAATGGATACAAAAAATGTAATTAATTTTAAAGTGTTAACTATAGTTACATTAGTGTTATGGTTAATATATGATATTAATATTAAATCATATACTTCAGCAATATTTGACGTTATGTGTGTTATAGCAAATATAATTGCTATTTTTCAGTTAAAAACAAGTAATGAAACAACAGTTGAAAATTTGCAAGTAGCAGAAGCTGATTAAGTTAATAACACTAGATTGTTTTATAAAACTAAAACAACTACTCACTTCAATTCGAGGTGAGTAGTTGTTTTTTATTTAGCAGTTATATATTATCTTTTATATAAATGCATGGCTTGATCTTTTACTTTTTCAGGAAGTTCATTTTTAGGGATGTCTGTTTTTGTTTTACATTCAGGGCACTTAAAAGTGTAAAAATAATCTGTTTCACAGTGTACAGTAGAAGATGTAACAAAAATATCATGTTCACTAACTAATAGCCGAGCGTTACAACCACCATTACCATTTCCTCTTCCGGTACAAATTTGTTCCGTTTCAAATCCTTTACTTTCATTTCCTTTTTTTAATACTTTCATAAAAGAATCCTCCTTAAAATTGTATATCCATAGTAACGGATATATTAATATATTTTTTTATTGTAAAGTAATTATACCATATATTTACTTGGTTATCAATAAGAAAATTGTGTTTTTGAACAAATGCATTACATAAAAACATGTTTGTACTTGATTTTTTATGTAATGTATGTTAAAATAATATAATAAAATAATATTAATAAATATTTTCAAAGTGGAGGATAATATGAGAGCTGATTTTTTAAGCAGTGAATTGGTTAAAGGAAGAGGTAAAAACCCAGACGAGTACATTTGTAAATTCTATTTACCAGAAATTGACGAAGAAACTGAAATGAATTTTGCTGGTGAAGTTGAGCAGTTATTTGGTGATGTCGTAATAAGTGAACAAATTACAAGTTTGTTTTTAGATATGATAGAATCAAATCAAATTGAATTTATCTTTGATGAAGAAAACGAAAAAATTTCTATTGTAAATACTTCATCGTATGATTCAGAACAATTAAAATACTCATTAACTGAGTATGATGATGAATCTGGAATTAATAATCAAGGTAGAGATGTAAATGGGTTTGATGACAAAGGAAATCATTATTTAACCGGTAAAAAGTATGATGAAAATGGTCTTGACAAGAATGGAAATTTAATTCATGACAAGAAAATCAAGTATGTAAAGTGAAAAAACAAATTAAAAAATAAATTTAAAATTATAATTTAATCAAAAAAAGTCTAGTTAAAATTAACTAGGCTTTTTTTTGTAAATTATAAACAATATAAAAAAATAAACGATAATAATTACTTGATAATATTTAATGTTTAATATATAATATGGCTATAAAATGTTAAAGTAGATGATAGTATAGATGAAATAAAAAGTAAAGTAAAACAAATTAAATTATTGGGTTTTAATATTAATAAAATTTACAGGAGGAATTAAAATGAATATAGGAATTGATATAGATGATACTATTTCTAATACAAGTGAACAGATTGATAAATTAGCTAAAAAATATACAGAAGAATTTTTAGGTAGAAAAATCATATTAAATAATGAAATTGATATTTTAGATCCAATGTGGGCAAAACATTTATATAATTGGACTGACGAAGAAGATTCTAAATTTTGGGATTTATATTATAATGAAGCAATGGAAAATGTTGAACCTAAAGAAAGTGCTATAGAAATAATAAATAAATTATCTGAAAATAATAAAATATATATAATAACTGCAAGATGGGATAAAAATGAAGGTGAAATTTTAAAACTAACAAAGGATTGGTTAAAAAAACATGACATACAATATTTTAAATTATTTTTAGGTCATCTAGATAAAAGAAATATAATAATCGAAAATGATATCGAAATTTTTATAGATGATAGTTATAAAACATGTAAAGAAGTTTCAAAATTAAATATAAAAACTATGATGATGGATTCTAGATTAAATAAAAAAAATCATGATCCAGATATATTAAGAGTTTTTTCATGGAATGACATTAAAGAAAATATATTTGATATTTAAAATTCTAAGTTGTTATAGAAATAAAAGAATATATTTTATATTAGGAGGAGATTTATGGAATTTATAAAAGTGGTAGAAAACAGAAGAAGTATAAGAAAATATAAAGATAAAGATGTTTCAAATAATTTAATAACTGAATTGATAAATTCTGCAAGATTGTGTCAATCAGCAAAAAATAGACAACCTTGGATATTTGGTGTTTTAAAGGGAGAGAAAAAAGATTATATTGCGGATTTAATGTTAAATTGGTGTGATAGTGAAAATGTTAAAGAAGCAGAAAATGCAATTGGATATAAAAGTAGTGTTAAAAATACTGCTAATATAATAAAAGAAGCGCCTGTATTGATACTTGTATTTCGTGAGCATAATGATAATTGGATTACAGGAGATGTATTGTCAATTGGCGCTGCAATAGAACATATATGTTTAAGAGCAACTGATTTAGAATTAGGATCTTTATGGATTAGAGATACTGTTTATGTTCAAAAAGAAATATGTGATTTTGTAAATCATAGTGAATTAGAATTAGTATCTACTATTACAATAGGTTATTCAAATGAATTTCCAAATCAAAGACCTAGAAAAGAAATAAAAGATATGATGATATTTTATGATGAGTAACGAAAATATAGAAATTAAATTATCAAAAATGTAAATAAAGAATGTAATTAAAAATATTAAAAAAAGGAGAGAGTGTAAAATGGATTTATTAAGAACTAATTGTTTTGATACTAATGAAACTATGATTATTTTAGGAAGTTGTGTAAAGAATATGCATAAAAATGCATATAATGAAATATTAAAAATATCTGAAAATATTTATGAAGTTTGTTTAGAAGAAACACATTTAAATATGGTAGTTACTAAAATTATTGCAATGGCTGCAAGAGGTAATATTAAAAATTTATACTTTATATCAGTAGATAAATCTCCTCATTGTATACAGCTACATTATATTGTAAAAGAAATGGAAAATGCAATGGATATAAGTAAAATGAATATAAAAAGTTATATTGTAGCAAATGATAATATAGAAGAAATTCCTTTAGAAGTAATTAGTTTATCAAAGAATTTATTGAAATTAAAGAATGAAATAAATAATAAAATAATAAAATAATAAAATAATAAAATAATAAAAATGTATTTAGTAAGGTGGTAAAAATATGGATAATATGAAAGTGAAAATTTTTAATTTCACAGAAGATTTAGAAAAAGTTTGTTCAGCAGCAGCTAGGATGTCTACAACAGATGGAACATGTACAGATGTATACGAAGGGATACAAAATATAGAAGAGGCTAGAATAACTCTTTCAAGAATTGTAAAACTTGGTCATGTGTCGGTATTAGAACATGGATATTTTAACATAATGTTTGAAAATGTATCGTTATTTTTCGAACAATTTTTAATTGAGCATAGATTATCAGCATACACGATAAAATCTGGAAGATATGTAGATTTTAGAAAAGTAGGTTGTTTTGAGCCAGAATTTAGATATATAAATGAAGTTTCAGAAGAAATAAAAGAAAATGTAAAAAAAGAATATATGGATTTTGTTGCAAAATCATTTGATCTTTATAAAACTTTTGCTGATGCTGATGTGAAAGTAGAGGATGCAAGATTTGTACTTCCATATAGTTTGAAAACTAATATATATTGTTCAATGAATGCTAGAGAATTAATACACTTAATTTCTTCACTTGTATATGGCAGAGGTAAAAACTATCCAGAACTTTTAGAAATAGGTTCTAGACTTAAAGAACAATTAAATAATATAGCACCAAGTATAGCTGAAAATATAGAAAAAATAGAGTCTGGAAAAGAAAATAAAGAAGAAAAACTTAATGATTTACTTGGACAACCAGTTTTTAAATCAGAAGAAGATACATTAAAAAAAGATATTATTGAACTTATTGACGTTACAGCAAATCCAGAAGAAACTATAGTTATTTCAGCAATTATAAAAAACAAACAATGTAGTGAAAAAGAAGCTAGAGAAATGTTAAATAACGATAAAGATTTGTCAGATAAAATACTTGATATAATTTTTGAAGATAAAAGAAAAAGAGAGTTAGAACAAGTTAATATAACTTTTAGAATGAATGATATGCCACTTATATTATTAAAACATCAAGTAAGACATAGAATACAAAGTATAAATATACCTTCATTTACTGAAATAGCAAGTACAAATAGATATTCTTATCCACCTTCTATTACAGAAAAAGGTGAAGAATTTACAAAAATGTTAGAATCTTTTTATAGTGAAGCAAGTAACTTATACAAGAAGTTTGAAGACTTAGGTATTTATAAAGAGGATTTAGTATATTTATTCTTACATGCAAAAAATGTAGATGTTATAACAACTATGAATGCAAGAAATTTATATCATATACTTAATCTAAGAACTTGTAATAGAGCGCAATGGAAAATGAGAGAATATTATACAGAACTTTTAATTAAATTAGTAGAAAAAAGTCCTAAAACATTTAATAGATTTGGACCTAATTGTGTTACAAAAGGCTATTGTCCAGAAGGTAAAATGACTTGTGGAGATATTATAGAAGTGAAAAAAAGATTTGCTAAAATAAGTTTAAAAAAATACAAAAGATTATAAAATACAAAATTAGAGTGAATTGACTATGATTTTCTATTGTGATATAATTTCTTAAATTATAATTTACTTTATATAAAATAATGTATGGGGAAAACACAATGGATATTGATTTAAAAAATTGTCGGATTTTGTATTCTTTTGGACTTACTAGAGGTAATGGACATTATATAGAAGATGATGAAAGTTTTTATGATGTTTGTTCTAAAGTAGTTTTAGATGAAATTCCTGCTTTTGGGAAATATATAGTGTTAGTAGGGGATTTTAAAGATTTTGGATTTGGGTATAAACGTTCAGAAGTTCCGTGTATGGAGGTCTTGAAAATGTTTTTTAAATTCTTAAAAAAATATGGTGATGAAGAAAAAGCAAAAAAAGAATTATTAGAGTTTTATGATTTAACATCATTAGAAATTTATCTAAAATATAAAAATAGATATTTATTAAAAAAGAAGACAATAGTATATTAATAAATAATAAGAATTTTAAAAAAATATTAAGTTGAAATGTGATTTCTGTAATATACAGGAATCACTTTTTATTATTTTAATATCAGAAAATTAAACTAAATATTGTTAATACTTATGTTTTACTTCGCATAATGATAAAAATATAATATACACAGAATAGATAATTGAGTAAACAAAGTTCATTTAATAAGTTAAAAAATTAAAAATAGTATAGAAAAAAGCGAGCAAAACGAAAATTTGTTCGCTTTTTATTGCCTTTTTGTATAAATCATGGTAAAATATAGAGAAATATATACAATACTACTTTTAATTATGTAGGTGATGATGAGATAAATTAATAATATATAATAATTAAAAAAGAGAGGAGATAACAAATGTCAAAAAAAATAGAAGAAAGTAACTTTTTGATATATGAAAGTGAAGATGGAAATATTAATATTAACGTAATATTAAAAGATGAAACTATATGGACTACTCAAAAGAATATGGCAAACTTATTTAATGTTACATCAGATGATATAGGATTGCATTTAAAGAAAATATATAAAGATAATGAATTAGATAAAAATTCAACTACCGAAAAAAACTCGGTAGTTCAAAAAGAAGGTAATAGAAATGTAAAAAGAGAAATACAGTTTTATAACCTAGATGCAATAATAGCAGTAGGATATAGAGTTAATTCAAAAAAAGCTACTCAATTTAGAATTTGGGCAACAAAAATATTAAAGGATTTTATTGTTAAAGGATTTGCTGTAGATAAAGAAAGATTGAAAAATGGTCCTAAATTTGGAAAAGATTATTTTGATGAATTATTAGAAATAATCAAAGAAATCAGACTAAGTGAAAGAAGATTGTATCAAAAAATAACTGACTTATTTGAAATAACAAGTAGTGATTATAATAAGGATTCAGAAGAGGCATATACATTTTTCAAAATTGTTCAAAACAAATTACATTATGCTATATCTGGTAAAACAGCTGCAGAATTAATATTTGAAAGAGTAGATAGTGAAAAGTTAAATATGGGATTAACAACGTGGAAAAATTCTCCTGATGGGAAAATTTAGAAAGAAAAATATATTAGATAATGCAGGAAATATATCACATAAACAAGCGATTGATAAAGCAAATGATGAATATGAAAAATTTAGAATAAAACAAGATCAAGAATATATATCTAGTATGGATGAACTATACAAAAAATATTTAGAAGATAGTAATAAAAATATATAAAGTTTTATAGAAAGAGGGAAAAATAATGTTAAATAATATATTGATAAGAAAAGCTAATATTGATGAAAAACAAATTATATCTAATTTATTTCAATTATATAATTATGAATTTTCAGAGTATTACTTAAATGATGTAAATGAAAATGGATTATTTCCTAATTATAAATATTTGGATTTTTATTATACAGAGAAAGATAGAAATTTGTATATTGTTTTTGTGGATCAAAAAATATCAGGATTTTTTATGATGAATAGATATCCTACTTTTTTAACCGAAGGTATTAATTGCATAGCAGAATTTTTTGTTTTAAAGAAATATAGAAAGAATGGACTCGGATTATATATAGCTAATTATATCTTTGATAATTATTTCGGGAGAATGGAAATAAAAGTATTAAGTAAGAATAAAGGAGCGGTTAAATTTTGGGATAATGTAATAAAAAGTAGAAAGTTAAAAACTTTTAAACAAACAGTTGAAACAGATAATAATGAAGAATGGATAGTAAATGACATTATAATATAAAATTTGAAAGGAAGGTAAATATGTTTAAATTACATTCAAAATATAAGCCAACAGGAGACCAACCTGTTGCAATAAAAAGCTTGGTTGAAGGTATTAAAAAAGGACTAGATTATCTCAGACACTTCTAAGTGTTACGGCTTATGGTAAAACGTTCACAATAGTAAATTTAATAGAGTAAGTTTAGAAGCCAATTATTGTAATGGCACATAACAAAACACTTGCATGGACATCTGTATTCGAAATTCAAGGAATTCTTCCATGAGATGGAAATTATATGATACTAAACAATACTACACGAATAAATAGAATTTGTGGCCGACATTTGTGTAATTGAAAAAAATAAATTTAATAAAATGAAAGGAGAGTGAATAAAAATGAATAATAAAATAATTGGAACAGAAAATAATATAATTTTTTATACAGACGAAGATGGGAAAGAAAAAATAGAAGTATTGTTAGAAGAAGAAAATGTATGGCTAAATATGGAATCAATAGCAAAACTGTTTGACGTTAATAGACCTGCAATAGTAAAACATATAGGGAATATTTATAAACAAGAAGAATTAGAAGTAAAAAGCACATGTTCCATTTTGGAACATGTGGGTATTACTGGACAAATATATAATACAAAATATTATAACATAGATATGATTATTTCAATTGGCTTTAGAGTTAATTCTAAAAAAGCAATTAAATTTAGAACTTGGGCAAATAAGATTATAAAAGATTATATGGTACAAGGATTTGTGTTAGATGAATATAGATTTATAAAAGGTAAAAAATCAGATCAAAAATATTTTAATAGATTATTAGAAAAAATAAAATTAATTCGTACTAGTGAAAGAATGGCTTATCAAAAAATCACTGATATATTTATTGATACTTCTGTTGATTATAATTCTAAATCTGAAGAAGCATATACTTTTTTTAAAATCGTTCAAAATAAATTACATTATGCAATAACAGGAAAAACTGCTGCTGAGTTAATATATGAAAGAGTAGATAGCGAAAAAATAAATATGGGACTTATAACTTGGGAAGAGGCACCAGATGGGAAAATACTAAAATATGATGTTGGAATTGCTAAAAATTACTTACAAAAAGAAGAATTAGAAAAATTAAATGATTTAACAAATTTATTTTTAGATATAGCAGAAACAGAAGCTAAAGAACAAAAAATAATGAATATGAAAAATTGGATAGAAGTAACTAATGATTTATTAAAATATAGAAAGAAAAAAGTACTTGAAAGTGCAGGTAATATAGCACATAAACAAGCAATAGATAAAGCAAATAAAGAATATGAAAAATTTAGAATAAAACAGGATAAAGAGTATTTATCAAGTATGGATGATTTATATAGAAGATATTTGCAAGATAATGATAAATGATAATGTCATTTTAATTAGGTCGAATTTACTATAATTAAAACTTATTCAAAAATTTATAATAAAAAGGAGGTAAATATGTTTAAATTACACTCAAAATATAAGCCAACAGGAGACCAACCTTTGGCAATTGAAAAGTTAGTTGATGGAATAAACAAAGGGTTTGATTATCAGACGCTTCTAGGTGTTACAGGTTCTGGTAAAACGTTCACAATAGCAAATGTAATAGAACAAGTACAGAAGCCAACTATAGTAATGGCACATAACAAAACGCTTGCAGGACAATTGTATTCAGAATTCAAGGAATTATTCCCTGAGAACGCAGTTGAGTACTTTATTTCATATTATGATTATTATCAACCAGAAGCATATATAGCATCAACAGATACATACATAGAAAAAGATAGTAGCATAAATGATGAAATAGATAAACTTAGACATAGTGCAACAGCTGCTTTATTTGAACGTAAAGATGTAATTATAATTGCTAGTGTATCTTCAATATATTCACTTGGATCACCGGATGATTATTCTAATATGGTTTTATCAGTAAGACCAGGAATGAAAAAATCAAGAGATGAAATATTAAAAAAACTTGTTGAAATGCAATATATGAGAAATGATATAGAATTTGTAAGAGGAAACTTTAGAGTTAAAGGTGACATTATAGATATATTCCCAGCAGATAGTAGTGATGAAGCTGTAAGATTAGAATTTTTTGGTGATGAAATAGATAGAGTATGTTTAATAGAAAGTATTACTGGTAAAGTAAAAGCAGTTTCTAAACATGAATTTATATATCCAAAATCACATTATGTTATACCTCAAGAAAAAGTAGATAAATCTATTATTAAAATTCAAGAAGAATTAGAAGAACGTGTTAAATATTTTAAAGAAAAAGATAAAATAGTAGAAGCATATAGGATTGAACAAAGAACAAATTTTGATATAGAAATGCTTAGAGAAACTGGTTTTTGTCAAGGAATAGAAAATTATTCGGCAGTTTTAAGTGGTAGAGAACCAGGCTCAACTCCATATACTTTGTTTGATTATTTCGGTGATGATTTTTTAGTTGTAATAGATGAATCGCATGTTACTGTTCCACAAGTAAGAGGAATGTATAATGGTGATAGAGCTAGAAAAGAATCTTTAGTTGAAAATGGTTTTAGATTACCATCTGCTTTTGACAATAGACCCCTTAAATTTGAAGAATGGGAAAATAAATTAAAACAAACTATTTTTGTTAGTGCAACTCCAGCAGATTATGAAGCAGAACATACAAAATCTGTAGCAGAACAAATAATTAGACCTACAGGATTACTTGATCCTGAAATAGTTGTAAAACCAACAGATGGACAAATAGAAGATTTACTTAAAAATATAAAAGAAACTGTTGCAAAAGGTGAAAAAGTTTTAGTAACAACATTAACTAAAAAAATGTCTGAAGAATTATCTACTTATTTGGCAAATCAAGGTGTAAAAGTAAGGTATATGCATTCAGATATAGAGGCTCTGGATAGGTTAGAAATAATAAGGCAACTTAGACTTGGTAAATTTGATGTTTTAGTAGGTATAAATTTATTAAGAGAAGGTTTGGATATTCCAGAAGTATCTTTAGTTACAATATTAGATGCAGATAAAGAGGGATTTTTAAGAAGTGAAAGAGCTCTTATTCAAACAATAGGAAGAGCAGCAAGAAATGAAAATGGTCATGTTATAATGTACGCTGATGAATTAACTAGATCTATGGAAAAAGCTATAAGTGAAACTAATAGAAGAAGAAAGATTCAAATGGAGTATAATATTAAAAATAATATTACACCAAAAACTATTGTAAAAAGTATTTTAGATAGCGTTAAAGCTACAATTAATGAAGAAGATGGAGAAACAATAGTTGATATTAAAAAAGGTGAATCTGTAGAACAAACAATTGAAAGACTTACGGAAGAAATGATGGGATATGCTAGAAAATATGATTTTGAAAAAGCAGCTTCAATTCGTGATTTTATAGAAGAACTTAAAAATTTAACTTAAATAAAAACCAGTAATTTCATTCTTTTGAAATTACTGGTTTTACTTTTTTTAAATATATAACTAAAATATAAAAAAATATGTTGTTTTGTATTGATTTTTATTTTAAATACTATATAATTTAGATTAAGTTATATAGATTATGAACTTTAAATAAAAATTTAGGGTTAGTATTTTCCTAAAATTAAAGGAGAAAACAAAAGATGAATATTAGGGAACTAAAAGAAGAAAGAAAAGAAATTATTTCTAAAGAAGAGTTGTTGTGTTTGAATGAGCATAATATGAAAACTGTATTAAAGGTTATTTTTAATCATGCTGATATTTTAGAACTTGAGGGAGTTGAAAATGATACATGTTTAAAGGCCCATATTAAAGATATGGAATGGTTGTATGTTCAAAGGATATCACTGGAGAAAAATTTTGTTTTTACTTCTAAAGAAAATAGAGACAGAAAAAGTTTACCTACTGAACATCCAAAACCATTTGTATGGGGATTGATTGATATATATGATTTTAGAAATTTTTTTGAAATCTATATAAATTCTTCTTTCGAAGAACAAGAGTTGCAATTGCAACAAAAAGAAACTGGTTGATTTTAACCAGTTTCTTTTTTTATAAAATTAATTTTTAAAAATCACAGTGAAGTAGTTTATTTTATTTCTACGCCACCAAACATTGCTTTTGAATTAATAATTATAGTATTGTTATTTTCATTAAAGATTCCTTTGTATTTGTTTTCAATTCCACCGAATATAGCTAATGAATCATCTACTATAATATTGTATTTATTATCTGGCATTATAAAAGTTACGCCTCCAAAAAAAGCACTTGCTTCTATATAAACTTCTTTATCTATTACAACTATATCTCTTAAATCTAGCTCAACACCACCAAAAAGGGCAGTAGCATTAAGTCCATTAAAAGGATTTGTTGATAATCTTTGTTCAACACCACTAAAAATACCATTAAATACAAGAACATTTTTATTATTTAATTTACTTTCTTTAATATTTTTATCTGAAGTTTGATTTTGAGTTTTTCTTGAAAATAAGTTATTACTAAATACTAAACTAATACCTATTGTAAATAAACATATTGGCCATATGAAATTAAATATAGAGTATTCTATTATACCAACTTCTTTTAAAGTATTCCATAAACCTACTACAACCATAAGGGAAGGTATAGTAGTGAATTTTTGTTCATTTAGCGCTATACCAAGACCTGTTAAACATACAAAACTCCAAAATATTACTGAATAATTTACATCAACTATAATAGCTAAATAGTTAAGTGTAATAAGTAATCCTAAGATAATAAAAAATAAACCAATTATAAAACTAGCATTTATTTTTTTCATAAAATATCACCTCTGCTTTCCATAATTAAAGTATAGCAATATAAAGATAAATTGTCAATAAAAATTATTTATGTTTAAGTTTAATTCACAAATATATTTTTACGTATATGTATATAAAATACGTTTAGATATTGTTTTTGATAAAATGTTTAATTTTAATGAAAAATATTGCATTTTTTTTATTTATATGATATTCTTTTAAAAATAGAATTAATATAACTTATCATTTAAAATTTATATTGCTTTAAATGATGTAAGGAGATGTATTTAATATGAAAAAAACAAATGAAATAGATAAAAAAAACAAAAGTAAATTTAAATTAAAAAAAATTAATATTGCTACAATCGTAGGTTTATGTTTTATATGCTATTTTGTCTATACATTTATTGATCAACAATCTCAATTAGAAAAATATAAATCTCAAATAGAAATGTATAATTCAGAAATAAAAGATAAAAATAAATTAACTGATTATTATGGTGAACAAAATACTAATATACAAACAGATGAATATATGGAGAATGTTGCAAGAGAAGAACTTGGATATATAAAACCATACGAAAAAGTTTTTATAGATGCTAATAAATAAAAAATAAAATTTTAGTTATTTTTAATAAATAATTAAACAAAGTCAATACAAATTTTCTGTATTGGCTTTGTTGTTTTAAAAATGAAATGAAAATGTAGTTTTTTTGAAATATTTTTAAAATAATATTGAAATATTTGTGAAAAAGTTATATAATGTATAACGATAGTGAACATATGAAGAAATGAGGAAAAATAATGAAAAAAGTGATTATAATTATATTTTGTGTTTTAGGCATGATAATTGGAATTGGGCTAGGAGAATTTTTATCTACTAGTGTTCCTATGTTAAAATGGTTAGCAATTGGTGGTGAAATTGGGTTTAAACCTTTTACTATTGATATAAGTTTTATTCAGTTTACATTAGGTTTTTGGAGTAAAGTAAATCTTTGTGGAATAGTTTGTATGGTACTATTTGCACTTATTTCAAAGAAGGTTCTTGATTGGCTAAAAATATAATTGATTTACCTTTAAATGATAGACCCTATGAAAAACTGGAACTAATAGGGGAAGAAAATTTAACTAATTCAGAACTTTTAGCTATTATTATTAAAAATGGTACTAATAAATTAAATTGTTTAGAAATAGCTCAAAATATTTTAAATACTAATGAAAAAAGTACAAAGATTTCAGATTTAGAATATTTAATGTCTGTTTCTATGGAAGAATTAAAAATGAACGAAGGTATTGGTAGAGTCAAAGCAATACAGATAAAAGCGGTAGTTGAATTATCGAAAAGGATTTGTAATATAAATATAGCAAATAAAGATAAAATAACTTCGCCATCTGATATAGCTAGAATACTGATACCTAAATATTTGGGTAAAAAGCAAGAATGTTTAAAAACAGTTATATTAAATAAACAAAATAAAATACTAGCTATAAATACTAATGCAATAGGTAATAGTGATAATATTAATATAGGAATAAAAGAAGTTTTAAGTGAGCCAATAAAACAAATGGCATCAGGTATAATTCTTGTACATAATCATCCTAGTGGAAGCTTAAAACCAAGTAAACAAGATATTAGTTTTACTAAACATATACAAGAATATGCAAAAATATTTAATATTGAAATATTGGATCATATAATTATTGCTGGTAATGATTATATAAGTTTAAAAGAGCAAAAATTTATTTAAAAATATACATTTTGATATTTATGTATTGTTATATATATTTTATATATTTAAATTTAGAAAAGGTGGGAATAATGGGAATAATGTCAAAAGATATAGGTGTTGATTTAGGCACATCAAATATAAGGATTCATATAAAAAGTAAAGGCGTTGTTTTATCTGAACCATCAGTTGTTGCGATAAATAAAATAACTGGAGAAGTAATTGCTATTGGAACCCAAGCAAAAGAAATGCTTGGAAGAACACCAGAAAATATAGTTGCTATAAAACCATTAAAAGATGGTGTTATAGCTGACTTTGGAGCTACAAAAATGTTAATTCAATCTTTAGTTTCAAAAGTTGTAACAAAAAGTTTGTTTTCAAGACATAGATTAGTTGTTTCAATTCCATCAGGTATAACAGATGTTGAAGAAAGAGCTGTTGAAGGTGTTGCATATAAAACAGGTGCAAAAGATGTGTTCTTAATGGAAGAAGTTATGGCAGCAGCAATTGGCGCAGGACTTAAAATAGAGCAACCAGAAGGTGCTATGATTGTAGATATTGGTGGTGGAACAAGCGAAATAGCTGTTTTATCATTAGGTGGTATAGTTGTTTGTAATTCTGTTAAAATTGCAGGAGATAAATTAGATAAAGATATAGTAGAATACATAAAAAGAGAATACAACGTTCTTATTGGTGAAACAGAAGCTGAAGAAGTGAAAAAACAAATTGGTTCTGCAACATCTGCTATGACTGAAGAAAAAACTGTTATAAAAGGTAGAAGTTTAGCAACAGGATTACCTCAAACAATAACAGTTACAACTAAAGATGTAAACGATGCAATAGCTGATTCTTTATTTGAAATAGTAAGAGTTATAAAAAACACATTAGAAGAAACACCACCAGAATTATCATCTGATATAATGGAACGTGGAATTGTTATATCTGGAGGATGTGCTCAAATAAAAAATATAGATAGATATATAAGTGATGAAACAGGAATCCCTGTATTTATTGCTGAAAACCCAAGTGAATGTGTTGCTAAGGGCGTTGGTATGGCATTAGATAATATAGAAGTTTTAAAAAGAGCGGTTAAAACAAGAAGATAAGAAATAAAAAATAAAAAACTGGAAAACAATATAAATAAAAAAATTAGGGAAGGATAGAAAAAAAGATGAGATACGACTATGATTTTGATAACAAAAAAGATAAAAGAAACAAAAAGATTATATTTATTATTGCTACTGTTATTGTAATTGTAGTTTCCTTTGGTTTTGTATTAAAAGGGAATTCTAATAAAACTTTAAGTGGTATTTCTGATTTTGTTCTTTTTCCAATAAATAAGACATATGAAATATTTGCAAATATTGCATCTAATTCGAAAAATCATTTTTCAAAAGTAGAAGAAGTAAATAATGAAAATGAAAAACTAAAACAAGAAAATTTAGAATTGAAATTACAAATATTAGAAACTCAAAAAATTAGTGATGAAAATAAAAATATGAAAGAAATGCTTAGTATAAAAAATTCATTTCAACATTTTAACATGAAATTTGGAAAAATAATGTATAGAGAACATGATAATTGGTCTAGAACATTTAAAATAAATATAGGTGTTGAAGAAGGAATAAAAGTAAATCAAGCAGTTGTTCATGCTAATGGATTAGTTGGCTTTATTTCTGATGTAGAAAGAGAAAGTAGTACAGTTACTACTATTCTAGATCCTGCAACATCAGTTAGTGTAAATATTAGTTCTATAAATGAACCCGCTATTTTGCAAGGTGATTTAACTTTAAATTCAAAAAATAGAGTTAAATTAGTATTTATTCCGCTTGATTCGGAAATATCTATATCAGATACTTTATATACATCTGGACTTGGTTCGATATATCCAAGTGCTATTCCTGTTGGTAAAATAGTAGAAGTGTTTAAAAATAAAAATGATATAAATAGATATGCAATTGTTGAACCAAATGTTGATATATCTAGTTTAAAAGAAGTAGCTGTAGTTTTAAATTAATTGGAGGAGAATATAATTTATGAAAAAAATTCTAAATGTTTTAACTATAATAATTTTAATTTTCATTATGTATGTAGTTCAATTATTTGTATTAGATAATATAAATTTATTTGGTGTTAAAATAAACTTATTGCTTATTTTTGTTATAATAATTAGCTCTTGGTTTGGCATGGTTAAAGGCACTATATGTGGTTTTTTTATAGGTTTTATTGCAGATGTTATATTTGGTAGTCCAACATTTATGTTTACAATAAATTATACTTTAGTGGGAATGCTTATAGGATTTTTAAATATAAATTATACAAGAGATAATAAATTATCTGTTATATATATAACATTACTTGCTGTTGTCGTTTTTGAAATATTACAATATATACATTATATATTTTTAACAGGTGGATTTAGTAATATATTATATTTTTTAAAACAAATTATATTTTCTAGTATATTAAATATGATAATAATATATGTTATATATTGTTTAATACATAGAGTTACAAGTATGTTTGAAAGTAAAACAAGACGTGATTTAACAGGTTTGTAAAATAAAAAACATTTGGGGATTTTAAAAAAAATAGAAATTTAAAACAATAAAATATTTAAAATAATAATAAAAGAAAGTTAGGTGAGAACTATAAAAAAAACATTTGAAACATTATGGGAAATATTAAACAATAGGTATATAATTTTATCTATTGTTACTATTGTCATAGCAATAATTTTTATAGTTCAACTTTTCAACATTCAAATAGTTAATGGAGAAGAATATAGACAAACAGCTCAAAAAAGAATGGTTAGAAGTGAAAATATAATAGCTCCAAGAGGCGAAATAACTGATAGAAATGGTGTAGTACTTGCCACTAGCAAATTAGCATTTGATGTAGAATTATATAAAGTAAATGTTGACACAAAAGCTCAAAATAATGGATTGAAAAAATTTGTAGAAATATTAGAAACAAATGGTGATAAAATATATTCAACTTTTCCAATAAATGATTCTTTTGATGGTTTTAATTTTTCTGATGAGGCAGCAGAGAAAAAATGGAAAAACGAAATGAAAATAAATGAATCATTTAATTTTTCTCAAACAATAGATTATTATATAAAAAAATATGAATTAGATAATATCCCAGATAGAAATATGCAAATGAAAATAATAAAAATAAAATATGAGGGGGCATTAAACGCTTATTCATTGTTTAAAGGAATAACTATAGCAAAAGATATATCAGAGAAATCTGTTGCATCAATAGAAGAAAGAAAAAATGAATTACATGGTTTAAATGTTATATCAACACCAAAAAGATATTACACAAATTCATTTTTAACTTCACATATTGTTGGTTATGTAAGTAAAGTTAGTACAACAGAATATACAGATTTAAAAGATAGTGGATATAGTCTAAATAGCGCAATAGGTAAAGCTGGAATAGAACAATCTTTTGAAAAATATTTAAAAGGTACTGATGGAGTTAAAAAAACAGAAACAGATATTGAAGGGAATGTTGCTTCAGAAGAAATAGTTAAAGAACCAATATCAGGTAAAAATGTTTCTTTAACGATAGATTATAGATTACAAAAAGTTGCTCAAGAATCATTAGAGAGTGGTGTTAAAGGACTACAAGATGGTACTTTAGTAGGTAAGAAATTTAGTGACGCAAATTCTGGGAGTTTAGTAGTTTTAAATGTAAAAACTGGAGAAGTACTAGCAATGGCTAATTATCCAAATTATGATACAAATAATTTCGTAAATGGTATATCTACAACTGAATGGGTTAAATTAATAACTGATCCAGTAAAACCTATGTATAATAGAGCGATTTCTGGAACATATTCACCTGGTTCAACATATAAAATGCTTGTTGGTATAGCAGGTGTAAAAACAGGTAAAGTTAGTACAACAGAAAAAATAAATGATCCTGGAATATATCCATATGGACATAATCCAAAATGTTGGATATATAGTCAATATCATACAACTCATGGTAACGTTAATTTATCAGAAGCAATAAAAGTATCATGTAATTGCTATTTTTATGAAGTAGGAAGAAGAATTGGTGTATCAGAGATAGTTAAATATTCAAAATTATTTGGACTTGGTAGTAAAACAGGTATTGAACTTAGTAATGAAGCAAGTGGTAAAATAGCTGGAGATACGGATTT
Source organism: uncultured Clostridiaceae bacterium (assembly GCA_964653805.1). Lineage (GTDB taxonomy): Bacteria > Bacillota > Clostridia > TANB77 > CAG-465 > CAG-465. Next base: position 2,121 of record CAZZFS010000011.1, on the reverse strand, counting down.
AAAAGATTGGTATTTAGGAGATACTTTATCTGCTGCAATTGGTCAATCATATAATTCATATACACCTTTACAACTTGCAAATTATATTTCAACTATAGCAAATGGTGGTGAATTAAATAGAGTTTCTGTTATAAAACAAGTAAAAGGTGAAGATGATGATAGTCAAGTATCACAAACTGAATTAGAAGAATATGCAAAAAATATTACAGGTGTTGATTTTCAAAAACAAAATTTAAATTTAGATACAGATACTTTAAATGCAGTAAAACAAGGAATGTATGCTGTTGCTAATGATTCTGGTGGTACAGCTAATATGACTTTTAGAAATAGTAGTATAGTAGTTGCTGGTAAAACAGGTACTTCACAAGTGACAAGTGGATCAAACAATGGTATATTTGTGGGGTTTGCACCATATGATAATCCTGAAATTGCAGTAGTTGCAATAGTAGAACATGGTGGTGAAGGTACATATGTTTCTAGAATAGTAAGACCTGTTATGGAAGAATATTTTAATATGCAAAATGAAGATAATTTAAAACAAAAGGAACAAACTACAGTTACAAATGAAGTAAAATATTAATTGTAATTTATATATTTGATTTGGAGGTGTTTTTTGAAAAAAATTTTAAAAATATTTGTTTTAATAAGTATATGCGTGTTTGTATTTAAAAATTCATATACATATATTTATGCAACAGAATCAGAACAAGAGAATGATACTATTTCTCAAGAAATTAATAATCTTGAAAAAAATCAAGAGAATTCAAATAGAGAAACAACTTTAGAAACAGAAAATGTTCAAGAAGAGTATAAAGGTAAAGTAATAAAATCTATATCTTTATATGAAGATGAAAATGATTTTTCAAAGTATCAAAAAGTTATTGTAGAAATTGACAATGAAAAATATAAAGGAAAACAACTAGAAGCAAAATATTTATTATGTTTTAAAGATGGTGTTGAAGCAAAAGCTTTGAAAACTGGCGATATAGTATATCTTATTATTCAAAATGATGAAGTTATAGTTAAAGATATATATAGGTTAAATTATATTTTTATTTTAGTAGCAATATTTTTAATTATAATTATATTGATAGGCGGGTTACAAGGAATAAAAACAGCTATTTCGCTTTCAATTACTTTTTTAGTTATATTTTTTGGTTTTATACCACTTATTATAAAAGGTGAAAATACTATGCTTGTGGCAGTAGGTGCTTGTTTTATAATAACAATAGTGACTTTAATACTTGTTTCAGGTTTTAAGAAAAAAACATTTGTTGCAATGATTGGAACAGCAACAGGAGTACTAGTAGCATTTTTAATAGCTGTTATATTTACAAATCTTGCCAATATAACAGGACTTGGAAATGAAGAAGCTCAAATGCTTGTATTTATATCTCAAAAAATGAAATTAGATATATTTGGTTTGTTTTTTGCAGGTATAATAATTGCAACTTTAGGTGCAACAATGGATATAGCAATGAGTATTGCATCTACAATGAATGAATTAGAAATACAAACAAATAATAAAATCACACCTAAAGAATTATTTAAATCAGGTTTAAATGTAGGTAAGGATGCAATGGGAACAATGTCAAATACATTGATACTTGCATATGTAGGAGAATCTTTAAATATTGTTATTTTAATATTGCTTTCTGGTAAAAATGTTATAGAAACGATAAATTATGATTTTATAGCAGCAGAAATATTAAGAAGTTTATGTGGAACAATAGGTATGATATCTGCCATACCAATAACTGCTTTAGTATATGCTATTATATATAGTTTTAAAAAAGGTGGAAATATAAAAGATATATTTATAGAAGAGAAATTTTTATTAGAAGAAAATGAAAACAAAATATAATAAAAATTTAAAAATGAATAAAAAATAGTAAAATAAAGTACTGTAATATTGCAAAAATATTACAGTACTTTTACTAATATATTACCTAGCTTGAAAAGATTGACAATAAGATAGATATGATATAAGATATTGGTAATAAGTAAAATAACTAGGTATAGTTATTTTTTTGTTATAATTAAATTTTAATGTTTTAGGAAAGGGTGGAGAAAATGAGTAATAACAAAAAAGGTATATCACTAATAGTATTAATAATAACA
>CAZZFS010000010.1:0-45430 GCA_964653805.1 uncultured Clostridiaceae bacterium | reverse complement strand
AAGGTTTGTTTTCTGATAATTATAAAAAAAGTATTCCTTTTTTACCAAAACGTGTTGGTGTTATAACTTCAAGAACTGGTTCAGTTGTAAGAGATATAATTAATGTAACAACTAGAAGATATAAAAATGCAGATTTATTAATATATCCTGCTGCTGTCCAAGGTGTTAATGTAAGCAAAACAGTTGTAGCTGGTATAGAAACATTTAATAAATTAAATAATGTAGATGTTATAATAATTGCTCGCGGAGGTGGTTCATTTGAAGATTTATTTGGATTTAATGATGAAGCTTTAGCAAGAAAAATATTTGAATCTACTATTCCAGTAATATCTGCTGTAGGTCATGAGACAGATTTTACAATTTGTGATTTTGTATCAGATTTAAGAGCTCCAACACCATCAGCAGCTGCAGAACTTGTATATCCACAATATTTAGATATAGTAAATAATATACTTATAAATAAAAATAGATTAATACATGCTATTAATAATTATTTAATAAGGAAAAAGGATTATATTAAAAGAATAAAAGCGGGTAAACTTGAAAAAGCTCCACTTGATGAAATTAATAAAAATAGAATGATAATAGATAATTTTGTTAAAAAAAGTTATAATAAGTTAATTCTTAGAATAGAAAAATATAGATCAAGTAGTATACAAGTAATAACAAAAATTGATACATTAAGTCCTTTAAAAACATTAACTAGAGGATATAGTATAACAAAAAATGTTACTACTGAAAAACTTGTGAAAAATAAAAAAGATGTATCAAAAAACGATATACTTAATATAACTTTATTAGATGGAGAAATAACAGCAATTGTTGAATAGGAGGAGTAATTAATATGAAAGAAGCTACAAATAAAACTTTTGAAGAAAGTTTAGAAGAATTAGAAAAAATTGCATTTAAATTAGAAAGAGGAGATCTTAAATTAGAAGATTCAATAGCTGAATTTGAAAAAGGTATGAAACTTGCTAAAGAATGTAGTGAAAAATTAGATGATGCTGAAAAAAGAATTAATATATTAGTTCAAAATGAAAATGGAGAATTAGTTGAAGAACCTTTTGAAGAAATGGAATAAAAAAATAAATTAATATAAATGTAATAGTTAGATAATTTAAAATCTAATTATTACATTTTTTTATTTTTTAAAAGATATTATTAGTATAAAAACAAACTTAATTAACATAAAAAACTTGAAATGTATATATTAAGATGTTATAATGTATAACATAAAATATAATTAAATAAACTTTTTTTAATTTAAAGGAGAAAAAATGATTAGCTTGTTATTGTTTATGTTTATTGTAGGTTTGTGTTTTTGTATTATTCTTGCTAAAAAAAAGAATATAGAAGTATGTGAGTCTATAGGTTTTGTATTAGCTATTGTTATTGTTGTTTTTATAGGGATAACAATTGGTTTAATGTATAATGTAAATACATCATTTACTATTGATAAACAAATAGAAATGTATCAAGAGGAAAATACTAAAATTGAATCAGAAGTGGATACTATCGTTAAAGCATATATGGAATATGAAAAAGAGACTTTTGGTGATTTGAAAACTGAAGGAAACTCAATAACTTTAGTTAGTGTATTTCCTGAGTTAAAGGCAAATGAATTGGTACAGCAGCAAATTCAGATTTATATGAATAATAATCAAATAATAAAAGATTTAAAAGTTCAGCAGATTGAAATTTCAAAATATAAATGGTTGTTGTATTTTGGAAATTAAATTGAAAAAAACATCTAGATAGTTAACTATCTAGATGTTTTTTTATTGATTTTTAAATTTTGTGTTTTATTAAATTTTTCTAAATAAACCTACAACTTTACCAACAATTTCAACATTTTTTGATATAATTGGTTCCATTGTATCATTTTCAGGTTGTAATCTGATGTAATCTTTTTCTTTATAAAAAGTTTTAACAGTAGCATCACCATCAATCATTGCAACTATAATTTGACCATTTCTAGCAGTTGATTGTTTAGATACTATTATATAATCTCCATCGTTTATTCCGATATTTATCATACTTTCACCTTGTACTTTTAGAATAAAGTTATCATTTTTTAATGAATCTTTGTTAAAAAAACTTTCTCCTATTGAGAAATATTCTTCTATATTTTCTTGTGCAAGTATAGGTTCACCAGCTGCAACTTTACCTATAATAGGTAAAGGAATAGTTGATTCAGAGCCTACTATTTTCATTGCTCTTGTTTTTAAATCTTTTTTTGAAATATATCCTTTTTCAGCAAGCCTCCAAACATATTGATGTGCAGAAGACGTTGATTTAAAACCAAGTGCAGCACATATTTCTCTCACAGAAGGTGGATATCCAGTACTTCTTATTTGTTCTTTAATGTATTCAAGAACACGTTCTTCTTGAACATTTAAACTTTCTCCATTCATAAAATAATAACTCCTTTCAAACTTTTGTTTATTAGTATTATAGCATAAGCAAAAATCAAAGTCAAACAAAAGTTTGATTTTTTTTGAAAAATTGATATATGGCATATTTTATGATATAATACATGAAAATATAGTTTTAAAATCAATAAAATAATTAAAATTGAGAGGGATAAAATGATAAAAAATGTAATAAGTGTTATTGATGGAGAAGCTGGTAGTTGTGGGAAAGCAAAAGTTATAGGAGAGATTGCTACGGATAAAAATATTAATTTAGGAGCTTCTGTTACTAATTGCATGCCAAATGCGGGTCATACTTTTGTTAGTGAAAAAGGTAAAAAAATAGTTTTTACTAATATTCCAGTATCAATAGTTAATCGAAAAACAGAGTTGTTTATCGGACCAGGTTCTGTAATAGATCCAAAAGCATTTATAAAAGAATGTAATAGTGTAAAGAAAATACTTGGGAATAGAAAAATTTACATTCATGAATTAGTTCCAATTGTAGAACAAAGACATAAAGATTATGAAAGACAAAAAATTAAAAGTGGTTCTACTTTTAAAGGTTGCGGTGCTGTTAGTCAGGAAAAAATAATTAGGAGTGAAGAATTAAAGTTTTTTTCACAAAATGATGAATCTATAAAAATATGTACTAATGAAGAATGGTTAGAAAGATTATATGCTCATTTGGATAATGAAAATGAATATGTAATGTTAGAAGGAGCTCAAGGTTGTGATTTATCACTAAATCATAGTGGTAATTATCCTTATGTAACTAGTCGTAATGTTTCAACAAGTCAATTGTTGGCGGATTCTGGGATTTCAGCTGAAAGACTATTAGAAACTATAATGGTAATACGGCCATTCCCAATAAGAATAAGTGATGTAACAAAGTCAGGAGAATATTTTTATTCAGGCAAATATGGTAAAGGTTTAGCTTTAAAATGGTCTCAAATTAATATATCATCTATGTTTGGAAGTTATCCTTTTGATGGCGATATTGAATGTTATGATTATGTGTTAGATAAAAAATACATAAAAAAACTAATAAAGAAAACATCAGAAATATCATTTAAACAGTTATTTGGCGATAATTATAAGAATAAAAAAACAAATGACGTTACTCTTCTGGAAGCTTTAGAATTAGAAAGATTGTATTACAAAGAAAAGGAAAATAGAACTTATAAAAGTAATATAATCGAGTTGTTAGATGGTAATTTTGTTAAAGATGGAGTTGTTTATATAGAAGATTTATCTGAAAAGACAACTGTAACTAAAATGGAAAGAAAGGTATTTGATTTAGATATTGCTAAATTAAAAAATAATTGTAAAATAAATACTCCATATGGTATTTATTTGAACTTTTTTCAACATTTAGATCTAGATTATAGAAATAAAAGAGGGAATAATGAAGATTATTATTTTAGTAAATATTTAAGAGAATATCTAAGTTGGTTAGAAATAGAAACTAAAACTAAAATATTAGCTTTAGGAACAGGTGAAAAAAATGGTGATAGAATTTCTTTTGGAAATTTAATTAAAACATAATAATAAAAAAATAAGAAAAATCTTACGAGTTAAAAAAGAAAAGATGCATTTATTTTAAAATGTATCTTTTTATTTTTTATTATATAATTAATTTGATATAGCAAAAACAAGCTTTATTCTAAATATAATTTACTTTTTCAATTTATGCGATAAAAAAATATAAAAATTATAAAAAAATACTTGACATTTTTAATACAATCTATTATAATATAATTGTTCCACGCAAGTGGGCCTTTAGCTCAGCTGGTTAGAGCACCCGGCTCATAACCGGGGTGTCCGGAGTTCGAACCTCTGAAGGCCCACCATTTTTTATATTTTCAGGAACACGGAAGGATGTCCGAGTGGCTAAAGGAGGCAGACTGTAAATCTGTTAGCGTATGCTTACGATGGTTCGAATCCATCTCCTTCCACCAAAAAATGGTTTTTATATCTTAAAAGGTTAATTCTTTAACCAATTAAAAAAATTCAAAAAAAATTTAAAAATTAAAAATTCAAATTAATTTTTACTCTTTGTAAATTCCCAATTATTAAATAAATGTTATAAATTAAAGTAATAAAATATTAATTAGTTAAGTAGTTCTATATAAAATAGAATGTTTTTTTGTTATGCATTTGAGTAAAAATATAATAAATATTAACAAGTTTAAATGTATATATTAAACTATGTTTAAAAAGGAGTGAATGTATTATGTACACAAAGGAAAGCTTAAAAAAATCAACTTTAACTGAACTTAGACAAGTAGCTCAAGAATTAAAGTTAGATGGATACGAAAGATTAAAAAAAGAATATTTAGTAGAAGAAATTATAAATAGTTTAGAGGGTGCTCATAAGTTAGAAGATAAAGTTGATGTTCAAATTGAAAACCCAGAAACAGATTATATTGCTGAAGGAATACTTGAAGTATTACCTGATGGATACGGTTTTTTAAGAAGTGATAATTATTTACCAGGAAACAAAGATATTTATGTTTCTTTAGTTCAAATAAGAAGATTTAAATTAGGTACAGGTGATAAATTAAAAGGAATAGCTAGATTTACAACTGATCCTCAAAATAAATTCCCATCACTTATTTATGTAGATAAAATAAATGATGATAGAGTAGAAATTGCTTTAAAAAGAAGAGCTTTCGAAACTTTGATACCAATATATCCAACTGAAAGATTAAAACTTGAAGTATCTCAAAAAGAATATGCTACTAGAATAGTAGATATACTATCTCCAATAGGTAAAGGACAACGTGGATTAATTGTAGCTCAACCTAAAACAGGTAAAACTACATTATTAAAACAAATAGCAAATGGAATATTGACAAATAATCCGGAAGCTCATTTGATGGTTTTACTTATTGATGAAAGACCTGAAGAAGTAACTGATATAGAAAGATCTATAGATGCAGAAGTTATTCATTCAACTTTTGATGAATCTCCAGAACATCATATAAAAGTTTCTAAAATGGTTTTAGAAAGAGCAAAAAGATTAGTTGAACATAATAAAGATGTAGTTATACTTCTTGATAGTTTAACAAGACTTACAAGAGCAAATAATTTGCAAGTAGATCCAAGCGGTAGAACATTATCTGGTGGTTTAGATCCAGCATGTTTACAATTTCCTAAAAGATTTTTTGGTGCTGCTAGAAATATTGAAAATGGTGGTAGTTTAACTATCCTATCTACAGTTTTAGTTGATACTGGTAGTAGAATGGATGATATAATATTTGAGGAATTTAAAGGAACAGGAAATATGGAAATTCATCTTGATAGAAAATTATCTGAAAGAAGAATTTATCCAGCTGTTGATATATATAAATCTGGTACAAGAAGAGAAGAATTATTGTTAAATGAAAAAGAACAAGAATGTAGTACTTATATACGTAGATTAATGAGTTCAAATAATTCTTCGTTATCTAATTTAGAACTTGTTGAAAAAATATTAAATATAATAAAGAAAACAAAAACTAACGAAGAATTTGTAGATGTTTTTTTGAAAAATTTCCAAAAGAAGTAGAAAAAAACTTATAAATATGATAAAATATGTATTGTAGAATTTTATATAATACATATTTTATTTTTTTATATATTACGTGTAAAATCATATAATATAGTAAGATATAACGAAGGAGAAATGATAAGATGAAAAACGGTTTGAAAATTAAAATTGAAATAAACGAAGAAGTTGAAGTTAAGTACAAATCTGAAGCTATTGATGCAGTAAAAAAAATAAAAGACAATGTAGAAGATGTACTTGCTTTAAAAGTAAATAATGAAATAAGACAATATAATTATGAATTAGTAGATAATTCAAAAATAGAACTTATAAAATTCCAAAGTGAAGAAGGGTATAGAATATATACTAGAACTTTAAAAATGATACTATATATGGCTCTTACATCAATATACTCAGATGTAGATGTGGAATTTATTTCTACTATTAATAGAGATCAATATTTTGTTATAAAAAATATTGAATTAACACCTAAAAAAGTAAAAGAAATAAAAGAAAAAATGCAATATTTTATAGATAAAAAAGCTCCTATAACAAAAAAAGTTGTTACACTTGAAGAAGCGATTGTATTATACAAAGCTTCAAATAATGTAGATAAATTAAAAAATTTAAATAGTGGCTTAAGATCATATGTTTCAATGTATTTTTGTGAAGGAATGTATAATTATTTTTATGGTGAAATGGCACCAAATACTTCATATATAAAAGGATTTGACTTGATTTCATATAGAGAAGGGGCTTTACTTGTTATACCAGACCCAGATTTAAGTGTTAAAAAAGAAATAAAAGATAATAGATTATATGAAACTTTTATATCTTTTGATAAATTAAATGAGACTATAAATATAACTAATATGGGCGATTTAAATGAAGCTATATTAAAAGGTAAAATAAATGAAGTTATTCAAGTTTCTGAAGCTATACATGATAGAAAAATGGTTGAATTAGTTTTAGATGTTGAAAAACATTCTGATGTTAAAATGGTACTTATTGCAGGACCTTCATCTTCTGGTAAAACTACATTTGCACAAAAATTAGGAGTTCAATTAAGACTTACAGGATATAATCCAATAACAATATCTATGGATAATTATTTTAAAGAAAGAAAAGATACACCACTTTGTGAAGATGGATCATATAATTTTGAATGTGTTGAAGCTTTAGATATTGATCTATTTAATAGACATATGAAAGAATTAACAGAAGGTAAAACAGTTGAATTACCAGAATTTGATTTTAAATTAGGTACAAAAAATTATAATGGAAAGTATTTAACTTTAAAAGAAAAAGATATATTAATTGTTGAAGGAATACATGCTTTAAATCCTATACTTACAGAATATACAAAAGATGAAAATAAATATAAAATATATATAGCTCCTATTGCTACTTTAAATATAGATGGCTATACAAAAATATCATCTTCTGATACAAGATTTTTAAGACGTATGATAAGAGATTATACAACTAGAGGTCATAGTGTAGAAAAAACATTTGAATTATGGAATAATGTTAAAAAAGGTGAAGAATTATATATATTCCCATTTGTTAATTCTGCAAATTGGATATATAATACTAGTTTAATATATGAGCCAAGTGTTGTAAAAACATATGCTCAATCATTACTTTTACAAGTTCCAAAAGAATGTAAGTATTATAGTGATGCAAGAAGATTATATGAATATTTAAATAATTTTTTACCAATGGAAACAAAAGGTATTCCAATTGATTCTATAATAAGAGAATTTATTGGTGATGGATGTTTTGATAGATAAAAAATATAATAAAACTAAAAAATTAAAATAAAAAAATTAAAAATGTAAGGAGAATAAATAATGTTTGTTAAAAATGATGAAAGTTTTATATGTGTAAATTGTAATAAAGAAGTACCAAAATTGCATTATACTTCAAGGGATCATTGTAATAGTTGTTTATTTTCTTTACATGTTGATATTTTCCCTGGTGATAGATCAAATGATTGTAGAGGGAAGTTAGTACCTATAAATGTTGAGGAAACATCAAAAAAAGGAAAAGTTATAGTATATAAATGTTCAAAATGTGGACAAGAAGTTAGAAATATAGTTGCTGAAGATGATGATAAAAACAAAATATATGAAATTGTGAAAAAATATTCAGAGGGAAAAATTTAAATATTAAAAATACAAATAAAAACAAAAATTAGGAGTGATTAAGAATGGATGAGATAAAAGAAAAAATAGCAAAAAAAATATTAGAAAGTATAGGACAAGAAATAGAATTAAATGAAATAATAGATAAAATAGAAACTCCAAAAGATACAAAAAATGGTGATTTTGCTTATCCTTGTTTTAATCTTGCTAAACTTTTAAAGAAATCTCCTATGGTTATTGCAAATGAAATAAAAGAAAAAATAGCAATTGAAAATGAAATAGCAAAAATTGAAGTTGTAAATGGTTATTTAAATTTTTATTTGAATTTTGAAATGATTAATGGAGACATTTTAAAAAATGTTATAAATAAAAGAGAAAAATTTGGAACTTCAACTGAAGGTAATGATGAAAATGTAGTAATAGATTATTCATCACCAAATATTGCAAAACCTTTTCATTTAGGACATTTAAGAAATACACTTATAGGTAAGAATATATATAATTTATATAGTAATTTAGGATATAATATAGTTGGAATAAATCATATTGGAGATTGGGGAAGACAGTTTGGTCTTTTGATTGAAGGTTATAAAAGGTTTAAAGATAATTATGATGTAAAAGCAGATCCTATAAAAGCTTTAGCAGATATATATGTTGAAATATCAAAACTTGCTAAAGAAGATGAAAAAGTAATGGATTTAGCAAGACAAAATTTTAAAGAATTAGAAGATGGTAATCAAGAGTATTATAAACTTTGGGAATATTTTAGAGAAGTTAGTATAGAAGAGTATAAAAAAACATATAATATTTTAGATTGCAAATTTGATTCATATAATGGTGAAGCTTTTTATAATGATAAAATGGATGAAGTTGTTGAAATATTAGATGAAAAAGGTGTTTTAAAAACAAGTGAAGGTGCAAAAGTTGTATTTACTGGTGAAAATGAACCTCCTTGTATAATATTAAAATCAAATGGTTCTACTATATATGCAACAAGAGATTTAGCAGCTGTATTATATAGAGCAAGAACTTATGATTTTAAAAAAGCAATCTATGTAACTGCTTACGAGCAAAATTTCCATTTTAAACAAATATTTGAAGTTGCTAAACATTTAGTTGACTCAAAATATGCTGATGGTTTAGTACATATTCCATATGGACTAGTAAGGCTTAAAAGTGGTAAAATGTCAACAAGAGATGGCAATGTTATATATACACAAGATTTAATAAATGATTCAATAAAAAAAGCAAGTGATATAATTGAAAATAGAAATATTGAAGTAGAAAACAAAGAAAAACTTGCTAATCAAATTGGTGTTGGTGCTTTAATTTTTAATATGATAAAAAGTAGTAAAATTAAAGATGTAATATTCGATCTAGATGAAGTTTTAAGATTTGATGGAGAAACAGGTCCATATATTCAATATACATATGTTAGAACACAAAGTATATTAAGAAAAGCTGGAATTGATGTAGCTAATTTTGATTTTGAAAATTTAGAATATAATCTTTTAGTTAATTCACAAGAAATAGAATTAATTAAAAAAATAGATGAATTTCCAAATATAGTTAAAAAAGCAGCTAATGAATATGAACCTGCAATACTTGCACATTATATTATAGAAGTATCAGCTTTGTTTTCAAAATTCTATAATGATTGTCCAGTTATAACTGATAATGAAAAATTGAAAAATGCAAGATGTGCACTTGTATATGCAACATCTATAGTATTAAAAAGAGGTTTAGATATAATTGGAATAGAATGTCCAGATAAAATGTAAGGAGTGATTTTATGATAAATGCACTTTCAAATATAACTTATGGAATGTATTTAGTAGGTTCTAAATATGATGGGAAATATAGCGGTTGTATATCAACAACTGTATGTCAAACAACATCAGAACCTGAAACAATTACTGTTACAATAAATAAAAATAATTATACTCATAGTTTAATAGAATTAAGTAAAGATATAAATATATCAATATTATCTACAAAAAATGATTTTAGTTTTATATCAAATTTTGGTTTTAGAACAGGAAAAGATGTAGATAAATTAGAAAATATTGAATATATAGATGGAAAAAATGGTGTTCCAATAGTAACTAAAAATACTGTAGCATATATATGTGCAAAAGTAATAAATAGTTTTGATGCTATAACACATACTATTTTTCATGCAAAAGTAATAAAAGCTGAAACTATAAATTCAGAAATGAATTTAGTTCCAATGACTTACGAATATTATACTAAAGTAATAAAAGGTAAATCACCTAAAAATGCACCAACTTTTTCATTGAATGATAAAGTTCATGAAAATGAAGAGTTTAATAAATATAAATGTACTAATTGTGGTTATGTTTATGATGAAAATGAAATAGATAATAACGGTGTTAAATTTGAAGAGTTGTCAGAAGATTGGGTTTGTCCTATATGTGGTATGAATAAAGAGGGTTTTATTAAAATATAAGCATATAAAAAAAAGATATTTGCAAAATAAATAAAAAATTGTTTAACATTTTCAGTTAAACAATTTTTTTTTGAATATAAAAAAGAAATGAAAATGTAATAAAATCGTAACAAAAAAGTAGTTGAAAAAAGATGTAATATAATGTAATATTATTACATAGATGTTTGGTTTAGATATAATTATCGAATTTTACCGAACGTTTGAAAAATTATTTTATTTATAGGAGGAATTATATGAAAAATAAGAAAATTTTTTTAACTCTTTTATCAGTTGTATTCTTTTTCATTTTTTGTTTTTGTTTTAAAAATGTAGAAGCAACTAATACGTCATTAGACATTAATGTTAATACATTTGAATTAGTACAAACAGAAGTTGAACAAAATGGTAAAGTATATTTTAATTTTAAATCAACAGGTGATAAATCAAGAATTGCTAAAATTAGAGTATATGGAGAAGTAAGTGGTAAATTTAAAATAGAGACTTTTGAATTAAAAGATTTAAATACAGAAAAACCATATATTGAAATTGGTAATGCTTTTGAAAATGATACTAAAATAAGAATATCACAAATTGAAATTATAGGTGTGAAAACTGGTGATTATAAAATTTTTTATTCAGATAAGCAAAGAAAAGATGTTAATTCTGTAGGAGGAGTTTATAATTCTAATAATAAAGATTCTTTTACGATAAAGGGTGCAAGTGTTTTAACAGAACTTTCAATAAAAGATGTTAAAACAAATTATAACTTTAATGACAAAGTATATTTTAATATTAATCAAACAGGTGGTGAATTATCATATGTTTCAATTAATATTCAAAATTTAGATAATGGTAAAACAATAATAGCATATTTAAAAGATGTGCAAGTAAATCCTTATTTAGAACTTTCAACATTAAAATTAAATAATTTTGTTTCAGGTAATTATATTATCAAGGATATAAATATGTTTTATAAAAATAATCCTTTAAAAACAGTTGATGTTACAAATAAAAATGTTAAATTTAATATAACAGATGGGACAGTAAAATATATAATTTCAGATACAGAATTAAAAACAACAGCATTACAACAGTTATATTTAAAACAAGGTGAAGTTGAAGTTAATGGTAAAGCAGATGTTGAATTACAAACATCTTTAAAACCAAAAAAAGTAATGCTTAATTTTAGCAAAGAAGGCGAAACTGGTATTAGTAATATGGTTGTATTTGTACAAAGTTTAGGTAATGCACCATATATTACAATACCATATACAACAGAAGTAGGAACATATAAATTAGTTTATGCAATTATAACAGATAGTGATGGTAAAGAATATCATTTTAGAAAAGGTGAAACTTTAGGTGATGTAGAACATTTTGAATTTAATTCTGATGTTAGAATTGTTGAATCAACAAAAGTTGAAGAAACAAAATTAGAATTTGATAATGAAAAAATAACAGGTGAAATTATACAAAAAATAAAAAATGCAGCTTCTAATGTTGCAGTAACAATAAGAGCAGATAATGAATCAGTAATTGATAAATCTATATTTGAAGCTATAAAAGGAACAGATAAAATTTTAATTATTAAATATGGAAAAGATGAATGGATATTTAATGGAAAAGATATAAAAACAGTTAAAGATGTAGATGTTAATATGACTATTTCTAAAACAGATTCATCTTTAGGAAACATTGTTCAAAGTGGTATAATTCTTAATTTTGAAAGTAATGGTGAATTACCTGGAAAATGTTTGGTAAGAGTTCTTGCTACAGAAGAAATGAGAAAAATATTAGGAACAAAAGAAGTTTATGTATATTATTATGATGAAACAGGTAAAAAACTTGAAAAAGTAGCAATGAAAATTTCTTTAACAGAAGATGGTTATTATGAATTTTATATAAATCACAACTCAAAATATTTAATTAGCACTAATGAAGTAGATGAACAATATGTATCAGATAACAACATTTCTTTAGATGGAACTGATTCAAGTAATACGGAAGTAACTAATTATAATAAAGCTGTAATTGGTGGTATATCAACAATTGCAATAATATTAATAATTTTAATTATAATTAGTGTTGTAATGAATAGAAAGAAAATGTAAATAATATTATAGCCAAAAAATTAAAAATAAAAAGATTAAAAAGATTAAAATTAAAAGCTTCTAGTATTTTACTAGAAGCTTTTAATTTTGAAATAAATATATTAAAAATAATACAGTTAAAATATTTAGTAATATAAAAATAGGTATTAAAATAGTGAATTTTAAATGTTTTGTTTTATGTCTAAAACTATACATTCCAGCATAAATTCCAGGTGCTCCTAAAACAAAGGCAAAGGTAAATAATGTTTTTTCACTTATTCTTCTTTTATGAGCAATACTTAAATTTTTGTCTATTTTCATAATTATAAATGCAATTAAATTTACTAATATAATATATGTAATTAAGATAAAATAAAATGTTGAGTTGTCTAATAACATAAATTAACCTCCTTGTTTATTTTAATTTAGTATGATTTGAGTTATTATATATGTATTATCATAATATAAAAAGTATAAAAAATCAATATTTTTAGCTAAAAGATAAAAAGAATTGGTAATAATATTAATTAAAATGATAAAAAAAGTTAAAATTAGAAAAATCAGAAGTAAAATCAGACATAATTCTTGACAATTCAGTTTTAGTGGTATATAATATATGAGTAACAAATTAAAGAGAATAAGATAAACATGTAAATCAAAATATATGTATATGCTTTTAAGGAGGGAATATAGATGGCACAACCAAAAAGAAGATGGTCAAAAGCTAGAACAGGGAAAAAACGTTCTACTTGGAAATTAAAAACAAAAAATTTATCTACTTGTTCAAATTGTGGAGAACCAGTACTTTCACATGTAGCATGTCCTTCTTGTGGATATTACAATAAAAAACAAGCAGTAGTAATTAAAGAAAAATCAAAAGAACAAAATTAGTAATTAACTCCACAGTCTTGTGGAGCTTTTTTTTTAATATTTAGAAGAAATAGGTGGTATTTGTGGATAAAGTAAAAATATATAATATAAAAAAAAATAGTATAGCAGAAGAAATCGGACTTAAAAAAGGTGATTATATATTGAGTATAAATAATGAAAAAATAATAGATATCTTAGATTATAAATTTCATGAATCAGATGAATATATAGAAATTGAAATAGAACATGAAGATAAAACAATTGAAATTTATGAAATAGAAAAAGATTATGAAGATGAGTTAGGTATAGAATTTGAATCTGAACTTATTGATAATCCAAGATCTTGTAGAAATAAATGTATTTTTTGTTTTATGGAACAATTACCAACTAATGCTAGAGATACACTTATTTTTAAAGATGATGATTATAGATTATCATTTTTTTCAGGAAACTATATTACAATGACAAATATGAATGAGTCTGATGTAGAAAGAATAATAAAGTATAGAATATCACCAATTAATATTTCTATTCATGCAACAGATGAAAATACAAGATGTAAAATGTTAAACAATAGATTTGCAGGTAAAGTTTTAAAATATTTAGATATGCTATGTGAAGCAGGTATTTCTATTAATACACAAATTGTTCTTTGTAAAGGAATAAATGATGGAGAAATTTTAAAACAAACAATAAGTGATTTAGCAAAATATAATAAAGTTATGAAAAGTATTTGCATTGTTCCAGTTGGGATTTCAAAATATAGAGATGGACTTTATTCATTAAATCCTTTAGAAAAAGAAGATTGTATTAGTGCTATAGAAATTGTTGAAAGTTTCCAAAAAGAATTTAAACAAAAATATGGAACAGCTATGGTGTTTTTAGCAGATGAAATATATATAAAAGCTGAAAAAGATTTACCTAGTTACAAAGAATATGAAGAGTTTTTTGCTATAGAAGATGGTATAGGAATGCTTTCATTTTTTGATTATGAATTTAATAAAGAATTAAGTAAATTAAAAAAAGCACCTAAATCAAAAAATATTATAAATAAAGATAAAAAAATAGCTATTGTAACAGGTAAAATAACAAAAAGCTTTTTTGAACAAAAAGTTAAAGAAATAGAAAATGTTTTTGAAAATATAAATATAGAAGTTGTTGATGTTACAAATAATTATTTTGGAGAAAATATAACTGTAACAGGACTAGTATGTGGTAGTGATATAATAGATACATTTAAAAATAAAGAAAGTAAATTTGATTATATCATTATACCAGATGTAATGTTAAAAGATGATGAAGCTATATTTTTAGATGATATGAAATTAGAAGAAGTACAAGAAAAAATAGGTACTAAAATAGTTGTTACTAATACAGATGTAAAAGGATTTTTTAATAGTATTTTAATGAATTCACCAAATGAAAATATAACAAAAATAAATGATAAATATAAAACTATAAAAAGTTATGAAAATAGCATAAAATAATAAAAACAAAAAAATATAATAGAAAATAATATTAAAATAATAGAAAAATAGAAAGAAAAGGAGGATATTGCTTATGTTTTTACCAGTATCTAAAAAAGAGTTAGAAGAAAGAAATATAGAAAAATTAGATTTTATAATGATTATTGGGGAGGCATATGTTGATCATCCTTCGTTTGGTCATGCAATTA
The DNA here is from genome assembly GCA_964653805.1 of uncultured Clostridiaceae bacterium. Taxonomy (GTDB): domain Bacteria; phylum Bacillota; class Clostridia; order TANB77; family CAG-465; genus CAG-465. The sequence goes on along the minus strand of CAZZFS010000010.1, from coordinate 30,256 downwards.
TATCTCGTTTAATTGAATCTTTAGGATTTAGTGTTGGAATTATAGCACAGCCACAAAAAGATGAGGATTATCAAATTTTTGGAGAACCTAAATATGGTTTTTTAATATCTAGTGGTATAATAGATTCTATGGTAAACAATTATTCAGTAGGTAAAGTAAAAAGAAAACATGATGTATATAGCCCTGGAGGAAAAGCAGGTTTAAGACCTGATATGGCAACAGTTGTATATACAAAAGTTATAAAAAGAATATATCCAGATGCATATTGTATAATAGGATCAATAGAAGCGTCACTTAGAAAATTTGCTCATTATGATTATTGGCAAGATAAAGTTTTAGAACCGATACTTATATTGTCTGGTGCTGATTTACTTATGTATGGTATGAGTGAAAATTCAATTATTCAAATGTGTAATTTACTTCAAAAAGGAGTTCCTATAGAAAATATAAAATCTTTAAGAGGAACAATGTATAAAACTACTGATAAAAATGAAATTGATATTTTATTAACTTCTGATAAAGTTATGCTTACAGAAAGTTTTGAAACTGTTACCCAAGATAATAAAGCATATGCTAAAATGCATATGGAGATTTTAGAAAATCAAGATGATGTTTATGGTAAGACTATTATACAAAAAGTTAAAAATGATTTTGTTGTACAAAATCCACCTCAAAAACCACTTAATGAAAAAGAGTTAGATAGTGTATATGCTCTTCCTTATGAAAGAACTTATCACCCTATGTACGAAGCACAAGGTGGCATAGAGGCAATAAAAGAAGTAGAGTTTAGTGTAACGTCATGTAGAGGTTGTTTTGGTGCATGTAACTACTGTGCGCTTACTTATCATCAAGGTAGAAAAGTTACTTCAAGATCACATGAATCTATAATTAAAGAAGCTACTAAATTAACAGAAAATAAAAATTTCAAAGGATATATACATGATGTTGGAGGTCCTACTGCTAATTTTAGAAAAGTAGCTTGTAAAAAACAAGAAGAGAGTGGAGTTTGTAAAAAGAAACAGTGTCTATTTCCAAAACCTTGTAGTAATTTAGAAGTAGATCATAGTGATTATTTAACATTACTTAGGAAATTAAGAAAATTAGAAAATGTTAAAAAAGTATTTATACGTTCTGGTATAAGATATGATTATTTGATGGCTGATGATAATAAAGAGTTTTTAGAAGAACTTTGTAAATATCATATAAGTGGGCAACTTAAAGTAGCGCCTGAACATAGTCAAAATAATGTTTTAGATAAAATGGGTAAACCTAGATTTGATTCTTATTTAAAATTTAATCAAGAATTTAAAAAAATGAATGAAAAATTAAAACAAGATCAATATTTAGTTCCGTATTTTATATCTTCACATCCTGGATGTACTTTAGGAGATGCTATAAAACTAGCTGAATATTTACATAGTATTCATTATATACCACAACAAGTACAAGATTTTTATCCAACACCTGGAACTATATCAACATGTATGTATTATACAAAATTAGATCCAAGAACTATGGAAAAAGTATATGTACCAACAGATTTTATTGATAAAAAAATGCAAAGAGCATTATTACAATATAGAAAAAAAGAAAATTATCATATAGTTTTAGAAGCTTTAGTAAAAGCTAAAAGACCTGATTTAATAGGTTTTGAACCAAATTGTTTAATAAAACCATTAAAAGAAGATGTGTTTAAATTTAAAAAAATGAAAGAAGATTTAAAACAAGAAAAAGCACAAAAATTAAAAAAACAGTCTAATGTTAGTCGTTTGAAAAAAAGAAGTTTAAAAAATAAGCCAAAGGCTAAAAAATAAATCAGGAGATGTTATATGTTAAATAAATTAAAAATTTTATATGAAGATAATCATATTATTGTAGTAATAAAACCAGTAAATATACCTGTTCAAGCAGATAAATCAGGGGATATTGATATGCTTAGTATAATAAAAGATTATATAAAAGAAAAATATAATAAACCTGGAAATGTATATGTAGGACTTGTTCATAGATTAGATAGAATGGTTGGTGGTGTTATGGTTTTTGCTAAAACATCCAAAGCAGCATCTAGATTATCTGAATATATTAGGCAAAAGAATGTAAAGAAAAGATATTTAGCCATATTAAATGGAAAACTAGAAGTATCTAGTGAATCTAAAAAATTAGAAGATTACTTAGTTAAAAATCAAGAAAAAAATATGAGCTCAGTTGTAAAAAGTAGTACTAATAATTCAAAGCTTGCAATACTTGAATATAGTGTTTTGAAAAATTTTATATATAAAAACAAAGAATATTCTTTAGTAGATGTTGATCTTCAAACAGGTAGACATCATCAAATAAGGGTTCAATTTCAGAATGTTGGAAATCCTTTATATGGTGATATAAAATATGGACAAAAAGTAAATAAAGTAGGTCAAAGTTTAGGTTTATGGTCATATTATTTATCGTTTTTTCATCCTACAAAAGATGAATATTTAGAGTTTTCATTTAAGCCATCACAAATAGAAGAAAGTGATGATTTAAAAATAGATAAAATATGGGAGAGTGTTTAATTAATATGGATTTTATTATTTTAAAAGATATTTTAAATAAATTAGAAGAAAAATTAAATAAATTAAAAAGTACTTTAAATTTAGAAGAAAAATATTTAAAAATAAAAGAATTAGAAGATTTAACTCTGGAAGAAAATTTTTGGAATGATTCTAAAAATTCTTCTAAAATTTTAACTCAAATTAAACAAGAAAAGCTTGTTACTAAAAAAATAGAAGATTTAGAACTTAATTTGTCAGATGCAAAAAGCTATTTAGAACTTGCTATTGAAATGAATGATTTAGAAAGTTTTAATGAATCCGAAAAACTATCTAAAATGTTAGAGGGTAAGTTAGAAATACTAGAAATATCAACTTTGTTATCCGAAGAATATGATTCAAATAATGCAATAGTAACAATACATCCTGGTGCAGGTGGTACTGAATCACAAGATTGGGCTGAAATGTTATATAGAATGTATATGAAATGGTGTGCAAAATCTGAATTTGAAGTAGAAGTATTGGATTTTTTATCTGGTGATGAAGCTGGAATAAAAAGTGTTTCATTTTTAGTAAAAGGTATAAACAGTTATGGATATTTAAAAAGTGAAAATGGTGTTCATAGATTAGTTAGAATATCACCTTTTGACTCAAATAGTAGAAGACATACATCTTTTGCAGCTGTAGAAGTTTTACCAGAAATAGCAGATGATATAGTTGTGGATATAAGACCGGAAGATATTGAAATGGATGTTTTTAGAGCAAGTGGAGCAGGTCGGACAACATGTAAATAAAACATCTTCTGCCGTTAGAATAAAACATATTCCTTCAGGGATTGTCATATCATGTCAAAATGAAAGATCTCAAGTTCAAAATAGAGAATATGCAATGAAAATGTTAAAATCTAAATTATATAAAATCGAAAGAGATAATTATAAAAATAAAATAAATAATATAAAAGGTGATACATCAGATAATGCTTGGGGAAATCAAATAAGGTCGTATGTTTTTTGCCCATATACTTTAGTTAAAGATCATAGAACGAATTTTGAAATAGGTAATGTTCAAGCAGTTATTGATGGTAAGATAGATGAATTTATATTTGAATACTTGAAATACAACAAAAAAAATGATATAATTTAACATAAGTATTTTTTAGGGGGAGAAAATAATGAAATCTAACCGGTGTAAAGAAGAGATAAATTTTCTTCGAAATGAAAAGCAAAAAGCTATCATTCTAGATTTGGATGGAACGCTTATTGACTTTAAAACAATAGATAATTTAATAATTAAAAGTGCTTTTGAAAAAAATCTTTTTATTAAATATCTTGATTTGTTTTTGTGGATCTTCAATGGACTAGACATTTTTCCAAATAGGAATGGAATGTTAAAAATTAGACTAGCTATGTATTCATTTTTTTCAAAGTATAAAAGTAATGATTTATTTGATATGTATAAAAAAATATATGTCGATGAGGTGAAAAAAGAAATTATTTATAAAAAAACATTACTTGAGAGTTTGGAAAAAATTGGATACAAGGTATTTATAATATCAAATAATAATTTATCAAAAAAGGTAAATCATCAAAATATTATAGTACCAAGCGAAACTAAAGAAATTGAAATGAAAAAGATAATGAAAAATTATAATGTACAATATGTTATAGGGAATAATTATTCTGATGATATTGCAGTTGCAAATAAGTTAAAAATCAAACCTATATATATTGGTGAGAGTTTTATTGTAAAAAAAATAAGCAATAATCAAAAGAAATTTCATTGTCTTGAAAATATTGATGATATAATTAATATTTTAAAATGAACTAATCATTATCTAAAAAGTTTAACTAAAAAATAAAAATCAACTAGCTATTAACTAGTTGATTTTTTTATGCCCAAAGGGGGTATATTATAAGGTAAGTGTATTATGAAAATATCATAAAAAACGAAATTATTTTTTCAAGTTTAGATTGTTTTTTATAATATAATACAGGCAAATTATTATCTTTTAAAGTGAATATATTATATGATTCAGATAATTCAACTTTAACACAAGATAAATCTTTATTTTCTTCAATTATTTTTAATACATTAAAAGAATTATTATTCATAACAATTACAAGTGTTTCGTTTTCAATTGTTGAAATGAACATATTTTCAATAGGTACTAAATTATATTCTACAAATTTATTTCTTATTATAGTAAATATTGTTTCGATTTTGTGAATATCTTTATTTGAAGTTGGATTATTCAATAAATATCCTAAATTATCTAGTTTTATTGAAGTTGTATTATTATTTAAATCTTTTAAGTTTAAATTTAAATTTTCAACTTTTACTAATTGCATAAACGTGTTATCCACTGTTATTGCCATAAGTTCAGTGTTTTCATTTAAATTTAAATTCAATAGTCTATTAAATGACATATTTTTATATATTTTTATATATTTATCACTAGATATTATTTCGTTTATTAAACTATATTTCATTTTTTCTGTTAAATTAGAAGATGTATTTTCAAAAGAAGTCAAAAGTTTATTTGTTACACTATGGCATAGTGTATCTTTTAATTTTTCACTTTCTACTATTAACATTTTATCTAATTCTTTTAATTTTATTGTATATTCTATAGATGAATATTTTAAATTAGAATCAATTAATTTATCAACTAAAGTATTTTGGATTGAAGAAATATTTTTTAAAATATTTCTTTCAAGGTTAGTTATTTCTTCACCTAAGCTACTGTCTAAATTAAAGTCATCATCTTTTTTTGTTTCAACACCATTTTTTATTGATATAATAGCATTTTCAATAGCTAATTTTATTTTATTTTGATCTTGTTTTAATTCTAATATGTTATTTTCATTTAATATATTTTTTTTGATATTTAAATAATTAGTATTTAATATTTTATTTAAATATACTAATTTATTATAATGAGAATAATCTTTACTAACATTATCTAACAATTTAATTATAGAAGAATAATCTTTTAAATTACCATTGCTAAAAAATTTATCTAAATATTTTTCAGGCGATAAAAATAAATTTGAATATAAATTTTCTTCATTTATTTTTAAAATATAACAGATTTGTCTAAGAATTTTACCTTCTAAAAAATATATATCATTATCACTAGTTATTTTATTTCCTAAAAAATCATTTTCATAAGATCTATATGTAGGCATTATACTTAATGCTGTTGGAGTAGTGTAAAATAATCTACAAACTAAATTAGATACAATAGCTCTATTAATACCATAATTTTCATGTTCTATTTTATAACTTGTTTTTGAAAAAGTAGATTTTGAATATCCTACTGCATATATATCTTTAGTTATTTCTGTTGTTGTTAAAATATATAATATTCTTAAATATACTGCTTTAATATTAGAAAGATCTTTTATATATAGTTCTTTTTTTACAGCATCATAATATCCTGTTTTGTAATCTAGAGATAAATCTGAACCAATTAAAATAGTATCTAAATTATTATATAATTTTTTTTCGAGTTTTTTTACTTGTGATCTATTAATGTAAGCAAAATCAATTAAACTTTGAAAAATTTCTTCAATTATTTCAAAAAGCTTATTATCTACATTACATTTTTCTTTTAATTTATTTAAATAATTCATTTTTAACCTCCATATATCAACTATATTAATTTTATAACAAACGATAAAAATATACAAGGGTTTTAACTAAAAAAATACAAAAACATTGAAATACAAAAATAAAAATGAAGCACTACAAATTTTGTAGTGCTTCATTAAAAACAAATAATATAAAATAAAAACAAATAAAATAATTTTAAACTATTTTAATTCTATAATTGGATTATCTTCTATTTTTAAAGTTTGTACTGGGAAAATCCTTTTTTCTCTAGGAATAAATCCTCTAACTTGTACCATAGGTAATATCCAAGTGTAAGGTCCTATAAAAGTTCCTGGTAGAGTAGTAGAATTTGCACCTAGTCTAGAATTATCACCTATAATAGCTCCAAAAAATCCAGTTTCCATATCAAATTTTTCATTATCAATTTTTACAGTAATATTTTGTTGGTCAAACCTTCTATTTGCAAGAATAGTTCCACTTCCAACTCTTGTTGATTTACCAATAATACTATCACCAATAAATGTGAAACTTTGAACTTTTGCTTTATTTTGAACTATACTATGTTTTACTTCACAAGAATGTCCAACAACACAATTATCACCAATTATTGTTCCAGGCCTAATTAAAGCACCAGCTTGTATAGTACAGTTTTCACCTATTACAAAAGGACCTTCCATAGAAACATTTGCACCTATTGTAGTTCCTTTACCAATGTAATAGTTTCCTTCTATAGAAACAAATTCAGATGTTTTTGCATTGTTTTCTTTTACGTTATTTTTAATAACTAAATTTTCTAAAAAAGAATTGATATTTTCTAAAGCTTCAAAAGGATATATTGTATTTTCAAAAACTTCTTTGAATCTAAAAGAATCTATATTATCAAAATAATAAGATGATTTTAAATTATTAGGAATATTAGTATTACTATCCATATTACTCCTCCTTAATTAAATATTATTAATTAAATATTTTTTATTTCTGTAAAACTATCAACATTTGAATTATTGTCAATATATGAATTATAACTTAAATGTACAAAAGGTCCAACTTTGCAATTATCACCTATTGAACTATTTATAACTTTACTAGTTTCTAATGTAACATTATCTCCAATAGTTGAAGATATTATGTGAGAAGATGGTCCTATAATACAATTTTTACCTATAATAGTATCTCCTTGAATATTTGAATTTGGATAAATAATAGTATCTTTTCCAATTTCAACATCTAAACTAATATATGTATTGTCTGGATCTATAAGTGTAACACCATTTTCCATGTGTTTTTTTCTTGTTTTATTTAATAAAGTTTTTGTAACTTCAGATAATTCATGACGAGAATTTATACCTTGAAATTCTGAAACATCAGGTATAGCAAAAACACCAAAATGATGACCTTCTTTCATTATATGATAAGGTAAATCTGTTATATAATATTCTTTTTGAGCATTATTATTATCAAGTTTTGAAAGTGATGCTTTTAATAAGCTACCTTTAAAGCAGTAAACACCTATATTTATTTCTTTTATTTTTGCTTGTTCATCATCGCAGTCTTTTCTTTCAACTATTTTTACTAAGTTTCCATTATCATCTCTAATAACTCTTCCAAGAGAACCTGGATGATCAATTATAGCTGATAAAATGGCTCCACCATAATTTCCTTGTTTGAAAAAAGAAATTAATGATTTTATAGTTGAAGAAGAAATAAGTGGTTGATCACCATTTATAACTAAAACGATATCATCATCATTTATATGATCTTTTGCTTGTAATACAGCATGTCCTGTTCCAAGTTGTTCTTCTTGTAAACAAAATATAACGTTTTCTCTTTCTACATGTTTTTGTAGTTGTTCAGATTTATGTCCTACTATCATACATATTTCTGAAAAACCAGCATCTTCACATGCATTGCATACGTAATCTATTATACATCTATCATATACTTTATGTAATACTTTTGGAAGTTCAGAATTCATTCTTGTTCCTTTTCCACCAGCAAGTATAACTGCTTTTAAATTTGACATTTTATTCATCTCCTTAAATTTTAATGCTAAAAAATAACTTATTTAACATTTATACATGTACATTTTAACATAATTCGGCTTTTTTGTAAATAAAAATATAAAAAATATTGCTTTTTAAAAAAGTATTTTATATAATAATAAATAAAAAATTAAAAAATAAAAAAGGAGTTTTTATTTATGGGGAAATATTTGAATGAAGAAGTTACTGTTGTTATGGATAGAAAAATGGGTACATTACATCCAAAGCATGGTTTTATATATCCTTTAAATTATGGATATATTCCAAACACTATAAGTGGTGATGGAGAAGAAATAGATGCTTATGTTTTAGGAATATTTGAACCAGTAGAAAAATTTGAAGGAATCTTTACAGCAATAATACATAGAATAGACGATAATGATGATAAATTAATTGTTGTGCCTAATGGTGTTAGTTATACAAATGATCAAATAGATGCTTTAATAGAATTTCAAGAAAGGTTTTTTAAACATGTTATATTAAGATAAATATGATATTTATAATGTGTTTTAAAGTTGGTATTTGTTTTGAAAAAATTAAATGAAAAATTAAATAGTAAAATAGTAATTATATTACTATTTAATTTATGTATTGTATGTTCTATGTATTTTATATTTGGCATTTATTATGAACAAATAGATGATTATATAATACAAAGTATACTTACAGGTGCAAATGGTATTATTACTGACTTTACTATTTATTTAAATGTATATTTAGCAAAAGTTTTTGTTTTATTATATCATAGTTTTCCTAATATTAATTGGTATCCAATAATTTTATTAATTTTACAGTATATATCTTTTAGCGTAATAGGTATTGGTATTTTAAATAAATATGGTAGAAAAAAAGGTTTTTGTATATATTTATTTATATCTTTAATGTTTTATTGTATATTTTTAATGAATGTACAATATACCTCTATTTCTATGTTACTGTTTATAAGCTCATTTGTTTTAATATATGGATTTTTAAACAATAAAAAATATTTTAATTTGATATTTGGAATTTTATTGTCAATAATTGGTAGTATGTTTAGATTTGAAAATATATATATATATATCATATATATTGTATTAAGTTTAATATATATGATATTTAAAAAAGAGTATAAAAATGCTATTAAGTTTTCAATATTATATTTAAGTGTTTTTATAGTATGTATCTTATTAAATCTAGTTAGTGTAAATATACAAAAAGAAAAATATAGTGATTGTTTAGAATATAATAAATTAAGAGTGTATTTTCATGATTATAGACAAATGAAATATGAAGATGCAAGGGAAATATTTGAAAGTGAAAATATTTCTGAAAATGATTTTTTAATGTTTAGTTTGTTTAATCAATCTGATTTCGAAGTTTTTTCAAAAGAAAAACTTCAAAATTTGAAGTTTAAATTAGAAAACAAAGAAAATTTATTTGGATTTTTAATAAAAAGAGGAATAAAATATAAATTTTATTTTATAAAAGAATTTTTAAATTCATATTATTTAATGGTAGTTATTTATAGTATGTTGTTTTTTATTTGTTTGATTGAAAAAAATAAAACAAAAAATAATATAATAATAAGTAGTAGTTTTTTAATAGCTTTTTTTATAAATATTATCTATTTAATTATGTTAAAAGATAATTTAAGAGTAGTTTTACCAATATATTTGTTTTCAAATATATTAATATTATTTTTTTATGAAGGTGAATTTAGTACATTAAAAAAAATATATTTAATTTTAGATAAGACAATAAGAAAATTTATAGTTGTAATTTTATTATTTGTTTGTATAACTATTATTTTATTAAATTATGCTAATGATTCTTTTGTAAAAAATGAATCTAAAAAAGATATGTTTTATGTTATAAATGAATCTTTAAATTATATGAATAATAATAAAAAAAATGTATATATTTATCCTACATATTCAATGCAATTAAGATATTTATCAAATGATATATTTAAACCGCAATTATTTGGTAGTATGAGTAATATATATTCATTAGGAGGTTGGTATACATATAATAAAGATTATTTTAACAGTTTAGAAAAAAATAATATAGATAATTTATATAAATCTCTAATAGAAAAATCAAATGTATATTTTATTGATTCAAATATTTGGGTTTTAAGTAGTGGTGTAAATCAATTTGAAATAACAATTAAATATTTAAATGAACATTATTTTGAAGAAAATATAAATATTGAATTAAATTATGAGATTAAAAAAAATGATAAATATATTAGATTTTATAAATTAAGTATTTAAAATAACATATAATATATATATATATATATTATACAGGATAATATAATAAAAAATGTCTGAAAAATTTCTTTCCAGACATTTTTTATATTTTAAATAATTTAAGTTGATTATTTTATTCATCTTCTTGTACAGGTTCATCTAAACCATAAATAGTATTTGTAAAATCTGTATTGTAAAATTCAGCTTCACTAGCAACAGGAAGTGCTTCAACGTTTTTTAATTTTCTTTCTATAGTTCTTGTTTTTTTAGAAGCAAGATCCATAGTGGAAGATATTTCTAAAAGTTTTTTATTTGTTTTTTCTAATATATCACCAAATTTACTAAATTCAGTTTTTACAGTTCCAAGTAATTGCCAAACTTCACTAGTTCTTTTTTCAATAGCTAAAGTTTTAAATCCCATTTGTAAACTATTAAGAAGAGCTACAAATGTTGTAGGGCCTGATACTACAATCCTATATTTTTGAGAAATGAATTCACATAAACCAGTGTTTCTTAAAACTTCACAATATAAACTTTCAGTTGGTAAAAACATTATACCAAAGTCTGTTGTATATGGAGATTCTATATATTTTTCAGAAATATCTTTTGCAAATGATTTAATAGAGTTTTCTAGTTTTTTTCTATATTCATTTATAAGTGGTACATCAACTGCTTCTTCAGCATCAACTAATTTTGAATAATCTTCAATTGGGAATTTTGAATCAACAGGAAGCCATACAAATTCATTATCTGTTCTACCTGGAAGTTTAATAGCAAACTCAACTAAATCATTTGATTTTGGTTTTGTTTTTACATTTGAAGCATATTGTTCTTTAGTTAAGAATTGTTCTAATATAGTATTTAATTGTATTTCACCCCAAAATCCTCTAGATTTTACATTAGTAAAAACTTTTTTTAAATCACCAACACTTTGAGCAAGTGTTTGCATTTCACCAAGACCTTTATATACAGATTCTAATCTATCATTTACTAATTTAAAAGATTCACCTAATCTTTTTTCTAAAGTATCATGTAGTTTTTCATCAACCGTAACACGCATTTTTTCAAGTTTTTCGCTATTGTCTTTTTGTATTAAAGTTAATCTTTCTTCAACTGTTTTTCTTATGTTTTCAAGTTTTTCTTCTGTACTTTTTTGATTGTTATTTAATTTAATTTCATTTAAATTTGTAAGATTGGTAAGTTGCATTTGGTTAGTATTAGAACTTTCATTTATTTTATTACCTAAATTGTTAGAAATTTCTTCTCTTGTTTGCATAAGCATTGTTGACAATTCTTGCCTTACCAAATTAAATTCTTGTAAAAACTCTTTTGAGTTATCTTTCTTTTTTAATGATAAACTTATTACTATAATTACAACAAGTAATATAATAACAGCGATTAATAAAATTATTGTTAAATCCATAAATATATACCTCTTTTCTAATTAAAATTATTATATCAAACAAACTTATGTTTGTCAATTACAATTGTTATAAAAAATAAAAAATCATAATAAATATATCTTGAATTCTAAAAAAAATTATGATATAATATTTTAGCACTTGGATAAAGAGAGTGCTAAAATTAAAAAAGGAGGTGTTTTTATGTTGAAACCATTAGGAGATAGGGTTATAGTTAAATTAGCTGAAGTAGAAGAAACTACAAAAAGTGGTATTATATTACCTTCTGCTGCTAAAGAAAAATCTTCAATAGCTGAAGTAGTAGCAGTAGGACCAGGTGAAGTGGTTGAAGGTAAAAAAATTGAAATGAATATAAAAGTTGGCGATAAAGTAGTTTGTTCGAAATATAGCGGTACAGAAATAAAATATAATGGTGTTGATTATACTATATTAAAACAAAGTGATATTTTAGCATTAGTAGAATAGAGGAGGGTTTTTAATTATGGCAAAACAATTATTATTTGGAAGAGAAGCAAAAGAGGCTCTTGAAAGAGGCGTAGATACACTTGCAGATGCAGTTAAAGTAACTCTTGGACCAAAGGGAAGAAATGTGGTTTTAGAAAAATCATTTGGTTCACCACTTATAACTAATGATGGTGTATCTATTGCAAAAGAAATCGAATTAGAAGATCCTTTTGAAAATATGGGAGCTGAACTTGTAAAAGAAGTAGCTACAAAAACAAACGATGTAGCAGGAGATGGTACAACAACAGCCACAGTACTTGCACAAGCTATGATAAAAGAAGGTTTGAAAAATGTATTAGCTGGAGCAAATCCTATTATAGTAAAAAAAGGAATTGAAAAAGCAGTAAATATTGCTGTTGAAGAAATAAAAAAAATATCTACGCCTATAAATGGCAAAGAAGACATAGCAAGAGTTGCTAGTATATCTGCTAATAATGAAGAAATAGGAATACTTATTTCGGATGCAATGGAAAGAGTTAGTAAAGATGGTGTTATAACTATTGAAGAATCTAAAACAATGAATACAGAACTTGAAGTTGTTGAAGGAATGCAATTTGAAAGAGGTTACTTATCTTCATATATGGTAACAGACTCAGAAAAAATGGAAGCTGTTTTAGATGAACCGTATATTTTAATAACAGATAAAAAAATCTCATCAATTCAAGAGATATTACCAATTTTAGAAGAAATAGCTAAACAAGGTAAAAAATTATTAATAATAGCTGATGATGTAGAAGGTGAAGCTTTAGCAACATTAGTTCTTAATAAATTAAGAGGCGTATTTACTTGTATAGCAGTTAAAGCACCAGGTTTTGGAGATAAAAGAAAAGAAATGTTACAAGATATTGCAATCCTTACGGGTGGTGAAGTTATATCTTCAGATTTAGGTATGGAATTAAAAGATACTGATATTTTAAAATTAGGTAGAGCTAAACAAGTAAAAGTTCAAAAAGAAAATACTATAATAATAGATGGATATTTTGATGAAGAAAATTTAAAAGAAAGAGTTTCAAATATACGTTCAGAGATTTCTAGTACAAAATCTGATTTTGATAAAGAAAAATTAGAACAAAGACTTGCTAAATTAGTAGGTGGAGTAGCTGTTATATCAGTTGGTGCTGCTACTGAAACAGAAATGAAAGAAAAAAAATTAAGAATAGAAGATGCATTAGCTGCTACCAAAGCTGCTGTTGAAGAAGGTATTGTTTCAGGTGGTGGAACAGCATATATAAATATATTATCAAAAATAAAAGAATTATATAATACATTAGATGGTGATGAAAAATTAGGTGTTAAAATGATTGAAAAATCATTAGAAGCACCAATAAGACAAATAGCATATAACTCTGGTGTTGAAGGAGCTGTTGTTGTTGATAAAATTTTATCATTAGAAAAAGGTATGGGATATGATGCATTAAATGATAAATATGTAGATATGAAAAAAGTAGGAATTGTTGATCCTACAAAAGTTACAAGAACTGCACTTCAAAATGCTGCTTCAATTGCTGCAATGGTAATTACAACTGAAACTTTAGTTGCAAATAAAAAAGAAAAAGGTTCTTGTGGATGTAGTAATAATGAAAATTCACATGGAACAGGTATGTATTAAAAAAATAATATTGTTTAGAATAAACTTTATTATAAACAATAAAATATCTAAAAAAGTCACTTTCTATTTAATTAGAAAGTGACTTTTTTTATTTTTAAATTACACCTATGTTATATTAAAACATAACACAAGAATATGGAGTAGTTATTATAGCAAGGAAAAAATAAAAAATTACAACTGCTAAACCAGTCATGTTTACTGCTATTGCAGTAATACCTATAGTAGACCATTTTTTTGATATACTAATTAATCCTATTACTGTTCCAACTATTCCAAGTAAAAGACATAGAAGTGGTATTAGACCTACAAGAAATACGCAAAATAAACCAAATATAAATGAAACTATACCAAATCCTTGATAAGCTTGATTAAATTCACCATTTGTTGCTGTTCTTTCTTTATGACTTGCACCTTCTCTTTGTGCTACTTCTTCGTTTTTTTCAATTTCGTTATCCATATATTATACCTCCTTAATAAATTGATACTAAATAAATTAGTTGTATACAATGTAATGTATTAATAAAATCAACTAAAAAGTTAATGTAATTAATACAAACTTCAACTTAATTCAAATTATAATATAAAAAAAAAAAATTATCAATAGAAAAATTAAAATTTTATAAAAATATTTATTAATTGTTTTTATAATGGTAATAAAAAAGAAAAAAATGAAATTTAATACATGTAAACTTGAAAATAAGTATAATATAATGTATAATTAAGATATATTAAAAAAAAAATAAATTTAGGAGAGAAAATGGAAGAATATATAAAGAATATAGATATACAAAATGTATCTATGCAAACATTAGCTTTTATTGGAGATGCAGTATATAATGTATATATAAGAAGTTATTTAGCTTCAAAAACAAATTCTGTTACAGGCAAGCTTCATAAAGAATCTATAAAATATGTAAGTGCTAAAGGACAATCAAAAATAATAGATAATATATATGAATTATTTACTGAAGAAGAACAAGCTGTATATAAAAGAGGAAGAAATACTAATATAAATACAGTTTCTAAACATGTTGAAGTTATAGAATATAAAAAAGCAACAGGATTTGAAGCTCTTATTGGATATTTATATTTAAAAAAAGAATCAAAAAGATTAGATGAAATAATAAAACTTTGTATAGAAGTTTTTAATTAAAGGGGTGTTAATATGGCTGAACAAAAAATAGAAGTTGAAAACAAAGTAGCTGTTGAAGATATAAAAATAGAAGAAAATTTAAAAGAAATTATGAAAAATTTAAAAAAACAACAAAATGAATATTCAAAATCAGAAATAGATGCTAAACTTGAAGAAGTAAATGAAAGTATTGAATTTTTAAAAAAAGTTGAAGAATTAGAAGTTTGTAAAGATGGTAAAAGAATAATTTTTACAAATGGTCAAGATCAATTGTTGTATGAAAATGGTGAGTTTTTTATAGTTGCAACTACAGATAGTAGTAAGAAAAAAGAAAAATTATCAAAATCTAAAGCTAAAGAAATGTTTTTAGAGTATTTTATAACGTATATATTAAATCCAACTATAAAAAGAGAAAATAAAACTGTTAATAAAGATGTTCAAAAAATCGACATTGAAAAAAATAAAAAAGAAGAAATAGAAAAATCAAATAATGTTAAAAAAGAAGTACAAAAAGAAAATGAAATCAAAATAAAATCAAAAACAAAAGTTAAAACAGAAAATAAAGAAGAAATTTTAAAAGAGGAAGATAAAAAAGTAGATATTAAAGAAGAATTAAAATCTCAAAAGAAAGAGATAGATGTAAAACAAGAATTAACTAAAGAAAATATAGAAGATGTTGAAAATAAATTTAAAGATATAATAAATAAAAAAACTAAAAAAAGTAAAAATAAAGTTGAAATAAGAGAACAAGATAAAATAAAATAAATAATTAAAAAATAAAACAGATAGTTTAATTAATTTTAAACTATCTGTTTTATTTTTTATGAGTATAATTATCAAAATACTAAGACGTTACATCTTAGTATTTTAAATATTAATGTTTTCTTTTTCTTGCCGCTTCTGATTTCTTTTTTCTTTTTACACTTGGTTTTTCATAATGTTCTCTTTTTCTAATTTCAGCAAGAACCCCATATTTCGCGCATTGCTTTTTAAATCTAGCTAATGCATTATCTAAACTTTCATTATCTTTAATTTTTATTCCTGGCATTTTTTCATTCCCTCCTTCCAGTGGGAAATACATAATTATATATTATTATTACATAAGTATTTCAAAATTTACTACTAAATTATATAATAAAATCCTTAATAAGTCAAGTATTTAAAGAATTTTTTTAAATAACTGTTCGTTTTATTTAAAAATTAAAATAAAAATGAATTAAATTATGTTAAATTTGATGTTGAAAAAACTTTTTAAAATAAGGAATATATATATTAATAAAATATTTTTTTGAAAATAAATAATTTTTTTTTGCTTTTTTACATATTTCGACAAATTTTGCAATTTAATTAGTGTATAATAGATAATGCAAAGTAAATTAAACATTTATTTGGGAGGGAATCATTATGAAAGAAATAGATAAATTAAAGAAAGAATTAGAGTTTTTAGTTAAAAATAATAAGCCTTATGAGGAAATATTAAAGAAAAGTCAAGAGTTGGATGTTTTAATAGTTAAAGAAATGAAAAAGAAAAATAAAATAATCATAGAAAAAGAAATGAAAAAGAAAAATAAAATAATCATAGAAAAAGAAATGAAAAAATAATAGAAAAAGAAATGAAAAAAATAATTATAATCTTGATTTTTTTTGTTGTTTGTTATACAATAAAACATGAGATTGGAGATGGTTAATTTGAAAAAAAGTATAGGGGTAAGACATAAAGTGTTTTTTATGCTTACATTATTCGTTTTAAATATGTTTGTTGCTAATAATATTTTTGCAACAAGTACAGTAACAGGTACACAAGAGGTACAAATTTATGATCAAGAAAACATTAAAAATGTAAATCCAAGTAATGATATTTTTGATGTAGTTGTAAAAGAAGGTATTTACAAATTGAGTGAGGATAAAAATCAAATTTATTTACCTTATTTTCGTTATGCTAGTGAAAGAATTGTTTTAGATAAAGAAGTATCAAATGTTGGTTTTTCTTTTTCAGGTTCAACAATTGATGTTACAGCGCCTTTAAAAAATAGTCAATTATTATTTGCTAGTGATAGTGTAAGAATAAACAATAAAATGGAACAAGCAATTATATTTAGTGGGACTGATGTTGTTATAGATTCTGAAATATCTGGAACAGCTTTTATATTTGCAAGTAATAGCATTACAATTACTGAAAATGCTAAAATAGGTGGGGATATCGTTTGTTTTAGTAATGATGTAAGTTTAGATGGTCAAGTAGATGGTAGTTTAATAGGTTACTTTAATAAAGCAACTATAAATGGTACAATAAAAAAAGATTTTAGAGCAGAAGCTGAAAATGTTGATATTAATGGAAGTGATAATATAAAAGGGAATGTTGTATTAAAAACATATAATACAGCTCTTAGTATTAAAGATAAATATCCAAATGCAATTGTTGAAGTTTTAAAATCAGAATCTAATACTGTAGAATATTCAAAAATTATTTTTAAAATAATAATTACAGCGTTAATATTTGGTTTAGTATATTTATTAATAAGTAAAATTTCAAAAAATGATTTTTTCGGAAAAATTTATAATAAATCAAAAAGTAATGTTAATATTATATTTATATCAGGTTTAGTTTTAGCACTATCAATGCCATTAATATTAATTATGTTGTTAATTTTAATGCTTATAGGTCTTAGTTCTATTGCATTACCAGTAATGATTGCTTATATTGCATTTATGTGGGTTGCAGGATTAATATCAATATTTGTAGTTGGTACAATTATATTTAAATATATGAAAGAAAAATATATGAAAGTTAACGGAATAATATTTGATTTTATTGGTATATTTTTTGTTTTTGTAAGTTTGCAAGGAATAACAAATATTCCTTATGTTGGTGGAATAATAAGTATCGCGATATTTATTACTTCAGTAGGTACTCTATTTACTTTAGTTTTTAAAAAAGATAAATTAATAATTAATGAAACTAATAAATCTAATGAAAATACATAAGGAGAATAACTATGGAAGAATATTACAAATTAACGTCTGAAGAAGTTATTTTGAAATTAGAATCATCTAAAGAGGGATTAAATACAGAAGAAGTTGATAAAAGATTAAATAAAGATGGATTAAACAAATTAAAAGAAGTTAAGAAAAAAGGTATTATATATAAATTTATAGATCAATTTAAAAATGTTATGATAATGATTTTGATAATTTCGGCAATACTTTCAGCAATAGTTTCGTTTAGAACAGGTGAACCTTTAACAGATACAATAATAATATTATTTGTTGTTATTTTAAATGCAATACTTGGGGTTTTGCAAGAAAGTAAAGCTGAAAAAGCAATAGAGGCATTGAAAAATATGTCTCTTCCTTATATAAAAGTTAAAAGAAATAATACTATAGCTAGTGTAAAAACAGAAGAATTAGTTGTAGGTGATGTAGTTTTACTAGAAGCAGGAGATTATGTTCCAGCTGATATGAGGATAATAATAAATCATAGTTTAAGAGTTGAAGAAGCAGCACTTACAGGTGAATCTATTCCTGTAGACAAGCAAGAAGAAAAAATAGAAGCAGAAGGTAATATTGTTATAGCAGATAGAACTAATATGCTTTATTCTGGTAGTAGTATAGTTTATGGTAGAGGTGAAGGTATAGTTGTTTCAACAGCTATGAATACACAACTTGGAAAAATTGCAGAAGCAATTTCTAATCAAAAAATTGAGATTACTCCTTTACAAAAGAAAATGAATGAGTTAAGTAAAATATTAAGTATAATTGTAGTTGTAATTGCTGCAATAATGTTTATTACAGGTGTTTTAAAAGGAAATCCAATGATAGATGTATTTATGCTTGCAATATCTTTAGCAGTAGCAGCAATACCAGAAGGATTATCTGCAGTAATAACTATAACATTAGCAATGGGTGTTCAAAAAATGGCTAAAGAAAAAGCTATTATAAGAAAACTATCTGCTGTAGAAGCATTAGGTTCGACAGAAGTTATTTGTTCGGATAAAACAGGTACATTAACTCAAAATAAAATGACGTTAAGAAAAATATATTTAGATTTAAAATTAATTGATATTAGCGAAATTAATTCTTTAGAAGAACTTTTAAATTTAAATAAAGTTAATAAAGAGGATTTAAATCTTTTATTTGATATCAGTATGTTATGCAACGATACTAAATTTGGAGAAGATAAAGGCTCGAAAGTTATGCTAGGTGATCCAACTGAAACAGCTTTAATTTATTTTGGTGAAAAAATAAATAAAGATAAAGAGGAAATGGAAATTAAGTATTTAAGAGTTGATGAAATTCCTTTTGATTCTACAAGAAAAATGATGACGACTGTAAATGAATATAATGGTAAATATTTAGTATCTACTAAAGGAGCAGTAGAATCTATACTTCAAAGAAGTAAATACATTTTAAAAGATGGTAAAATAGAAGAAATTAAAGAAGAAGATAAAAAAGAAATATTAGAAAATAATTTGAATATGGCAAAAGATGCACTTAGAGTTCTTGCTTGTGCATATAAAATAAATGAAACAAATAATAGTATAGTAGAAGAAGAAAATCTAGTTTTTGCTGGACTTATTGGAATGATAGATCCACCTAGAAAAGAAGCAAAAGTTGCTGTTGAAAAATGTTTTAATGCTGGAATGATTCCAGTAATGATAACAGGTGATAACAAAGATACAGCAGTAGCTATTGCTAAAGAGTTAGGTATAATAAAAAAATATGATGAAGCAATGACTGGTGAAGAACTTGATAACTTAACAGATGAAGAATTATATGAAAAAGTAAATAAAATAAGAGTTTATGCAAGAGTATCACCAGAAAATAAAGTTAGAATAGTTAAAGCTTGGAAAAGAAATGGTAAAATAGTAGCAATGACAGGTGATGGTGTAAATGATGCACCAGCATTAAAAACAGCAGATATAGGTGTTGGTATGGGCATAACAGGAACAGAGGTTTCAAAAAGTGTTTCTAGTATGATTATATCAGATGATAATTTTGCAACAATTGTTGTTGCTGTAAAAGAAGGTAGAAGAATATATAATAATATACAAAATGTAATTGTTTATTTATTAGCTTCAAATTTAGCTGAAGTTTTAGTTGTTTTTATAGCAACGTTATTTAATCAAGTTTTATTATTACCTATTCAAATATTATGGATAAATTTAGTTACAGATACTATTCCAGCAATAGCTCTTGGTTTTGAAAAAGAAGAAAAAGATATTATGAGAAGAAAACCTAGAGATTCAGAAGAAAGATTTTTTAATCCTTTTATGATAAGTAGAATTGTAATTCCAGGAGTATTAAAAGCTATTGTTATATTTATAATGTACTTTATAGTAAAAAGTATGCATGGTGAAGATGCTGCAAGAAGTGCAATATTCTTAACATTTTCAATAATAGAAATATTATATGCTTTTATTTGTAGATCAGATAAAAAATCTATATTTAAAATAGGATTGTTATCAAATAAACCTATGGTATTTTCTGTAGTTGGAACTTTAGTATTACAATTATTAATAATTTTAAATCCAACGCTTTCAAGTTGGTTACAAGTCTCTAAATTAACTAATGATGTTTACTTATTGATTTTTGTAATGTCGATATCTTTAATTTTTATATTTGAATGTGTAAAACTTATACTTGCAAATATATTTTTTAAAGAAGAAATCAAAAAATAATATATATAATTAATGTAATCAAAATGTAACATTTTTGTAATCAAAATGTAGTTGATTTTTATGAAAATATTAGTTATAATTTAATTACTGAGAAAAGTGAGTGGCTCAGATATGTGCAAAAGAGGTGTAAAATATGGATGGATTTTGGAATAACGAATTAGAATTATTTAAAGAAGATGTTAGAAATTTTAAAGATTTTTGGACTCAACCAATTACTTTTAGTGATGAAGAAAATTTAATGTTAAAACCAACATTTGAAGAAACTGAAAATAAAGTTAATTGTGAAGGTATCACAGATAGTTTTTGGTCAAGAGAATGGAACATGTTTTTAGGTGAAATGGAAAGTGTTAAAAGTTTTTTAACACAACCAGTAGTTTTAAAATAAAACAAAAAAAGCAGAGCTGATAAAATCATTAGGCTCTGTTTTTTTATTAAATATTATAAGTAAATACAAATAAATATAAATATAAATAAATAAATTAAAGAGACTTTTTAAAGTCTCTTTAATTTATTATAGTTGTTTGTGAATACCATTTAGCAAATTCTTCATTAAAAGAGTCAATACCTTTAGGTAAATAATTAGAACAAAAACTAATGATTGTCATATTTAAATCTTCTACTGTTTCACAAGAAGATCTTAAGTTGTCAATTTCCTCCATTAATTTTATGTTTTTATTATAAAGCTCAAGGGTTTCTCTTGAAACTTCTTTTAATAAATTCTCTGTTGTACTTGGTTTTAATAAATTATACAAAAACAATTGTATGTATTTTGTTTTGTATTTATCAAAATCAAAATCATTTTTGTTATTTTTACTAAAACTTTTTAAAATATCCAAAGTGATTTGTGAAATTGTTTGGCTATCAGATTCTTCAATTTTTTCTAGATGAAAAACATGATTTACAAAGTCAGGTATAATGATTTTGTAAACTTCTAGAATGTAATTCTTTTTTGAATCATCAAGAGGAACAATCCGAGTTAAATAAACAGGTAAATTTGTTACATCGATCAACTGAGTTTTTTCTTCAATAAACTTTAATGGTTGATAATCTTCGTTTAACAAAAGCTCTTTATGAAGTTCTGTTGAATGAAAGAGAAAATAACCATTTTCGTACAAAAAAATAATATTTGTTATGTTTTTTGTTTTCATAATATACTCCTTTAATTAAATAGTAAATTATTATTTTTTTTTGTAGTATAACATGTTTTAATTATGAAGTCAAACAAAAATAGTTTTATGTGTGAAAAAAATATATATTTCTTTTGTTTATTATTATGTTTTGTGAAACTAGTGAATATACTTAAAAATAAACAAAGAGTTCACTTATTATGGGTTTTTGTAATAAAACTGTAATATAAATAAAATATTTTTGTTATTGCAATTTATTTATATGTTATGTATAATATTTAATAAGAAAGGTGATAAGCAATTATCAAGATACAAAAGAGGTGTTTATTTATGTTTGAATTTTGGAAAAATGAATGGAATTTATTCTTAGAAGATTTAAGTGGTTTTAAAAATATATTTTCAAAAGCTTTCGGTAGTAAAGAAGAATATTTAATGCTTGGATCGGATACTCAAGAAGAAAATCAAATGGAGCAACAATTAACTAGTGAGGTGTTATTTAATTCAGTGGAAACAAAATATGAATTAGATGGTATAGATCATAAAGTTATAGCTTACTTTGGTGAAAGTATAGAAGAAGCAAAAGAAAATGTTAGTGGAGATAAAACTCAACACGAAGTGTTAAGACAATATGCTCAATTTTTTAAACCGTATACTAATGATCATGAAATGTGTAATACTGCGTTTAGAAAATATTATGATAGGCATGCTTTAAAAATAGCTACAGAACAATTACCTTGTGAACAAGCAAGAATTGTACAAAATAATGTTGATTTATTTATTAAAGGTCAAGAAGTTTTTGGCGAAAATGGTCAATTTATAGATTCAAGAGTTGATACTATATTTGATAAAGCTGGAATTAATGAAGTTAATAAAATGATTAACATATTACATGACAATACAAATGATGAAGGTGTTAATGAAAAAGGTGAAAGAATTTTTGCTGAAGTTATAACACATATGGTTGATAATGGTGTTAAATTACCAAAAACTAATGATTTAGTAGAACCAGTAAAAGGTGTTTTAGAAGAAAAATTAAATGATGTTCATGCTAGTTTAAAAAGTCATGAAGATTGGAATGATGAATATCAATCTTTATTATCACAAGAAAGAAAATATTTATATGCTTTAAACAGAATAGAACAATATGAAACAGAACAAAGAATTTCTGAATTTGAAGAAAAATTAAATGATATAGAAGTAGGATAGTTAATATACCTAAAAAACGAAGCACAAGTGAATTAACTTGTGCTTTGTTTTTATTATTTACTATTGTATTAGTATTGTTTAGATTAATAACTTTAAAACAACATAAATAAAAATCAACTACTTGAAAATACAATTGTTATGTGGTATAATATGCAAGTATTTATAATAAACGAGGAGGAAAAAAATGAAATGTATTTTATTATGCGCAGGTTATGCGACTAGATTGTTCCCTTTAACAGAAAATTTCCCAAAAGCTTTACTTAAAGTTGGTGAAAAAGCAATTTTAGATTATATAGTGGCTGAAGTTAATAATATTGATCAAGTAGACGAAATATATTTAATAACTAATGCTAAATATACACCTCATTTTGAAAAATGGGCAGAAGAAAAAAATAATATAAAAACAATAAAAGTGATAAATGATGAAACATATAGTAATGAAGATAGATTAGGTGCAATAGGTGATATCATGTACACTTTAGATAAAGAAAAAGTAGATGATGATGTTCTTATAATTGCAGGAGATAACTTATTTACATTTGATTGAAGAGGATTTGTAAAATATTACAAAGAAAAAAAATCTCCAGTAATTTGTGTAAAACCAGAAGAAGATAGAGAACAATTAAAAAGATTTGGAATTGTTGAATTAGATGAAGATATGAAATTAACTGGGTTTGAAGAAAAACCAGCTAATCCAAAAAGTAATTATGTATCATATGCAGAATATATATATCCAAGAGAAACATTACCATTATTTAAAACATATATTGAAGAAGGTAATTTAAGTGATAATTCTGGAGAATTTGTAGCATTTTTACATAAAAGAGTAGATACTTATGCATATCAATTTGATGGCGAATGTTATGATATAGGAACACATGATTCATTAGCACAAGTTAATGAAATATTTAGCTAAAAATATATTAAGAGGATTGAAATAAAAAAATATTAATAGTGGGGAAAAATATGAATATAAGTAGAATTTCACGTAGTATAGTTGTAGCAATTTTTGGAGTATTTATTGTATTTTTTTGTTATTTAGATATATCAGCTATAATAAATAAATCTTTAGATACAGTTATTGTATCTAATTTAATAAAACTTGGTTATGCTGTTTTATTAATAGTTTTAGTTTTGATGTATTTATATATTAAAACTAAATTATATAAAATGAAAGTAAAAAGAAAAGTAACATTTATATATAGATATATATATTTATCTATAGTAGTTGTAGCTATCACATTTTTGATGATTACAAAGACAATACCAGAGTTTTCTAACGTTATTAAATTAGTTAGTGTAATAATTTTATTATTAACTTCTTTTGGAATAAAGAAAATAATATTTAATGTTTCTAAAAGTGATACTTTATCTGTTTTAGGAATGTTTGGATTTGCAATGATATTTAACGTGATTGAAAATAAAAGTATATATTTAAATTCTATTTTAGTTACTTTTAGTATTGTTATGATAATACTTTTAACACAACTTATAATAGATGAATTAAAACAAAGAGGTATAAAAAATAAAAAATATTTAATATTATCTCTTGGTTTAGGAATTCTTATGGGAATATCATGTTTATTAGGTGTAAATATAATTGTATATGTATTATTTAGTATAGGACTTATATTTATAACATCTAATTTAGATAATACACATATAAATTTTCCTAAAAAAATAATGAATTCTATTACACAACAAAGTAGAGAACGTTTATATAAAATAGAAAGAATAAATATTAACAAATTAATATATGTTTTAATAGTATATATGTTAATTACAGTTATAGTTTTTTATGGTGGTAAATTTGTTATATCAAAAATATCTGATAAAGTAGATTTACAAGTTTTAAATAATATAGAACAAAATATAGCTAGTAATGAAATTTCAAAAGAAAATATAAATCTTAATGTTAAGCAATTTGCTATCAATTTTGTAAATCATGCAAAAGTATTAGTAAGTTATTCAAAAACATATTATTTAATATTATTTATATATATTATTTTAGTTGAAATATTAGCATTTATGTTAAAACGTAGATATGATACTAAATCAACTAGTATGAAATTGTATTTAATTTTAATGTTTTTATCAATTTCAATATTTAATATAAATATATTGTATTTTCAACCAATAATAACAACTTTCTTTATATTAATAGCTATTGTAAATACTACTAATATCTATTTAAATAGAGAAGAAAGAGTTAAAATGCTTGTAGCATAAAGTATATAAAACAATATATAAATGTAAAAAGAGAAAATTTAAATTTAATAAATAAAATTAAAGGAAGGTGAAAGAATTGGCATACTACTTAGAAGAGTTAATCGAAGAAGTAATATCTCAAAATGATATTGTAGATGTAATATCTGAGTATGTAACGCTAAAGAAATCAGGACGTAACTTTTTAGGTTTATGTCCTTTTCATAGAGAAAAAACACCTTCTTTTTCTGTCTCAATGGATAAACAAATATTTAAATGTTTCGGCTGTCTAGAAGGTGGAAACGTAATATCATTTGTTATGAAATTAGAGAATTTAGAGTTTTGGGAAAGTGTTGAATATTTAGCGCAAAGAGCTCATATAGATTTAGATAAATATACTGTAAAAAATAATTATTCTAATTTTAATTCAGATAAGAATTTTACAAAAGATATGAAAGAAACGTTATTTAATATTAGCAAAGAATGTGGTATATATTATCACAATAACTTGATTAAATTATTAGAAGAAAAAAATAATTTAGTTAAAGAATATGTTATAAAAAGAAAATTAGATATTAAAACTTTAAGAAAATTTGGAATTGGTTATGCAACAGGAGAAATACCACTTTATGATTATTTAGTAGAAAAAGGTTTTAAAAAAGAAGAAATATTAGCATCAGGTATTTTACTTCAAAATGATAAAGGTAGAATATATGATAGATTTTATAAAAGGTTAATATTCCCTATATTTGATGTAAGAGATAGAACAATAGCTTTTGGTGGAAGAGTATTAGATAATTCATTACCTAAATACGTTAATTCTCCAGAAAATGAAATATATCATAAAGGTAAAAATTTATATGGTATGAATCTTGCAAAAAAAGAAAAAATAGAAGAAATTATTATTTTAGAAGGATATATGGATGTAATAGCTGTTCAAAAAAGTGGATTTTCAAATGCAGTAGCATCTCTTGGAACTGCACTTACTAAAGAACAAGCAAGACTTATAAAAAAATATACTGATAAAGTAATAATTGGTTATGACCAAGATTCAGCTGGGCAAGAAGCGACTTTAAGAGGTCTTGATATTTTAGCGGATACAAAATTAAATGTAAAAGTTTTAATATTAGATAAAGAAGATACAAAAGATCCAGATGAATATATTAACAAATATGGCCCTGAAAGATTTAAAAATTGTTTAGATAATAGTATATCATTAGTTGAGTTTAAAATATTAAAACTTGAAAAAGGTTTAAATTTAAATGATGTTGATTCTAAGATAAAGTTTTTAAATCAAATGGCAGAAATTTTAGCTAAAATCGAAAATGATATTGAAAGAGAAATATATATTGATAAAATAGCTAGAAAATATGACATAGGAACGGGACCTATATTAAAAGAAATTGAAAAAAGAGCAAAAATTGTACAAAAAGAAGATTTTGTAATAGATGTTCAAAGTATAAATAGGAAAATGAATTTAGTTTCAAATATTAGAAAAAGACAAGAACAATATGTTCTTGCATTACTCTTTAGTCGTGACAGTAAAATACAAAATGAAATTTTTGAGAAAGTACCTATTGAAGATATAGAAGACATTAATGTTAAAAAAGTATATGAATTCATCTTAGAATTAAAAAATAACTACGATATAAATAAAGTAGATATTTTATCTAAAGTAAAAGATGATAATATAATGAAAGAAATAACAGAAATAATGTATCTTGATATATCTGATTTAGATAGAAATAAAATGTTAGAACATGTTTTGAAAAACAAACAAAAAGATAAGTTGTGTTTAAGAAGAGATGAAATTCTGCAAAGAATGGATGAAGAAATTTCAAGGGATGAACAAGAAATTTTAGAATTAGAATTAAATCAAATTATATTGGAGTTGGCAAAACAAAAATAAAGGAGTTTTTTTATGGAAAAAAATATTAAAGAAGAAAAAAAAGTATCTGTTACAAAAGAAGTTAAAGTTATTGAAAAAACAAAAAAAATAACTGAAAAACAAAGAGCAAATGTAAAAGAATTTGTAAAAAATAAAGTTAAAGATAATAAAATACAATACAAAGACATGGAAGAGTTTGTGAGTAAAGAGAATTTTACTCCTGAACAAGTAGCTAAAATATATGATGAACTTGCTAAAGTAAATCTTAGCATAATAATGGAAGAAGAAAAAGAAGAAGGTAAAATAGAAAACTTAGATTTAATAGGCACTGAATTAAAAGGAAATATTGATGAAGTAGATCTTTTAGAAATAGCAGAAATAGATGCACAACTTCAAGATGTTCCAGTTGGAGCAACACCATCTATAGCAGAACTTGAGATTGAACCAAATTTAGAAGATATAAGTGAAATAGAAAAAGATATATTATTTGAAGAAATAAAGGATATCTCTTTTGTAGAAAACTTAAATGTAGATGATCCTGTAAAAATGTTTTTAAAAGAAATAGGTAAAATACCATTGCTTACTTTTGAAGAAGAAAATAAATTAGCTGAAAGAATGCTAAAAGGTGATAAAGAAGCAAAAAGAATACTTGTAGAATCTAATTTACGTTTAGTAGTAAGTATTGCAAAAAAATATATTGGAAGAGGAATGAATTTCTTAGATTTAATTCAAGAAGGTAATTTAGGATTAATAAAAGCTGTAAGTAAATTTGATCAATCAAAAGGATATAAATTTAGTACTTATGCAACATGGTGGATAAGACAAGCAATAACAAGAGCAATCGCTGATCAAGCAAGAACAATTAGAATACCAGTACATATGGTAGAAACAATAAATAAATTAATACGTACATCAAGACATTTGTTACAAACATTAGGAAGAGAACCAACTCCAGAAGAAATAGCAGAAGAACTAGAAATACCAGTTCAAAAAGTAAGAGATGTATTAAAAGTAGCTCAAGAACCAATATCTTTAGAAACACCAGTTGGTGAAGAAGATGAAAGTAATTTAGGGAATTTTATTCCTGATGAAGATGCACCATCACCTTCTGAACAAGCAGCAGATGTTTTATTAAGAGAACATATAGAAGATGTAATGACAACACTTAGCCCAAGAGAAGCAAAAGTTTTAAAACTTAGATTTGGATTACAAGATGGAAGAATGAGAACTTTAGAAGAAGTTGGTAAAGAATTTGAAGTTACAAGAGAACGTATTAGACAAATAGAAGCAAAAGCTTTAAGAAAATTAAGACATCCTAGTAGAAGTAAAAAATTAAAAGATTTTATGAATACTGAAATTTAATAAAAAAACAAAAGTAGTAATATTAATTAAAATATTAATAAAAGCTAAAAAATAAGTGTGATTTTTAATAATCACACTTATTTTTTATGGTAAAAATTACTTTATTGAAGTTTATATAAATGTATGATATAATTTGGACGAATTTGTAAAAAGTCTAAAAAAAAATTTTTAAGGAGAAGAAAATGAAAGAGAAAAAAGTCAATAGTTTTTTCAAAAGAAGTAAAGAAGTTATTGATGAAAAGGGTAGTTTAGGTGAAGTAAAAAAACAAGGTTTAAAAATTCATTTGTCAACAAAATTGACAATGTTTTTTGTAGCAGTTCTTTTTGTAGCAGTTTTGGTTTTGAGTGTTATATTTTATGAATATAGTTCAAACTCAATGTTGATGGAATCAAGTAATGATTCTAATGAATATGTAACAGAAGGTGCTGAACATGTATCCTCTATTATAAAAGGAAATTTATCGGCTATTGATGAAATAGCTCTACGGCAATCAGTAATATCAATGGATTGGAATACACAAGTAGCTTCAATATCTTCTGATGTATCTAGATTAGGATATCAAGATATTGCTATAATGAATTTAAGCGGTCATGCCAAATATATAATTGGTGGTGGTGAGTTTGATTCAGCAGGACAATTTTGGTATGAAGATGGCTTTGCTGGTAAAACATCAATATCTGATGTTAGTATAAGTAAGGTTACAAAAGAATCAGTTGTATTTGAAGTAGCACCAATAAAAAATAATGGACAAGTAGTTGGTTTAGTTATTGGACGTAGAGATCCAACCTTTTTAAAGGAAACAACTAATGCATTAGGTGATGGAGAACGGAAATATGGTTTTGTAGTTAATCAAAGTGGTGGATTTATGGCTCATCCAAACGATGAGTATATATTAAACCAAGTTAATGTTTTTGAGGAAATTGAAAATAATGGTTCATTGAAAAGTTTTGGCATGGCATTTCAATCATTAGGCGATGAAAAATCAGGTTCAATTGAATATGAAGTTGATGGTGATTTCAAAATAGGTTCAGTTTCAAAAATCCCAAATACAAATTGGTATTTAGTGGTAACAGAATATAAAGGTGATGTTCTTGCCCCTATGAATGCATTAAGATATATAACTATTATTGTTTCTTTATGTATTTTGGTAATAGGTGGATTAGGTGTATATTTTTTATCTAAAAAAATATCTAAACCAATAATTGAGTTAAAGGAAATTGCTAATGAATTGGCTGTTGGTAATGTAGATGTTGAAATTAAAGTGATTTCTAATGATGAAGTTGGTGAGTTAATGATTGCTTTTGGGCGGATGATTGAAAATACTAAAGAGAAAGCAAATGTTGCTAAATCTTTGGCGGAAGGTAAATTTGATGTAGAGATTATTCCGAAATCTGATAAAGATATTCTTTCTAATTCTATGATTACTATGGTTAATGAAATGAACAAGTTATACAATGGTATTGTTGTAATTGAAAAATCCATTATAGAAGGTAATCTAAATTATAGAGGTAATACAACAGAATATGAAGGTATATATAAAGATTGTATTATTAAAATGAATGGAGTAATTAATGCTTTTGCTAAGCCACTTAAAGTTGCTTCTAAAGCAATTGAAAGAATTGGTACCGGTGTCATTCCACCAATTATTACGACAGACTATAAAGGTGATTTTAATGAATTAAAAAACAACATTAATGCATGTAT
>CAZZFS010000009.1:0-47816 GCA_964653805.1 uncultured Clostridiaceae bacterium | reverse complement strand
AAAGCACCTGAAGATAAAATGATTAAAAATATAATATTACTTGCACCTTGTGATATAGTTAAATCAACACAAAATATTTTAGGTGATACTTTATATAATGGTTATTTAGAAAAAGCTAAAACTATGGTTTTAAATAATAAAGGTAATAGTTTAATGAGTGATTCTTTAAATTTAAAATATAATGTAACTGCAAATACATTTGCTTCTGTTTATGCTAATGATTGTAAGAATGATATATTTAGATATAGAGAAAAAGAATATAAAAGTCAGAGTTTAAATAATATAGATATTCCAGTACTTATTCAAATAGGTGATAAAGATAATTTAGCGTTATCTGAGAAAAAAGATACTATAATAAATTTCTTTAATACTAATGTGAAAAAATTAGATATAAAATTTATAGAGGATTCGGATCATAGTTATAACAACAAGGAACAAGTTATGAGCGATAATTGTATAAATTGGTTAAATAAATTAAAATAATATAAAAGGAGATGTTTGTATGGTAACAATATATATTATTACAGGACCAGCGGGTGTTGGTAAATCAACAATTTCAGAAATAATATCAAAAGATTCTAAAAAAAGCGCTTTAATTGAAGGTGATACAATATATCATTTAGTAAGTGGTGGATATATATGCCCATGGCTTGAGAATAATCATTTAGATGTGTTTTGGGAAAATAGTATTGATATAATGTCTAATTTTCTTTTAAGAGATTATGATGTTGTATTTAATTATATTGTATTAAAAAAAGATATAATTAAATTAACAGAAAAACTTAAATCTTTAAATATAGATGTAACAATAAAATTTATTGTATTATTAGTAAATGAAGATACTATAGTAGCAAGAGATATCCAAAGACCAGTAGATTGCCAAATGGGTCAAAGAAGTATAATTTTATTAAATGAATTTTTAAATGAAAATCATGCTAAAGAAAATATATTAGATACAACTAATTTATCTATACAAGAAACAGTTAATCAAATTAAAGAGGCTGATAGATTTATATTATAAGATATAAAATAATAAGAAAAGAGGATTAATATGAAAATAACAAAATATCCACAATCATGTTTATTAATAGAAACAAAAGGTAAAAAAATATTAGTTGATCCAGGAGTGTTAAAATATAAAGAAGAATATTTTGATATATGGAATAAAGTAGATGTGGTTTTTATAACACATAAACACCCTGATCATTTTAATGTTGAAATATTACAAAAATTAAACAAAGATATTATTATTTATTCTACTAAAGAAGTTAGCGATAGCGCATCTAATTTAGATATACAAATAATAAAAGAAAATGATGTTGTAATTTTAGATGATTTAAAAATTGAAGTTGTAAAAGCAGTTCATGGATATCAACCTTTATTAAAAGGTGATAAAGAAATACATGAAAATGTAGGATATATTATAGATGATCAAGTAAATAGATTATATATAACGAGTGATACAATATGTTTTAAAAATAATTATAAAGCAGATATTCTATGTTTACCTGTAACAGGATATGGTTTAACAATGTCTTCTTTTGAAGCTGCTTTATATGCAAAAGAAGTTGAAGCTAAAATAGTATTACCTGTACATATGGATAATACAGCATATCCACCTGATTTTAATTATATAAATGAAACATTTAATAAATATGATGTAAATTATAAAATATTAGAAAATGAAGAAATATTTAATATTTAATTAAAACCTTTATATATATGGAAACTATATTAGTTCATGCAAAAAGGTACTCTAAATTTTAAAAAAACATTAAAATTAGTTGAAAAATCTGACTTTTATGATATAATATAGTAGTTAGTTAAAAATAGGCTAAAATATATTGGAGGAATAAAAAATGAATGTAAAAATACAAAAAGAAGAAAAATCAAAAATAGTATTAGAATTTACTATGTCAACAGAGGAATTCGAAAAAGAATTAGATAAAGCATTTGCTAAAAATGCTAAACATTTTAAAGTACCAGGATTTAGAAATGGTAAAGTACCAAGAAATATGGTAGAAAAAGTATACGGAGAAGAAGTTTTATACGAAACTATAATAGATGATACAGTAAATGATGAATTTGTTAAAGTTGTTGAAGAACAAAAATTCGAAGTTGTTTCTAGACCAGAATTAGATGTTAAACAAATTGGAAAAGATAAAGAATCTATCTTTACAGTTGCTTTTTTTGTTAAACCAGAAGCTACTGTAAAAAAATATAAAGGATTAGAAATAGAAAAAATAGATAGTAAAGTTTCTAAAGAAGATTTAGAAGCAGCTATTGAAGCAGCTAGAGAAAAAAATGCTAAAGTTGTTACAATAGAAGATAGAGCTCTTGAAAATGGAGATACTTCTACAATTAATTTTGAAGGATTTGTTGATGGAGTTGCTTTTGAAGGCGGTAAAGGTGAAAACTTCGAATTAGTTATTGGAAGTGGACAATTTATACCTGGATTTGAAGAACAATTAGTTGGAATGACTATTGGGGAAGATAGAGATATAAATGTTAAATTCCCTGAAGAATATCATAGTGAAGCATTAGCTGGTAAAGATTCTGTATTTAAAGTTAAATTATTAGCAATAAAAGGAAAAGTTTTACCAGAATTAGATGATGAATTTGCTAAAGATGTTTCTGAATTTACTACATTAGAAGAATACAAAAAAGATTTAGAAGAAAAAACTAAAAAAGAAAAAGAAGTTCAAGCTAAAATCACTAAAGAAACTAAAGTAATTGAACAATTAGTTGAAAATACTGAAGTTGAAATACCTGCATCTATGATAGATGATCAAATAGCTCAAATGACTGAACAATTTGGAGCAAACTTAGCTGGACAAGGTTTAGATTTAGAAAAATATTGTCAATATGTAGGAACTACAGTTGAAAGTTTTAAAGCTGAATTAGAACCACAAGCAATAAAAGACATTAAATTAAAACTTGCATTAGAATGTGTTGCTAAATCTGAAAAAATTGAAATTAGCGAAGCTGATATTGATGAAAAAATCAAAGAATTATCTGCTCAATATGGTCAAAATGATGCTACAGATTTATTAAAAAATGAAAATGCTAGAAATTACATGAAAGAAAGATTATTACAAGATAAAATAATGGATTTAATAATTGATAGCGCTATTGAAAAAAAATAATAATATAAAAAATATAAAATAACATTATAATAATTGTGTATATATATAATGTTAGAAAAAGGGGGTTTTTGTATGTTAAGTAATAGCTTAGTACCAATGGTAATAGAACAAACTAGCAAAGGAGAAAGATCATTTGATATATATTCTAGACTTTTAAAAGAAAGAATTATATTTTTATCAGATGAGGTTAACGATGTTACGGCATCTTTAGTAATCGCTCAACTTCTATTTTTAGATGCTGAGGATCCAGGAAAAGATATATACATATATATCAATAGTCCAGGTGGAAGTGTAACTTCTGGTATGGGGATTTATGATACAATGCAATATATAAAATCTGATGTATCAACAATATGTGTTGGTATGGCTGCTAGTATGGGAGCATTTTTACTTGCTGCTGGTGCAAAAGGAAAAAGATTTGCACTACCTAACTCTACAATTATGATACACCAACCATTAGGTGGAGCTCAAGGTCAAGCAAGTGATATTAAAATACACGCTGAATATATTTTAAAAGTAAAAGATAAATTAAATAAAATATTAAGTGAAAGAACAGGAACACCTTTAGAAAAAGTTGAACAAGATACTGATAGAGATAACTTTTTAACTGCTCAAGAAGCATTAAATTATGGACTTATAGATGAAGTTATGGATAACATAAATAATATTGTTAAGGAGAAATAAAAAGCTTATGGGTAAAAAAGGTAAAAACGGTGGAGACGATAAATTTGAATTTTCAAATGATACAATTTTTTGTTCGTTTTGTGGAAGACTTAGACAAGAAGTAAATAAATTAATAGAAGGTCCAGATGGAATAATGATTTGCGATGAATGTGTAGAAATGTGTCATAGAATTATTTCTGAAGATGAAATATCAATTGAAGATGAAGAAAAAACAGGTTCAAAAGAACTTATTTCTTCAAAAGAATTACCATCTCCAGAAAGTATAAAAACAGTATTAGATGAATATGTAATTGGTCAAAACGATGCTAAAAAAGTTTTAGCTGTTGCAGTATATAATCATTATAAAAGAATAAAAAACATGGATAAAATTGATGATGTTGAGTTACAAAAAAGTAATATTTTACTTCTTGGACCTACTGGTTGTGGTAAAACATTACTTGCTCAAACATTAGCTAAAATATTACATGTGCCTTTTGCTATTGCTGATGCTACAACTTTAACAGAAGCTGGATATGTCGGAGAAGATGTTGAAAATATACTTCTTAGACTTCTTCAAGCAGCTGATTTTGATGTTGCAAAAGCTGAAAAAGGAATAATTTATATAGATGAATTAGATAAAATATCTAGAAAATCTGAAAATCCTTCAATTACAAGAGATGTAAGTGGAGAAGGAGTACAACAAGCTTTACTTAAAATAATAGAAGGTACTGTTGCAAATGTGCCTCCACAAGGTGGAAGAAAACATCCTCAACAAGAATTTATAAAAATAGATACTTCTAATATTTTATTTATATGTGGTGGTGCTTTTGATGGATTAGAAAAAACTATTCAAGCTAGAATGGAAACTAAATCAATGGGATTTGGAGCTCCTATGGAGGATAAAAAAGATATTGATATTGGAAAAATATTTTCTTATGTCCAACCTCATGATATAGTTAAATTTGGTTTAATACCAGAACTTGTAGGTAGATTACCTATTATAACAAGTTTAGGTTCATTAAACAAAGAAGCTTTAACAGATATATTATCTAAACCAAAAAATGCTTTATTAAAACAATATAAAAAACTATTTAAAATGGATGATGTAGATCTAGTTGTTGATAAAAAAGCTATTGAAACTGTTGTGGAAATGGCAATTGAAAGAAAAACAGGAGCTAGAGGGTTAAGATCAATAATGGAAAACATTATGATTGATGCTATGTATGAAGTTCCATCAAATAAAGAAATAGTTAAATGTACAATAACAAAAGATGTTATTGAAAATAAAGAAAAACCAGTTTATGAATATAAATCAAAGAAAAAAATAAACTAAATGAAATGTAGAGGTATTTATATATAAATATCTCTATTTTTCGTTATATAAGGGGAGAAATATTTAATGAAGTACTATTATTTAAAATCTAAGTTAAATGATTATAAATCAAAATATGGAGAAATTTCAAGTGATTTATTAATAGAGAAAAAATCTAAATTTATAGCTTATATATTTTCAATTAGCAAAGAAGAAGAAGCAAAAAAATATATTGAAGCTGTAAGTAAGGATAACAAGGAAGCAAGACATGTTGTATACATTTACTCATATATAGATAATAAATTGCCTGTGATTAGATATAGCGACGATGGAGAGCCATCACGGAACAGGCACAAAAGCTATAAATGAATTATTAAATAAAGAACAAATAAGTAATATATGTATTGTTATTGTTAGATATTTTGGTGGAATATTACTTGGTGCAGGTCCTTTATCAAGAGCATATTTAAATTCAGTAAAAGATGTTGTTTTAGATTGTGAAAAAAAAGAAATTTATAAATATAAAAATTTAAAGATAAATATAGATTATCCTAAATATGATAAGTTACTTTTTAAATTAAAAGAGTTTGAAGCAAAAGAAAAACTAATTATTAATGAAGTTAAATTTGATAACACAATCGAATTATCTATGGATATTATAGAAGAAGAACTTGCTAATATTCTTGAGCTGATTGAAACAATATAAAAAAATATATAAATCTATCTAATATAAATATACGTAATAAGATGTATTTAAATGAATAATTTTTTAACAAATAAACGTTTTTTAACAAAAGAACATTTATTTGTTTTTTTGTTAAAAATGTATTGACAAACATTTGTTTATATAATATAATATCTTTATAAACAAAGAACAGTTGTTCTTTAAAGTTGTGAGGAGTTGTTTTATATGAATAAAATGAAAAAACAAAGTAAAAAAAATAATATTAAAAATTTAGTAAATAATATAGTAATTCTTTTTATTATATTTAGCGTTTTTGGAATATTTACTTCTTTTAATATGGGGAAAAGACAAGTTGAAACTAAAGAATTAGTAATTGAAAGTGAAGATACTATTTGGAATATAGCAAGTAATGTATGTAGTAAAAGTGATAACGAAAATTTAAATGTACAAAATGTTGTAATTGAAATAAAAGAAATAAATAATTTAACAAATAGTCAAATTTATGAAGGTCAAGTTTTAAATATACCTGTATATTAATATTGAAACAATTATGTTTTAACATAAAATAGCAACATAATTATTGACAATAAAGCCAAATTATGTTACAATAACGGGCAGTATAATATAATACTTTATTGTTATTCTAAGATTTTCAGAATAAATTTATGTGTCTTGAGGAGGACAGAATATGGGATTGGCATTAAGAAATAGTAAAGATGAAAGCACAAAAAAACATAAAAAAAGTATTAATTTAGAATTAGTTTTAAAAGAAAAGAAATCAACAGATAAAAAAACAACTCAGATGATAAAAGATTATGAATTATTAATGATCTTTGAAGACCCTATTGTTTTCTCGAAAATTGTTGGATGGCAAATTAAATATGAAGAAGAACTGATACTTAATTTTTTTGAAACGGAAGTTATAAAAAATATAAAAGTATTATACCAAAATATTTATGAAGTTAAAACGTTGAAAAAACAAAATTTCATTATGTTCTCTAATGATAAAGAATGTTCTGTATGTTTTGCTTTTTCTAACAAAATACCTCGAATAGAACGCGATATGTTTTGTAATGTATTTGATCCCAGAACTAATATAACAAATCCAAAAGCTAAAATATTTGGTATGAAAAATATAAAAAAGATTGCAAATAATATGTATGATATAGAAACTAGAGATGGTAGATATATAATGCAAGTTAGAAAATAGAAAAATTATTGAATATAAAAATACAACACTACTAAAAATAGTGTTGTATTTTTTATTATTAAAACCATATATAATTAGAATAATTAAGCTAATATTAATCTACATCAATAACTGAAAATAAATTTTCGCTATTATT
This sequence comes from uncultured Clostridiaceae bacterium, assembly GCA_964653805.1. Taxonomy (GTDB): domain Bacteria; phylum Bacillota; class Clostridia; order TANB77; family CAG-465; genus CAG-465. The sequence goes on along the minus strand of CAZZFS010000009.1, from coordinate 40,664 downwards.
TAAAGAAGCTATATTTAAAAGTACACCTGTACCAATAAAATTACCACCTAATTGAATAATTGTTTCTTCAATAGCTTTAGCAGTATTGCCAGTGGCATATACATCATCAATTATATAAAAGTTTTTACCTTCATAAGATTCGTTATATAATTTAGGTAAACACATACAATCTTCACCATATTCTTTAACATATGAAAAACTTTTTTCTATAAAATCTGAAGGGAATTTATTTATTTTTCTAGAAGGTATAAAACCACAATCTAATTTATTCGCAACGCTACATCCAAATAAAAAACCTCTTGCTTCAGGTGCTATAATATAATCGATTTTCATATCTTTTAGATGAGATATAAAGCTATTTATTATATCATTATATATTTTATTATCTGTTATAAAAGGCGTTATATCAATAAATTCAACACCTTTTATTGGGAAATCTTGTTGAGTTCTAATAGGTAACTCATAATTTAATAAATTTTTTATAATATTCATAATTTTTCACTCCTTTATTTTTTATAGATTATTAAGTGGATTTTTTTCTAAAGCATCTTTTAATTGTTCATCATCAATATGTGTATAAATCTCAGTTGTAGAAATACTTTCATGACCAAGTATTTTTTGTAAAGAACGAACATCAACTTTACCATGTTTATGCATAAGTGTTGCTGCTGTATGTCTTAATTTATGTGGTGAATATTTTTTGTAATCAATACCAGCTGCTATAAAATGATTTTTGACTAAATTTTCAACTGTTCGATTACTTATTCTAACACCACGACTACTTAAAAATAGGGCATCTTTATCTATAACATTATCTCTAGGTCTTACAGCTATATATCTTTTAATGGCATCCTGACAAGCCTCATTTAAGTAAATAGAACGTTCTTTATCACCTTTACCTATAACTTGTAGTACATTATCTTTAATGTTTGTCATATTGATTCCTGTAAGCTCAGATAGTCTCAAACCACAATTTAGAAATATTGTTATAATGGCAAAATCTCTTTTTTCATTTTTTCCTTTGATGGAGTGGAGGAGAGTGATACTTTCATCAAGGGTTAAATATTTAGGAACTCTTTTTCCTATTTTTGGACTTTCTAATTCTACAGTTGGATTCATATCTAAAACTTTTTGTTTAAAAGATAAATAATTAAAGAAGGATCTAAGTGATGCAACTTTTCTAGATCTTGTTGAAGATTTATCTGAAAATTCATCTGATAAAAATCCTAAATATTTATATAAATCATTTAAAGTTATTTTTTTAATAAAATCAATATCAATATCTGAAATATTAATTTCTGAAATTTCAGTCTTTAAATTTAATTTATCCATTTTAAAAAATCTAAATGCTAATCTTAAATCATAATAATATTCTTTAATTGTATTTTTAGATCTATTTTTTATAGTTTGCATGTATAACAAGAACTCTTGTAAGTAATAAAAAGTATCATCGAACATTTATAAATAACCTCCTAAAAACGACGCTCTAAAATCGATTTTAAGCCATTTTTATTTAAAGGGTAGTATGTTTATATACCTTGAAAAACGCTTAAAATTGAAATGCTTGAATTTAATGATTTTTTATTAAATAAATATATACAATTAAGATAAAAAACATTAAATTTACATATAAGTAATAAAAACTTAAGTAGAATATAGATAATACTATATTAGTATAGATAATATCATAAATAAGCATTTAAGTCAATATTTGTTATCACCCTTTTTACACAAAATTATTATTTTGCGCAATTAGTAAGTTATATAAAAAATGCACTATATATAACTTACTATATATGCTACACTATCTTTTTTGATTTGTCAATATTTTTTTATTGTTCTTTAAAAATTTAAAATCTTTTTCTTTTGACATTAAATAATTTTTCTGACCTTCAAAAAAAATTTCATTTTCAATATTGTATATTTTTTTATTTGCTTCTAATGAAATAATTCTATGTATTAATTTAATGTTTTCATAATCATCAAAATAATTATCTATATTAAAATATTCTTCAATAATTTGTTTATTATATAATCTCTTTAAAACTATATTTAAACAATTTAAAATATATATAATAGTTCGTTCATTTAAATTAATAAGCATATCTTTTACCTCCTTTCAAGATTTACTCAAAATACATTATGTTAACTTGTTTTTAAATAAAAAGATGCCCCTATAAATTAATATAGAGGCGATCATAAGAGGTTGATATATGAAAACTAAGGTTTTCCCTAGTTCGGCATGCTTTGTTTTATTGATTTGACCAAATTCCTACTTGTGTTTGTTTAGCATATGCTTGTGCAGCAACTAATTCATTTTCTAACTTAACGTTATCTTTATCTTTCTTTACTGTTGCATATCCTTTTTCTATTATACTAGCATTATAGAAAGTATCACCTACATATAAATAAGCAACTATTTGATCTTTAACAGTTTTTTCTTTATCAAAAGATAATTTTATTTCTTTATCTTTTAATTCTTCATTCATTTTTGTACTTATATCAGATGATGAACTTTTAAAATCAACACCTATTAAGTATACTGTTATTTTTGTATTTTCTATATTTACTACTATACTACCATCAGAATTTACTGAATCTATTTTTGCAGCTGCTGTTTTTTGTAAAGGTCTTAATGTTCCTAATGTTTTTGGTAATTTACCAGAAGCATCTGAAGATGTTGTATTAACTTCTTCTACTTTAGCTACTTCTTCAGTAGCTGTTGCTCCTACTTCAACTACTTTTTCATCTACACTAGCTTCATTAGTTTTAGTATTTGGATTTATACTAGATAGATAAATGTATGCTCCTAATCCTATAACACATACAGAAAAAATAGCTAAAAAAACTTTTGGCCCATATTGTTTGATATAAAAACTTCTCTTGTTATCATAATACATATCTCAAATACCTCCTTTTTAAAAATCACAACTTATAGTCTAATTATAACATCATTTTTATGTAAAGTCAAGTTTTTATATTTAATTTACAAAAAAACACATAATTTTATGTAAATTAAATATCGGCGTTATGCCAAACATTTTGAACATCATCATTTTCTTCTAATTTATCAATAAAATTCAAAAACTTTTCTTCTTCTTCTTCTGTTAACTCTTTTTTTATATTTGGTAATTGTCTAATATCAGCTTCTAGTATTTTATATAACTTAGTTTCTAAACTTTCTCTAATACTAGAAAATGTATCAACTGAAGTTATAATTTCAATATATTCTTCTTCAACAATAACATCATCTGCGCCTTCTTCTAAAGCATCCATTGTTAAAGTATCTTCATTTAAATCTGAAGTTTTTTCAATTAATATATATCCTTTTTTGTCAAACATGTAACTAACAGAACCTGATTGTCCCATTGAACCACCTGATTTACTAAAGATACATCTAATATCTGCTGCTGCTCTATTTTTATTATCTGTCATTGATTCAACTATAACTGATACGCCATATGGTCCAAAACCTTCATATGTTATTTCTTCATAATTAGCACCATTTGCATCACCAATAGCTTTTTGTATACATCTATTTATATTATCATTAGGCATATTATTTGATTTTGCCTTTGCAATAATATCCCTTAATTTATTATTTATACTTGGATCGCCACTTCCGCCTAGTTTAACCGCTACTGTGATTTCTTTACCTATTTTAGAAAATATATTTGCTTTTTTTGAATCTGTAGCTTCTTTTCTTCTTTTTATATTTGCCCATTTTGAATGTCCACTCATAAAATTTACCTCCTAATATCTAACATGTATATTATACCATAGTTTTATTATACTTGTCTAGAAATATTATTAGAAAACAAAAAATTAAATAAAATATATCATTAATTAATATTTTATTTATGGGTTAAAAATTGACTATGCAATATATGTATTAAACATAGTCAATTTTAAAATAACTGTAATAAATTAAATTAATTTATTTTTTTATTTTTAATGGTATTTTTTTTATGAAATCAAATATTTTATTTTTTTGTTTAATTTTTTCAAAATCTTGATTATCTTCAAGATCTTCTAATTCAGATTCGTTATTTTCAATTATTTGATCTTCTTTAATAAAGTTATCTGTATTATCTGTGTTATCTGAATTTAATATTTCTTCGTTTGTTATATTATCTTCATCTTTTTTCATAACTTTTTGAAAAAAACTCATTTTTTTAGGTTTTTCATATCTTTCTTCTAATATATCAATTTGTTTTTCATCAAAAAGAGATGTTTCCATATAATTTAAGAATTTTTCAGCTCTTTTTAGTGTTGTTTTAAAATATATATCGATTTGAGCATTTGCTTTGGCTGTTTCATAAATGCTAGCTATAGTATCGTCTTCTTTATCATTTGATTTATTGTTATTTTCTTCTGTTACTACTATAGTTAATTCTTCTGAATTTTCACCAATTTCTGTAATGTGTCCATTAAATTTTGTTATTTGTCCATATCCTAATTGATAATATGAAAATGTTCCTATATCACTTATATATCTTTTTTTACCATTTAAGCTGTCTTCTATAACTTTTGTATAAGAAAAAAATGCTTTTAGTATTTGACTATAATATTCTGGTGATATTTTTGCTTTTAATATTATTGTATCTGAAGTTCTTTCTAATTCTACTTTTGTAAACATATCATTTATATTATTCATAATTTAATAGCTCCTCCTATCATTTTTTATATTTTAACACCATATGGTAATGTTGTCAATACATTATATTCTTTTATTATGTATTATATATTATTATTTAATATGATAAACTCTTAAATTTTTTTATTCCCCATTTGTTAAGTATAATATCTTGAATTAAACAAATAATTAAACATATAATAATTAAAATAAGTATATATATATCCAAAGATAATATAGGGCTTAATACTAGATTATACAACACTATACAAATAGCATCTATACCCATCATTCCAAATGTTACAACAAATACTGCTAAACTTTGTTTTACTACCTGTGTTGGTGTTTTAAATTCTAATTTTGGAAATAATAAATTAACAATTAAACCAAATTGAGAAACCGCAATAGTTAAAACACTACTTAAAGCAAGTATTATACCAAGATTATTTAAACTTAATCCGAATTTTAAACTTATTATCGTTATAGATAATAAAGTTGCTGGTAAAACAACTAATATATTTAACAATATTTTTGAATTAAATATTGATTTTGTTGATATTGGTAAGGATTTTATTAAATTTATATTTTGTCCTTCTAATGAAATGCTCGCTGCTGTAGTTGAAGAAAGTGATACTATAAATCCTGAAGCCATTGCAAGCATTGCAAATATATTCTCTTTAAATTCTGGCATTTGAAGCATTTTAATTATATCATCTGATGTATAAAAGAAACTCGCAATTGCTCCTACTACAAGCATTACAACACCAAATAAAGTATTTATTATATATATTGGTACTGAAATATAATTTTTGAATTCTTTTTTTAATAAAGTACTTTGTTTTGAAGATATATTTAATTTTTTTGCTACATATTTTTTAGAAATTTTATTTTCTTGTAACTTGATAGAAATTTTCATAAATGATTTACTTAAAGTCGCAATAAATATACAAAATAATACAATACTTATTATTATAAAATAAAGTAAATACATTATACTTTGATTTAACATAGCTTCTTGCATGCAATATACTGGAAAAAACACTGTTTTTATTATTTTAGAAAACATATCTAGATTTGCAACTAAAACATCAACAAATTGTTTTCCAAATGAAGGTAAAAAAGCAAAAAACATTATAAATAAAAATGTTGTAATTAATTCTACTAAACTTTTTTTACCAAATTTATTACTAATAAGAGCTATTATATATCCAACCCCAGCAGATAATATTGTAGGTATAATTGGTAAAAATATAAATACAATACTTGAATTAAAGTAATACATTGCATTTTGATTTGTTAAATATCCATATACAATAAACATTGGAATAAATACTACAAATATCATTATATAATTTGATATAAGCAAATTCATTAGTTTACTTATCAATATTTCTCTTGGTTTTAAAGGCATTGAGAATAATATATCGCTATCTTTTACACTAAATATAGTGGCTTTTGATTTAAATATTGATGTCATAAACATCGAAAATGTTGTTATTATTATAGCAATAGGTATTGTTATAGTTTCTAAACCAATAGTTTTTAAATAATTAGTTCCTGTATAAGTATACATTCCAACTATAAACATTAAATAAACTATAAGATATATTACTAATATGGAAAATCCGATTTTTTTAAATAGAGTTTTTGCATCTTTGCTTTTATTAAATAAGGTTTTATTTAAATTATAACTATCTATAAATGTATTTTTAAAAATAATCCATGTTTTATTCATTATTTGTCATCTCCATAAATACTGATTCTAAGCTAGAATCTCCTTTAATTTCATCAGTTAAACCATATTTAATTAATTTTCCATTTTTAATAATTGCTATTCTATGACAAAGTTTTTCAACAACTTCTAAAACATGTGAAGAGAAAAATATAGAAGATCCTTTATCACACATTTCTTGCATAATACCTTTTAAAACAAATACAGATTTAGGATCAAGCCCTACAAAAGGCTCGTCTAAAACAAGTAATTTTGGCTCATGTATAAGTGCTGAAATTATAACTAATTTTTGTTTCATACCATGTGAATATGAAGATATAATATTTCCAAGTTGATCGTATATTTCAAACATCTTAGCATATTTATTTATTCTCTCTTCCCTATCTTTTAGTGGAACTTCATAAATATCTGCTATAAAATTTAAATATTCTATTGCTTTTAATTGGTCATATATTTCTGGATTATCCGGTATATATGCCATTATTTTTTTACATTCAATAGGTTCTTTTTTTATATCTTTACCATCTATTAAAATTTCACCTTCTTCAAAATCTAAAATACCAACCATAGATTTAATTGTTGTTGTTTTACCTGCACCATTATGTCCTATAAATCCAAAAATTTCTCCTGCTTTTACATCAAATGAAATGTTATCAACAGCTTTTTTAGTTTTTGCATAAATTTTAGTATAATTTGTTATTTTAACCATCTTTCTATCCTCCTATTTTTTTCTATATTATATCACTTGGATATTTAATAAACAAGAAAAAAATGCAAAAAATCAAAATTAATTTCTTACATTTTTGTAACTTTATTATATAATTATTTATATAGAAATTTATACATATTATATGAACCTATAACTTTCTTTAAATATATATTCGTTTCTTTAAATGGAATATTAGTATCATTAGAATCAGCTAAATTTTCAGATATTACACCCTCTTTAACCCATTCATTAACATTACCAAGGCCTGCATTATATGCACAAACAGCTAAGTAATAATTACCATCGTAAGTTTCAATTAAATAGTTTAAATACTCACAACCGAGTTTTATATTTGTATTTACATTATAAATATTTGTTTCACTTACTTCACTATTTATATCATTTGCAGTAGAATCCATTATTTGCATAAGCCCTTTAGCTTGCTTTTTTGATATTGCCATAGAGTCAAATCCACTTTCTGTTTTAATAATAGCTAAAACTAAATATGGATCTATATCATTTTTTACAGATTCCTCTTTAACTATATCAATATATGTATCTGGATATATAAATTTTTTTAAAAATTCTATACTAATCATATATATTAAAATTAAGCATATAATAATTAGTATAAATTTGATTATCCTCTTACCTACAAACATTTGTTTTTTACTATCTTTTTTTATAATATTTCCACCCTTTTTATTTTTTAAACTTTCTTTTTCATATACAGTTAAATTATTCATTAAATTATTATCATCCTTTGTTCTTTTTATTTTGCATCATACCAACTGTTACCTACATTTAGATCAATAGATAAAGGTACTACAAGCTTTGTAATATGTTCCATGCAATCATACATTATTTCTTTTACTTTGTCAAGTTCATCCGGTACAGCTTCTATTATAAGTTCATCGTGTACTTGCATTATTAATTTTGACTTCATTTCGTTTTCTTTTAAACTAATATATATTTTATTCATTGCAAGTTTTATAATATCTGCTGCTGTTCCTTGTATAGGTGTATTCATTGCTATACGTTCACCAAACTGTACAACGTTTTTATTTTTTTCTTTTAATTCAGGTATATATCTTCTTCTTCCAAATATTGTAGTAACATAACCTTTTTCCGTAGCACTTTGTATTGTATTATCCATAAACTCTTTTATACCACTATATTTTTCTAAATAATTTGATATATATTGTTTTGCTTCACTTCTTGAGATATTTATATTTTTAGCAAGTCCAAATTCACTTATACCATATACAATTCCAAAATTAACAGCTTTTGCATTAGATCTCATTTTAGATGTAACTTCTTCTAAAGGAACTTCAAATACTTGTGATGCTGTTAATCTATGTATATCTATATCATTATTGAACGCTTCTATCATTTTTTCATCTTGTGCCATATGTGCAAGAACTCTTAATTCTATTTGGCTATAATCGGCATCAACTATTACATTACCTTCCTCAGCAGTAAAAAAGCTTCGTATTTTGCTTCCTAACTCTAATCTTATAGGTATGTTTTGAAGATTAGGCTCGGTACTGCTAAGTCTACCTGTAGATGCAACTGTTTGCATAAATGTAGTATGTATTCTTCCATCTTGTGCAATTTTAGTTTTAAGACCATCTACATACGTAGTTTTTAATTTCATTAATTGTCTATATTCTAATATCTTATCTATAATCTCATGTTTACCCATAAGTTTTTCAAGTACATCTTTATCTGTAGAAAAACCTGTTTTATTCTTTTTAAAAGTAGGTAAAAGTAACTTGTTAAATAATATATTACCCAGTTGTTGAGTAGAATTAATATTAAACTCTTCACCAGCTAATTCATATATATCTTTTTCTAATATCTTTATAGATTTTGTTATTTCATCATTAAATAAATTTAAATGTTCTAAATCTATATACATTCCAAAATGCTCCATAGAAGCTAAAGTTTCAGTTAAAGGCATTTCAATTTCATTAAATAATTTTAACATATCAACTTCTTCTAATTTTTTGCTTATCTCATCGTGTGAAGTGTATATAGCTTTTAAATATATACTTAAATTATCTTTTTGAGCTTTAGTTAAGAATTCTTCTTTTTCTTTCTTAGAATCATCACTATTTGCTTCTTCATCAAAAAAAGATATTTGTACATTTTTAGCCTCTTTAACATCTTCATAATTAAAATCTACATTATATAACTCTTCTAATATGTAGTCTATATTATAATTACCTCTATTAGAATTCATAAGATAATATGCAATCATTATGTCATAAGAAAAATTATGTACGTGTTCTTTTAGTTCATTTAGAAAATATAATATATCTTGTTTTACATTATATCCAAGTTTTATATTATTGCTACTTATAAATAATTTTAATATACTGTTTATATCGTCTATATTACCCATATAAAGGTTTTCTAAATCAAAAACGTATACTGTGTTTGTTTTATCAAAATAAAAGGCAAAAACGTCTTTATTTAATTTTATTTTATTAACATGACCTTGATAGTTAGTTAAATTTAAAATATATGATAATTTTGAATCACCTTTTAATATATTTGTTATTTCCTCTATATTATCTGATATGTTTAAACTATCTATTATTTTAAATTCTTTTATATTTAAAAATTCTTTATTTATATCACTATTTAAATTAGTTGTATTATTTGAAATATCAGCAAAATCAAATTTATTTAAAAATTTTGTAAATTCTAATTTTGTAAATAATTCATATAAATCTTGTTTATGTACTTCACCATATTTGCAATGATCATAATCTAAATTAATAGGTACTTTTATATCTATAGTAGCTAGATCTTTACTTAAAAAAGACATAGCCTCCCCTTCTACTAATTTTTCTTTTACTTTAGGTGTTACTTCTAATTCATCAATATTTGCATATATTGTTTCAATAGTTTCATATTTAGCTATTAAGCTATATGCAGTTTTTTCACCAATTCCTTTTACACCTGGTATATTATCTGATGCATCTCCCATTAATCCTTTTATATGAATAACTTGATATGGTTCTATATTTTGTTTTTCCATAAGTAATTCTGGTGTATATATATTATATTCTGTTTTACCAAATCTAGTTGTAGGTATTATAATATGAGTAGTATCGCTAATTAATTGAAATGAATCCTTATCCCCTGTTAATACATATGTAAATATATTATTTTTTGTATTTTCATGAGCAACTGTACCGATTACATCATCAGCTTCATATCCTTCTAACTCTATTATTGGAACATTCATAGCTGTTAATATTTCTTTAATAACAGGCATTTGTTCTCTAAGCTCATCTGGCATACCTTTTCTAGTCCCTTTATATTCTTCATACATTTCATGTCTAAATGTTTTTGCATGTAAATCAAAAGAAACAGCTATATATGATGGATCTACTCTGTCTATTATCATCCAGTATATATTTAAAAATCCATATATTGCATTTGTATATATCCCTTCACTTTTAGACTTCATTTTTGCAGTTGGTATTCCATAAAATGCTCTATTCATTATACTATTACCATCTATTATTAAAAAATTATTATTTGCCATAATTAAATCCCCTCTTTATCTATATTATTAACTTTAAAGTAGTGATTAAACAAACGTTCTAAACACCACATTTGCTACTTCAAATCCTCTGTTAGTAAGACATATATTAAAATTTGCAATACTCATACTACTATTGTTATCTGTATTTGGTATTTTTATTATTAATTTTTGTTCTATTAATTTATCAATTTCTATTTTAAAAATATCAAGTAAATCCACCTTGAATTTATTTTTGAAATCCAGAGAATTTAAGCCCTCTTTAAGTCTTAATTTTAAAATTATATATTCTTTCATTAGATCTAGTTTATCCATCTCTTCTTTTGCTACAATATACGGAGTATTTAAAGACATTACTTCTATGTATTTTTTTATATCATTTCCGTTTGTATACCTAGTAGATGATATATAGCTTGACGCTGCTATACCAAATCCAAGATATATACCTTGATTCCAATAATTTAAATTATGTTTAGACTCAAAACCTTTTAATGAAAAATTTGAAATTTCATATTTTTCAAACTTATTTTTTGCTAAAGTTTTTTCTAAAAATAATCGCATTTGATATTCCTCATCTTCATCAGGTAAAGTTAAATAATTTTCATTTAATAAAAAAGCGAGTTTTGTTTTAGAATAAACTTCTAAATTGTATATCGATATATGTTTAATATTATATATATCTTTTAAATCAATTATTTTATTTACACTCTCTTTAAACATATCTAAAGTAAGACCTGGTAATGGGTATATTAAATCAACTGATATATTAGTTATATTTTCTTCTTTACATAGTTTTAATGCATTTTCAAACTCTTCAAAAGTATGTTTTCTGCCTATTTTTTTTAATGTTTCATCATGTGTTGTTTGTAATCCTAAACTTACTCTATTAATGCCAGCCCTTTTATATGCTTTTATTTTTTCTTTAGTTATAGTTCCAGGATTTATTTCTATTGTTATTTCTGTTTCCTCTTTATCATATACTTTATATCCGTCATATTCTTTTAATTCATTGTTTTTAAAAAGATTTAAAGTACTTATTATCTTTTCTATATACTTACTATCTATAAAAGAAGGCGTTCCGCCACCTAAATATATGGTTTTTATATTATATTGACTTAATATATCTGCTTTTTGTAATATTTCATTACACACTGCATCTATATATGTAGATATACATTTATCCTCTTTATTTTCAAAAGATATAAAATCACAATAGTAACATTTACTTTTACAAAACGGAATATGTATATAGATACTTATATCTTCATTCAAATTAAAAACCTCCTATATATTTATATATATCTTTTTTCTTTTATATTTTAATTATTTATTATTATAAATCAAGTGCTATTTGTATTAATTTATCTAATCTATGTTTTATACCTGATTTAGAAATTTTATTATCCCCTGTTGTTCTACTAGCTAAACCTTCTAAACTGTCATCTTTATATTTTTGTCTTAAAGAGGCAGTATATTTTAATTTCTCATTTAAATTATTAAATTTACCCGCTTTTTTTATTTTATCTATAGCTTCTAATTGTTTTATAGCATTATTTACTGTTTTTGATAAATTAGCTGTTTCACAATTAACTGTTCTGTTTATATTGTTTTTTACATCTTTTTCTACTCGTATCTCTTCGAAATCAAGCATTGATTTATTTACACCAATCAAACTTAAAAAAGTAGATATTTGATCTGATTCTTTTATATATATTGCATATGTACTTATTTTTTTTCTTTTTATTATTTTAGGTGTAAAGTCTAAAAGTGATAATAAATTATATATATATTCCGAACATGCTTTATTTTTTAAAACAATTTCAAATCTATAATCTTTTTCGGGATCTACTATACATCCTGTGCTTAAAAAAGCACCTTTTAGTATGTTTTTTATACAACACTCATTTAATTTAGATATATCTAAAAAACTTGAGTAATTTTTTGTTAAATCACTTTTTAATTGCACTTGTGTAATAGCCTCACCAAAATTTTCAGCACCAATACAACATTCTTTTTTATTTTTATCTATATTTTCTAATATTTCAGCTTTTATTTCCGAAGAAAACGACATACAATCACCCTATCATTTCCACTTAAATCTTTTACTGATTCAAGTAATTCATATTCTTTTTCTTTTATTATTAATTCGCTTATTTTTTCTAATTGATCATATCCTATTTCAAAAATAAGGATTCCATTTTCTTTTAAAACATTTTTTGCTTGCTCTATAATTTTAATATAAAAATCTAAACCTGTTTTACCACCGTCTAATGCTATTATTGGTTCGTTTTGAACCTCTTTAGATAATTTTTTAATTTCTTTTGTAGCTATATATGGAGGATTAGATATTATCATATCATATTTATTAAATTTTTCTTCATTTGCTTTTATATATACTTCTAATAAATTGGAAATTAAGCAAAACATTTTATTATTTACTTGATTTAATTCTATATTTTTTCTTGCAACATCCATAGCTTTAAGAGATACGTCTGTTAAAAATACTTTTTCTATATCCGAATTTTTTGCTATAGATATTCCAAGACATCCACTACCACTACATAAATCTATCATAGTTTTTGGTTTTTCTTTATTAATATATTCTATTGCTTTTTCTACTAATATCTCACTATCTGCTCTTGGTATTAAAACATCTTTTGTTACTATATATTCCTCTTTATAAAAAGATTGTTTTCCAAGTATATATTGAAGTGGGAAATTTTCTTTATACATTTTATCAAAATACAAATCTAATCTAATTTGTTGATTAAAATTTAATATTAAAGTATTCATTTCTATAAATATTTGATTTTTATCTATATTAGTTACAAAAGCAATTACTCTTAACATTTCATCATTATTGTATTTCATATTTTCAAAAGAATTATTTCTTTTATATTTTCCTATATAATTGGCTATACTAATACTATTATCTTCTTTAACACAACCGAATAAACTATATATCGCTAATTTTATTTTTTCATCATTTGGTTCTCTAGTAGTTGCAAGTTGTATTACCATAGCTGGATATGATAAAAAAGATAATGTTTTTGGTAATTTATCTAGTAACATTAATATTTCATATGATAAACCTATAATAATTGGCATAACTAATAATTGAATAATTGTTTTTATTATTAGATGCTCAGCAGGTATTAATAACGTAAGTATTAATATACTTATAAATAAATACATTACAAAATTACCACCACATCTTTTATGAAATCTTGATTGTTTTTTTACATTTTCTACTGTAATATCTTCTTCTTTTAAATTTTCATAAGCATTTACTACTTTATGTTCTGCACCATGAAATTCAAATAATACTTTTAATATATTTGTTTTTGCAAGTATAAATAAATATGATGCAAATATAAATATTTGACTTAATGCTTGAACTGTATTTTTTAATTCATCTACAAAAAATATTGATAAAAAATTTGGTATAAGAATATACAGGCTAAATATAATAGAAGTTGCTATTATATAACCAGTAACTAAAGTAAATTTACTTATTTCAATATCTTCTTCATCTTTATATAAATCATCTAATATAATTTTAGCTGATTTTATAACATGAGGTGCAGATGATATTATTGTCTTATATACGTTATATACACCTCTAATAAAAGGTAAACCAACAAATTTTTCTTTAAAGCTTTTTTTAGCTGATTTATCATATCCAAAATGATCAACTTCAATATGTATATGTCCATTTTCTATTTTAGTTATTACTTCCCTTTCTTTATTTCTAATTAGAAGTCCATTAAACAAGGCCATTCCGCCTATTTTTTCTTTTTTTATTTCTTTATCATTAACTGTTGTTTTTGAATTATTCATTTTATTATTTTCCACCTTTATGTATTAACTTTTATATTTAATTTATTAATATAATATTATTTTACTATTTTATCATATTATATCAATTTTATCTATAATTTTAGGTAATTTAAATTTATTTTTTAAACTCATGTTTTTACATTATATACTATTGTTTTTTCAAATAAAAATAAAAAAGGCGCTACAAAAGCAGCACCCTTAGTGTTTTTATTATTTTTTGTTATATTTTTCAATAAACTTAGCCGCTCTACCTTGTGTAGACATTGCTTGTTTTTGTCCTGTATAAAAAGCATGACATTTACTACAAGTATCTACTCTCATTTCAGCTTTTACAGATCCTGTTTCTATAATGTTTCCGCATACACATCTTATTGTTGCTTTAACATAATTTGGTTGTATTTGAGTTTTCATTTTAAATCACCTTCCTAATTTTAGTATTAAACTGTACTTATTTATTTTAACATATTAAGTAATAAAAAACAAGGTTTTATATGTTTTTTTTCAAAAATAATATGTTTTACACCCAATATTTAATTAAAAATTTGTGCTTTTTATATATTTTAAGCTTTTTTCTATTTATTTTAATATGTATATTTAATACTATAATTTCACACAAAATATAACAATAAAAGTAAAAATATTAAAGAAATTTCAATTTTTTATAAGTTTTTTTACAAAAAATCTTGAAAAAGCAAACAAATTGTAGTAAAATTATGTGAGTATATTACTTCTTAATAATATTCTAATATATCTATTACATTTTTTACAAAAAAATCTTGTTTTTTTGTCGAAATTATGTTATACTTCTTTAGTAGTAAACTATATTTTATTATATATAGTACACTATAGATAAATTAAGATAATAATCAGGAAGGATATACATATGGATAAATTTATTGTAAATGGCCCTTGTAGGTTAACAGGCGAAGTAAATATTAGTGGTGCAAAAAACGCAGCAGTTGCAATACTTCCAGCAACTCTTTTAGTAAAAGGAAAATGTCATATAGAAAATGTTCCTAATATAAGTGATATAAGAGCATATTGTAAAATTTTAGAATCGTTAGGTTCAAAAATCGAATATATATCTGAAAACGAAATGATAATTGATAATACAGATATAGATTCTGCTATAGCTTCTTATGAGCTTACTAGTAAATTTAGAGCATCATATTACCTTTTAGGAGCTTTGATTGGAAGATTTAATGAAGTTCAAATCAGTTTACCTGGTGGATGTAATTTAGGTGCAAGACCTATTGATCAACATATAAAAGCTTTTGAAAAATTAGGTGCAAAAGTAAAAGTTTTAAGAGGTAATATAATTGCCAATAAAGAAGATGTTTTAAAAGGTGCGCCTATATTTTTAGACGTTGTAAGTGTTGGAGCAACTATAAACGCTGTTTTAGCTGCTACATTAGCACAAGGTACAACAGTTATAGAAAATGTTGCTAAAGAACCTCATATTGTAGACGTTGCTAACTTTTTAAACTCAATGGGTGCTAATATTAAAGGTGCTGGTACTGATACAATAAAAGTAACAGGAGTTACAGACTTAAAACAAAAATCTAGTTACTCGATCATACCTGATCAAATAGAAGCTGGAACTTTTATGGTTGCAAGTGTTGCCACTATGGGAGATGTTTTAATAAAAAATTGTATTCCAAAACATATGGAGCCAATTACAGCAAAATTATTAGAAGCAGGTGCTACTATTGAAGAATTCGAATCTAGTATACGAGTTAAAATGGATAAAAAGCCTACTGCATTTAGTATAAAAACTATGCCCTACCCTGGTTTTCCAACAGATATGCAACCTCAAATGTGTATTTTACTTACCATTTGTCAAGGTACTGGAATAATTGTTGAAAACATTTGGGAATCTAGATTTCAATATACTGATGAACTAGCAAAAATGGGAGCTGATATTTCTGCTCATGGAACAACAGCAATTATAAAAGGTGTAGATAAACTATACAGTGCACCAGTTCACTCAAGAGATTTAAGAGCTGGAGCTGCTATGATAATTGCCGGTCTTGTTGCTGAAGGCGAAACTAGTGTATATAATATTTATCATATTTTAAGAGGATACGAAAATATTATAGAGAAATTTAAAAATTTAGGTGCCGATATTAAGTTTGTAAAAGATGAAAATCCAAACAATGATTGCGGTGAATACAATGATTAAATTTCACCCTTTATATAGTTCTAGTTCAGGAAATATGTTTCATTTAGAAACAGAAAAAACAAATATATTGATTGATGCTGGAGTTAATTATAAATCTATTAAAGAGGGTTTAGAATCTATTGAAAAAAATGTTTGTGATATTTCAGCTGTTATAATAACACATGAACATTCGGATCATATAAAAGGTCTACCCCTACTTTGCAGGAAACATGATATCCCTATATATACATGTTCTAAAACTGCAACACATATAAAAGAAATATTAAAAGAAAAAAATATAACAGCAAATATAAATGAAATCGAATATGGTAAAGAATTTAAAATAAAAGACTTAAATATAACACCTTTTGAAACATCACACGATGCTTTAATGCCTTGTGGTTTTAGAATAGAAAATAATAATTCAATTTTAAGTTATGCAACTGATCTTGGATATTTTTCTAATGAAGTTTTTGAATATCTAGAAAAATCAAATTATATAGTTTTAGAATCAAATTATGACAAAACTATGCTTGATTTTGGAAGTTATCCCTTCCCTTTAAAAAGAAGAATAAAAAGCGTTACTGGTCATTTATCAAATGAAGATGCAGCTAATGCAATATCTAGACTTTTCAAAACTGGAAATAATAAGTTTTTACTAGGTCATTTAAGTCAAAATAATAATAATGAATTTACTGCAAGAGATACAATTAATGATATCTTAATAAAAAATTCTATAGATATCAATGATATTTCAATAAATTTTGCCTCTAAAACTTTATCAAGTGAGGAATATATATTATGTTAAATGTAAAAATAATATGTATTGGTAAAATTAAAGAAAAATCACTTACTAATTTAATTGATGAATATATGAAAAGAATTTCAAAATATTCAAAAATTGAAATTATAGAATTAGACGATGTCTGCATATCCAACTGCAATTCAAAAGCTGAAGAAAATAAAGTTAAAGAAATAGAATGTCAAAAAATAAAAGATAAATTAGATAAACAAGGCAAATCTATTAGCTTTGCTCTTGATTTAAGAGGAAAACAATATGATTCAGTTGAATTTTCTGAAAAAATACAAGATATTACAACCTACTCTGCATCTACAATAATATTTATTATAGGTGGAAGTTTAGGACTTACTGATGAAATAGTGAATTCATGTGATTATAAAATTTGCTTTTCAAAAATGACATTTCCACATCAGCTTATTCGATTATTTCTTTTAGAACAACTCTTTAGGAGTTTTAAAATATTAAACAATGAAAAATATCATCATTAATAAAAAATGCAATAATTATGATTATTTTTCAGATATATAAATTCAAATGCAATTATTATGTAATATAAATTTTATAAAAAGGAGGTTATTTATTATGAAGTCTACAGGTATTGTTAGAAAAGTTGATGAACTTGGAAGAATCGTGTTACCATCAGAACTTAGAAAAAATATGGATATTAACATTAAAGATTCTTTAGAAATCTATGTAAATGGTGATTCAGTTGTGTTAAAAAAATACAATCCATCTTGCATATTTTGCGGTGAAGCAAATAATGTTCAAAATTACAAAGACAAAAATATTTGTTCTGAATGTTTAGAACAAATAGCTAATTTAAAATAATGAAATATTAAATGGGTAAAAAATAGTTTGAAACTAATATTGTTTCAAACTATTTTTTGTATATAATTTTCTTTTGTTTTATTATTTATTTATTCTTTGTATACTTATTGCTTTTTTAGTAACATCATCATAATCTATTATAATAGCATTAAACTGTGCTTCATTTTCACTACACATATATTTTACATGTTTTTTTTCTGTAAAACGTACTAATGCAAGTTCTTTCTTAAGTCCAATAACACTGCATTTAGGCCCTGTCATTCCTACATCAGTAATATATGCCATCCCAGTATTAAAAATTTGTTCATCTGCTGTTTGAACATGAGTATGGGTTCCAAAAACACAATTAACTTTATCTTCTAAAAAATATCCCATAGCAATTTTTTCTGCTGTTCCTTCTGCATGGAAATCTACAAAAATATAATCTGCATTTTGTTCTTTTAATTTATTTATTTCTTCAATTACTACTTCAAATGGATTTTTAATTTTCCCTTCAAAAGTAGTTCCCATTCCAAATTCACCTATTAAATTTATAACACCAATTTTGTTATTATTTTTAGCCAAAATAATAACATTACCATTACCTTTTAAATCCGTTATATTAGCTGGTATTACAAGTCTATCAAGTTTTATATATTCAGATGCCATTTCTTTTCTATAATATATATGATTCCCCATAGTTACTACATCAGCACCTATATTTAAAATTTCATTATATTCTTTTACTCTTATTCCTTTACCAGATGCTGTATTTTCACCATTTACAATACAAAAATCTATATTTTCTTCTTTAATTAAGTTAGGTACTATCTCTCTTAATTTATTTAATCCTGTAATACCTACTATATCTCCTACTATTAAAAATTTCAATTTATTTTATTCACTCCTTTATTTTTCTAAATAGATTATACATCATTTGTCAATATAAAGTCAAGATATTATTTTTTTATAAATTAAAATTGTATTTTTTTATTTATATCTATTTTAGATTTAACAATGTTATTTTCTTCTACCATTTCAAATCCATCACTGATTTTTAAATTCTTACCTACTTCAGAATTTAAAGCTGAAAATGTAGCACCATCTTCATAGCCATGAAGTTGTGCAACACTATCAACAAGTGCTAGTAAATAAACTCCACCATTAAAATCAGTTTTTGGTATTTCAATAGATAGTATTCCATTTTCTAATTTATAATCATAATTTGTACCATTTGAACTAATCGTTAACATGTCACTAGTAACTTTAACACTTACATTTGTTCCAGCTCCAATTATAGATTTTATAGTCTTACAATTTTTAAATTTTTCTGCTATTTGTTCTAATGTTACTTCTGTATCATTTTTAGTACTTGTGTTGTCTTCTACTATATCAGAAGTGTTTTTAGTAATATTAGTAGAAGTATTTTTTGTATTATTTCTATTTGAAGTAAAAACATATGTAATCCCTATTGCTGTTGCACAAATACAAAAAACTACTAATATAAGAATTATACTTGAAATTCCTTTATTTTTCATTATTTATCCCTCCTTTTATTATAATAACTTATTTTATATTTTTTTTCAATACTAAAAAATAAATTTTATGATTTTTAGCACTTTTAATATAAAATATAGTCCTTTAATTATATAATTAAAAAAATTTCACATAAAAAAACAGGTGAAAAGTATTTTTTTACTTTTCACCTGTTTATATGTTTATTATATTATTTTGCAAGTTCTATTATCCTAGTTTCACGAATAACATTAACTTTAATTTGTCCTGGATAAATCATTTCGTCTTCTATTTGTTTTGCAACTTTTCTTGCAAGTAATACCATAGAAGAATCATCTACTTTATCTGGTTTAACAATTATTCTTATTTCTCTACCTGCTTGTATAGCATAAGATTTTTCAACACCTTCATATGAATTACAAATTTCTTCTAATTTTTGTAATCTTTTAATGTAAGTACTTACTGTTTCTTTTCTAGCACCAGGTCTTGCAGCTGAAACTATATCTGCTGCTTGAACTAAAATAGCTTCTATTGTTTTTGGATCTGTATCTCCATGATGTGCTTCCATACCAAAAATAATTTCATCTTTTTCTTTATATTTTCTAAGTAATTCGATACCTAAACTTACGTGTGTTCCTTCTACATCATGATCAAAAGATTTACCTATATCATGTAAAAGTCCTGCTCTTTTTGCAATTGTTGGATCCATTCCTAACTCAACAGCTAAGCCACCTGCAACATTTGCAACTTCAATAGAATGATTTAAAACGTTTTGTCCATAACTTGTTCTATATCTTAATTTACCTAATAAACTAATTAGATCAGGATGAATATTTACAACACCTGTTTCATAAAGTGCTCTTTCGCCTTCTTCTTTAATAGTATTTTCAACTTCAACTTTTGCTTTTTCTATCATTTCTTCTATTTTACCTGGATGAATTCTTCCATCAGCAATAAGTCTTTCAATTGCAATTCTTGCAACCTCACGTCTTATTGGGTCAAAACTAGATAAAACGATTACATCAGGAGTATCATCTATTATTAAATCAATACCAGTTAATGTTTCGATAGTTTTTATATTTCTACCTTCTCTACCTATTATTCTTCCTTTTAAATCATCATTAGGAAGAGCAACTACAGTAACTGTAGCTTCTGAAGTATGATCTGTAGCACATTTTTGAATTGCTGTTACTAAAATTTCTTTAGCTTTTTTATCTACTTCATATTTAGCTTTTTCTTGTTCTGTTTTTATAAATGTTGACATTTCTAATTTCATTTCATCTTCTAATTTAAGCATTAACATTTTTTTAGCTTCATCTCTAGACATTTGAGAAATTTTACTTAATTCTTCCATTTCTCTTTCATGAGCTTTTTCAAGATCTTTTTCTTTTTTTACTAAATCATCACTTTTTTTGATTATATTATTTTCTTTTTCTTCAATTAAAGCGGCTCTTTTGTCAACCAAATCTTGTCTTTGGTTAATTCTTCTTTCTACTTCTTGTAATTCTTTTTTTCTTAAATTAGTTTCTTTTTCTAAATTATCTTTTTGTTTAATCATGTCGTCTTTTACTTGTAAAATAGCATCTTTTTTTAATCTTTCTGCATCTTTTTTACTGTCTTCGATTATTTTTTCTGCTTCTTTTTCTGCTGAATTAACTGTAGATTCTGCAACTTTTTTTCTATATTGAATACCAACATAAAAAAAACTAGCAGCTCCAAGTATAAATGCAACAATAGCAGTAATTACTGTTACTAACATTTTAATCCTCCCTTAAATATTCTTTTTTCAATGTTCTACACCAAAATATATATTTTTTATAAAAAATCATAAAAATATATTTATATATTTCATAGTATCATCATATTTTTAAATATAGTACTATATTTTTTTGCAAAAACTAATTTTTTATATTTTTTACAATTTTTAAGTACTATGTAAATTATACATTAAAATGAAATATTTATCAAGTACTTTATTACAAATTATATTCTAAAATAAAAAATAAACAAAATAAAAAGCTACCAGTAAATTATAATTTTACCGATAACTTTTTATTATTTCAATATAGCCTTCAACACCTTGTTCATTAAAATCAACAACCCAATTTTGAATTAGCGATTTTTTACCTACACTCTCCATAATGAAGAATTCATCTTCGGACTTTATAGTCCAAGAAAGCACTGGCTTTTTAGTTAAATTACTAACTACTCTAACTAATTTGTATTGCCACTTATCTGCCTTATTGTTGATTTCATTAACAAATTCTTCTATTTTCTCACAATATAAACTATCATGAAAAAAACGCGTTTTAAATTTCCAACCAATATCTTCATGACATTCCATATTAATTGCATCTGTTCGTGCAATAACACAAATTAGAGATATTATCTTCTCATAAGATCTAGCCAAAGTTTTTGGTGCATCAAATGCACTTAACAATGTTTGTGCTCTACAAACAAGCTGAACAGTAAGTACATTTACTAGATATTCTCTCATAACCAACATAAATATTGGATTGAAAGACTGTAATGCAACTTCACCTATCTTTGCATATTTGTTCAATAATTCCGACAAATTCTTTCGATATTTAGAATAAATAATAAACTTTGATTCTTTAGCATCAACTAAAACTGGAACCCGTCCATTATTATATTCTAAAACCTGTTCTAATGTACAAGATACCTTTTCTCCAAGGATCATTTCTAATTCTTCATAAGTTAGTTTGGAAATTTTATATTCCTTACCTTTGTACTTGAAATCATTATCATGAGCAAGTATCGGTATGTCATCCTTTGTCTGGCGAATATCACACTCAAAAGGTATGTCATTATCAATAGCTAATTTACATGATTCAAAACTATTTGGTTTTACAAACCGTTCTATACCATCAGCATTTGTAGTTTTACCATAAATGCCGCCATGAGCAATTAGGTAATAAGTTGTTAAAATTTTAAATCTTTTGTGCATAAACATACCCTCCTTTTATATAAATCTAATCATATTTATATTATTTTTATTTTCAACATCTTTTATTATAACAAAAATATAAAGGATTGTCAAATTTGAAAATTTTAACAATCCTTTATATTTAATTTTATTTTAGCTGTTTTATTTCTTTTTTACTATGTTTTTTTAAAATTATTCATTATTTTCAGTTGTATTTATACTATTATCTATGTTTTTATTTTGTGCTTTGTTTACTTTTTTCTTTTTAGACATAATCTTCATATTTATCTTATTAACTGTTTTTGATAAATTTTCAAGTAAAGCATGTTTTATTGTTTTATCAGTTTGAGTTTTATTTTTATGTATAATATTACAAAGTTTCTTTAAATTAGGATAATCTAATTCAAATATATTTTTATTTTTTCTATATCTTTCTTGAACTAAATTAATAATATTATATAAATCATAATTTGGTGTTAAACTAAGTTTATTATATAAATCTTCCATTTCATATTTAGAAAATACAGGTAAATCTTTATATTCGCCAATCATTAATTTATAAAACTCAGGTAGATTATTTGGTAAATGTTTAAATAATTCATTTGCTTTTTTAGCAGATAAATCTTCTAAAGCTCTTTGTTTTAATTCTAAATATTCATTTTTTATTTCTTTTATATGAACATCTTCGATATCATATCTTGTATCATTATCTTCAAAAGTTTCTACAATAGCTTCTAGATTATTTGAAGCAGATACTTTCATTCCTAGTATAAAGTTTTGTTTAAGTTCATTTAATTCGTAATTTACTAAATTTGAGTCTATTAAATACTTAAATATAGCAAAAAGTTTTACATGTTCTCTAAATTCAACTTTTCCTTCTTTAACTTCTTCTAATACTTGTCTCCATAAAAGATCAAAATCAAAATCAGATAACTTCCAATAGCTACCGTCTAAAATAGTTTCATATTTTAACTCAGAACTATCTTGTGAATTATCAATAAATTCTTTATTTGCAACTGACATATTTTCTTTAAATATTTTTTCATCAAAAAATCTTGTTCTAATATATGTTTCAATAAATTTAAAGAATTTATAATTAGCTTGATTATTTAAAAAATAATTATTATCAAATTCTCTTAAATAAAATTGATTACTATCATTTAATATTTTTGAAGTAAATATTACTGAATTATATTCATCATTATCTTTTATAGATTTCAATTTTTCTTTTGCTTTATTTCCTGTTTTTATTTCAAAAGAAACTGCAACAGTAAATGTTAACATTGTTTTTAACATTTCTAAATCTGTATTTGGATATTGATCTAAAACCATATTAAATATTTTTTCAAAATCATTTAAAGCATGTTTTAAAATTCTTAAATTTCTTGTATCAGATTTTTTAAATGCAGCTATAATTAATGATGTATTTCTTTTATAGAAATCATATAACGCATCATTATATGAAAATTTCATCATCATACCACTTAAAATATATGCATACTCAGGTACATACTCAAAAGTTTCACCTATTAATTTTTCTTTTATTCTTTCATAAGCATTTGATTTATCAAATATATCACTTACTTTTTCTTCAATTAAACTAGCCATTGGTCTATCAATTGAATGTAATTGATTTGATTCATCACTATTTAATAGTTTTTCTTCATTTTTGAAATTTTTAGTATTATTTTTATTTATAAGGTTGCCTTCTTTATCTAAAATATATGTAGCTATTAAAGCTTTTAATTCTATATTATTATTTTTAAATTTAGTAGCAAGCTCTTTTTCGTTACATATTAATATTGTTTTAATTCCATCATGTTCTACAAAATTATTAATATATCCTAGTATATCAATAACATCTACATTTGCTCTTTCTAAATCATCAAAACAAAGTATTTTATCATCTATTGCAAATAATTTAGAAAAATCTACTTTATCTGAATTAAAATTCATACTACCAAATAAATTAGCCATATCTAAACCTGTTTTAACATATTCAGGTATTAAATTCCCTTGTCTAGTATCAACAAATTTTTTTAAAGTTTTACTTATCATAGGATTAGTTTCTATAAATATTTTTTTACTTATTTCTTCTAAACTATTTATTCCATACAAAGACATATATATTGTTTTGTAATTCTTTCCATTTATTTTAACAGCCTCAAGTCTACTTCTTAACTTATTATTCCAAAAATAAGTTTTACCACTACCCCATTCACCATTTAACATTACTGCATAATCAGTATATGGTTTTTTTACATAGTCACATATTGATTCTATAAGTTCTTCCATATTATTTTCACCCCTTATATTCCATAATATTTTTTTATATTTACTTTTTATATTTTATCATAAAAAAAAATATATAGCAAATATTTTATAATTTTTTTTAAATATTTACTATATATTATACATACATTTTTTTGTACTTTTAAATTACTATTTAAAATACTAATAACAAAAAAGATAAGCTATTAAGCTTACCTTTTTGTTTTTTCAAGTCAACCAGTTAAAAGTAGTGTTTTTTAATTCCGTATCTTTTTTTTGAATATCCTCACGTAATTTTTTAGGCATTGGTGATGCCCCCTCTTGATATTTTAAACAAATATCACAATTAAGTGCTAATCTAAGTTCAACACACCGTTTACAACTTCTTTCTGTTTTTTGTGTTTTCATTTTCTTTTCCTCCTTAAATTTTTTAAAAGAATTATTTTTTATTTTTTTATACAAAACATTATAACACATTTTTATGTAAAGTTCAATGTTTTATTCTTTTTCACTTAAGGTTCTTGTTTTAATGTACAGCACTGATCATTCAAAATCGATTATAAGCATCTTTTTTACCATTTGCTTACTTCTTTTTAATTCTAAAAATTTAAATCCACCAAATGCTTTATATGATTCATCATTTTTAGTTGATAACAAAATTTCCATATAATTATCGACTTGTTGAAGTAATTCTAAAACATTTTTAATGTAGCATAATTTTTTGTGGTAATTTTCTTCATTATTATACAGTTCTAGATTTTTTGAAATATGTTTTGCTGTATTAAAATATAAAAAATGGTTTAGCATATTATTTTGCGATTTTAAATCATTTAAGCGTTCTTGTGTTACAACAGTTGAACTTAAAATATCATTTAATAATTCTTGACATTCAAATTCCCATAAATTAATAACTGAAATTTTAGTTTCTATCACTTGCTTTAACATTATTCTACTTATGCAGAGACTTTCACAATTATTACTAAACGTTTTTATTTTACAAACTAAAACTTTTGAAAAATCTAGCAAAGCTTTTTCATTATCATCATAATGATTAAAATTAATTATCAATTCATATACATCACAATGATTTTTTATTTGATATTTAAAGTCTTTAATATTGAATTTTTCAATAAGCTGTGTTTTATATTTAAAATTACAAAACACGTCATTTAAAATCTGAACAACCATATTTGCTACTTCCTTAGAGCAAACCTTTATATTGACTCCACAACAATTAGTTAATTGATATAAATCAATCAACTCTACCTTCGATATTTCCATAAGCATTTATATATTCTCCTTCATAATTTTATTAAAGATATTTTTAACTTTACATAAGATTATATCATGAAAGACAATATTTTACAACAGTTTTTGTCATTTTTAACATATTTTAACATATTTTTAACTAAATTCATTGTAGTTATTTTGTTTATATTTAATTTATACAAAATTTATTAATTTAAAGATAAAAAAGAGATGGCAACTCACCATCTCTTTTTCAGTATTCTATAGTTACATTTTTTTTATAAATTTAGGTCTCTTATAGCAATCTTTTTCATCTTTATAATATACTTCAATATTAAATTTTTTAATTCTTTTTATATATATTATAAAGTATAAGAAACTTACTAAAGCTAGAGGCCACAAAGATAAATCAAAATCTTTTATGTCATTAATAAAATCAAAGGAATTTTGGTAATCATATATTACAAAAGGTGAAATTTCGATTGCTTTTTTTTCAGCTCCTTTTTGAATCAATTTTTTAATCATCTTTGTGCAATCTCTTCCATCACCATCTAAAACAATTGATAAAGCATTTATTCCATTTTTTTCATTGCAAAAACTTGCATCAATTCCATTATCTATTAATAATTCAATACACCTTAATCTTGAAATTATTGATGAATTTGTTTTTTTTGATTTATCAGAAAAAACAAATTTTAATTCATCAAATAAATAAAAATTTGAGAGTAAATCCGATGGATTACCACAATTAACTACATGATGTAAAGAATTATATCCATAAAAATCTACTTCATTTATATTAACCCCATTTTTTAATAACATTTCAACAATTTCATCATTATAATTGTTGCAAGACAAAATTAATGGTGTAAAACCATTATAAAATCTATAATTTACATTTGCTCCTCTTTCAACTAGTAAATTAGCTATTTCAAGATTATTAAAGTATATTGCTGTTATTAATGGTGTTATTCCTAATTTATTTATTTCATTTACATCAATACCATTTTCAAGCAATTTAATAACTTCTTTTTTATTATCCATAGCAATTTCAATAGTTATTGGGTCCAATTCACGAAATATTCTTCCATCATATGAAAATCTTTGAAGTAATTTATTAATTGTTTCATATACTGTTGATTTTTCTAAAGCACCAGTATAAAACCGCTCTTGTGATTCATAAACTTGTTCTTCTAAAGTTTTTCTTTTGATTTTACTTTTATGTAACATAAATATTTCCTCCTTAAATTTAATTTAGATTATTTATCCTAAGTTACAATAGTATACCATTTTTATATTCCAATGTCAATTTATACTAATATCATTACAATAGAACAAAAAAAGATGACTCTGATAAAATACAGAACTCATCTTTTAAATATGTTATTTATTATAACTCTATTCATTTTCTAAAATATATTTATTTATTAATGGTAAAAATTCATCTTCTAATTCTTTTAATCTCACCTCTGTTGTAGCTTCAAATCTTACTGTTATTTTGGGGCTAGTATTTGACATTCTAACAATTGCAAAAGAATCTTCAAATTCTGGTCTTGCTCCATCTATAGTTGCAGTTTTATATCCTTTTTCAAAACAATATTTTGTTATTTTTTCTATAACAGCTTCTTTTCTATCTTCTGATACATTTAATTTAAGAACTGGTGTAGAACAATATTTATTTAATGTTTTTGATATATTTGACAAACTTTCATTTGCTTCATCTATAACTTCTATCATTCTTAATGCAGCATAAATACCATCATCAAATCCATAAAACTTATCATAGAAAAAAGTATGTCCTGATATTTCTCCACCAAATAATAATTTTTGTCTTAACATTTCTCTTTTTATAAATGAATTACCAGTTTTAAATACAATTGGTTCTCCTCCATTTTTTATTATTTCATCTGATAATGTTTTTGAACAACTAACATCAAATATTACTTTCTTTTTATCTACTTTTGGTAAAATATATCTACTTAATATAGCCATATAATAATCACTTGGAATTATATTCCCTTTTTCATCTATACATCCAACTCTATCACAATCACCATCAAAAGCAACACCAATATCTGCATTTCTACTTAAAACCATATTTTGCAAATCAACCATATTTTCTGTTTCAGCAGGATCAGGATGATGGTTTGGGAAACTTGGATCACTTTCACAATATATATATTCTACATCTAAATTCTTTATTTTTGAAAATAAATCTTTTGCTACTATTGAAGCTGTACCATTTCCAGAATCAACAATAACTTTATATTTTTTCTTAAAATTAAATTTTGAAACAATCATATTTATATATTCTTCTTTTATATCTCTATTTTCAACTATTCCTGTTCCGTCAATAAAATTTGAAGCTAAAACAAAATCTCTAAATTCTTTTATTTCATCGCCACAAATTTCACCTTTTTCATCAAATGCTATTTTAAACCCATTATATTCTTTAGGACTATGACTTGCTGTTACAACAATACCAGCATGTATATTATATAATATATTAGCATAATACACCATAGGACTTGTAACTAATCCTAAGTTTATAACATTAACACCTGTTGAAGTTATTCCTTTTATTAAGGCTTCTGAAAGTATAGGTGATGATTCTCTGTTATCATGACCTATAACAACTTTATCCTCTTTGAAATTTTGTTTTAAATATGTACCATAGGCTTTACCTATTGTATATGCTGTACTTTCAAATAAATCTTCATTATATATTCCTCTTATATCATATCCTCTAAATATATGTTTATTTATATCTTTTACTATTTCCATAAAAATAAAACAACAATCAAACTTCTTATAGTTTAATCATTGTTTCACACCCCCCTTAAAATTTTAATTTTCTAACCATTTTTTATATTCTTTTTTTATTACCTCAGCTATTTCGTCTACTTTCATATCTGAAGTATCAATAACTAAATCATAATTTGACATATCATCTTTTCTAATATTATATAACAAAAAGAATCTTTCAATTTCTTCATTATACCTTTTTTGTATTTGTTCTTTGGCTGTTTTAATATCTTTACAAGGTTCACTATTTTGTCTTTTGCAATCATTATATGCTCTTTTTGCTGATACATCAATATCTGTTTTTAAATATATTTTAAAAGAATAAGGTATTGCATACCAACCAAGTCTTGCATCTACAATTATATTATCATTTTCTTCTGCATACTTAGAAGAGTTTGTTTCAATTTCTTGATCTAATTCTGGATGTTCTTTTAAATAACTTTGAAAATCATTTATTGTCATATTTTTTTCCATTGCAAGTTTACGTGCATATTGACCTGGTTTATATACTTCATAATTTAAATCTTGTTTTAATATATCACTTACTGAACTTTTACCACTTGCTAAATCCCCAGTAATTGTTATAACATGTCTTTTATCCAATACAAACGACTCCTTTTAAAATTTCAAATTTATTCTACTATTTCTTCTTCATCCTCTTCAAAATCTTCATCTATTTTTGAATTTAATTCTTCTTTATCTTCTTCGTTTATTTTTAACTCTTCTTCAAAGTCTATTTCTACATTTGGTTCAATAACATATTTACCAGCTTTTCTTACAAAAACTTTTTCTTCTGCTATTTCAATAGAAGCAATATCTACAGCATCTTTTATACTGTTGTCGCCTTCTATTACTCTTTTATTTTCAATATTTCTTGCTCTTTTAGCAATAGCTAATACAGCTTCATATCTATTCCCTACTTTTGGAACTATTGCACCTATATTTGGATCTGATAACATATTAAAATCCTCCTTCTTTCCTATACATAATATTTTAACATATTTTTTTTATTTTTACAATATTTTAAAATGTTTTTGCTTAAAACTTTAAATAAAAACTTAATTTTTCAAGCTTTTTATAGATATTTTATATATTTACAATATTTTAATACAAATTAACTTTTATATCGTTAACATTAAAATACAAGCAAAAAACATAACAATTAATACTTTTTGATATAATTTTGTTTTTTCATTTAAAAATAAATTAGATATTATTGTAATAACAATTACATCAGATGCTATAATTGGTATTACCGTACTAACATTTCCATAACTCATAGCAACTGTATATAAAACACTAGCTAAAAATCTAAGTGCTATTGCAATAAGTAATGTAGGTGTTAACGTATATGTGTATTTATTTTCATCACTAGTACTGATTTTTGAATCATAAGATATTTTATAATAAAATATTAAACTTATAATTACACTTCCAATACCATTATATAATATTATTTCGTTTGGATTCATTCCAATATTTAAACAATTTTTATCTAACAACATATATAATGCATTTAAAACACCTGCTGATATAGCAAATAATATACCTTTAGAAATATAATCTAAATGTTTTTTTCTTCCTTTTGGTATATTATCTAGATGTTCTTTTTGAGAATTCTTATTTCCCCCTTTATTCTTAGCTCCTTTTAAAGATAAGATTAATATAATTCCTCCTATTATGATTATAGCTATTATTTTTGTTATATCTATTTTTTCATTTAAAAATAATACGCTACAAATTATAGAAAACGGATAATATATTAAATATAGTGTTGAGGTAAGAAAAATAGGTATCCTCTTTAATGATTTTATAAATAAGTAAGCTGCTAATAAGTCAAATATTATGTTAGGTAAGTATATTATGAAATTTTTAATACTAAATTGAAAACTTCCTAGGAAAAATATACATACTAGTAACATTTTAAAAATACCACTAAATAAAAATGTATTTATAAATATATTTTCTGACTTTATCCCTTTATTAGCTACATTTTTATACAGCAATTCATATGCTGACAAAAAGCACATACTTATAAGAGCTAAAATTATTTCCAAAATTATTACACTCCTTTTTCATTCGTTTTTTATTTTTCATTTTAAAATTTATCTTTTTGTATTTATAATCTATGATTATTTATTTTTTGAGTTTAATATATTTTACTACTTTTAAAAAAAATATTCAAGTCTATTTTAAATCTATAATTTAAAATTCATTAAAAATTCATTAAAATTCACAAATTGTTGTTATACCACAAGGTAAACAAAGATCACTATCTTTTTGTTTTAAACCAATTTCATCAAAACTTATTTTTGATATTTTGTGATTCTTTAAAGCTATTTTAACTGAATTCTCTATAATTGTTCCAGATAAACCACCTGTATATGTATTTACAATAAAAAATAAAGGTTTATCTGATAAAATTTGTCCGCATAATTCGAAAAGTTCAAAAATATTATTTTCAATACTCCACACTTCTCCATTTTTCCCTCTACCATATGAAGGTGGATCCATAATTATACAATCATATTTACTTCCTCTTCTTATTTCTCTTTTAACAAATTTTAAAACATCATCTATTAAAAACCTAATTGGTTTATTCTCTAATTTACTAGATTTAACATTTTCTTTTGCCCAATTTGTCATACCTGCTGAAGAATCTACGTGACAAACACTTGCTCCTGCTTTAAGACATGCAACACTTGCTCCTCCTGTATATGAAAAAAGATTTAATACTTTAATATCTTTTCCTTGTTTTACTTCATTAGATATTTTATCCATCATATAATCCCAATTAACTGATTGTTCTGGAAAAAGACCTGTATGTTTAAATCCCATTAATTTTATATTAAAAGTTAAACCATTGTATTTTATAGTCCAATGATCTTTCATTCTTTTTAGTTTTTCCCAGTGCCCACCACCAGTAGCACTACGTATATATCTTGCATGAGCTTCATTCCAAAGTTTGGGATTTGTTTTTTTATCCCATACAATTTGAGGATCAGGTCTAATAAGGATATATTCACCCCATTTTTCTAATTTTTCACCATTTGCCATATCTAATAACTCATATTCATTTAAATCTTTACTATAACGCATATATTACAAATCTCCTTTATATTTTTTATATTACCATTCCACCATTTGGACTTATCACTTGCCCTGTTATATAGCTTGATTTATCACTAGCTAAAAATTCAACTAAATTTGATACATCTTCTACTAAACCAATTCTATTTAATGGTACTTCTTGTTTCATTTCTTCTATTTCTTCTTGAGAAAAATAATCTCTTATCATGTCTGTATCTATTATACCTGGTGCAACAGCATTAACACGTATATTAGATAAAGCTAATTCTTTTGCTAAAGCTTTAGTCATTCCTATTATAGCAGATTTTACTGTTGAATAATGCACTTCACAAGAAGCTCCAACAATTCCCCAAATAGATGATATATTTATTATAGATCCTTGTTTATGTGTAATCATAGTTTTATTTAAAACTTCCTGAGTAACATTGAAAGTCCCCATTATAGTAATATCTATCATTTCTTTAAATTCTTCTTCTTTTATATCAGTAAAAAGTTGATATTTAGATATACCAGCATTATTTACTAAAACATCTATTTTACCAAATTTACTTATAAAGTAATCAACCATTTTACTTACTTGTTCTCTATTTGATACATCCGCTTTATATATTGCTATACTTTTACCTTCTTTAATTGCTATCTCTTCAATTTCTTTTGCTTCTTTAAACGAAGTGTTATAATTTAAACAAACATTATATTCTTTTTTTAAGAAATCTCTAACTATTTGTTTTCCAATCCCTTTTGCACCACCTGTTATTAATATAGTTTTATTCATTTATTATATTTCCTTCCCTTAAAATATATTAATTAAAGAAATAAAAAAAACAAATAATTTTATTAAGATTCCATTATTTGCTTTTATTTTTTAATTCTTATTATTTTTAAAATAATTATTATATCAATATGTATTTATTTTTTATCTTTTTTGTCGCGTTTTTTTTGACCTCTTTTATATATTTTATTATAATAAGCTTTCCATAATTTCGTTACATTTTCTTCGCTATATGTTTTAGCACATTCTTCTGACATTTGAATCGCTTTATTATAACTTATTTCATCATTTTTTATTTTATTTATTTGATCAATAAATTCTTCATTTGAACTTCCTTTTAAATAACACCCATCTAATATACCTTTATATAGTTCTATATCTCTAAGTAATATAGGTAATTTGCAATTAGAAGCTTCTAATACTATCATAGGAAATAACTCTTCATATGAAGCTAAAAACAACATATCAGAAGCATTAAATAATTCATTCATTTTTTCTCTTGGTATAATTCCTAAAAACTTAACATTTGAAGGTGGATTTTCCATTAGTTTTTTTATTTCTTCATATCCATCAGATATTTTTTTAAATGAAAAACCTCCAGCCCAAACAAATTCTACTTCAGGCATTTGTTTAGCTACTTCAATAAAATCAAAAATACCTTTTCTTTTTTGTAATTGTCCAGCACATAAAACAACAAATTTATCATTATCTATTCCAAATTCTTTTCTAGCATTATTTACATATTTTTTATCCATTTTAAAAAATCTTTTTTTTGAAACATAATTTGGTATATATGTTATTTTATCTCTATCTATACCATAAGCTACTAATTTATCTATAAAATATGGATTTACAGTTATTAGATAATCCATGTTTTTATAGAAATTAATAACATATTTATAAAAAAGATTTTTAATTATTTTAGGTAGTTTAATGCTATTTTCTAATGTTTCAGGTAAAAAATGTACATATCCTACAGTACTAGATTTTATTTTAGCAAAAGGTATTGTAAGAAAAAATTCTAAATTTATTGTATGATAATGCATTATGTCAGCAAATTTAACTTCATTAATTTTAACATCATATATATGTTTTAAATTATTTTCTACTAAACTAACTTGTTCTTCATATGCAGATAAAACACCTTGTCCTTTTACTTTGTGAGCTTTTGACATCATATTTATAGTTCTTGACATAGCTTTATTACATCCCTTCTTTTTTTGCATAATTATATCATATAAGGCAAATAAATACAATACATAAAAAACACCTTACAGTTTTGTTATATTAACAAAACTGCAAAGTATTTATACTTTATTTACTTTTATAACTTTCATTAGCTTTATTAGCAACTTCTTTTGCTCTAGCTCTAGAATCTAACTTTAATGATTTTAAAGCTTGTTCTTTTAAATTTTCAAAAGGATTTATATTTTTAACATCTACTGTATTTTCTTTAAGTTCATCATTAAAACTATTAGTTTTTGGTGCCATCGCATTCATTTTAAATTCTGATACTACTTGTTCACCTTGTTTCATTATATTACTTAAATTATTTTGACCTACAGATTTTTTATCTAATCCTTGAAAAAACATTCTACCTAACTCTTTTGCTTGAGTGTTAACTAAGCCTGATTTAACATATTTTGCATATTTATTTTCAAATTCTGATATTTGATTTAAATCACTTATTTCGCCTGATGCTACTTTAGTATAAAAATTACACATTGTAGATTCTATTAGTTTTATTTCGCCTGGTTTTATTTTTTTAGTAAGTCTTAAAATATCTTCTGGTTTGTCACCAAATAAGAAATCTAATTCTTTGTCTTGTATACCAACTATTTTACTAAATGCTTCTTTATCTAAAAATTCAGCATTTTCACTTATATCATTTTGACTATTTTTAATTGCATTTTTTAACTTAATTTGTGTAAAAGGACTTATATGTATTGGCTCTAAAACATCTAAAGCATTTTTTAAATTAACAAAATCAACTTTACCTGTAGCGATAAAAGAATGTAATTCATTTAAAGCATCTTGATGCATATCTTCTTTTGATTTTACTGGTAGTTGTTCATTATTTACTGGTTCAGTGTATATTGTTTGTCCACCACCTGCAAAAACTTGTTGTTGTGGAGCTGCACTTGCTGTTTGAGCAGTTCTTGGTACGAAATTATCTTGATTTTCTTTTGGTTTGTATTCACCATCACCTTGTTTTTCATAATTTCTTCTGTTTTCATTTTTATATTTATCGTTATTGTATGTTCTATTATAGTTTTTTCTTGGTTCTTTATCTTCATCGTCTTTTTCTTCTTTATCTAAATCATCATTTTCTTTTTCATTTTTATCATCTTGTTCATCTCTATTATTTTTATAATTATTTCTATTACGATTATTGTAGTATTTATTTTTTTCTTCTAATTCTTCTTCAAAATCTATATCTACTTTTAAAAATTCTTTTTTGAAAGTTTCTTTTTGTTCTTTTATATTTTTTTGTAATTTTTCATAAATAGAAAAAAAACTAATCATTTCTGCTATTTGGTCATCTATTTCTTCTACTTCAGCTTCTAAAACATCTATTTCTGGAGTACTTTGTTCATCACTTCCAATTAAAGATTTTTTTAAATCATTTATTTCATCAAATAATTTTTCTTTTTCTGCTTTTAATTCTTCTATTTTTTCTTGAAATTCAGTTATATCATCTTCTTCTGGAATTATTTCTTTTAATTTATCTTCTTGAGTTTTTAAACTTTCTTTTGCTAATTTTACAGCTTCTTTTCTTGCTTTTACTTCTTCTTCGTTTATATTTTTAATAGATTTATTTAATTTTTCTAAATCAGCAGCTGTTTCATCTTTACCTGTTAATTCATTAATTAACATTTCAACATTTTCACTATAATCTTCTTTTAAATTACTTGATAAATTTGAAAAATTATCTTGTACATACGTTTTTAATTTTTCGTTTTTATTTTCACTTTTAGAGTCTATATTTTTTGTTACTGTTTCCAATGTTTCTTCACTTTTACTTAAAATCTCTTCTATATCTTTTATTTGTTCTGTATATTCATTTACTAAAGCCATTTAAAACACTCCTTTATTTAATAAAAAAACATATATTAAATATGCATTTTTATACACTATACTATACATTATAAAACAAAAAAAAATAATTGTCAATACTTTGTATAAATATACAACAATTATTCTTAATATATAATTACGCAGGTTATAGTTTTACATAATAATTTAATTATTTTTATATTATTTGTTTTTTAATATTTTTAATATTGGTACTTCAATACATAATTCTACTTTTCTTATATACCTTAAAAGTTTTAATATAAACACCTGAAATTTATTTATATTGTTATATTTTTTGTGATAATATATTCTACTATCAAACAACATATCTTGTTTTTTAAAAGCATTATATAATTTACCGATTGTTTTACTTTCATAATGCATGAATTTTAAATTGTTTAAACTATATATATCATAACCTATCTCATTTAATTTATCTGCTATTATATCTTCTTCAAAAAACAAAAAAGTTTTTTCATCAAAATACCCTATTTCTTTAAATATATTATGTTTTGCAACGAAAAATGAACCTGCTATAGAATGAACCTTTAATTCTGCTTTCTCATAATCTTTTTTTGTATATTCACCATTTTTAAAAAGCCAAAATAATAAAAGTTGTGTTAACCTTGTTGAATTAGCTATATCTATACTATATTTTCTTTTTTTCCATGCACTTCTTCTTGCATAACCATGATCAAGTTTCATTCTAGGTGAAGCAATTGCAACTGTTTTATTTTGATTTAAAAAATTTATTGTATTTAAAATATCATTTTCTTTTACACTTACATCAGGATTTGATATAATGACATAATTGTACTCACCTTCATAATTATCATCAATATATTTTAATCCGTAATTATTCCCGTACGAATAGCCCCCATTTTTTTTTGATTGTATTATATTAATTTTATTATCACCATTATTTAATTTTTTTAATTTCATTAAATTTTCTAATTCATCTTCTTGTGTAGATAAATTATCAACTATTATTATTTTATCCAATACTTCATAATCTTTGATTTCATTAACATATTTTATTGTATTTTCACTATCATTATAGTTTAATATGATAATAGCTGTTTTATTTTTTTCCAATACTTATTTCACCTCTAATTTTACCAAACAACATCAACTTTTGATTTATTTGCATAATTTATATATGTACTAAGTGACATAGATCTATTTGCATATATTCTTGGTATTTCTAATAAATTTTTATTTTTACTTGTGTAATATACTCCACCATCCATTGCAAGACCATATTTATAATTTTCTTTTGCTTGTTCTAAAACTCTTTTATCATATGAACCATATGGATAACATATTACTGTAGAATCTTTGCCTATTTTTTCTTTCAAATATGTTTTAGAATCAATTAATTCTGTTTTTATTTGATCTAAGTTTAAAGTTGCAAGTCTTGTATGTGTTACTGTATGAGATTGAATATCTATAAGGCCACTCTCTTCCATTTCTTTTATTTGTTCTATATTACAATATCCACCTTTAATTGTAAAATCTTTTACAACGTAAAGCGATGCTTTCATATTATATTTTTTAAATAAAGGAAATGCATTTGTATAAAAATCAAGAAAACCATCATCAAAAGTAAGTATAACGGGTTTTTTATAGCTTTGTAAACATTCTAAATCTGTTACAAAAATAGTTTCATAGCCATTTGAACTTAAATATTTTAATTGTTTTTCAAGTTCGGACGGTTTTACAACGTTTTCTGGATAAGGATTTTCACCTGGATCTTCTGATACAAAATGATACATAAATATAGGGACTGCTGCATTAATTGATTTTGGTTCTTTTATTTCTAAAACACCTGATTCAACCATTTTACCAGTCTTTTCTTTTATTGTTTTATTTGCATCAAAAATTGTAACAGAAAAATTTGTTTTTTCTTGGTTATTTAATAGTAAAAAAGTGAAAACTAAAGTTGCGAGAAAAACAAATCCTATTATAAATGAATATATTATTTTTTTTGTAAAAAATTTAGACATACAATCACCTCTGAATACACGATTTCTATTTTACTTTTTAATTAAAATATTTTTTATTGTTTTTTTGATAATTCCAACTATCTCTACACATATCTTCTAGAGAATATTTTGCTTTCCAACCAAGCTCACTTTCAGCTTTTATTGGATCTGAATAACAAGTTCCTATATCTCCAGCTCTTCTTTCAATTATTTTATATGGTACTTCTATATTATTTACTTCTTCAAATGTTTTAATTAAGTCTAATACACTATATCCATTACCTGTACCTAAATTATATACATTTAACTTAAAGTCTTCTTCTGTATCATTAGACTCTAATTTTTCAATAGCTTTTAAATGACCATTTGCTAAATCAACTACATGTATATAGTCCCTAACGCCTGTTCCATCTTTGGTGTCATAATCATCTCCAAATACAGATACTATTTCTAATTCACCATTTGCAACTTTTGAAATATAAGGTAATAAATTATTGGGTATTCCATTAGGTTCTTCACCTATTAAACCACTTTCATGTGCTCCAATAGGATTAAAATATCTAAGAATTACAATGCCCCAACTTTTATCTGAATTATGTAAATCTTTTAAAATTTCTTCTATCATGTATTTTGTTTTTCCATAAGGATTAGTAATTTCTCCTCCAGTAGAACAATTTTCATGTATAGGTACAATTTCAGCATTACCATATACTGTAGCAGATGAACTAAATATAAACTTTTTCACATTAAATTCTTTCATAGTTTCAAGTAATGTAAGAGCACCTGAAATATTATTACTATAATATTTTAAAGGTTCTTTTACTGATTCTCCTACTGATTTAAAACCAGCAAAATTTATAACAGAATCAATGTCTTTATTTTCAGCAAAAATATTGCTTAATTCTTCTTTGTTATTTACATCTAATTTATAAAAATCAAATTCTTTATTTGTTAATTTTTTTATTTTATCTATAACTTCAATTTTGCTATTTGATAAATTATCTACTATTATTATCTCTTTACCCGCATTTAAAAGTTCTACACATGTGTGTGAACCAATATAGCCTGCACCACCTGCTACTAATATTTTATTTTTCATTTTTAACACTTCCTTTTTTAATTTTATTATATTAATTTTATAACATGTAAGTATTTTTTATATTAACTACTCTTCCAATTCATTGCTATTATACCTATTATTATTAAAGAAGTTCCTATAATAGCTTGTATACTAAGTTCTTCTTTAAATATAACTACTGATGCTATAAGAGTTATTATTTGAACTATACCTGTACAAAGAGGAAATATATAACTTAAATCAAACATTACGACCATTCTAGTAAATAGCAGAAAACTACCTATATAACAAATAAATCCAATTGCACTAATTATACTCATTGACATATCCATAGTTCCAGATTTTATGGCAAGTGTACCTGGATTTCCTCCAAGTTTCATTAATACTAAACCTGATACCGTTAAAATTAAATATATTGGTATCATCAACATTTTAAAATCCATTTTATTCTCCTTTTTAATCTTTCAATACTTTGCTAGATTATATAATATCTTAAATCTTTTGTCAAGTTAAAAAAACACACAAAAAAGTTGATATTTATAACAAAAAAGTAAATACTTCACAATATTTACTTTTCTTATTAATAAAACAACTAAACTAATTTTTTAGATTTACTTATTTTTATTACTATATTTTTTTAATTTCAAATTTAATCTTATTATACTTATAAATTCAAAAGTACAAATTACTATTAAAATCACTATAATCCAATTTTGTTTTAAAATAGATAAAATATTGTTTTCTGATTTTATATTTGCATTATTATTAGACAAATCTTTTGAAACTCCTGTAGTATTTGTTTCATTATTTGTTTGTACATTTGCAACTTTTTCAGGTAATTTATTAACTTTTATATTGTATTGTTTTTTTATAGTACTATCTTCAGCTGTTACAATAATTTTAATTATATTTTCGCCTTCAACAAAATTTTTATTATTTATAATTTCAATTGTTGAATTCTCATTTTGTGCATATGCAAGAATAAGCAATTCATCAATTTTAATGTTATCAACTATTTCATAATCAAAATTTTCAGCTGTAAAAGAAGGTGTAAGTTTTTGACCATCTACTATTATATTACTTAAATAAGCATTTGCTTTACTAGGATCATTTGCTCTAGTGACGATTATAGTGTAAATTTTTTCAGTACCATCAATCGCAGTAACTGTTATTTTAACAGTATTATCACCCATTTGTAAATTTTCATTTCCTTCTATTTTATATTTTGCTCCTGTTACTTCTGTTAAAGTATTTATATTCAAACTTGTTGTTTTTGAAGAAACAATTAAGGAATATTTTGTGGTAGAAGAATTAAAATTAGGTTCTAATCCCTCTACACTTGGAACCAATTTTATTAAATTGTTATTATTATCATTAGTTGTAGATTCAATAGCATATACATTTGATAAAGATAAAACAAAAAGAAATGCTACAACAATATATACATATATAATATTACTATTTAATTTATTTTTCATAAAGTTTCCTTTCCTAAAAATCATTATATTATTTTTATTAATTTACATTTACTGTACAAGTTATTACTTTTCCGCCTTCATTTGATGTTGCTGTTAATACTGCTGTTCCAACTCCTACTGCTTTTACATCTGCATTTGCATTTACTGTTGC
>CAZZFS010000008.1:0-52533 GCA_964653805.1 uncultured Clostridiaceae bacterium | reverse complement strand
TTTGCTGCAAAAGTACCTAAATATGCCGCTGGAGCACAAATAGCTCCTAATTTTGATTATGATTATACTTTTTCACAAAATGAATATGCAATGATTGGAATAGCAGAAGCAATTGAAAATAAAGATGATAAACTAGCAAATAAAGTTATGAAAAATTATAACGTAAAGAAATTCACTAAATATTTAAAATATACAACAGATCATATAGGTCTTCATATTGGGGTAGGTAGATGCTTTTTAGCAGATATGGAAACAAAAAAATATACTTTTAAAGAAACATCAAAATATATTCAAAAAGAATTAGGTCAAAAAGAATACAAAGAATTGGTAAATAAAGTAGATATACAAAAAGCATTACCGGTTAAAACAAAAGAAAATGAAATATATTCATTACTTGCAAAAATGCATAGTATAAGTATAAATGAAAAAATAACAAAACCTGATATTACTGAACAAGAAAGATAAAAAATTAAAAAGAAATATAAAATAAAATAAAATAATAAAATAATAAAAAAAATATATTTTTTTTAGGAGGTAGTATATGAAAAATAAAGGGAGAGATAACAAAGGTGTATCTTTAATTGTTTTAATTGTAACAATTGTTGTAATATTGATTTTAATAGCAGCTGTTATATTATCTTTTACGGGAGATAATAATGTAATTACACAAGCTTTAAAAGCTCGTGATTTGTCTAATGAAGCTACTAAAAATGAAGAACTTGAAATGGCTTTAATGAAAATGGAATTAGACAATATGAAAGAAATTGTGGATCCTGTTCCAAATACTGATTTTGTGCAACCTTGGTTATATAACGAAATGACACCTATTCAAATTGATGAGAGTTTGAAAAAATTAAAATGTGCGGGTGTAAGTAATATAATAATTCAATATGTTGGTGAAGTAGAAGGTGGAGAATCAACTCCTGTGAAATTTAAAAATTTATGGTATGAAAGTTCACTTGTTTCAAATACAGCAGAATTAAATTTATATAGACCAAATGTAATAGATAATATAATGAGCGCTGCAGAGGCTAATGGTGTAAAGGTATATTTAGGTTTTGTTCAATCAAATGAATGGTGGGATTATAAATTTACAAATACAAATTGGGTAAATAATAATGCTGATTTTGTAAATCAAGTAGCAACAGAATTATACAATAAATATAAAGATAATACATCTTTTATTGGTTGGTATTGGAGTTATGAAATGTTTACTAATGATCAAAATTATGATACACATTGGACAACTATGCTAAATAATAATATTGCTCATTTGAATTCTTTGGAAAGTGGAACTAAAAAACCACTTATGGTTTCACCATTTATAAGTAAAATATATAATCAGGTTACAGCTGTTTCTGTAAAAGATCAATGGTCAAGAATAGCTACAAATGT
This sequence comes from uncultured Clostridiaceae bacterium, assembly GCA_964653805.1. GTDB lineage: Bacteria > Bacillota > Clostridia > TANB77 > CAG-465 > CAG-465. The sequence continues at coordinate 51,138 of CAZZFS010000008.1, read as the reverse complement.
TAATTTTAGAACTAATGATATTATAGCAGTTCAAGATGGATTAGTAGTTTCTGGCTTTTCAGTTGATCAATTAATAAAATTTTTAATTGCTATAAAAGAAGGAATTAATGAAGGAAATTCAAATATTAAATTTTGGATTAATGTAGAAAATTTTGATATAACACAAGATGATAAATATATAGCTTCAAGTTTAGATAGATATAAAACAAGATTAAAAATAGCATCTAAATTAGCAGAAAATATAGTTACTTTTTCATATTCACATTATTATTTATCAAATCATGAAATAGATAAAGAATATAGAGCATATTTAAAGAATGTAACTGGTAAAGAATATTTTCCAATTGGAACTCCAATTGGTGGAAGTGTATATGAAGATCCAGAGGGTAATTTTGTACCTCTTCCAAAGGATTTTGTAGTAGATGAAGCAAATAATACTGTTAAAAATGGACTTGTAATAAAAGATAAAAATAATAATGAATTTGTATGGGTTCCAGTAAATAGTGGAGTAAAGGTAAAAGGTACAGGATATACTGGAGATGAATATAAAAATATTTCATATATGAGATATTTAGAAAATGGACTTACAGTTTCAAATGTTATAGAAGATACTATACCAAATTCTTTAAATGAAGAAGAACAAATATTAAAATATAAAGGTTTTTATGTTGGAAGATATGAATCAACTTTAGATTATAATAGTGGAAATAAAAGAGTGGCTATTAAAAAAACAGTTGATAGTAAAGCAAACACAACATTTGCTTGGCAATATGCAGATAGTGATATATATACAGGATATATGTGGAATAATATAAATTATACAAATGCCAAAACATATGCTGAAAATATGAGTACATCATACTCATATGATAGTAATGTTGAAACTGGACTTTTAAATGGAACGCAATGGGATACAATTGCAAAATGGATACATTCAAATGATTCAACATATACCAAAATAAATGACAGTAGAACATGGGGGAATTATACAGATGCAATGTCACCAGCTAATGAGGGGAATTATCAATCAAATACTTTAAAAGCAACGGGTTCAAATGAAGCTTGGAAATACAACAATATATATGATTTTGCTGGTAATTTAGCTGAATGGACAAGTGAAAAAACTTTAGGTGGAGATTATGTTATTCGTACAAATGGATTTAATGGTAATGGTCAATATGGTAGTGCTTCATATGCATTTTCTTCTGGTTCATATCAATTTACAAATGTTGGATTTAGAGTAGTTTTATATATAAAATAAATAAAACAAAAACTAAAAAATCATAATAAAAAATAATAATTTTAAATATTAAAATATAAGTTAAATAAAAAGATGAGGTTTAAAAAATAAAACTTCATCCTTTTATTTGTAAAAAAATGTTAAATTGTATTGACTTAATATGTTTATTGTAATATAATGTAAAAAAAGTAAAGGATGTGATAATTATGGCATCGTATTTTGGTAAAATTGAATGTATAAGAGGTATACATGATCAATTAACGGGGAAAGAAGTTGATAATGTATACGAGCTTATCAACAAGGAAATTGAACTTATTTGTTTTAGTGGCAAAATGGAATTTTCTTTTGAATTAAAAAAAGAAATTCCAAATGAAGTTTTAAGTTTCTATTTAGGTGTTGGTTTTGATATAAGTAATACGAAGCATTGTATTACTGAAGAAGAGTCGTTGTACGAGTACAAATTTTCAAAATTACTTAATAAAGAAAGAGGTAATTACAGTAGAAGAACATTTCAAGATTATTATGATAGTACAGTAACATAGGTTAAAAGAAATAAAAAAACAATTAATTTAATTAATTGTTTTTTTGTCATAAAAGTTATTTTATTTAAAGAAAACTAATGATTAATCAAGTATGATTTTACATAAAAATAAGAAAATGCTTGTAATTCACTTTACATATATATATATATATGATATAATTATTATGTAAACAAATAAAAATAGGAGGTATTTAATAATGCAAACGGCATCGATTATTGTAAATGAAAAGAAAAAAGGTGAAGATCTTTTTTTTGAATTAATGAAGAAGAGTTCAAAATTAAAAGATAAACGGGTTGACATTGAAAAAATAGATCAACAAAAATTCGAAGAAAAAAAGGAAGAATTAGTTAGATCTTTAATTCAAAAAAAGGCAAAAAACACTATGCTTGAATTTGGAAAAAGAAATCGTTTAGGTGTTGAGAGATATATGGAAACACCGTATTTTAGTCACCTAGTGTTAAAAAGATTGCCACAAGGTGTTATTAATCATTATCTTAAGGTTGGTTGGGATATTGATTTGAGAATCTGTAAACAAAAAGGTAAAACAACTTACAGATATACTTTCACAAAAATTTGTCATGGTACAGGTATTTATACCGAAGATGTGTTTGATGAAAAATATGAACGCCAATTTGAGTGCGTATGAGAAAATAAAGAGTTATTAATTAAATAATTAATAACTCTTTATTTTTTTGTAAAAAAGTATGGAAATAATTATTTTAAATAATATAACTTTATAAATAAAATGAGTATTAATAGTTTACTTTACATATTAAAATAAAAATGATATAATACGCTAAAATAAAAAAAACTGAAAAATAAATATTTTAAGGAGGTTTTAATATGTGTGCGAGTAGTAAAGAAGCGTTGTTTGTTGTGGATACTAATGTTTTGATTTACAATTGTGATTCTTTAGAAAAATATTTAAATGAAACTAAAAATGTAAAATATTTAATACCTAAACAAGTGGTAAAAGAATTAAATCGGTTACTTATTGTAAAAAATAAAGTAGAGATAAAAGATTCATTGGCGTTTATAAAAAAATATGAAGAGTTAGGATTTTTAGAAATATTAAAAGGTGATGTTATACCTGAAGAAATTGTTTCGTATTGGAATGAAAGTTTAACAGATTTTTTTATAATTTCTTATGCAAAAAAATATAACGCAACCCTTATAACTGCAGACAAAATAATGTTTGAACTAGCTATTTTTGCAGAGGTTGATGTTGTAATTGTTGAATATTTTATTGGTAAAGATGGATTTGTAAAATATGAGGATTTTAAAAAAGAAATAATATCACGAAAGAATTCATCTTTTTTTAAAACTAATAGTTTTGCTAATAACTATTTTACGCCATACATTGTAGTTGACTTACCTTTTTTGATGAAAAACATATATTTAATTGAAGTTTGTTTGGAATTAAATAAACCAGTTGGTATATCAATTCAAACGTTTTTGGAAATACAATTACTAAATGATTTTAAAAACGAAAGTGTTAATGAAATATATTCTATTGTGAGAAAAAACATAATTAATAGAAAACTAGATGTAGTTTTTAATAAAATGTTACCATCAGAATTAAATGAAGATTTTGAAGATTGTAATTATGACTTAAATACTATTGTAGCAGCATATGAGAGAAAAGCAATTTTCGTTACTTCTGATTTTACTTTGTATTGTTTGGCAAAAAGTCAAAATGTAAAAACTGTTTACATCGAAGAAGAATTATATCTTTTTGAATTTGAAGAATATATTTTAGAATATAAAAAAACAGTTTTAACTAAAAAAGAAGAAGCTTTGGTAACTAAATATATTGGAAAGTTTAAAAGTGATAATTCAAAATATTTAGATAAAATGGTTGGAATAAAAAAATTTCCATTTATAAAAAAGTTATCTAAAGAGTATATTGTTGATGATAAAAAAATAATATTATTAAGGCATGTAAAAGATGCGTTGTTTTCAAGAAAAAAGCAATATTACCCGTATAATATTATTGAAAATGGAGATTTTCTTATTATTCAAGAAACATATAATGGTGAGTTAAGTTTTAAATATCGTCAAGTTATATACATGGTAAAAGATATTCAAAATGAAGAATTTATTAAAATATCAGATTTGTTTTTACCTTTATTTTGTAAGGATGATTTTAGTTTTATGAAAAGATATTCATGTTTAATTAGTGATAATATTTTTGTTTAAAATCTTTAAAATCTTTAAAATGTTAAAAATGTGGAACACAGTAATATATTACTGTGTTCTTTCCTAGAATAGTAAGTGAGTAGTAAGTTTTTTAGGATTAAATATAGTTAAAATATTAACAAAAAATATAGCAAAAAACATACAAAAAAATACATTGTGTTATGTAATTATAAAGTATTGACAAAGTATGATATAATAGAAACGGAATAATATTTTTAAGGAGGTTGCATAATTATGCATTTTAAGCGTGAAGCAAATGCAGAAGTTACTGTAAATTCATTGCAATTAATAGTTAAGGAGGATAACTATATGGAATGCGATAAATTTGGACGGAATGATAAATTAGAAGACATTATCAAAAAAGCAAAACAAAAAAAAGAGCAAGAGGAAAGAATAAAAGAATATCTAGAAGCTAAAGAAAAAGAAAGAATAGAATCTTTTATTAAAAAAGGAAGAGAAGAAAAAAAAGAAGTTCTAGAAAAAAAAGTTGAAGAAGTTCCTAAAAAAACAGCTCAAGAATTAGAAGATGAAAGAAAAGCTAAATTAGCTGAAGAAAGAAAAGCAAAAAAAGAAGCTGAGCAAGCTAGTGCCATTGAAAAATTCGAAAAAGATGTCTATGATAAAATATATGATAGATTTCGAGGTAATAAATTTGATGTTATGGCTAAAGTTAAGATTCCAGAGAATGTAATAACAAAATTCCTTTGTAAAAATTGGGATATAGTCGGTGAATATTTAGATATTGAAGGTAATTTTAAATATACATTTACAAAAATAGTGAATGCAGAATGTGGAGAATTCACTATGAGACCGTATGTTAATTTGTATGAATTAGAAGAAGAGGACTTGGAAGAACAAGTATGAAAACTGAAAGTATAGATAATTAAAAGCAATATTTTAATTATCTATACTTTTTTTGCTATTTACAAAATGTAAAAAAAATAGTATAATTAGATAGATATATAAAATATAGATATATATAACATATGGAGGTGATTTATATTAAAGGTATAGAATTATTAGCGCCAGCAGGTAGCTTAGAAAAAGCAAAAGTAGCTTTTATGTATGGAGCAGATGCAGTGTATGCAGGGACAGCAAAATTATCTTTAAGATCAAGATCTAGTTTAGATACAGATAGTTTAGAAGATACAATTAAATATGCACATAGTATAGGAAAAAAGGTGTATGTAGCTATGAATATATATGCACAAGATGAAGATTATGAGCATATTGAAGAAGAAATTAAAAAGCTTGATTTTATAGGGGCAGATGCAATAATTGCAAGTGATGTAGGTATTGTTGAAAAAATAAAAGAAATAGCACCAAATATGGAAATACATATTAGTACACAAGCAAATACAGTAAGTTTACATTCAGCAAACTTTTGGTATAAATATGGGGCAAAAAGAGTAGTTATATCTAGAGAATTAAGTAAAGAAAAAATAAAATATATAATGGAAAATAAATCTCAAGGTTTAGAAGTAGAGATGTTTGTACATGGTGCAATATGTTATGCATATTCTGGAAGATGTTATTTAAGTAAATACTTAGCAAATAGATGTGCTAATTTAGGTGACTGTGCACAAAGTTGCAGATGGCAATATAATTTAGTTGCAAGTGAAGTAAATAATCCTGAAAGTAAAATGAATATTGATTATGATGAAAGAGGTACTTACTTGTTTTCTTCAAAAGATATGTGTTTAATAAATCAAATTCCAAGTATAATAGACATGGGAGTTGAAAGTTTAAAAATAGAAGGTAGACTTAAAACAGAATATTATTTAGCAACAGTTGTTAGAACATATAGAAAAGCTATTGATGAATATTTAGAATTAAAAGCAAATAATAAAGAAAAAGAATATGATTCTACGAAATATTTAGAAGAATTAGAAAAAGTAAAAACAAGAGGATTATCTGAATTTTATTTTTCAGATGATAAAAATCAAGAAATACATGATCTAGATGGTAAGAGTGATAATCTAGACTATGAATTTGGAGCTAAAATACTAAAATTAGACAATATAACTGAACAAATATATATTGTTGAGATAAAAAATAAATTATGCTTAGGAGATAAACTAGAAGTACTATTTACAAATAGTATAGAAACAGGATATTTTGAAATAGATAAATTATTTGATATAAAAACTGGTGAAGAAATAGATCATATAAATCCAGGTGTAAAGGGACAACAAGTAAAAATTAAAATACCTTTTGATAAACTAGCTGAAGGTACTGTAATTAGGAGAAAAAAATAATATGAATGAAATGGAAACAATTTATCAAAGAACAGAAATTTTAGTTGGAAAAGATAATGTTAATAATTTAAAAACTAAACATATTGTTGTTTTTGGAGTTGGTGGTGTAGGATCTTTTGTTGTTGAAGCTTTAGCAAGAGTTGGTATCGGGAATATATCAATAATAGATAAGGATGTTGTAGATATAACAAATATAAATAGGCAACTTATTGCTACCAATAAAACAATTGGAATGGATAAAGTAGAAGTAGCAAAAGAGCGAATATTGGATATAAATAAAGAAGCAAATATTTTAGCTTTTAAAGAAAATGTTACTTTAGAAAATATAGATGAAATATTTTCTAAAAAAATAACAACTAAAATAGATTATGTAGTTGATTGTGTGGATAATGTAGATGCAAAAATAGCTATTATGCAAAAATGTTATAATGAAAATATAAAATGTATTTCTTCTATGGGAATGGGCAATAAATTAAATCCACTTGATATAAGAGTAGCTGATATTTTTAAAACTTCAGTATGTCCACTTGCTAAAAAAATTAGAAAAAGACTTAAAGAATTAGAAATAAAAAAACAAAAAGTTATATATTCTATTGAATTACCAAAACAAAAAACAGAACAAGAAAAAGAACTGTATGGTAATACATTAGGAAGCGTTTCATTTGTTCCATCTGTTGGTGGACTTGTTATTGCTTCAGAAGTTGTAAAAGATTTAATAAGAATTTGATTAAAAATTGTGAATTAATTGTTGCGTTTTTTTGGTTTGTGAAAAAAAATATAAATATTCCCTCTGTTTTTTGTGAGAAAAACATAAATATTCCCTCTGTTTTTTGTGAGAAAAACATAAATATTCCCCCTGGTTTTTGTGAAAAATTAGAAAAAAACAAGAAAAATATGATATATTTCTTTTATTTTTTTTAATATATGATATAATATATTAGAGGTGTTATTATGAAAAGAAAAATATATAAACAATTAATAGAATGGAAAAATAAAAAAAATCATAAACCTTTAATTATATTTGGTGCAAGACAAGTAGGAAAAACATATATTATAGATGAATTTTGTAAAAATGAGTTTAAAAATTATGTTAGTTTTAATTTATTTGAAAATACTGAAATTATAGATTTATTTGAAAATAATTGGAATGCAGAAGAAAAATATATAGCATTTAAAGCTATAATTGGTAATAAAATAGATATCGAATCAGAAGATTCAATTATATTTTTTGATGAAATACAAGAATCAGAAGAACTTATTTCTAATTTAAAATTTTTTAATGAAAAACATGCTAACGTAAATATTATATGCGCAGGTTCTTTATTAGGTGTGAAATTAAAAAGATCAAATTTTTCATTTCCTGTTGGGAAAGTAGATATGTTAAATATGTATCCTCTTGATTTTGAAGAATTTTTAATTGCTTTGGATAAAGAATTTTTAGTAAATAATATAAAAGAATGTTTTGAAACTTTTAAACCCTTAAAAGAACCATTTAATAATATGGCTTTAAAATATTTCAGATATTTTTTATGTGTTGGTGGAATGCCAGAATCAATTCTTGATTTATTAGAAAATAAAGAAGATATTTCAAAATATAATTTGAAAATATTAGAGAATATTGTTGATGCTTATTTTGAAGATATGACAAAGTATGTAAAAAAAAATAATGAAACTTTAAAAATAAAAAAAATTTATGAATCAATACCATCTCAATTATCTAATGAAACAAAAAAGTTTCAATTTAGTAAAATAACAAAAAATGCAAGAAAAAGAGAGTATGAAACTTCTCTTGATTGGTTAATTGCAAGTAATCTTATAATAAAATCATCAAAAGTGAAAATCCCAGCTATTCCACCAAGAGGTTTTATAGATAATGATAGTTTTAAATTATTTTTAAGTGATGTTGGTATTTTAAGAAATTTAGTTAAATTAAATGTGTCTGATATATTAATTGATAATATATCTTTATATAAGGGTGCAATTATTGAAAATTATGTTGCCAGTCAATTATTAATGAATAATTTAGATTTATTATATTGGACGACTGAAGGTAAAGCTGAAATTGATTTTTTAATATATAATAATGATGGTATAATACCTATAGAAGTTAAATCAAGTGAAAACACAAAATCTAAAAGTTTAAATTTTTACATATCAAAGTTTAATCCTAAATATTCAATTAGAATATCAACTAAAAATTTTGGATTTGAAAATAATATAAAATCTGTACCGTTATATGCAACATTTTGTATAAAGTAAAATATATTTTTTTTAGTATTAAAGATATGTTTAAATTAAAAATACTGATATTATAATTTTATAATATCAGTATTTTTTAATTTGTAGATTTTCAAGATTCTAAATTAGCTTTTATATTTAGAACCATTTGCTTTGTGATTAAAGTTGAAGTGTTTGAATCTATTAAGCAGCAAGCATCTTCAAATGCAACTATGCCGTAATAGTCCATTCCAGCTAAAACCTTATCACAATCAGCTTTCGTGAAAAGATCTTCTATAGTAAGTCTACGTTTGTAATAGGCTTCTTCAAGATCAATTTCAATTGTTTCATTGGTAATTGTGATTCCTTTAAGCGTTACTCCTATTGGTGACAAACCTAATTCAAAAAGCTCACGTTTAGTTGTTGTATTCATAATACAATCTCCTTTTTTGTTATATTATTTATGTTACTGTATCTAAAAATTTTAAGATACCTAAAACAATAAATTTAAAATATATTATATAATATATTATTCAAAAAGTCAATATTTATGTAATCTTTATTGACAAAAGCTATATAAAATTGTATAATGGTGTTTAGATATATTATTTTATACTTTCATTAATATTGAAAGTAAATTTATTTTTTAGGAGAAATGAAATGAAAGGGAAAAACAAAAGAAAAATCAGATTTGTTATTGATGTGCTTGCTGTTTTATTTACTATTATTGAAGCTAGTGTACTTTACAAGCTTGAACTTACAATGGTAGCAAATGTTTTTTCATTAGTAAGTGGTTCGTTATTAGCAAAAATGATAATTGAAAACCCAGAAGCATCTTTGTATTTCAAATTCAAAAAAAAGTTGGATAAAATTGCTGTATTGTATAAAAAAACTTTTGAGGGGATTTTGGCATATTATGAAATATTATTAGTTATTGTTTTAGCTATATTTATTTTTTTAATATCTTTTTCACCATTAAGTGGAATAATACAATGGTTTATGGTTGTGATTTTTTCAATGTTTATATTTATTTTTTATCATATAGTAAAAACATTGAAATAGTAAAAATTAATTAAACTTTTTATAAGGAGAAATTAAATGAAAAATAAAATAACAAAGATTGTATTAACTGGCGGACCATGTGGTGGAAAAACTAATTCATTAAGTGTTATTGAACAACGGTTAACTGAAAGAGGATACAAAGTTTTAATTGTGCCTGAGGCTGCTACGGAAATAATAAATAATGCTGTAAAGCCATGGGAAAATTTGATATCAAATATAAAATTCCAAAGTTTTTTGCTTGAATATCAAATTGCAAGAGAAAAAATGTATTTAAAAATAGCTAAAGAAATGAAACAAGAAAAAGTAGTTATTTTGTACGATCGAGGTGTGATGGATGGAAAAGCATATGTTTTTGAAGAAGAATTTGCTAATATACTTTCAGAAAAAGGATTAAGTGAAATAGAACTTAAATCAAGATATGATGCGATAATTCATCTTCAAACAGCTGCGGTTGGTGCAGAAGAATTTTATACTTTAAAAAATAACAAAGCTAGGAATGATTCAAAAAAAAGAGCTGCTGAATTAGATGGTAAACTAGTTTCTGCTTGGGTTGGTCATAGTAATTTAAAACTCATAGATAATAGTACTAATTTTGAAGATAAGATTAGTAGAGTTGTAAAAGAGGTTTTTAACGTCTTACATGAACCAATACCTTTAAAAATCGAAAGAAAGTTTTTAATTAAAAAGCCAGATTTTGAAAGGTTATTACAAAATGAAAATTGTCAAAAGTTTTTCATTAAACAAACATATTTGGTTAGTGATAATCCAAAAGTTGAAAAACGTGTTAGACAAATAGGCAAAGATGGATCATATATTTATTTTTATGGCACTAAGCAGATATTGTCTGGTTCAACTAGTACAACGCTAGAGGAAAAAATAAATAAAAAGGAGTACAAGGTTTTTAAAACAATTGCAGATACCAGGTTAAAAGAAATTTTTAAAGAAAGATACTGTTTTGTACATAATAATTTATATTTTAAATTAGATGTATATCCTTTTTGGAAGTATGTAGCAATACTAGAAGTTGAGCTTACAGAAGAAAATCAACACTTTCAAATACCGTCTTTTATTAATTTTATAAGAGATGTAACTGAAGATAAAACATTTAAAAACATTTCAATTGCAAAGCAAATACCACTAGTTTAATATAACTTATATTAATAAAAAAATAACAGCTGAATTTAGCTGTTATTTTTTGTTAAAATATCCATTTTATATTGACAAAAAAATATATATAAAGTATAATTTAATTAACTTTATGATTATTGTATCGATAGAAAAATTGAATAGAATAGGAGGTGGATTTTATGTACGAATATACTTATGATTATTCTACTACAACACCAGCTGCTGAAGTATCTCCAATTTTTTGGATTGTATATTTTTTATTTATTATAGGTTTAACTATATTTTATTTAATAGTTACAGTTAAAATATATCAAAAAGCTGGTTATCCAGGTTGGGCTGCAATAGTTCCGATATATAATGTAGTTGTATTATTTCAAATTGCAAAAATGTCAGGATGGATGGTATTACTACTATTCGTTCCAATTGTTAACTTTGTAATTACTATAATGTTGTACTTAAATTTAGCAAAAGTATTTGGAAAAGATGCCGGTTTTGGATTAGGATTGTTTTTCTTGAACCTTATATTTATGCCAATACTTGCTTTTGGAAGTGCAGAATATGATGAAACTTTAGCTTAAATAAAAGCTAAAAAAGGAATTGTTAAGTTTTAAATATATATTTAAAATAAAAAATGAAGTGAAAAAATTCACTTCATTTTTTTGTTATTTTGTTTTTAATTTTTCAGGGATTTTTCTAGCATGGAATTTAAATTTTGTTAAATCATTAACAGTGTTACCCGTTATTATACAACCATGTCCAATTAAGTTAAATGCGTAAGAACGTTTTTTAAAATCAGTAGTTATTTTTTTGATTTCTTCAACTTCTTCAATTGCACCACAAGGAATTGCTGTAGTTGTAAAAATACCATTTTGAACATAACAGTGAGCATGAACCATATAATTTATATTTTTAAATAAATCATATAATTTTAGTTGAACAGGTGTATCAACAGAAGGTTTATGCTTACCATAGTAAAGAACCTCTCCTTTTTTAGTAATAAAAGTTTTTACGAAATTTTCTTTGGTAATATATCTTTTATCAATATTTCTTCTACTTACGTAAATGCTATCATCTGCTCTAAAAGATGGGAATCCTTTTTGACATCTAAAGCTGCTATTTCCAAGAAATCTAGTAACCTCTTCATCATGAGGTATTAAATTATGAAAAGTAATTGCTTTATCTTTTACATATTCATAAAATTCATCATTTTTTGGAGCAAGAATAGCTTTCCCAATTGAAGTTGTTGGAACTCTTGTTACTAAAGTAAGTAATTCAAGTCGTTTTAGTATTGCACTTGAACAATCTTCAATACTAAAACCTTCATACCATATAGTACCAAGTGGATCAAAAACTCTCATATGAAATTTATCTACTTTACTAAATTCAATCACAAGATTTGCTTTTTGCTCTAAAGCTCTTTTAATAAGGGTTGGAAATGAATAATTTTCATTATCATTTCTTTTTGAAATTACAAGCAAAGTTTTTGGATTAAAACTTTTTACATCACGTATTTTTTCATGATCATTTGAAACATTTGCCCACCAAAAAACTACATCGTAAAATTCTACTTCTTCAATAATAGTAGTTAAAGCAGTATAATTTCCACCGTTATACACTTTATCCACATTTAAAGCTTCGCTAAACTTAGAAACCAAACTAGAAGGAATTCCTTCTTTGTCATCAAAAGTACCACCAACCAATAAGATTTTTGATTTCGTTTTTTTCGCTTTTTTCATTTTTTAAATTAGTATAATATATACAAATATAAATTAATTTGTAAACACCATACACCCCTTCCTTTAATTTTAAGTAAGAATATAAAAAATATTTTATGTATATGATAACATAATGTTTTAGGATTGTAAAGTTAATTAATATATATTAATCATATAAAAAATAATATTAATATAATTAGTTAATAAAAAAGAAATGAAATATATAAAACTAAATATAATAAATAAGTTACATAATGATGTGAATATTATTTGAAAAAAACTAAAAAATATGATATAATAATACAAAATATAATATATATGGAGGTTTCTGTGATGGGTGAAAATCATGTATTACAAACAAAACAAGATAATTTTGACCTTAGTGAACAAGGTATTAAAACTTTGGATATACGGGTGGGCTTTGCCACAATAAAGAAAATAAAAGTTGGAGATACTATTGAATATTATCGTCCTAATTCAAAAGAAGAAAAAGTTAAGTTTGATGTGGTAAGAATATCAATGTATAGTGATCTTGAAGAAATGTTAGAGTTTGAAGATCATACACAAATTCTACCAAAAAGAACACGGATTCAAGTTTTAAACAACTTAAAGAAAGTATATAACGAAGAAAAAATTAAACTTGGAATATATGTTTTGGAAATAAAAAAACATATTGTTTTAAAAAGAGATTCAAAGCTTATAACCGCATCAAGTGTTTTTAAAAAAAACAAAATTGCTTTTAGTGACTTTGTAAATAAAGCATATGTCTTAACAGATTCTTTAAACAGTCTTTATCCTGATTATACAAAATGGTATTTTTCAAAAGTTATTCCTGGAGTTATTGAAGGAAACAGAGAAATACTAATTTGTACAATAGATAAAAGTGTAGCTGGAATCTTAATTTTAAAAAATCAAGTTACTGAAAAAAAAATATGTACACTTTTTATTGTAGAAAAATTTCAAAAATTAGGAGTTGCAGAAAAGTTAGTAAGAAAAGCTTGTGATCTGTTAGGAACAAAAACACCATTGTTTACGGTATCTTCTTCAAATTTTAATGAGTTTAAAAATCTTATACTTAAATTTGAATGGGAAAGAACTCAAACATTACCTATAGGTTTTTACAATTTGGAATATGAAGAATTTGTATATAACGGTGAAATACAAATTGAATAAAAACAATTTAAAAAAGAAAAGTTAACAGACTAAAATCAACAAAAAAATAAACAAATAAAAATCACATTTACAATTTAATTATTGTAGATGTGATTTTTTATTATATGAAATTAAATAAATTTAAGCAAGATAATAAGTAAGATATAAGCAAGATGGTTGATATTATATTTAATAAATGATATAATAATAGTATAAATGGAGGATTGATTATGGAAAAATATACACCACCATATACTATTACAAGTCAAATGTTAGAATATGTATCGAAAATAATGGAAAAAGTGGGAAAATTGACTAATTATTATAATTTAGAAAAAATGCCTGTTTTAAGAAAAAATAATAGAATTAAATCAATATATTCATCACTTGCTATTGAAGCTAATTCATTATCAATAGAACAAGTAAAAGATGTTTTAAATGGGAAAATTGTAATGGGTCCTGAAAAAGAAGTTCAAGAAGTAAAAAATGCTTACGAAGCATATGCAATGATAAAAGAAGTTTCTCCATATTCTTTAAAGGATTTGCTAAAAATACATGGTGTTATTACACATTTAATTACAACAGATGCAGGAAAATTTAGAAATTGTGCTGAAGGAGTTTTTGATGGAGATCAATGTATTTTTTTAGCACCTCCTAAAGAAAGTGTACCAAAACTTATGAATGAATTATTCACATGGATGAAAGAAAATAATAATGAAGTACATCCTTTAATATTATCTTCAATATTTCATTATGAATTTTTATTTATACATCCATTTTCAGATGGTAATGGAAGAACTGCTAGATTATGGCAAAATATAATATTAGCAAATTTTAAAGAAATTTTTGAATATTTACCAATTGAAACAAGAATAAAAAAATATCAAAAAGAATATTATAATGCAATATCAACATGTCATAAAAATGGAAATTCAAATGTATTTATAGAATTTCTTCTTAAAATGATAAATGAAGTTTTAGGGGAATTAGAAGAAGAAACCAGTGTACAATTAAAATATATAAATAGATATATAACAGAACTTTTAAATGTTATGGAATTTGATATACAAATGACAGCAAAAGAAATTATGGAAAAATTAAATATTAAATCAAAAGAAACATTTAGGAAAAAATATTTAAATCCAGCTTTAGAAAATGGTTTTGTAAAAGCTACTCTTCCTGATAAGCCAACAAGTAAAAATCAAATGTATTATAAAATTTAAGTAAGATAATAAGCAAGATATAAGCAAGATGGGGTTTTTAACAAATAAAAGTTAATACATTTAAAATAAGAAAATAAAGCTTTAAATATTTAGTTTAATTAAATATTTAAAGCTTTATTTTAATTAGTGTTTTCTGTTAAAAAATCTATTATATTTAAAATTTTAATGCCGTCAATTTCTTTATTTTCAACTTTTTCATTTAATAAACTTTTAGATACTTGATAATATCTTGTTTCATTTGGTTTTAAAGCAACAAAATCAATTTCAAGATCGTTATATTTGCCCACATAAACTTCATAGCCACGTCTTATTAATTCTAAATATACTACATTTTCTAAATTAGAACCACTATCATAATTAGAATAACCGCTTATAATATTTTTTATACCAGTATCTACAATAAAGTATTTGCCTTGTGTTTTTAATAATTTTTTTGCGGTTATAACCGCAAAATTACAAAAAAATAAAAGTTTTGCGAACATAACCGCAAAACTTATTATTATTTGAAATTTGAAATTCTTTCTGTACTTTTAATGCTTTCATAGTAGCATCATTTAGTTCTTCTTTATTTGGTATTTGCACAATTGTTGCAAAATCACCTACATAAAAGTAGTAGTTATTATTTGTATACTTTTTTGTATTACATTCTAAGATATGGTGTAGGATCAATATCATTTCCATATCCAGACTTATTACGTATTTCAAAATGTAAGTGATGACCTGTACTATATCCTGGATTAGGATCAGTTGCAGGATCTCCACCTTCTTTACCAATTACTTGTCTAGGTGCAATAACATCACCTTGTTTTACATCTATGCTAGAAAGATGTGCATAGAAACTATATATGTTTTTTCCTTCAATAACATGTGATATTTCAACACAATTTCCAAAACCATTTTGAGTACCAGCAAAAGTTACCATTCCACCTTCAATAGAGTGGACAGGAGCTCTATGTGTTCCAGATATATCAATACCAGTATGTTTACTCCATTTACCTGTTATAGGATCATTTCTCATACCATATCCAGATGTTATAGTTCCACTTAAAGGAACACTATTTGTGTTTACAGTAACACTATTAGCGTTTGCGCTAGCAAGAAGTGGTGAATCATATAGATTATAGTTTTTTGAAAAATCGCTATATAAAGATAAACGTTCTTTTAAATTAGTAGTAAAATTAGCAAAGTTTTTCATAGCTTGTTTTCTAAGAAGCATTAATGGATTTGCAAAAGTAAATAATAACGCAAAAATAGCAAGTAAAACAGTAGCTCTAATTAATCTTCTTTTAAAAACACTTTCAGAATAACCATGAGATATTAAATAGTTTTTTATAAATATATTCGAATTCACAATCCTCACCTTCTTTTCTTAAAAAACAACCTCTTTTATTGTAAATATTATATCATTAAATGGTAAAAATAACAATACATTTTTGATAGAAAATATACCTTGAAATATGCTTAAAATAAAGGTTTATAGAGTAATGTTGCAATAGAGTTGCATAAATATTACATAAATATTTCGAAATTTCTTTAAAAAGGTTGAAAATGTAGAAGTAATTTGGTATAATGTGTACATAAAAAGAATACGTAAGTATTTGTTTAGTCGTAAAAGGAGTTGTAGTTATGAATAAATATTTAATTTTAAAAAGAACTTTTGATATATTTTTTAGTTTTATAGGATTATTGTTTTTATCACCGCTGTTTTTAATTGTAAGTATAGCAATAAGAATAGATTCAAAAGGTAAAGCAATATTTAAACAAATAAGAATAGGTAAGGATTGTAAAAAGTTTAGTATAATAAAATTTAGAACAATGGCAATAAATCATGAAGGTGTAAATGAAGTAACTAAGTTAGGAAACTTTTTAAGAAAAACAAGTATAGATGAATTACCTCAATTAATAAATGTATTAATTGGAGAAATGAGCTTTATTGGACCTAGACCATGGATAGAAGAATATACAAATTATTTTACAGAAGTAGAAAAAAGAAGATCAGAAGTATTACCAGGATTATCTGGATGGGCACAAGTAAAAGGAAGAAATGGTATATCTATACAAGAAAAATTAGAATTAGATATTTGGTATGTAGATAATATATCGTTTAAAACAGATTTAAAAATATTATTTAAAACAATACAAATAGTACTTAGAAAAACAAATACATCTATAACAGAAAATGGAATTAAAAATGAATTAGATGAATTAAAAAAATGTTATTATGCAAAAACAAATAACAATAAAGTAAAAATGGAATTAAAGGAGCAAACGAATGAAAACTAAAAAAGTATTGATATTATCTAATCATTTTATAACTATATATAATTATAGAAAAGAATTAATTAAAGAATTAATAGACAATGGAAATGAAGTTTATATTTCTACTCCTAAATCAACAGAAAATATATTTTTTACTGATTTAGGTTGTAAAATTATAGATACATATATTGATCGTAGAGGAATTAATCCAATAAATGATATTAAACTTATAATTTTTTATATAAAGTTAATGAAAAGTATAAAACCTGATATAATTTTTTCATATACTATAAAACCTAATATTTATGGTTCTATAGCTTCAAATATTATGAAAATTAAACAAATTAATAATATAACTGGAACAGGAGCAACTTTTTTTAAAAAAAATATTGTTAGTTTTGTAGCAAAAATATTATATAAAATTTCAATAAAAAATTCTTATAAAGTATTTTTTCAAAATACAGGTGATAAAGAATTTTTTATCGAAAATAAAATGGTGAAAAAAAATTGGGATATGTTGCCTGGTTCAGGCGTTAATATAGCCCAATATAAAGTATTTGAATTACCTAATATTGACAAAATAAATTTTATTTTTATTGGAAGAATAATGAAAATAAAAGGTATTGATGATTACATAGAATGTGCTAAATATATAAAATCAAAATATACAAATGTTGAGTTTTATATAGCAGGACTTATTGAAGAAAATAAATATAAAGAAATAATAGAAAAATATGAAAAAGAAGATATTATTCATTATTTAGGATTTAAAAAAGATATAAAAGAAGTTATAATAAAATGTCATTGCACAGTTTTGCCATCATATGCTGGTGAAGGAATACCTAATGTTTTATTGGAATCATCTGCTATGGGTAGACCTTGTATTGCTTCGAAAATAAATGGATCTAAAGATGTTATTGATGATGAAATAACAGGTTATTTGTTTGAGCCTGAAAGTTTAGAAAATTTAATTTTAAAAGTGGAAAAATTTATAAATTTAAATTTAGATGAAAAAACAAAAATGGGATTAGAAGGCAGAAAAAAAGTAGAAAAAGAATTTGATAGAAGTAAAGTTATTGAAATTTATTTTAAAGAATTGAATAAATTAGAAGGTTGTGAAATTAATGAAAATTTATAAAAGAGGCCGAGATAAATTTAATAAATATAAAAAGTTACTAAATTTATTAGTAACTTTAGTTAATATTATGCCTTTGAATATAAGAATGAAAAAAATGGAAAAAATAAGATATAAACAAGGGATATACTGGATTGCAAGGAGATATATATTGTTAAAGAGTTTATCAAATAAAGTTGGCGATAATGTTTCAATACATGAAGGTGTATTTCTTAAAAATTTGTTTAATCTTTCTTTAGGTAATAATGTTAGTATACACCCAATGTGTTACATAGATTCAATAGGGGGGATAAGTATAGGAAATGATGTTTCAATTGCAGAAGGCGTTTCTTTAATATCTTTTGAGCATAAATTTAATGATATAAATAGTTGTATAAAGGATCAAGGTTTAGAGTTGAAAAAAATAATTATATCAAATAATGTTTGGATAGGAGCAAAAGCAACAATACTTTCAGGAGTTAAAATCGGTTCAGGAGCTATAATAGCAGCTGGTGCTGTTGTTACAAAAGATGTTGAAGAAAATAGTATAGTTGGTGGGATTCCAGCAAAAATAATTAAAATGAGATATTAGGAGGAATAGAATGAAATCAGGATTTTTTCATGATCATATTTTAAAAAAAACGGAAAATAATAAAATTTATAGTAATGGTGGATTATCTTATAAGGTTATGAGTGAATATATAAAATTTTTTGATGAAATTATTTTGTCAACTAGAATAGAAAAAATAAGAGAATCAGAAACTTTAAATAAATCAATTGTTGATGGTTTTAAAATAGAAGTAAATCCTATAAAAGAATATAGAAATTATAAAGATATGTTTTTTAATTATAGAAATATAAAAAGTAGTATAAACAAAAAAATAATGAGTGTTGATGTTGCAATAATAAGACTTCCAAGTATTATTGGGAGTATAGCAATTAATTGTGTAAAAGAACAAAAAAAATCATATATAATTGAAGTTGTTGCTTGTCCTTGGGATAGTTTATGGAATTATGGTAATATTAAAGGTAAACTTTCAGCTCCAATTATGTACTTAAAGACAAAAAAATATATAAAAAATTCAGATTACGTACATTATGTTTCAGAAAAATTTTTACAAAAAAGGTATCCAACTAAAGGATTAAGTATAGGTTGTTCAGATGTTGTAATAACTGATATAAAAGAAGAAATATTGAACAAAAGAATAGAAAAAATTAATAAAAAAATAGATAATAAATATATATTTGGAATTGTTGGTTCATTAAATGTTGCATATAAAGGTCATGAAGTAAGTATAAAAGCATTATCTTTATTAAAGGATAAAATAGATTTTGAATTGCATTTTCTAGGGGCTGGAAATAAAGAAAAATGGATTAAGTTAGCTAAAAAATATAATGTTGAAAAAAATATTGTTTTTGATGGGACACTACCTTCTGGTGAAGCTGTATTTAATTGGTTAGATAATTTAGATATTCACCTTATGATGAGTAAAACTGAAGGATTACCTAGAATATTAGTTGAAGCAATGAGTAGAGCATCTATATCAATAGGTTCAGATATAGGTGGTATTCCAGAATTAATTGATGGAAATTGTATAGTTGAAAAAAATGATTATAAAGGACTTGCTAACAAAATAGAAGAAATAATAAACAATAAAAAATTACAAATAGAAATAGCAAAAACAAATTTTAACAATTCAAAAAGATTTGAAAAAGATATATTAGATAAAAAAAGAAACGAGTTTTATGAAAAATTTTTAAAAGAAAATTTAAAAATTTAGTAGTATTAAGGAGGAAAGCAATATTTAAAGTATTGTGAAATGAATATGAATGATAAAATAAGAGTAGCACATTTTGTAGGTTGTATGAATTTGGGTGGAGCTGAAACGTTTATAATGAATATATATAGACAAATAAATAGAGAAAAAGTTCAATTTGATTTTATATGTTCTAAAAAAGGAGAAGCATTTTATGATGCAGAAATAAAACAACTTGGTGGTAGAATTTTTTATATAGATGAACCCAAAAAAGTGGGATTATTAAAAAGTTTTAAACAAATAAAAAATATACTTAAAAAAGAAAAATTTGATGTTGTTCATTCACATATAGCTTTATATTCTGGAATCGTATTAATGGCAGCAAACTATTCTAATATTAAAATAAGAATAGTTCATTCGCATAGTGCAATTATAAATAATTCTACAGGTTTAAGAAAAATTTATGAAAACATAATGAGAATGTTAATAAAAAAATATGTTACAGTTAAATTATCTTGTGGTAAATTAGCTGGGGAATATTTATATGGTAGTTTAAAAGATGTTATCATATTAAATAATTGTATAGATTTAGAAAAATATAATACTATAAATAACGATAGTATTTTAAAAATAAAACAAGAGTTAGATATAACTAAAAATACTTTAGTTATTGGCCATGTTGGAAGATTTAATGAAGTTAAAAATCATAAATTTATAATAGAAATAGCTAAAAATTTTAAAAATAAAAATATAGATTTTAAAATATTACTTGTTGGTATAGGAGAATTAAAAGAAAAGATTGAAAGAGAAATTATAAATAATAATTTGGAAAATAACATTATTACTTTAGGTGCTAGAAAAGATATACCAGAAATAATGAATGTATTTGATGTTTTTATATTACCTTCTTTGTTTGAAGGATTTCCTATTGTTATGATAGAGGCTCAAGCTGCTGGAATACCATGTGTTATATCAAATACAATTTCAAGAGAAGTTGAATTAGGATTTGATTTAGTAAAGTTTGTTTCATTAGAGAATGCAAATGATTGGGCTGATAAAATAATAGAAGTTAAATCTTTAAAATCTGGAAATAAAGTAAATGAAATGAAATTATTAGGTTATGATGTGTCATATAACGTAAAAAAAATATATGAGGTTTATAAAATAATTTAGGAAGGGGAAATACAATGTTTAAAATAGTATATCTTGTTTTAGTAATAGCAATACTTTTTGTTACTGGGCTTAGAATTATATTTGATTATAAAAAATGTGGTAAAAAAACAATAATGATATTTGCAGTTGCATTATCATGTATTTCCTTTTCATATATTCCTATTGAATCAGATGATTTATATAGACATTTTTTAGATTTAAATTATTTAAAAGATTTTAATATTATAGATGTGATAAGTTTAGATTTTTTATTTGTAAAAAATTTATTGTTTTATTTGGTTAGTTTAACAGGAATTAATGGTTTTTTAGCATTCACTTCAACTTTTGTTACTTATTATTTAATAATATTAGTTATAATTAACGTTTCAAAAAAATATAATACAAGTAAAATACAATATATATTATTAGTATTAATTTGTTTATCCGTACTTCCATACACTTTTGTTGTTAGTGGGGTTAGATTTCATATGGCAGTTGCGATTTTTGTATATGCATGTTATAGAGAATTTATAGAAAAGAAAAATAATATATTAACAAATATTATATATATACTGCCTATTTTTTTACATTATTCTGCAATAGTATTTATAGTGTTTAAGATTTTATCAAATATTACTAATAAAAATAAATTTATTTTTGGAATAACATGTTTAACTTTAGCAACTTATAGTTATTGGAAAATGTCATTATTAGAATTTATATCAAGCGCTTCACTAAAAGTTTTTATTGATAAAGTTGAAATGTATTCGGAAGAATTTGTTTATAAAAGTTCATGGCAAATGCTATTATTAGTTTTTTATATATTAGTATACGTAGCAGTCTTTTTTGTCAGTATTATTTTAAAAGAAAATAAGAAAGAAAAAGTTAAAAATGAATTAGAAAAAAATGAAAAAACAGAAACAATTGATATAAGTCTAAAATATTTAAGTGGTTTGTTTTTTTCAATGTCAATAGGTAATATTGGATCATTTTATTTATCAGAAAGGTTTTTAGTTGTAAGTATTATATTATTAATTATTTATACATTAGGCTTTAAAATAACAAAAAACAGTATTAAATATTTTTATTTTGCAATGTTTCCTGTTTTAATATATGTAGGTTTTTATATTCAATATATAAGAAAATTAAATGGTGTATTTGAAATATTTAAATTAAATTAAAGAAAAGGTGATTAAAATGTCTATTCGGAAAAAAAATAATATCTGTAATAATACCGGTTTATAATAATGAAAATCATTTAAAAAAATGCTTAGAATCTTTATTAAATCAAACATATGAAAATATTGAAATAATATGTGTAAATGATGGTTCAAAAGATAATTCTTTAAAAATATTAAATGAATATAAAAATAAAGATGATAGATTTGTTATTATAGATAAAAAAAATGGTGGTGTAAGTTCAGCTAGAAATAGTGGAATTAGATTATCAAAAGGTGAATATATTTGTTTTGTAGATAGTGACGATTGGGTTGAGTTAGATCTAATTGAAACTTTATATAAGATAATAGAAGAAAAAAATATAGATGTTATAAGATATAATTATTATAATAATTATGATTTTGAAAATAAGTATAGCCAAGGTATTTTAGTTCCTTTCGAAAATTTATATATAGAGGATGAAAAAAAAATACAGGATATTATAAGTAATATTTTAAAAGGTAATTTACCAACTTACGTACCGTGTTTAATTATAAAAAAAGAAGTGTTATTAAAAACGAAATTATTTGATGAAAACATTAGTTTTTTGGAAGATAAAATATTTTATATAGAACTTTTATTAAATACCAAAAATATATATTTTTTAGATAAACCTTTATATCATTATTATCAAAATATTAATAGTTGTACAAAATCAAAGACAAATTATATAAAAAATATAGAAAATGTAGTTTTAGTAAATGAAAAAATAATTAATTTATTAAAAAAATATAATATTGATAATGAAGAAAATATAACTAACTTAAAGAAAATACATTGTGTTATCATTATAAATTTTTTAGCAAGTTTATTTCAAGATGCTTTAAATAATAATAAAGAGAAAGAATTAATCAATATATTTGAAAAAAAAGAGTTTTTAAATGTTTTTAAAGAATCTAAAGTTGATAATATAAAAATGCATATAAAAATACCTATATTGTTAATGAAAAAAAGAAAATATAAATTATTATTTGTGTTTTTGAAATTTAGGGCTAAAATTGCTAATTTAAAATTATAAATTTTTAGTTGAGGGAGGAAAAAATTATGAAAATATTATTAAAACATATAAGTAATACTTTTAATTATGGAAGTATGATGATGGCTGAAAATACAATACAATATTTTAAAAATAAATTAAATAATGATATTGAATTTTATATAGATGCAAAAGAAGATAGAGATTTAAATAGATTAAAAGAATCAACAAAACATGAAAAAATATTTTTTGATGAACAATCAACTTATAAGGTTAGTAATAATAAAATAATAAGAAAAATTGAAAAAATTTTTAAAGATTCAACTAATAATAAAAAAATAAGTGATTATTATGATTATATTATATTTTTAGGTGGAGATGATTTTTCTGAATTTTATATGACTGGATTTAAAGGTAAAATATATTCTTGTTTAAGTATATTAAAATTAAAATCATTAAATAAAAATAAAAATATTATATTATTAGGTCAAACTGTTGGACCATATACTGGAATTAGAAAATTTTTAGCAAAAAAAGTTTTCAAAAATTTAAAGGTTATAACTAGAGATGATATAAATTTAAAAGTAATGAAGAATGAATATGGTATTATTGCTATTCCATCTAGAGATTTAGCATTTTTAGATTTAACATTACAAAAAGAATATGAATTAAAATATGAAGATATTTTAAAAAAATATAAATTAGAAAATAATAAATATATAACTATTATTGGAACTGAATTGATAAAACACTATAGTTCTAATCAAGATGAATTTATAAATGGATTTGTAGATATGATAAAAGCATTAAAAGAAAAATATCAAGATAAAGAAATAGTTTGGTTATCTCATGTTACTTCTTATCCACCTAATTTATCTGATAATTATTTACTAGATTTAATAAACAAAAATTGTGATGATTTTATAAATAAAAATATGATTGTTATAAAAGAAAGAATATTACCAGTTGAAGCAAGAATAATACTGGGACACGGATATCTTACAGTTACATGTAGAATGCATGCTGCAGTATCTACTTTTCAAACGGGAAAACCAGCAATCTGTTTATCATATTCGCCTAAATATAGAGGAGTTATAGCAGATGGTTTAAATATGCATAATCTTGTTATAGAATCAAAAAATGATGAATTATGGAAAAATAACATTGCAAATTTTGTTTTAGAAAAAACAAATTATGTAGATGGAAATTATGAGTTACTTCAAAATGAAATAAAAGAAAATGTAGAAAAATGTAAAGTTATTGTTAATGATACATTAGAAAATTTATCAAAAGAATTAGTAATAAAATAATATAAATAAAAATTAATTTAATATGAAAGGATGGTAGAAAAGTGAAAATAAATCAACTTAAAATAGGTGTTATATTATCATATACAATAGTATTTATAAATACTATTGTAGGCATTTTCTTAACTCCTTTCATGTTAAAAACTCTTGGTCAATCTCAATATGGGTTATACCAATTAATAGGTGGTTTTGTTGGATATATGACAATTTTAGACTTTGGTCTTGGAAATGCTGTTATAAGATATGTTGCAAAATATAGACAAGAAAAAAATAGTGAAAAAGAAAGTGGTTTTTTATCAACAACTTTAATATTATATTCTATACTGTCTTTTTTAGCATTAATTATAGGAATAATATTATATATTAATTTAGATAATATTTTTATGAAAACATTATCTTCATTAGAATTAGAACAAGCTAAAATAATGTTTATAATATTACTTATTAATCTAGTTATTACTTTACCTGGGAATATGTTTAATGCAATAATCAATGCTTATGAAAAGTTTGCTTTTAATAGAATATTTACTATAATAAGAATGGTTATTAGAATAGTAGCTTTAATTTTATTATTAAGTATAGGATATAATGCAATTGCTATAGTTATTTTAGATACTATAATTAATATATTTGTAATAATTGTTAATATTATATTTTGTAAAGTAAAATTAAAAGTGAAAATAAAATCAACTGGTTTTGATATAAAATTGGTTAAAGAAATATTTAAATATTCGATTTATGTGTTTTTAAATATTATATTAGATCAATTAATTTGGAGAGCTGCACCTACTATAATAGGAATTAAAATGTCAACAAAAGCTGTTGCAATTTTTGCAGTTGGTATGCAATTTTCTGCTATATTTATGCAATTTTCAACAGCAATTTCAGGAGTGTTTTTACCAAAAGTAACAAAAATGGTTACAGCTGGTGAAAGTAAAAAAGTATTAACAGATTTTATGATTAAAGTTGGAAGAATACAAGGAGTTGTCCTTATATATATATATATCGCCTTCTTAGTTTTAGGTAGACAATTTATACAATTATGGATTGGTGAAGGGTATAATGAAGCATGGCTTAGTGCAGTATTTATGATGACAGGTTTATTAATACCTCTTATGGAAAACGC
Source organism: uncultured Clostridiaceae bacterium (assembly GCA_964653805.1). Lineage (GTDB taxonomy): Bacteria > Bacillota > Clostridia > TANB77 > CAG-465 > CAG-465. The sequence continues at coordinate 25,493 of CAZZFS010000008.1, read as the reverse complement.
AGGTCTATCTATTTTACAAGCAATGAAAAAACATAAATTTTATGTTTTAACATATTTAGCTATATGTATTTTTAATGTTGTACTTACTGTTTTATTAATTGATTATACAGGAATAATTGGAGCATCGATAATAACAATGTTAGGTTTATTCTTAGGTCATGGGATAATTATAAATTGGTATTATAATTATAAAATTGGACTTGGAATATTTAGATTTTTTAAAGAATTATTTAAAGGTATTTTTCCTATTTCAATTATTGTTGGTATTATAACATATATAGGTTTTGAATCTATTAAAATAAATTCATGGTTGATATTTATTGTATGTGGAATATTATTTAGTTTAATATATTCTGTTAGTATGTGGTTCTTAGGAATTAATCAATATGAAAAAAATCTTGTATTAAAACCATTAAAAAAACTATTTATAAGGAGTGATAAAGTATGAATAAAATATTAAGAGGAATAAAAAATTTTATTAAATATTTAAAATCAGGTGGTGTTGTATATATGAATATAGCACAAATAAATTATAATGGTATTTTAAAAAATAAAACTGTATTAGTTACTGGTGGAACAAGTGGTATTGGTTATGCGATTGCCAAAAAATGTTTAGATGAAGGTTCAAAAGTTTTAATTACTGGTAGAAATTTTGAAAAACTTGATGAAATTAAAAAACAAATAAATAATGATAATTTATTTATTTTAGAATGGGATGTTAGTAATTCAAAAATTGCAAAAGGAAAAATCGAAGAAGTATTTAATACTTTAGGTGGTTTAGATATAGCTTTTAATAATGCAGGTATTTATAATACAAAATCTTTTTTAGAGGTTAATGAAGAGGATTGGAATAGTACATTAGATACAAATACAAAAGGTTTGTTCTTTATATGTCAAGCCATATCAGAAATGCTTATAAAACAAAATAAAGGTGGAAAAATAATAAATATTGCTTCAAATAGAGGGATATTAGGAGATACAGGACCTTATGGTGTTTCAAAATGGGGAGTTGTCGGATTAACTAAAGGATTAGGTCGTGATCTTATATCTAAAGGTATTATTGTAAATGGTATAGCACCAGGAATAACAGCTACAAATATTAATGGTATAGATGTTAATGAAAATGCATTTTCTGAAGGACCTCGTAATAAAAGAGTTGCTTTACCAGAAGAAATAGCAGAACTCGCTTTGTTTTTAGCAAGCGAGGCATCAAATAATATAGTAGGGCAAGTTATTGTATGTGATGGTGGAGAATCATTAAATTAAATAACTTAGAAAGGAATTTATTATGATATATATGTTAATGTTAATAATATTGTTAGTAATTATAATTTTAGGTGTTTTAAATATATTATATAAAAATACAAATTATTATAAAAAACAAATAGAACAAATAGCAAAATTTAAAAATATTCAAGATGATTTAGAGATTGTAAATACTGGGAGTAGTTATGCTAAATATGCTTTTGATTATAGTTATACAAATTTAAAAGGATTTAATTTTGCTTTACAACCACAATCATTATCTTATGATTTTAAAATATTAAAACAATATTCAAATAAATTAAAAAAAGATTGTGTTGTTTTAATAACAATACCTAATTTTGTTTTTTGTTTTTTAGATTATAAAGATGAAAATGCTAATAATAAATATTATCATTTTTTAAATAGTGATAATATATTAAATTATAATAAATTCAAATATATAATGAATGTATTATTTCCTGTTATAAAAGCAAAAAAAAATATTCGTTATATTGTAAAAGATATAAAATTAGATGATTTATATAATCAAGATGAAAATTTAATGACAAAAGAACAAGTTGAAAAAGATGCTATTTCAAGAATAGAAGGATGGAAAAAACAATTTGATTTTAGTGATGAATTATTAGTTGAGAATATGCCAAAAGAATTTCAAAATATATTTGAAAAAACTATAAAATTATTAAAAGAAATGATTGATTATTGTGAAGAAAATAATTTTAAACCAGTTATTATCGTTCCGCCAATCTCAAATGTTCTTAATAATTTAATGTCAAAAGAACTTATGCAAAAAGTTTTATTTGATAATATAGATAAAGCAAATGTAAAGAAAATACCTGTTTTAAATTATTTATATGATGAAAGATTTGAAGATTACAATTTGTATTTGAATTCGGATTTTTTAAATAAAACAGGAAGAGAAAAATTCATTAAGATTGTGATATCAGATATCGAAAAAATAAATTTAGTTGGAGGTAAAATATGATTAAAAATTTTAAAAAAATACAAATAATTCCTTTTGTAATTAATAACTATTTTAATAGTAAAATAATAAAAAATAATGGAAAACTAATTACTTGTAAAAAATCATATATTATTTTAAATAAAACAGCTAAAATTATTTTAAATGGTAATTTAATTACAAACGATAATTGTATAAAATATAACGGAAGAAGTACAATTGTTAGAATGGATAGTAATTCTCAAATGAATGTAAATGGTAACTTTTCAATATATTATGGTGGAGATATTATTTGTTTTAAAAATAGTAAATTAACATTAGGTAGTGGTTTTTGTAATTCAAATGTAAAGATTAGATGCACTAATAGTATAACTATTGGCAATAATGTTGCAATATCTCATGATGTTACAATCATGGATTCAGATGCACATAGCATAAAAAATCAAGAAAATGATATGACAAAGCCAGTTATAATAGGTGATAATGTCTGGATTGGAACAAGAGCAATTATATTAAAAGGTGTTAAAATAGGAAATGGTGCAATAGTTGCTGCTGGATCTATTGTAACGAAGGATGTTCCAGAAAATTCTATGGTAGCTGGTTCACCAGCAAAAATTATTAAAGAAAATGTTAATTGGGGGTGGAAGTATGATTGATTCAATAAAAAAAGAAATTTGTACAGGTTGTAATGCTTGTTATAATGTATGCCCTAAAAATTGCATAAAAATGAAAGACGATAAATTAGGTTTTCGTTATCCTAGTGTAAATTATGATGAATGTATAAAATGTAAAAAATGTTTAAATATATGTCCTTCTTTAAATAATATATCATTAGAGGATAAATGGAAAGAACCTAAAATATTTGCTTCATGGTCATTAGATGAAGAAATAAGATTTAATAGTACTTCTGGAGGTGTTTTTTCTGAACTTGCAAAAGTAATATTAAAAAATGATGGATTTGTTGTGGCAGCTAAATATAATGAAAAAAATTTAGTTGAACATTGTATGATTGAAAAAGAAGGACAATTAAATATAATTAGACAATCTAAATATATTCAAAGTGATATTGGAACTATATATAAAACAATAAAAAACAAATTATTAGAAAATAAAGAAGTTGCATTTTGTGGTTCGCCTTGTCAAGTAGCTGGATTATTAAGCTTTTTAGAAAAAAAATATGATAATTTAATTACTTTTGATTTTGTTTGTAGAGGTGTTAATTCACCTAAAGCTTATTTAAAATACCTTGAAATGCTTGAAAAAAAATATAATAGCACAATAAAAAGGGTATGGTTTAAAAATAAGACTTATGGATGGAATAGATTTAGCACAAGAATTGATTTTGAAAATGGTAAAAAATATATAAAAGATAGATATACAGATTTATTTATGAGAGGATATATTGAAGAAAATTTATATATGAGAGAATCTTGTTTTGAATGTAAGTATAAAGATTTCCCGAGAGTTGCTGATATAACTTTAGCGGATTTTTGGGGTGTAGGTGCTATAGATACAAAGCTTGATCCAGATAAAGGAACATCTCTTGTAATGGTTAATTCAGAAAAAGGAAATGAACTTTTTAATTTAATTGAAGAAAATACATTTCAAAAAGAATGTACTATTGAATCTGCTTTTCCTGGTAATGGCTGTATTACAAAATCAGCACCAAGAAATCCAAAAAGTGTTGAATTTCTAGAAATGTTAGATAATGAATCTTTTGAATATTGTTTTAAAAAATCAGTGCCAAATAATAAAATAAAGAGATTAAAATCTAAAGCTTATAGATTTGCATATAAAACTAAAAAAAATATAATTAATTTAAAAAATAATAATAAATAAGGAGAATATGATATTTATCATATAGTTAAAATTATGGAAGTAAAAAAATATAATTTAATTGATATAATGAGATTGATTTGTGCTATTATGATAGTTGCAATACATACTCATCCATTTGAAGATATAAATCCTTTGCTAGGATATATAGGAACGCAAGTTTTGCCTAGAATTGGATTACCATTTTTCTTTGCGATTTCTGGATATTTTTATATTAAAAATTTAAATGATGGTAAAGATGTGAGTTTTAAATATATTAAAAGATTATTAAATATTTATATAATATGGAGTTTAATATACTTTAGTATAACATTTATAAAAGATTTTCAAAATAATATAAGTTTTATTAGTTTTGTGAAAAAATCTTTAATTGAATTTTTTATTTATGGAAGTTACTATCATTTATGGTTTTTTCCAGCAATAATATTTTGTGTTATATTAACAACCATTTTTTATAAAATGAAAAAGTTAAAATTATTAGCATATATATCATTAATAATATATTTTATTGGAGTTTTATTTGATGCATATAATTTGTTGATTACTAATATTCCTATTTTAAATGAATTATTTCAATTTTCAAAATTTGGAACAATAAGGCAAATATTTTTTATTGCATTACCATTTTTTGTGCTAGGTTATTTTTTAAATATTTTGAAAAGTAAAATTGAAAATGTTAGTAATAAAAAAATGATAATGGCAATATTAATAATAGTATTACTTTATATAGCTGAAATTATATTAGTTGTTATAACAAAAGTACAAGTATCAATAGTAATAACATTTATGTTATATCCTTTGTTGGCTAGTATAATACTTTTGTTACTTAATAATAAAACAGAGAAGTTTAGTAAAGTTGCAAATTTTTCAAAAAAATGTGCAAATTGGTTGTATTATTCACATCCACTATTTATATTAGTGCTTACAACTATTTCACTTAAATTATTTCACATTAAATTAACTCAAACTCCTACATTTATTTTAACTTGTGTTATTTCAATAATGTGTGGAATGGTAATAATGAAAATAAACAATAAAATATTAAATAAATTAATCGAATAAAATATAATATAATTAAGAAAGGATAGGTGGTTTTATGTATAAAATAGCAGTAGCTGGAACAGGTTATGTAGGTCTTGTAGCAGGAGTTTGTTTTGCGGAAGTTGGTCATAATGTTACATGTGTAGATATTGATGAAAAAAAAATTGAATTAATGAAAAGTGGTACTTCTCCTATATATGAAGAAGGATTACAAGAATTAATGCAAAAAAATTATGCTAAAGGTAACTTAAAGTATACTACTAATTATAAAGAAGCATATAAAGAAGCAGATGCTATATTTATAGGAGTAGGAACACCTGAACAGGCTGATGGATCGGCAAATTTAAGTCATTTGTCAACTGTTGCAAGACAAATAGCTGGAAGTGTTGAAAAAGATTGTTTGATTGTTGTTAAATCTACTGTGCCAATAGGTACAAATGATAAAGTAGAACAATTTATTAAAGATTTTTTACCGCATAATGGAGAATATCACGTTGGTAATGGAATTGGTTGTGAAAATAAAATAAGAATTGAAGTTGCTTCTAATCCAGAATTTTTAGCTCAAGGTACAGCTGTTTGTGATACTCTTCATGCGGCAAGAATAATTATAGGTACAGAAAGTAAATGGGCAGAGAATTTATTAATGGAAATATATCAACCCTTTAATATTCCAATAGTATCTGTAAATAGACGTTCTGCTGAAATGATAAAATACGCTTCTAATGATTTTTTAGCACTTAAAATATCATATATGAATGATATTGCAAATCTTTGTGAACTTGTTGGAGCAGATATCCAAGATGTTGCTAAAGGTATGAGTTTTGATGAACGTATTGGCAAAAATTTTTTAAATGCTGGTATTGGTTATGGTGGCTCGTGTTTTCCAAAAGATACTAAAGCTCTTGAACATTTAGCTAAACAACATGGTTATGAACTTAGAACTATAAAAGCAGCTATAGATGTAAATAAAGAACAAAAAACAATTTTGTTAAAAAAAGCTAGTAAAAGACTTATTACTTTTAATGGTCTAAAAGTAGCTGTTCTTGGACTTACATTTAAACCTGGAACAGATGATTTAAGGGAAGCTCCTTCACTTGAAAATATACCTTTATTATTAGAAAAAGGAGCAGACATTTATGCGTATGATCCTGTAGGTAAAGAAAATTTTAAAAAGAAATTTCCAGAAGGAAAAAATAAACAAGGTAATATAACATATGTTGATAATGTAGAACAAGCTTTAAAAGATGCTAATATATGTTTTATATTTACTGAATGGAATGAAATTAAAAATATTAAACCAGAAGAATATAAAAATCTTATGAGAATACCTTTAGTTTATGATGGTAGAAATTTATATGAACTTGAAGATATGAAAAAAGCAGGAATAGAATATTATTCTATTGGAAGATAAATATAATATATAGGGAGGTAGAAAATTGGATTTTAAAGAATTAGATATAAATAAAACATATTTAGTGACTGGAGCAGCAGGTTTTATTGGTTTTTATTTATCAAAAAAACTTTTAGAAAAAGGTTGTAAAGTAATAGGTATTGATAATTTAAATAATTATTATGATGTAAATCTTAAATATGCAAGATTAGAAAAACTTAAAACTTTTGAAAAATTTACTTTTATAAAAGTTGATATATCAGATAAAGATATGATAATGAAAATTTTTGAAGAATACAAACCTAATATTGTGATTAACTTAGCTGCGCAAGCAGGTGTAAGATATTCAATAGAAAATCCAGATGTATATATTCAAAGCAATATTATAGGTTTTTTTAATATTTTAGAAGCTTGTAGGTATAATGTAGTAGATCATCTTATTTATGCTTCATCTAGTTCTGTATATGGCGCTAATAAAAAAGTTCCATTTGAAGAAAACGATTTTGTTGATAATCCAGTATCTTTATATGCAGCAACTAAAAAATCTAATGAATTAATGTGTAATACATATAGTCATCTTTACAATATTCCAGCTACAGGCCTTAGATTTTTCACTGTTTATGGACCTATGGGAAGACCGGATATGGCATATTTTGGTTTTACAGATAAATATTTTAGAAAAGAAGAAATAAAAATATTTAATAATGGAGATTTTGAAAATGATTTATATAGAGATTTTACATATATAGATGATATTATTGAAGGTATTGAAAAACTTATTCCAAATCCATTGAATTATGATATTAATATTAAAAATATTGATATTAATATTGAACATTCTTTGCATAGAGTGTTTAACATTGGTAATAATAATCCTGAAAAATTAATGTTTTTTATACAAACTTTAGAAAAAACTTTAAGTAAATCAATCGGTAAAGAAGTTATTTTTAAAAAGAAATTTGAACCTTTAAAATTAGGAGATGTGAAAGCAACATATGCTTCAACTGATAAATTACAAGATGTTATAAAGTTTAAACCATATACCAGTATTGAAGATGGTTTACAAAAATTTTCGGATTGGTATGTTGAATATTATAAAAAAAGGATAGGTGATAAAAATGAGTAAAATATTAGTTGTAGGTGGAACAGGATACATTGGTTCACATACATGTGTAGAATTATTAAACGAAGGAAAAGATATAATAATAATTGATGATTTATCAAATAGTAAAATTGAAGTTGTTGATAAAATAAAAAAAATAACTGGTAAAGATTTTGATTTTTATAAATTAGATGTAAATGATAAAGAAGGGTTAAAAAATATATTTTTAAATAATCAAGATATAGATTCTGTAATAAATTTAGCTGGTTTTAAAGCTGTTGGTGAATCTGTAAAAGAACCTTTAAAATATTATAGTAATAATATTTCAGGTGCTGTTACATTACTTGAAACAATGAAAGAATTTGATGTTAAAAAATTTATATTTAGTTCTTCAGCAACTGTATATGGGAATCCTGAAATCATTCCAATTCATGAAGATTGTTCTACAGGTGGTGAGATTACAAATCCTTATGGTAAAACTAAATATATGATAGAAGAAATTTTAAAAGATTTATATACTTCAGATAATAGTTGGGGAATTGTAATACTTAGATATTTTAATCCTATTGGTGCACATGAATGTGGTTTAATAGGTGAAGAACCAAATGGAATACCAAATAATTTATTACCTTATGTTGCTAAAGTTGCAAAAGGTGAATTAGAAATATTATCAGTGTATGGTAATGATTATGATACTATTGATGGAACTGGCGTAAGAGATTATATACATGTTGTTGATTTAGCAAAAGGTCATTTAAAAGCTATTGAAAAATTAGAAAAAGATGAAGAAACTAAATTAGATGTATATAACTTAGGAACTGGAAAAGGATATAGTGTTCTTGATATTATTAAAACATTTGAAGAAGTAAACAATATAGAAGTACCATATCAAATAGTTGAAAGAAGAGCTGGAGATATAGCTAGTTGTTATTCTGATCCTATTAAAGCAGAAACTGAACTTGGTTGGAAAGCTGAATATAGTTTAGAAGATATGTGTAAACATGGTTGGAATTATTTACTTTAATTAAATATATAAAAGGTATGTTATATTTTATTGTAATATATCTTTTTGTTTTTATATGCTATTATTTTTTTAAAAAAGTTTGATTTGAAATTGTTAAAAAAATGAAATTGTGGTATAATTAGTTGCAAATAAAGAGAGGAGATTAGAGAATGAAATATTACATATATATACTAGTAAATATTTTAATAACAAGCTTTTTCGTTTTTGCTATTATAGATAACTATAGTATAAAAGTTGTTGAAACTAATGTACAAATAAGTAATTTGCCAGATAAATTTAATGGATATAAAATACTTCAATTATCTGATCTTCATTCTAGAGATTTTGATAATAATTTATCTAATAAAATAAATTCCCTAGATTATGATATTATTTTATTTACTGGGGATATGATGGATAATGATGATTATGCTATTGAATCTTTTGAAAAACTCGTAAAAAATATAGATAAAAAAGATATTATACTATATGTTGATGGAAATAATGGCCCTATGGCATATAACTATTTAACAGGTAGAGTTACTAAGTTTGGTGAGAAGATACAATCTTTAGGTATTACATTATTAAAAGATACATATGTTATAAATAAAGATAGTGAAAGAATAGTTTTTTCAAACTTTGATATTGTTAGTAATGTGTATAACAAAGGATATTTAAGTGGGAAATATGTATATTCTAAAGATTTAAAAATTAAACTTTTAGAATATAACAATGATATTAAAATTGGTGTAAGCCATTATCCTGCTAGTGAAGGATTATTAAAATATATTAATTCTAAAAAAGAACCTTCATATTATTCGGATTTAATTATAGCTGGACATTATCATGGTGGACAAATAAGGATTCCAGGTTATGGAGCTGTTTTTATTCCAACAAATAATACAAAGGAACAATTTTTTCCTAAACAAGAATTTGTTTCTGGTTTAGTTAGTGTTGGAAGTGTAAAACAATATGTTAGTAGAGGTCTAGGTGCTAGTGAGAAAATAAATATGCTTAAATTTAGATTATTTAATACACCGGAATTAGATTTGATTACATTAAAAAAATAACATAGTATAATATAAAATAATATATTTTAATTTACTTTTCCAATAGAATATAATTTACTTTTAAATTTTAATAATAGAATAGTATTTTGTTTTAGTTATATTGTGTGATATAATATTAGTTATTATTAAAGAAAAAAGAGCTTGGATTTTTATTTATAGCTTTAGTAAATTGAAAGGAAAGGTTGATTTTTATGGAAGAAAATATGAATGAATATGAAAAAATAGTAGAAACTACTGATAAAAAAAAGAAACAAGAATATTGGAATATGGCAATTGGATTAAATCTTGTTGATAATTTAACTCCTTCTAAATATTTAGTTGAGCTTGTAAATGAAAATATTAATGGTGATTTAGATACATATAAAGTAAAAGAAAAAATATGTGAATATTATAAAACAAAAAATTTAAAAGATAAAAAAATATCAAATGAGTTAGAATGTGATTTAGTATCAACAAGAATAGTTGAACTTTTAAATGATAATAGTTTTATTTTAAATCCTATAACTTTTAAAAATATTCATAAATACTTATTTAAAGATATTTATGATTTTGCTGGACAATATAGAACATATAATATAACAAAAGATGAACCTATTTTAAATTCAGATACAGTAAATTATGCACCATACCACCTTATAGAAGATTCACTAGAATATGATTTTAATAATGAAAAAAGATTTAACTATTCTATCCTTTCAATGAATGAAAAAATAAAACACATAGTAGAATTTACATCTAGAATATGGCAAGTACATCCTTTTGGAGAACGGTAATACTAGAACAACTGCTGTATTAGTTGAAAAATATTTGAGAAGTTTAGGGTTTAATGTTAATAATGATATATTTAAAGATAATTCTGTGTATTTTAGAAATTCATTAGTTTTAAGCAATTATACAAATGTTAGTAAAAATATATATCCTAATGATGAGTATTTAATGAAATTTTACGAAAATCTTTTATTAAATCAAAATAATGAACTTAAAATTTAACTTTGTATAATAATTAGTTTAAAAATAACAAAATATAGTTGGAAAACAAAAATAGTAACTCTTAAATTAAAATGTTTAAGCGTTACTATTTTTTTGTGTATAGTTTTGTAACTTTACTTCCAAAACTTTTAGAAAATATATAATTGTGATATAATATTATTTATTATTTGGTATATATATGTATCAATTTTTAGGAGGCTTTTATGACAATTAATAAAAATTTAGAAGAATATATAAAAAAATGTATATTTCCAATTTATGAAAAAAATGATTTAGGACATGGTTTAGATCATATAACGTATGTTATAAAAAGAAGCTTGAAATTTGCAAGTATGGTTTCGGATATAAACTACGATATGGTTTATACAGTTGCTTCATACCATGACATTGGCCATTATATAGATGCGAAAAATCATGAAAAAGTATCTAGTGATATTCTTCTTGAAGATGAAAAATTAAAAGAATTTTTTTCAAAAGAACAAATAAAAATAATGAGTGATGCTGTTTATGATCATAGAGCAAGTATGGATGGTGAACCAAGAAGTATTTATGGAAAAATAGTTTCTTCAGCAGATAGAAATACATTAATAGATATTCCACTTAAAAGAACATATGAATATAGGGTTAAAAATAATCAAAATGATTCATTAGAACAAATAATTGAAGAATCTAGATTACATATTTTAAATAAATTTGGTAAAGAAGGTTATGCAAAAGAAAAAATGTATTTTGAGGATATAGAGTATAAAAATTTTTTAGAAGAAATAACAAAATTATCTGAAAATAAAGAAATGTTTAGAACTAAATATTTTGAAATTAATGGGTTAAATAATAAAATGAAGTTAATGTTTGATGAATTTCGTAGAAAAAATCCTAAGATGTCATTAGATGAATTGTTATATTCTGTATATAACGAATTAAAAAATGATTTTGAAAAAAAAATTAACAAGCCTTTTGAAAAGAATTTTGATATAGTTAGAAATGAAATATTAGAAGCGAGTAGTATTGATGAAATTAAATATTATACTAAAAATGTTAGAAATGATTTAAAAGAGTATATAGAAGAAAATATTTTTACTCAATATGAGTCTAATGATAAAGCACATGGAATAGTTCATATTATGGAAGTAATAAGAAGGGCTTTTGCACTTAATGATACTTTTAAACTAGGATTAGATGAAAATATAATATATGCTATTTGCGTGTATCATGATTTAGGTAAATATGAAGATCATAAAATACATGAAAAAATAGCTGCTAGTAATTTTATTAATGATGAAAATATGAAAAAGTTTTTTACAAATGAAGAAAGAAATATAATAAAAGAAGCAATACAAGATCATAGATCATCAAAAGAAGATGAGCCAAGAAGTGTTTATGGAAAGCTAATATCTTCTGCAGATAGAAATACTAGAATAGAAATTGTATTTATTAGAAGTTTTTTTGTAGGTCAAGAAAGAATGCCAGAAATTAAAATTTCTGAGTATTTAGATTATACAATCAAAAGATTAGCAAAAAAATATGATGAAGAAAATCCAGAAAATATGTTTTTTGAAGATGAAACTTATAAAGTATTTATAGATGATATGAGAGCATTATTAAAAAATGAAGAAGAATTTAAAAATAGATATATTGAAGTAAATAAAATAACTTCAATCGAGAATATGGTTAAATATGAACAAGGTAAAATAGATTATATAATTTAATAGAAAAAAGATAGTAAAAGTAATAAAAAATAAAGAAAATAACAAGAAAATAACAAGAAAATATGAAACTGGGTGCGAAAAGGTGCATTTTCGGAATGAAACTGGGTGTAAAAAGGTGCATTTTTTGAGCAAAACTGAGTGTAAAAAGGTGCATTTTGTTGAAAAATAAGTTTTTTTATGTTAAAATATTAATGTAAGGAGGTATTTTTATGAAAAGGTTATTTGAAAATACTTTAGAAAAATGGAAAAATAGTGGAATGGAAAAACCTTTAATGGTTATAGGTGTAAGACAAATAGGAAAAACTTATACTTTAAATAAATTTTGTAAAGAAAATTTTGAAGATTATTTATATTTTAATATAGAAAAAACAGACTGGATTAGAGAAATATTTGAAACTACTTTAGATGCAGATAATATATTATCAAATATAGAATTAAAGTTAGAAAGAAAAATTGATTTAGAAAAAACAATAATTTTCTTTGATGAAATTCAAGTATCAGAAAGAGCTATAACTTCTTTAAAATATTTTTGTGAATCTGAAAAACCATTTAAAATAGTTTGTGCTGGTAGTTTACTTGGTATAAAAATAAATAGATTTAATTCATCATTTCCTGTTGGTAAGGTAAAAATGGAATATATGTATCCTATGAATTATGAAGAATTTTTAATGGCAATTGGTAAAGAAATGCTTTTAGATAGAATAAAATATTGTTATTTAAATAATGAATCTATGCAAGAATTTGCTCATGTGGAAGCTTTAGAGTTATATAGGAAATATTTATGTTTAGGTGGAATGCCTGAATCAATAAATGATTTTATTTTAAATGATCAAGATATATTAAAATATGATTTAACAATATTGTCAAATATTGTTGAAATGTATATAGCTGATATGAATAAATATACTTTAAGTAATATAGAGAGTGTAAAAATAGAAAAAATATATAAAAATATACCTACACAATTAGCTAATGAAAATAAAAGATTTAAATATTCTGTTTTAGAGAAATCTGCCAAAAAGAGAAAATTTGAAACTGCTATTGATTGGTTAACAGCTAGTAATATGGTGCTTGCTTGTTATAATGTTAAAAGACCTGAAAAACCTCTTAAAGTTTTTCATGATAAAGATGTATTTAAATTATATTTAAGTGATATAGGAATTTTAACTAATATTAGTGAAGTGAAATTTTCTGATATACTTTTAAATCAATCATTTATGTATAAAGGTTCAATAACAGAAAATTATATTGCGCAAGAATTAACTTCAAAGGGCATATCTCTATATTATTGGACATCTGAAAGAGAAGCAGAAGTAGATTTTTTAATATATAACAATGACGGTATAATACCAGTTGAAATTAAAGCTAGTGATAATAGTTTATCAAAAAGTTTAAATTATTATTTTGATAAGTATAAACCTAAATATAGTATTAGAATATCTACTAAAAACTTTGGTTTTGAAAATAACATAAAATCAATTCCTTTATATTCAGTTTTTTGTATGGCAAATGAAGTAAATGATTAAATAATATATATTTATTAGCGAGGTGGTATATTAATGAATGAAATAACAGAAAAAGAAAAACTAGAAAAAGCAATACAAGTAATGAATGCTTTAAGTGAAGGTATAGATTATTATACCGGTGAAATACTAGATGATAATAACATTTTAAATAATCCTAAATATATAAGGCTATTTAAATATATTGAAGAGGTACTAAAATATAAAGTTAATTTAAATAAAACAGCTAGTTCTAAAAAAGTAGATTTTAGTATTACTAAAGAACAAATAGAACAAATAAAAATACCTAATGAAACTTTAAGTATTTCTAAAGTATGTGCATATATTAATGAATATGTTAATTTAAATGATATGAAAGGTTTGACTGGGCAAGGATTAAATCAAGCTTTATCTAAAATGGGAGTTATTGAATCTACAAAAGTAGCTGATAAAATATATTGGTTTGTAGCAGATGAATACAAAGAAGATTATGGAATAGTTACTAGAGAATATGAAAATGCTAAAGGTATAAAATTTGTTAGTTTAAATTATGAACCTAAAGCACAAAAATTTATAATTGATAATTTACTTGAATTAATAAAGTTAATTTAATAAAAGTTAATATGTTTTTTGAATAATAGTATATAATAGCAGTAATAATATAAAATATCGGTGTAAAATCGAAAAACTTTCAAAAAACGAAAGTTTTTCGATTTTATTCGATAAAGTTTACAAAAAATGAAATTTATGATATAATATATATAATTATTAGAAAAGAGGTTTTGTAAATGATAAAAAGAGAGAAATATTTAAAAAAAATAAGAGGCTTTTATGATAATGAACTTATAAAAATAATAACAGGTATGAGAAGATGTGGGAAATCAATATTACTTAAGCAGATAGTTGAAGAACTTAAAGAAAAAGGAATTGATAATGAACATATTATATTTATGAATCTAGAAGATGTGGAATATATAGAATTATTGAATGTTAAATCTTTAAATAAATATATAAAAAGTAAAATAAAAGATGATAAAAAATATTATTTGTTTTTTGATGAAATACAAAACGTATCAGAATTTGAACTTGCAATTAATTCTTTTAGATCAACTTTAAATGTAAGTATATTTTTAACAGGTTCAAATGGAAAGTTATTATCTGGAGAATTATCTACACATTTATCTGGAAGATATATTAGTTTTAAAATGTTGCCATTTTCTTTTGCAGAAAATTGTGAAGTGAAAAATATAACAAATCCTACAGAAAAAGATTTAGCTGGATATGTAGAGTGGGGTGGTATGCCACAATTAAATAATATAAATACAAATGAAGAGAAAAAAATGTTTTTACAAGATTTATATAATTCAATAATATTAAAAGATATTATTGAAAGATCAGATATTAAAGATGTTAATTTATTAAATAGAATAATACAGTTTTTATTAGAAAATATCGGAGGTTTATTTTCTGCAAATTCAATCAAGAATTTTTTAAAACAAGAAATGATAAATACCTCTGTAGATAGACTATTAAATTACATTGATAATGTAACTTCTTCAATGTTAATAAATAAAGCTAATAGATATGATATTAGAGGTAAAAGAGTTATGTCCACACAAGAAAAATACTATATGGCTGATCTTCGGAATGATGCAATTAAAAAAATCTAGTGTAGAAAGTTCTTCTGGAGGCAGAATAGAAAATATTGTATATAATGAATTATTATCTAGAGGATATGATATTTATGTAGGTAAAACAATAAATGGAGAAATTGATTTTATAGTTGATAATTTTGGTGATAGAAGTTATATACAAGTTTCAGAACGTTTAGCGTCTCAAGAAGTTATAGAAAGAGAATTTGGAGCATATAAAAATATTAAGGATAATTATCCTAAATATGTTATATCAAATGATTATTTGGATTATAGTAGAGATGGTATAAAACATATTAATTTAATAGAATTTTTAATAAATGAAGATATTTTAAAATAAAAAAAGACCTTTTCAATTGAATATCCTTTAAAAATTTAAATATCAGTATTTTGTAAATATTGACAATTTAAAAAAAGTATTGTATAATATAAATATAATTTAACATGGTTTAAATTAGTAAAAAGTATGAGACCCCTAGCAATAGTAGGGAACTAAAAAAGAATGAAATCCCTAGCAATAGTAGGGAGCAAAAAAAACAGTAACTTATTATAGAGTTACTGTTATTTTTTTTGAAAGGAGGCAAAAAATATAAATATAAGTAGATTTAAATTATAATATTCCACCGTAAAATGTGTAACTTTTCACAATATTCGAACGAAAAATGTGGAAAATATCACGTAATTCGGTGCAATATTATGATTTCTTTAAATATATAATATAAATATTATAATTTTTTTTATAAATTGAATGCCAAAATAAAAGTTTTATATTGAAAAAGTATACATAATATGTTATAATATAGTACATAAAACAAATTAGTAATAATATTTTTTTATGATGTATGGGGTGATGTATGGGGTACGTTATTTTTTTTATTGTTTTTTGTATAGCAATTTGTCTATATATTGGCATTGATAATTATAGAGTTAAGGTAGCAAAGCAAAATGTGCTTATTAATAGTTTACCAAAAGAGTTTGACGGGTATAAAATATTACAAATATCAGATTTACATTCTAGAGATTTTGGTAAAACATTATACAATAAAATTAATAAATTAGACTACGATATAATCGTTTTTACAGGTGATATATTAAATAATCATGATTTTGAAATGGAAGCTTTAATAAATCTGGTTAAACATATAACAAAGAAAACACCTATGTTATATGTTGATGGAAATAATGGTCCAGTACCATATTATTTAATAACTGGTAAAATAACAGAGTTTGGTAGAAAAATAGAATCAATAGGTATCAAGTTATTAGTAGATACTTATGTTGTTCAAAATGTGGATAAAAGATTAGTGTTTTCTAATTTTGATTTTATTTCAAGAGCTTTTTTTAAAGAAAAGACTAAATCTAATTACTCTGATGAAAGAAAAAAATATTTAGAAGATAAATTAACAAAATATAGTAATGATACAAAAATCGGATTAGCTCATTATCCGGCATATAAAAGAATTTTAAAATTAATTGCTTCAAAAAAAGATACTTTTTATTATCATAACTTAATACTTGCAGGACATTACCATGGTGGTCAAATAAGGATTCCTTTTTATGGAGCAATATATATTCCAGCTGAAACTAAAAAAGAAAGTTTTTTTCCTAATCAAAAATATGTATCTGGTTTAGTTAATGTAGAAGGTGTTAATCAATATGTTAGTAGAGGATTAGGTTCTACTAAAAGTTTAAAACCTTTTTATTTTAGAGTTTTTAATACACCTGAAATAAATGTGATTACATTAAAAAGTGATATAAAGTAATTTAAAGGATATACAAAATATATGTAAAATATATAATATAAAATAATAGTTTGATTTTTATAAATTTAAACTATTATTTTTTTGTTTTTGATTTTGATTTTTTAATTTTTTCTTTAATCTTTCTTTAAATTACATAAAAAATGTAATTATTTTAAAATAAATTTACATAAAAACACATAAAAGTTATAAAAAGACTTGGAAAATTGACAAAAATAGTGTATAATAGAATACATATAAAAGTAATCTTTGCTGTTTTGTATATTACATAAACAAAAGAGGTTATGTAACTGAAAGGATGAGATCAAACATATGGAAGAATTAGATATCAAAGAAGTTGGTTATGCATTTTGGAAAAATAAAGCATACATTATTATAGCAGCAGTTTTAGGCGTTGCTATAGGTTTAGTATATAGTAATTTTTTAGTAGAGCCGTTATATAAGTCATCTACTACTTTAGTACTTTCAAAGCCATCAAGCATGGCATCAAGTGGGAATAGTTCAATAACTCAAACAGATGTATTACTTAATCAAAAATTAGTTGCTACATATAGTGAAATTGTAAAAAGTAGAACTATAGCAAAAACTGTTATAGAAAATTTAAAATTAGAAATTTCAGAAGAAGATTTAATGAGAAAAATAGCAGTTAGTTCAAAAGAAGATACTGAATTACTTCAAATTACAGTATCAGATCCAGATGGAGAAGTATCAGCAAAAGTAGCAAATGAATTAGCAGATGTATTTATTTCAAAAATAAAAGAAGTATATAGCATTGAAAATGTATCTGTAATTGATATAGCAGAGGCAGCTCGTGCACCATATAATATTAGTAGAGTTAAATCAGCTGGTATGTTTGGAATAGGATTTATGGCAATTGTTTGTGCAATAATATTACTTAGAGTATACTTAAATAATACAGTAAAAACACAAGAAGATTTAGAAAAATTATTAAATTTACCAGTTCTTGCTGTTATACAAAAAATAGAAGGTTAAGAAGGAGGATATAAAAATGAGAAAAGACGTTATAGTACATGATTCACCGAAATCACCAATATCTGAGTCTATAAGATTACTTAGAACAAATTTACTTTTTTTAGAACCAGATAAAAAGAGCAAAGTATTTTTAGTTACGAGTTCTATGCCAGGTGAAGGTAAAAGTTGGGTATCTTCTAACTTAGCAATATCATTTGCACAAGCAAATAAAAAGGTATTGCTTATAGATGGAGATTTAAGAAAAGGTAGACAACATATTATTTTTGGTAAAGCAAATAGAAATGGATTATCAGATTATTTAAAAAAAGCAGCTGATTTGGAAGATCAAGAATTACAAAATGAGCTTTTAACAAAAACAATAAATAAAACTGGAGTTAATGATTTATTTATAATAACAACTGGAACAACACCTCCAAACCCATCAGAATTACTTGATACAAAAAGTATTGATATATTAATAAAAGCAGTTAGCGAAAGTTTTGATATAATAATTTTTGATATGCCACCTGTTAGTATAGTAGCAGATAGTTTAGTTATAGCTGATAAAATGGATTTTGTTGTTCTAGTATCAGCAGCTGAAAAAACAAAAAAAGATATATTATTAAATTCTAAAAATTCAATAGAACGTGTTGGTGGTAAAATAGCGGGAGTTATTTTAAATATGGTTCCAGCAGATAAAAGAAAAGAATATGCAAGATATTATTCTAGTTACTCAGAAGATCATTATGAAGAAGATGAATTTGGAAGAGTAGATTCACATAAGAAAAATAAAAAAAGAAGAAGGTAAAAAATATGGAAATGATAGATATTCACTGTCATATACTTCATGGTGTAGATGATGGAGCAAGGAGTTTAGAAACTAGTATCAGAATGGCTAAAAGAGCAAGAAAATTAGGATATACTGATATCTTTGCAACACCACATTATATTGAATTTGATTTAGAAAACGAAAAAATAGATATTACACAAAGAGTAAAAGAATTTAATGAAATACTTGAAGACAATGGAATAGATATAAAGGTACATATTGGTAATGAAGTATATATTTCTTCAAATATTACTAATAGATTAGAAAATAATGAAATATGTACGCTAGGTGGCAGTAAATATGTATTAATAGAATTACCAATGCAAGGAAGAGTTCAAAATTTAATAGAAATTGTAAATGAATTAATTTCTAAAAAATATATTCCAATACTTGCACATCCAGAACGTTATGAGTTTGTATATAAAGATTACAAATTGTTATATGATTTAATTGAAATAGGTGTTTTAATGCAATTAAATATTGGAAGTATAGTTGGTATATATGGACGTAAAGCAAAAAAAATAGCTATAAAATTATTAAAAAACAATATGGTACATTTAATGGCAACAGATTCTCATGATTCAACATCAATATATGATATGTATGATAAAGCTATGAGAAAAATAACAAAAATAATACCCGAAAAAAAATATTATGAAATTATGTATATGAATCCTTCTGAAATAAAAGATAGTTTTGATAATTTTAATTTTAATTTTAAAAATTGAAATTACAGAGAGGAATTTTAAAATGATAAATCAAGTTTCTAGTAAAAAAAATAATAAAAATAAATTAATGATTGCAGTAGGAATTATCATTGTATTAATACTTGTTATAGGTATAAGTTATATTTGGACCAAATTATCAAGTGTTAATTATCAAAAAATTGATAAAACAAATTTAGATATAAATGAAGATTTATATAAAGATGTTTCAAATGTTAATGAAAATATCACAAAGGATAATTTTGATAAAGTAAAAACAGTTGTATTTTTTGGTACAGATTCTAGAGATACAGAAAATATGTCATCTGGGAGATCAGATACTATAATAATAGCATCTATAAATCCAGTTACTAAAAGAATAAAATTAATAAGTATTCCAAGAGACACTTATGTAACAATACCTGATAGAGGCCAAGATAAAATAAATCATGCTTATGCTTATGGTGGAGAAGAGTTATCTATAAAAACTATAAATAATAATTTTGGTTTAGCAATAAGTGAATATGTAACTATTGATTTTTCAGGGTTAGTTAATGTTATTGATACCGTAGGTGGAATAAATATTAATGTAACTGAAGCAGAAAAAGCATATATAAATAGATCTGCAAAAACTAAATTAAGTAGTTCAGGAAATGTTTCATTAAATGGTGAACAAGCATTAATTCATTCAAGAAATAGAACTGTTGGAAATGATTTTGAAAGAGCTGCAAGACAAAGAATAGTTTTAGAAGCTTTAATAACAAAAATAGGATCTATGGAAGTAAGTCAAATGTTAAATTTATCAGATAAAATGTTAAAAGAAGTAAAAACAAATATGAATATTACAGATTATACATCAATGCTAACTAGTATAGCAACAAATAAATCAGAGTATTTAAATGATATAAAATCAATTCAAATACCATCTACAGATTATAGTAGTGGTCAAATGATAAGTGGTGTATATTATTTTGTTCCAGATATGGAAAAATCTAAACAAGATTTTTATAAAACAATATATGAATAAAATATAGATAATAGATAATAAATAATAAAATATATATTATTTAAATCATTAATGATTAGATTTATAAACCAAGAGAAAATGAATAAATTATTTTCTTTTGGTTTATTTTTTATATATTTTAACCCCTTATATATAATATTAAAAAAATATATTAAAAAAATTGTTGTAATATATATTTGAATATATTACTATATTATGATATAATTATATAAAATATATATTGGAGGACTTTGACATGATTTTGTTAGGGATATTGGAGGACATTGAAGAAAGAAAGCAACAATTAACAATGTATGATATTATGTACATTACTATTGAATTAACAAGATTTAAAGCACAAATGTGTAAAGAAAATAAAATGGGAGGATATACGGATACAGACTTGCTAAAAAAACTAGAAGATTTATATGAAACTATTACAGAAGAATACTTTGAAAAAGTGAGAGAAGATTGTAAAAGTTTTGATTTTATGCATTATTCAATGGTATATAAGTTATACTTTAATGTATCGTTGCAAGGTTCTAGATGTTCATATAAGATGAAAGATGAAGATGTTGAAAATCGCAAAAGAAAATTTTTATGTGATTTAGCAAATATCGGTTTTGAGGTAGAAAAATCAACATTTCTTTGTGGGAAAAATGAAGAAATAAAAATTGATCTTACTAAAGAAATATTTGAAGAACTTTTGGAATCATATGAATATTATGTTAATAATTATATGAGCCATAGTTTAGAATTTCAGTGTGTTGTTGATATTTTCAAAAAAATTAAAAAAATATATAAAGGCACATAAACAAAAAAATCACAATTTATACAATTAACGCAAAACTAAAAAATGCTGGAGGAGAAAAATGAAGCTATTAATTAGGCTAGAAGAATTAAATAGTAATACAAAGAAAAACATCAATATTTGTAAAGTGGATATGTATGAATTAATGGATGTGACAATTGAGGTTGGCCGGTTGGTATTTAATTTAAGAAATTGTGGCGATGATATTGAAGGTCAAAGAAAAAAAATATATTTAAAAAAAGTAATAAAAGTTTATGAGAAAATTGTAAATAAATGTTTTAGAGATGAAATTTTAGATTGCGAGAAGTTATCAATAAGAAACTCTTCGAAATTTTATCAACTGTTTTGTTGTATAAATAAAAAAATATACAACGGAGGTTATGAAGATAAAAGTTCAGTTATTGGAATAAACAAAAAAGAATTGCTTTGTAAATTGGCACAGGTTGGCTTTTTTGTTGAAAAAAACTCAAACAAATGTGAAAAAATCAATAAACTTTTAAATGAAGAAAATCAGTTTTTAATAATTAAAGTCCTATATTATGCATATATAAATGAAGGATTAAATTATATGGAAGAAGAAGCTGTGGCGATTTCACAAGTTTTTGATAATATTTCTAGCTACTACAAAAAAAAAGAAAATCCAAAGAGTTCAATGGAATTTTTTATGAATCCACAAATTGAATGAATTTAAAAAATAAAACTTATAGAAATAATATATATTATATATTATTTTCTAGGGTTTTATTTTTTTTGCAGTTATATGATATAATTATATAAATAAAAATATAATAAATAAAAATATAATAAATAAAAATATAATAAATAAAAATATAATAAATATTCTTACAAAAATGTAAGAATAATGTAAGTTAAATCGATGGTAGTGGTTAAATATAAATGGTACAATATAGTTATATTTTGGGAGGAAAGAAAATGGGAAAAATATTAGAAGTTAAAAATTTAGAAAAATATTATGGCAATAAAGGGAATATAACTAAAGCAATAAATAGTATTTCATTTAATGTAGAAAAAGGAGAATTTGTAGGTATTATGGGCGCATCTGGTAGTGGTAAAACTACTTTGCTAAATTGTATATCTACTATAGATAAGCCAACAGCAGGACATATTTTAATTAATGACAAAGATATAACTAAAATAAAATCAGCTGGTCTTTCTAAATTTAGAAGAGAAGAACTTGGATTTATATTCCAAGATTTTAATTTGCTAGATACATTAACAGCATATGAAAATATTGCACTTGCACTTACTATATTAAAATTTAAAGTTAGTGAAATTGAAAGTAAAATAAAAGATGTGGCAGAAAAATTAGATATAAGTGATATTTTAAATAAATATCCATATCAATTATCTGGAGGTCAAAAACAAAGAGTTGCTTCAGCAAGAGCAATTATAACAAATCCATCACTTATACTTGCTGATGAGCCAACGGGAGCACTTGATTCAAAATCATCTAGAATGTTACTTGAAAGTATAGAAAAAATGAATACAGAATATAAAGCTACAATATTAATGGTAACTCATGATGCTTTTACAGCAAGTTATTGTCATAGAATATTATTTATAAAAGATGGAAATGTGTTTAATGAAATTATTCGTGGTAATGATACAAGAAAAGAATTTTTTGAAAAAATTATTGATGTTGTAACACTTCTAGGAGGTGACAATAGCAATGTTTTGTAAATTAGCGATTAGCAATTTTAAAAAATCAACAAAAGAATTTTTGATATATTTTTTAACACTTGCTTTTGGAATATGTTTGTTTTATACATTTAATTCAATAGAAGCTCAACAAGCAATGTTACAAATAACAAAATCTCAAAAAGATTTAGTAAAAGTTTTAGTTGAAATGATATCATATATTTCAATATTTATTTCTGTAATACTTGCTTTTTTAATACTTTATACAAATAAGTTTTTGATAAAGAGAAGAAAAAAAGAGTTTGGAATATATATGACTCTTGGTATGGCAAAAAAAGATATCTCTAAAATACTTATAATGGAAACTTTTATAATAGGAGTTTTTGCTCTAGTAGTTGGACTTATAGTAGGTGTATTCTTATCACAAGGTTTATCTGTTTTAACAGCTAAATTTTTTGAAACAGATTTAAATTCACTTAAATTTATATTTTCAATGGTAGCTCTTAAAAAATCAATATTATATTTTAGTATAATATTTTTAATAGTTATGATATTTAATGTAATATCAATTTCAAGATATAAATTAATTGATTTAATTTATGCAAATAAAAAAAGTGAAAAATTAAGATTTAAAAAATTATGGATTCCAATGATAATATTTATAGCATCAATTGGGATTTTAGGTTTAGCATATTATAGGATTTTAGAAGATGGCTTAATGAATTTTGATAGTAAATTACTTATAACAGTTATCCTAGGTGCAGTTGGGACGTTTTTATTTTTCATGTCTCTTGCAGGATTTGTTTTAAAACTTATAACTTTAAATAAAAGATTATATTATAAAAATCTTAATATATTTATATTAAGACAAATAAATAGTAAAGTTAATACTAATTTTGTATCTATGACTATGGTATGCTTGATGTTATTTATAACAATATCAATGCTTGCTGGTGGAGCAACTTTTGCTTATATATTTTCAAATGATATAAAAGCTGCCAATCCATATGATATAAGTGCAAGAATTGGAAGCGAAAACATTGAGCCTTCTAATGAAGTTAATTTAAAATCACAAGAAGCTTTAAATAAATTAAAAAATAATTTTACTAATTTAGAAGAATTTAAGCTATATAATTTAGAAACTATAAAATATAAAAACATTTTAGCAGGGATTGAACCTAGCAAAGAGAAAAATTTTGAATATATAAAAGAAGCAAAAGTGGATATAATAAAAATATCTGATTTAAATAAATTACTTAAAATGCAAGGTAAAGAAGAATTAAAATTAGAAAATAATAAATATTATATTGTTTGTTCAATAGAAAGTGTAAAAAAATATTTTGAAAATTATTTGATTAAAAATGATACATTAATTGTTAATAATAAAGAATTAAAACCTTATCAAAACAAAACAATAGAAGTTGTATTTCAAGATAATATGGCAAAAGAGGATACTGCTTTAATTGTTCCAGATGAAGTATTAAATAATTTAGAACCAACAGTTTCTTTAATAAATATAAATTATACAAATGGAGATGTAAATAAAAATAATGAATTAGTTAAATCGCTAATAAGTGAAATTGATACAGAAACTATGTATACAAATGTTACTTCTAGAAGTTTAATGTATGAGCAAAGTATGAGTTTAAAAGTTATGATTATATATATAGCAATATATATTGGTATTATATTCTTAATAACAAGTGCTGCAGTTCTTGCAATTCAACAATTAACTGAAAGTTCAGATAATGTTGAAAGATATGCATTACTTAAAAAAATAGGTGTAGAACAAAGCATGATAAATAGATCTATATTTATTCAAATATGTATATATTTCTTAGTACCATTATCTCTTGCAATTGTACATTCTATCGTTGGTATATTTGTTTTAAATGATACTATTAGCATATTAGGGCAAACGAATATGTTTGTTAATATATGTATAACGGGTGGAACTATTGTATTAATATATGGTGGATATTTAATTGCTACATATTTTGGTGCGAAAAATATAATAAATAACGATTAAATTAATAATATAATATTATAGTATCAAAAATTTATCTAATCTAAAAAAGGTTAGGTAAATTTTTTTATATAAAAATCACTAACATTATATAAAAATAATATTTAATATTGAAAAAAGATTTTGTTTGATATATACTAAATGTAAATAAAATAAAAATACATGGGGGTAGTAAAAATGTATAAAACAAAAGAAAATAAAAGTGGTATA